>CP114561.1:0-635000 GCA_028865235.1 Candidatus Manganitrophus sp.
TACCAGAGCGGGTGGAGCGGATCCACTGGCTCCGGGAGGTGAAGGATGTGACGCAGATCCTCTACCAGATTGCGGTGACGGCCGGGGTTTTGATTGTGGCGTTTTGAAAGTGCATGATTGAAGAACAATTTTCCCTAACCTCAACAGGAACTTATATTCATGCATAATGACGACGAAATAAACCTGCTCGACTACTGGAGGGTGTTGGTAAGGCGGAAAAGGCTGATTGGATTTATTGTAACAGGAGCCTTTATTGCGTCAATTATTATTAGCCTTCTTCTTCCGAAGATCTATGCTTCCTCTACCAGTATCTTACCTCCACAGCAGGAGGGCTCCGTCGGAATGGCGGGGATGGCTGTATCTCAGCTTGCTGGGGGGTTCGGCGGTCTGTCCGGTGGTTTCTTGGTATTAAGTCCCCCGCTGATTTATGGGTTGGAATTCTGAAAAGTCAAACCGTCTGGGACGCGATTATCAATCGTTTCGATCTGATAAACGTTTTCGAACAGAAGACAATTGAAGATGCGAGAGGGGCCTAAGTGAAAGGGTTAGGATTACAAAAATCTAAGGAAGACATCATCTCAATTACTGTTGAAGATAAGGATCCTCAGCGGGCTGCTCTTATTGCCAGTGCTTTTGTTGAGGAATTAGATAAAGTAAATAAAGGTGTAGTCATGACCTCTGGCGGCAGAATGAGGACTTTTGTTGAAAAGAGACTCGAGGAAGGGAAAGTGGAACTTGCAAGGATTGAGGAGGCGGTCAAGACTTTTCAAGAAAAAAATGGAGCCGTTAAACTTGATGATCAGTCGAAGGCGATCATCGACGCCATCGGTAGAGTCAAAGGCCAGTTAATGGCCAAGGAAGTGGAGCTTCAAACCTTTCTTTCTTACGCAACTTCAAATAATCCACAGGCCGAAATATTAAAAGCTCAGGTGGACGAACTGAGGGGAAGTCTGCGGGAATTAGAAGAAGGGAAAAAGGGTAATTCTCCCGAATCACGAAGTCTTTTTATCCCTACAACTAAAAATGCCCGATCTCGCTCTTCAATATGCCCGCCTTCTAAGAGATGTGAAAGTCCAAGAGACATTATATGGTCTGTTGGTACAACAATATGAAATGGCCAGAATACAAGAAGCGAAAGATAGTCCTACGGTACAGATCCTGGACATAGCAAAGGTTCCGGGCAAGAAGTCAAAACCAAAGCGACTCTCGATCGTTCTCTTCTCCACGTTCGCCGCCGCGGTTTTCAGTATGCTCATCGTCTTCATTATGGAAATGGTTGAGAACGAGAAGCAGGCTCTCAGAAGGACGAAAAACGGAAACGGCGATCCAGGCGGTGTTTTCCTCGAAATTGAAAAGGGGATTGAATCTTTAGCGGTACCAAGAGGAGAAGATCGATAAATCGATAAGGGCTGAGCAATCGTAGGTGCCGGTTTACTTGTCGATTAGAAGAGTAGTGTTTGTGTCGAAGCCATAAATCGTGAGCGGACTACTTGACTGAGGCTTATATGCAAAAAAGAGCATTTATTGTAGGGGTGACCGGGCAGGACGGATCTTATCTTGCGGAGCTTCTACTGGAGAAAGGATATGAGGTTCACGCCATATTGCGACGCTCGTCTGTTTTTACGACGGACCGAGTGGATCACCTGATGTCTCACGATCGATTTATTACCTATCATGGTGATCTCACCGATTCGAGTAACTTGCATACTTTGTTGTTACGGACTGAGCCACATGAAGTCTATAATCTTGGTGCTCAGTCGCACGTTGCTGTTTCGTTTGAGGTTCCGGAGTATACGGCAGAAGTGGATGCGGTAGGAACCATCCGTTTGTTAAACGCGATCAAGGATTTAAAAATAAAAACAAAATTTTATCAGGCATCAACTTCGGAGTTGTTTGGTGGATTGCCGGAAACCGCCCCGCAAAACGAGAGAACCCCTTTCTACCCGAAATCCCCTATGGTGCAGCGAAGCTCTATGCCTACTGGGCCAGCGTGAATTATCGCGAGGCTTATGGTATGTATGCCTGTAATGGTATTTTGTTCAATCATGAGTCCCCACGTCGTGGCGAAACCTTTGTGACAAAGAAAATTACAAAAGCTGTTGCGCGTATCGTGCAAAGACGGCAAACGGTGCTCAAATTGGGTAATCTCGAAGCGAAGCGGGATTGGGGATATGCTAAGGAGTACGTCGAGGCCATGTAGCTGATGCTCCAACAGGAGACTCCGCAGGACTATGTTATTGCGACAGGCGAATCCTATTCGGTTCGACAGTTTGTCGAGTATGCCTTTGAAGTCGTCGGCATTCATATTGAATGGCGCGGTGCCGGAGTTGAAGAAAAAGGGATCGACGCAGCGACTGGGAAAGTTTTGGTGGAGATCGATCCGCGCTATTACCGCCCGGCAGAAGTCGATCTGCTTTGCGGAGACCCCTCAAAAGCAAAGTGTGAGCTCGGATGGCAGGCAAAAGTATCCATTCGCGAATTAGTGAAACTCATGGTGAATTATGATTTGAAATATGAAGATTATGGCGGGAAAGAAGCATGATTCTGGTCACGGGAGCCACTGGATTCCTCGGCAAGGCGGTCTGCCGTCTATTGGATAGACGGGGATTCGTCTATGAGAAGACTGCGTTGAGCTTGGGTGTAGATCTGCGCGACGCAACAGCAACGATGAAATTGTTCGAACGGGTACATCCTCGATTTGTACTGAACTGTGCAGCTTATGTCGGTGGCATCAGCTTCGGTTATAAACATCCCGCAGAACTATTCAGCAATAATCTTGCGATGACTATAAATTTGCTTGAGGCTAGTCATCGCTTTGGAATTAAGCGGATGGTCAATCCGATAGCCAATTGTGCTTATCCCGCTCGGGCGACGCTGTTCAGGGAAGAAGAGTTTTGGGACGGTCCCCTTCACGAATCGGTTCTCGTTTATGGCTATGCGCGCAAAGCATCTTGGGTGGGTTCATGGGCATACGCCAAACAGTACGGCGTTGATGTTTTGAATCTGATCTTTTCGAATATGTATGGACCGGATGATCACTTTGAGGAAGAACGCTCACACGCCCTCGGTGCACTCATTATGAAGTTTGTACATGCAAAGCAGGCAGGAGATTCCTTCGTTGTTGTTTGGGGAAGCGGAAAACCTGTCAGGGAATGGCTGCACGTCGAGGATGGCGCGCAGGCGATGGTACGCGGTCTCGATGCGGAGGCGACCATGGATCCCGTTAATATCGGTGTGGCTCGGGGTGTTTCCATTCTTGAAATGGCGCAAATGATCAAACGTTATGTCGGATATGAAGGCGACATCCGTCTTGATACCAGTAAGCCGGATGGAGCCCCTTATAAGACAGTGGACGGTTCTCGAGGCGCGAAGCTGTTGGGTTGGTCGCCCGAGATCCCTTTCGATCAGGGTGTGCGGGATACGATTGAATGGTATTTGAAGAATGAGGTGAAATAATGTCTGTTCGGGAAATCAAAGAGGGGGATCTGGTGCTAGCCCGATACATCTCCGCCAAAGATGCGTGGGGGCAAGGGCTTAAATTTTTCTCTCCCGATGCGGATTATGCTCAGGTCGGTACTTGGAACTACCCCGCCGGAAAAGAGCTTCTCGCGCATGCGCACAATGAAGTGAAGCGCGATTTCCTGTGGACGCAGGAAGTGCTTTATATTCGGAAGGGACGGATTCGTGCGGATATCTATGATTCTTCGGATATCAAAGTGACGGAAATTTTCGCGGAAGAAGGGGACGTGCTGGTGCTCCTTCGCGGTGGGCATGGATACCATATTTTGGAGGATGACACGCAGGTCTTAGAAATAAAAAATGGACCTTATGTCGGGGCCGATCTCGATCGGCGGCGCTTAAAGCCGATCGGCCAATAGGAAGGATTCAAAATGAAAATCGCTGTGTATGGTTATGGGGTGATGGGCAAAGGAATCGGAAACGCTTCATGGCCAGACCGGCGATCCGAAATATCGACCCCACTATATGCTCCGCAAGAAAGTATGGGGGGACAGCTTGGTCGAAAGGTGGGGTTGAGTTTTTATGACTATCAATCACAAAATTGATTCGCTTGTCCAATATGATAAACATAAACTGGCCAAATGTGGTGAGGATACATTTATTAGTGGGAATGTAGAAATACGCAGACCGCATTTGGTCGAAGTGGGTTCCCATTGCGCAATTGACAGTGGGTTTTATTGTACGGTGAAAGCGGAAATCGGGGATTATGTCCATATCGCGCCATATGTGACCGTCATCGACGGTGCATTGGGATTTTTGAAAATGGATCACTTCTCTGGGATTGCAGCCGGCTCTCGGATTATTTGCGCAAGTGACGACTGTCGGGGTGAAGGACTCGTCGGCCCAACCATCCCTGAGAAGTATAAGGATCATATCACCTGCGCACCGGTCATTTTTGAATAATTCGCTACTGTGGCGACGAATGTCGTGATTGTACCGGGCGTAACAGTTGCGGAGGGTTCGGTCGTTTATGCCAACTCCTTGCTGACTAAGTCGACGGAACCGTGGACGATTTATTTCGGAAGTCCCGCAAAATCGATAAAGACGCGAAAAAAAGAGAAAATAATATCTTTTGCAAAACAGATGGGATACGACGTATGAATTTTATTCTTGTTGATGATACTCAGGTTTTAGAGATAAAAAATGGACCGTATGTAGGTGCAGAGATAGATAGAAAGCGTTTTTGATGAGTAACATTTTTTTTGATCCCTCTAATTTAAAAAAATGTGGAAAGAATGTGATTATTGGTAAAACCGTCAGAATCCGTTATCCGGAGCTTGTTGAAATTGGGGATAATGTGATCATTGATGACTTTACTTATATATCGACGGGATTAATAATTCTAAGCCACGTTCACATTGCTTCAGGTTGCAGGTTAATTGGTGGCCGTTCGGCATTAATTAAATTTGGGTCATTCTCGACTTTGGCGCCGAATGTGGTTTTGGCCGCTGGAAGCGATGACTATATGGGAGGGTTGGCCACTCCAATGGTATCCAGTGAATACAAAGGTAACCTTGATGTTGGTGTCATCGAAATTGGGAGGCACAGTATTGTGGGAGCTAACTCGGTTGTTCTTCCAAACGTGAAGTTCAAGGAAGGTTCGGCTCTTGGGGCGCTCTCTTTAGCTAAAACAGATCTTGATGAATGGGTCTTATATGCAGGTATTCCTGCAAAGAAAATTAAGCGAAGAAATAAAGATAAGATTCTTCAAATGGAAAAACAGTTTTTGATGAGGCATGAATAATGACAGATGAATTTATTATCCAAATGCGGCCTTGGTTTGGCGAAGAGGAAAAACGCGCGATCTGCGAATATATGGATGAAGGCGGCTTTATTACCGAATTTAAGAGGACTGAGCGTTTTGAACAAATGATTGCCGAGTATACCGGTGCGAAATATTGCATCGTTGTCAATAACGGCACAGTCAGTCTCACGCTTGCAGCGATGGCGAGCGGAATTCAAGCTGGCGACGAGGTGCTGATTCCTAATTTCACAATGATTGCAACTCCGAACTCCGTCAAAATGTTCGGGGCCGTGCCCGTATTTGTCGATGTTGAACCGGACACTTTATGCATGGATTTTGAGCTGGCTCGAAAAGCGATCACCCGTAAGACCAAGGCAATCATGCTGGTCGCAGCGAATGGCAGATATCCGAAGGCGGGGATTGCCGCATTCGAAGCGCTTGCGGCTGAGTACGGTCTTCTCCTCGTTGAAGATGCGGCACAGTCGCTTGGTTCCCGCTATCCGGATGGGCGTCATATTGGTCGAGCCGGCATCGTTGGCAGTTTCTCTTTTTCCGCTCCCAAGATTATCTCCACTGGTCAAGGAGGGGCACTCATTACTGATGACGACGGGATTGCGTTTAAGCTGCGGCGCCTTAAAGATTTTGGTCGCACGGGGGCGGAAACGATATCCATGATTCGATCGGTTATAACTTTAAGTTCACCGAGCTTCAAGCCTGTCTTGGTATCGAGCAGATGAAAAAGCTCCCTTGGCGTGTGGATCGCAAGAAGGACATCTTCCATCGGTATGAAGAAAGGTTACGGCCTGTTCGGGAAATTCGACTTTTTGAGCACGACTTACGACACACAACCCCGTGGTTTGTTGACTGTTTGGCCGAGCGGCGAGATAAGCTCCAGGAATATTTAAAGGGACAAAGTATCGGGACGCGGGTGATGTACCCGCCCGTTAACCAGCAGAAGGCATACGGGATATGTGGCAATTATCCTGTGTCGGAGCGTGTCGGGCGAGAGGGGTTATGGTTGCCTTCGGCCAATCAGCTGACAGATCCCGAAATTGATCGGATTTGCGGCGCGATTCGTGCGTTCTATGAGGCAGTTTAATCGGTGATTAGTGATCGGGCGGTGGAGATCAGCCAGAGCGCAATCACCCAGGAGGGTATCTTAAGAATGGAGAATTCAGATCTCGCGATTGTTGTTGCCTCTTGCGACAAATACAGCGACTTGTGGGAGCCATTATTCGATCTTTTCTTTAAACATTGGCCTGACTGTCCGTTCCCCGTTTACTTGGTCGCGAACCAAAAACGTTTCGAGCACTCTAAGGTTACCACGCTTCTTTCCGGAGAGGATCGCGACTGGTCCAGTTCAATCCAGCAGGCAGTGCAAGGGCTGCCTCATCGTTATTTTCTGTTCTGGATTGACGATGCTTTTCTTGTAAAAAAGGTGGATACCCAAGGGCTCCTCAGAGTGTTGGAAGATGCCATCGGCCGTAATTTCTCTTTTTTAAGGCTGAGACCGAATCCCAAGCCGGCAATTTGGCTTAACGCGTATCTTGGCGAGATCGAGGAGAACGCTGATTATCGAGTAACTTTGTTCGCGACCGTGTGGCGCTCTGAAGTATTCCATAAAATCCTTAAAAGTGGTGAGAGCGCTTGGGAATTTGAGCTAGAGGGAACGAAGCGGTCGTGCAAAATGCCGCGATTTTTATGCACGAAGAAAGAGGCGTTCGCGTACATTCACGGCGTTGAGCGCGGCATATGGATACGCCCAGCGGCATTGGAGCTGGAGAGAATGGGGTACCGGTTGGATTTTTTGCGGCGTCCTATCATGGGGCATCGTCAGAATCTTATGCACTCCTATCGGCAGCTAAAGAGTGTCGTGTTCCATCTCATTCCTTCTCGATATCGGGGTGGCACGCTGCGTCTCATTCAGCGAGGTTACCGGGTGCTGGGCCTCAGAAAGTCTTCCGCATAATCATGATAAAGAGTTTTGTCGCAACCAACGCAAAACACCTTGCTAATTTTCTGTCTTTTGTCGTTACCAGGTGCCTCGCCATTGCTGTTTTTGCTATCTCGGTACCAATTTTTATTAATCAGACTTCGGGAGAAGAATACGGCATTGTCGCCATCGGGTTTTCATTACTGGGCTTAAGCACTCTCCTTGATGTAGGGATCGGTTTTGTGATTACGCAAAGTGTCGGAAGAAGTCTTGCCAGGCTCAACCGTCGACATGCCGTAATTATCAGCCAGCTGTACTGGGTATATTTATTTACAGCGATTGCAATCTCGGTGTCGGCTCTCACGATTTTATCGCTTTTTTCTACGCTATCACGGGATGAAAATATCTTCTACGGCTGGCTTGCCTTGATTTTGCCATTTCTGGCGACCAGCGGGACAGTTGCAGCGGTTTTTCAGGCGCATAATGATCTTGTTTATTTAAACGGATCCCGTTTTCTCTTTGAGATGGCCAAAAGTGCCGCTTTTCTTATCGCTGGGTTGATCTTCCATAGCCATGTGGCAATAGGGCCGACCCTCATCGCGTTTGCGGCGATTCGCGCGGTCATCGATGTGATTTATCTGAATCGCCGCCTCGGGTACTCTTTTTTCTGGCGAGGTGTAAGCGCTCTTAGACGCGTACGGAGGCTTGTGGTGATGGGCATTCCAGTGATGGCCTCTGTGTTGCTGACGGTTGCCGTCAATATCTTCGATAAGGTGCTGGTGGCGCGGTGGTTTTCTAGGGAAGCGGTAACATATTACTCCCTTGCCTTCGATCTTAATTCAAAGGCGTATTTACTGATGCATGCGCTGAATAGTGCGATGTTTGCTTCTCTATTGCGTGCTCATGCCGTCAAGAAATCCCAATCTTCGCAAATTAAGGTGGGATTGCTTGCAGTGACGGCTATTGCGTGTGTTTTCTATCTTCCCTTTTCGGTATTCGCCGAAGAAATTATTTCAATCTGGGTAAACCCGACGATTGCCGAATCAAGCGCTCCGTTGGCAAAAGTTATGGCCTTTGCAAGCATCGCGTATCTCTATGGAAATGTTTTTGAGAATGCGCTTCTTGCGAGAGGAAAGGCCAAGGCCGTCTTTGTTATTTATTCTGTCTCTGTCTTTTCGTACTTTATTTTTCTCTCCATCGCTCCTCGTTTTTTGGGGTTGATCGGATTTATGTGGGCATATCTGTTGCTCTGCGGGCTTTTCTGTGCAGGAGCTGCGCTGGCCTATCAATGCCATCATGTCACATATTCAAGAAGTGCAATATGAGATTCAATTTCTTTCTAAAGCGGGCGACAACCCCTCTGGTGGAAAGAGTGATCATCAATATTTTATTTAGTATTCAATGAAGCGCTGGATGGAGAAAGAAAGGGTGCCAGGAGTGTCAATTTTTGAAGGGGCCGACTCTGCTCACGCTAAAAGTGAAGACTTTGGCGCGGCGGAGAGCCTTGCAGTTCGCGATGGCGCTCGCGAGTCGATCCCTTTGTTTTTGAGCGTGGTTATTACGACATATAATCGTGCTGCGATTGTGCCGCGAGCGGTCCGCTCGGCGCTCGATGAGCTAAAAAGGGTTTCATCTTATGAGGTCATCGTGGTCGACGACGCCTCGACGGATAATACTATAGAGGTGATACAAGAAATATTTTCAGACGAAATTTTTTCCGGTAGGGTTAAGTTGTTGCGCAATGCGACGAATCGCGGTGTGACTGGCAGTAAAAATGAAGGTTATTTGGCAGCTGGCGGCAGTTGGGTCATTTTTTTGGATTCCGACGACACCTTACTCCAGGGGGTCGGTGAGGCGATGGTTTCTACTCTTGATATACATTCCGAGCGGTCACTGGTTTTTTTTCGCTGCGTTGATCAGATTGGAAATTTCGTCGGCACTCGCTTCGAAAAAGAAAGGCTGTTGGATTTAGAAACGTACCTTAAGCATACCTCTTTTGGCGAAGCGCTGACTGCAGTCAATAAAAACATCGTAAAGCGGGAGCCCTATATTGCATCCCTGAGAGGATACGAAGGGCTCGGTTGTTGCCGGATCATTGAATGTCATGGCGCTGCAGTTCTTTCCACTGTTGTGGCGCGATGTTATGACCTCGGGGTTGGGGATCGATTGTCTGTATCGGCGAGCCTGTTTCGTCGGATGCCGTTATTGGCACGCGGTCATTTAATGCTTGTCCATGAATTTGGTGAGCGGATGCGCTGGGGGAAGGTACTTGGTTATCTTATGAAGGCTCTGGTCTATGGCGTCGCAGGCGGGGTTTATCGGTGTGTGGAGAGGGTTTCCAAATGATCGTGTTTTACAACCCCCACGTCGATGATTTTTTGGCGGAACCTCCCCATTTCCGTTTGCTGAGACGTCGCCCATTAAAAAAATATAGCTACTTGATCGAAGGAGCCTTGGCAGAAACGGGGGAACTGCGCGTATTTGTCGACGGGACGATTTCTGCCTTTATTCCGGATCGATATTTTTCCCTATTTCCCCGATTTCTTCGTCGATGGATCTCCAATTATGAAGTACGTCAGTGGGTTAGGATCAATAATCTGGAAGGTAAGATCAAATTGATTCATCATGCTTCTGAAGCAAAAGGTGATACCTTGTTTGCATTTTCATACAAGGCGGCAGTAGGAGCATTCGACAGACGGTTACCCGATTTGGCCGGATTCGCACAAAAGATTTTTCATTTGAGTCACTATTTTATCTCGACGAAGGAAAAGGCGGAAAATTTAAAGAAATTGGATGATGTTATACTGGCTGGGGATTCAGACATAAGCAACAATTCTTATTTTCGCCGGTTCTTCGACTGGTATGATCGGCCTTTTCTCGTATTGCCCTTCGCCGTGGCGCCGCGATTCCAGATTCGCCAGTCCTTCTCCGAACGGGAGACCCTTTGTGTTGCGACGGGAACCTTTCATAATCTCCATGACGAGATCCCCATCGAGAAGTATCGTGACTACATTAACTTCTTCCACTTATCAACTTATCATCCGGTACGTAAGCTGATTCACGATCAGCAGGCCACTCTCAGAAACTGGATCGTTTCGAAAATCAGCCTGTACCGAGGCAAAACAAAAGGCAGTCTGTTCAGTCGCTTATTCAAGCATTTCTCGGTGTCGCAAAAAGCCTATTTTAATATTGATATCGTGGATCTGTATAACCGTTACTGTTATGCCATTGTTGGAGAAGAAGCGGTCGGGTTTCCGGCGCTGGGTGCGTTCGAAGCCATGGCTTGCGGATGTGTACTCATTGCGCAGCGGGAGTATTATGCCGGTTTGGGGATGGTGCCAAACGTGCACTTTGTTCCGCACGAAGGAACGTTAGCATCGATCATTTCGGCCATCGAAAGTCTTAATGCCGATCCGAAAAGGGCAGCACGGATTTCCGAAGCGGCCGTTGCTTACGTCGTCGGTCAGTGTAGACCGAATATCGCCTATCTTCGGTTTTTATCAAAAGCTCGTTTGTGTGTGGAGCAGCCCAACAAAGTGGGTTCGTGCTGACGATGGTAAGTGCTGTCATGTTACGGAAAACAATTGTATCGCTCGCATTATTTGTAAGCGTGGTTTTTTTGTATCATTTCTTTCTAACCGATATGGAAAGTTATTGGTTTATAGGCTACGGCGTGGCGCTGTTCGGCGGCGTTTCGTACTTAATCGCTGCCAGACATTATTATTATCAAGTAACGTATGTATTTACCCTTCTTCAACTGATAGGGCTTACCCTGGCGATTGCGCCTTATCTTATCTATCCAGACCTCGAATTAAACATCCGCAAGGCTGTGTATATTCACTCCATCGGGCTCCTTGTTTTTTTATGGCTATATACTTTAATGGGGCTAGGCACCTCCGAAGTAAAAACAGATTCAAAATCGATGATGGATGAAAAATTGTGGGCTCAGTTTTTTTCCGCAAACAAGGGTATTTTTTTACTTTCTCTTCCTGGAGTCCTCGTTGCGATGGTGGCCTCGGGCGGATGGCAAGCGTATGCCGGGTTAAGTGCAGAGGGCGGATATGATCGAGTGGCCAGCATGAAGGGGATGGGGCCGCTGATGATCTTTTCAGTGTTGAATGTTTTTAGCGGTTTCTTCGTTGCATATGGTTTTTTTCAATTGAAAAAATATGGCAAAGCATTGCTATTCATCGTTTTTTTCTTGTGTTGAACAGTTTTACTCATTCGCGCGGTTCGACCATTACCGTGATGCTGTTATTTTATTTTTTCCTGGGGTTCCGGAGCGGTCTCCGGGTTCGCTACCTTGCCGTTTTCGGTGCGTTGGGTCTATTTATTGTTTTTATGAAAATTACTAGAAGTGCAACCGGACTCGAGATCGATGATGCAGCGAGATTTTTCTTGTTGAACTTTTCAGGTGACTTCGACTCTGTCGTGAATACAGAGCACTTGGCGAGCTACATCGAATCGAATCATTTTATCGGGCTGTATCATATTTGGTCGAACGTTTTGGTCTATGTTCCGCGTTTCTTTTATCCGGACAAGAGTCATTTCCTCGGAGGGCTCTACTTGAATGATCTGATCTTTCCGGGGTTGTACCTCGGGGCCGAAGGAGGGACCGGGTTCAGCTTTGGTATGATTGGAACGCTTTACGCAGTGGCCGGGGTTCCAACGATCCTATTGGGATTGGCTATGGTGGCGATTTTTTTGCGCACCTTTGAAGGAAAAATGTCTCGATCTGCGCTGAATCGACCTAACGGTCCCCTTATCTTTTATTTATTCTTAATGAGCAATGTAATTATTCTGTATCGCGACGGGCTTTACGCCATAATCAATACGTTCTTTTATTTTACCTGTTATATGATGGTTCTTTTTTTTGTAAGAAGAAAGTGGGTGATATGAATCTTTTGTGCCACCGCGGGATGTGGGTAAAGAAAGAGGAGCAAAACACGGTCGGCGCGCTCATGGCGGCGGTAAAACGAGGATTCGGTGTCGAGACCGATGTTCGAGATAATCATGGTAGATTAGTCGTCTCTCATGATCCTCCGGTCGGCCAAAATATCCTTCCGCTGGAGCGATTTCTTGAAGCGTATCGCGGCGCCGATAAGAAACCGTTACTTGCATTGAACGTGAAAGCAGACGGATTGCACGAGAGGCTGGATCAGATGCTACAGGCTCATGGTGTGGACAATTATTTCGTTTTTGACATGGCGTTGCCCGACACCTTTGGTTATTTGAAAAAGAGGATGCCATTTGCCGTTCGATTAAGCGAATATGAGGACGGAAAACACCTGCTCAAATATACAAATACGGTGTGGCTGGATGCTTTTGAAAGGGAGTGGTATTCGATCGCTGATATTTCGGCACTACTTAATTCGGGTAAGCGCGTTTGTGTTGTTTCTCCGGAACTGCACCGCCGGTCGCATGTCCAGTTATGGGAGAGGCTGGCCAGCGTTCCGGCGGGTCTTGCAAAAAATCTCTATATGTGTACCGACCTATTTGAACAAGCTCAGGAGGCATTCAATGTTATCCAAGATTAAAGCGGTTATCTTCGATATGGATGGAGTTCTAATCGACGCCAGGGATTGGCACTATGAAGCCCTGAATAAGGCGCTCAACCTTTTTGGGATGGAGATCAGCCGGTACGATCACTTGGTGACATATGACGGATTGCCGACAAAGAAAAAACTGGAAATGCTCACAATCGAGCGAGGGTTGCCTCGCAGACTCCACAGCTTTATCAATGATATGAAGCAACAGTACACAATGGAACTGGTTCATACACGCTGCAAACCGACTTTCAACCATCAGTTTGCTCTATCGCGGTTGCGAGCGGATGGTTATCGGATGGCCGTCTGTTCAAACGCGATCCGAAAGAGCATTGGAAGTGATGCTTGATAAAGCCGGCCTGCAGCCGTTTATCGACTTTACTTTATCTGCGGAGGATGTATCGCGACCCAAACCCTATCCTGATATGTATGCCGCCGCCATATCGCGTCTCGGGGTTGAAGCGAGCGAGTGTCTTATCGTCGAGGACAATGAAAATGGAATAAAGGCCGCTCTGGCCAGCGGCGCTCATCTCATGCGCGTTTTCAGCGTTACGGAAGTCAATTATCAGCAGGTTAAGGAAAGGATCGGTTATATCGAACAAGGAAAGGCAGCGGAGGTGACTTTATGATCAATATTCTCGTCCCAATGGCAGGCCGATCAACATTCTTCGATGAGACGGTATACCAGTTCCCTAAGGTACTGGTGGAGCTTAATGGAAAGCCTATGATCGAATGGGTGATCAATAACTTAAGCTCACTCTCGAGGGAGAAGCATTTTATATTCGCCGTCGGTGAAAGAGATTGTTCAAAATATTATCTCGATAACACGCTTAGACTCCTTGCAGAAAAAAGTGACGTGATTCGGCTTAAAACCGAGACCAAAGGGGCAGCGTGCAGCTGTCTGATGGCCGTGGAGCAGATTGATAATGACATCCCGCTCATTATCGCAAATTGTGACCAAATACTTGACGTCGATCTGGACCAAGTGTTGAGCGACTTTGAGAGCAGACAACTCGACGCAGCAGTTATCTGTTTCGATTCCGTACACCCGAAGTGGTCCTATAGCCAGATCGATGAAGAGGGATGGGTCGTCGAAACTGCGGAGAAGCGACCGATCAGTCGAAACGCAATCGCCGGATTCTATTATTTCCACCGAGGAGCCGACTTTGTCTCTGCGGCGTTTCGGGCAATCCGTAAAGATTCCAGTGTCGAGGGGATCTATTACATCGCTCCCATTCTGAACGAATTGATCCTGGACGGCCGAAAGGTCGGGGCGGTAACGATTCCCAATGAAAGGTATCATTCGTTCTACTCTCCTCAGAAGATCGAGGAATTTGAGCGAATGAAAAAAATAGCTGATACGGATCCGGTAACTGAACGAGTTAAATGAAGTAGTAATGGAGAGGGTATGAATATATCTCGACTCGAAAGCATGATGAAGGGATGGTTTATCGGTGATTTTGAACCATCACTGAAGAATACAAAAGAATTTGAAGTGGCAGTGAAGAAGTATGCGGCGGGAGACTATGAATCCGAGCACTACCATGCTGTTGCGAGCGAATATACCGTGATTGTGGAGGGCGAAGCAGAAATGCTCGGAAAAAGAGTGCGAACCGGAGATATCATTCTCATCGAACCGCATGAATCCACCGATTTCCGTGCTGTTGTAGATACAATCACGGTGGTCGTAAAGACACCCAGTGTTAAGAACGATAAATTCCTCGGTAAACCAGGAGATAAACAGCATGCTTAATATCGTGATCCCGATGGCAGGCCGCGGAAGCCGGTTTTCAAACGCGGGGTATATCTTGCCAAAGCCGTTGATCCAGTTAAGAGACCGAGCGATGATCGAGGTCGTCATCGAGAATCTTCGTCCTCGTTCTTCTCACCGGTTTATATTCATCTGTTTGGATGAACATATCAAGAAATGGCAGGTGGATGAGAAGTTGCGGAAGTGGGCACCTGATTGCGAGGTCGTCGTGGTGGACCGTGTGACAGAAGGGGCGGCCTGTACCGTTTTGCTGGCGCGACCGTTCATCAACAATTCTGATCCACTGATGATCGCGAACAGCGATCAGTGGATCAATACCGATATTAACGAGTACTTGACTCGGTTTGAGGATTTAGGTCATCTCGGTGGATTTATCATGACGATGAAGGCGAATGATCCAAAATGGTCTTTCGTTCGATTTGATGATTCCAAAGATGTCATCGAGGTGGTGGAGAAAGAAGTGGTTTCCAGCGATGCCACCGTAGGAATTTATAACTTTAGGAAGGGTTCTGATTACGTCCGCGCAGCCGAGATAATGATCCACAAGGGTTTAAAGGTCAACAATGAGTTCTATGTTGCTCCAGTTTATAATGAATTAATACGAATGGGGAAAAAGGTTGGCGCTTACGATATCGGTTCTGTAGGGGAAGGAATGTTCGGGCTTGGTATTCCAGAAGACCTCGATGCATTTGTTAGGCATCCGGTCGCTCAAATGGTTTTACGGTAACACGAAGTGATGTTGAAAATAAAAGCTAGATCCGAATAGAATGTTAACATCTCTGCAGAATTAGGCAGGACCAATGTGTGGTCTCGTCGGTTTCCTTGACATTTCCCTTCAAACCAAAGGCAATGACCTCCATGCCATCGCCACCCGAATGGCCGATACCCTCCGCCATCGCGGTCCGGATGATAGGGGTGCCTGGGTCGATGCAGAAACAGGGATCGCCTTGGGACATCGCCGACTTTCGATTGTAGACCTCTCCCCTGAAGGTCACCAACCGATGCATTCCGCCTGCGGCCGTTATGTAATTTCTTTCAACGGTGAGATCTATAATTATCAAGAAATCCGAAGAGAACTAGAAGCGGAAATGCAGGCGATCTCATCGAAATGGCGGGGTTACTCCGACACGGAGGTGATGTTGGAAGCCATTCGTCAGTGGGGAATCGAGCGGGCCGTCAAGCGCTTTAACGGGATGTTTGCTTTCGCCCTGTGGGACCGGCAAGATCGATTACTTTATTTGGTACGGGATCGATTGGGTGAAAAACCGCTCTATTATGGTTGGGTTGGCAGGACTTTTTTATTTGGCTCGGAATTAAAGGCGTTGCGCGCGCATCCTGCATTAAAGGGAGAGATTAACCGAAATGCCTTGGCGCTTTATCTACGTCATAATTGTATTCCGGCACCCTATTCGATTTATGAGGGTATTTTTAAACTTTCTCCCGCCACGATATTGACTGTTTCAAGATCGACTTTTCCATCCGTGTCGTTACTTCCTTATTGGTCGGCCAGGGAAATTGCGGAGCGGGGTGTCGCCCACCCCTTTACAGGTTCTGACCAAGAAGCGGTTGCCCAATTGGATGCCCTTTTGAGAGACGCGATCAAACTGGAAATGGTAGCCGATGTACCATTGGGCGCGTTTCTTTCGGGTGGGGTCGATTCCTCCACCGTTGTGACGCTGATGCAGGCGCAAAGCGCTCGACCGGTGAAGACCTTTACGATCGGTTTTAATGAGGCGGGGTATAACGAGGCAGTTTATGCCAAAGAGGTTGCTCGCCATTTGGGAACAGATCATACCGAGTTGTATATTACACCCGAGCAAGCGATGGCCGTTATTCCGAAGCTACCCACCTTGTATGACGAGCCTTTTTCCGATTCGTCTCAAATTCCGACCTACTTAGTTTCGGAACTCGCCCGCCGCCATGTGACAGTCAGCCTTTCCGGGGATGGCGGAGACGAACTGTTTGCCGGCTATAATCGCTACTTTTTGGGGCGAGGTATCTGGAACAAGGTCGGCTGGATACCGCCTCGTCTTCGGAATAAGATGGCCCAAGTTTTGACTGCTGTTTCACCTCAGGCTTGGGATCGTGTTTTTAATCTGTTTCCTTTTAAGACCAAGCATCGCGCGCCTGGCGATAAACTGCACAAATTGGCCGAAATTTTTGGGGCAGTATCTCCAGAGGTGATGTATACAGGGCTGGTTTCCCATTGGAAAAAACCCACCTCCATCGTCTTAGGCGCTTCTGAACCTCCAACCCATCTGACGAATCGGAGTCAATGGGCCGATTTGTCAGATTTTACTCTTCAGATGATGTATCTCGATACCGTTACCTATTTACCGGATGATATTCTGGTCAAGGTCGACCGGGCTAGCATGGGGGTGAGCTTAGAGGGCCGAGTTCCTTTTCTCGATCCTCGCATTGTCGAGTTCGCATGGCAGGTCCCCCTCTCTATGAAGGTTCGGGGTGGGAAGGGCAAATGGCTTTTGCGACAAGTTCTGCATCAGTACGTACCCCGGGAGTTGATCGAGCGCCCCAAGGTGGGATTCGGTATTCCGATTGATACCTGGTTACGTGGTCCGCTGCGGGAGTGGGGGGAATCGCTCTTGGATGAGAGGCGATTAAAGATAGCGGGTTTCTTCAAAGCAGAGTTGATCCGCCAGAAATGGATCGAGCATCTTTCAGGCGCGCGCAATTGGCAATATCATTTATGGGATATATTGATGTTCCAGGCGTGGCTGGATGAAAGCCGATGAGAGTTAATCATCATATCAAAGAAAACTTATGAACAAAATCGCATATTTTGTTACTGAGGATTGGACGTTTGTCGAGCATCGATTGGACCTGGCCAAACGGATGGTTCAAGAGGGATGGGATGTTCTCCTGCTGACCCGTGTCAGTCGTTACAGAGATGTGATTGAGAAAGAGGGAATCCGGGTGATCCCCATTCCCCTTTCCAGAAAAAGATTAAACCCGCTGAAAGAATTTTTCTTGCTGCTGTTTTTGATTCGGGTTTTCAACCGTGAGAAACCGGATCTGCTCCATGCGGTCGGCTTAAAGCCGAATGTTTACGGAGCGGTCATTGTGCGGCTCTGCCGGATCAAGGGAGCAATTTTTTCGGTGGCTGGTTTCGGGACGGCATTTTCAAGTAACCGATTTTTAAAGTCCTGCGCGACACGGATTTATCGCTTTTCATTTAGCGTTGAGAATTCAGCCGTGATCGTCCAAAACAAGGAAGATTTCCGATTGTTGTCTGCCGATCTCATTGCGAGGCGAGGTCAGGGGGTGTTGATTCGGGGATCGGGCGTCGATACGACCCGATTTCAACCTGCACCGGAGAGGTCCGGTGTTCCTACCCTCCTTTTCGCTTCGAGAATGCTGCGGGATAAAGGTCTCCTCGAACTCTTGGAAGCTTCTTGTCAATTAATCAGGTGGAATATTGCTCATCGGCTTATATTAGTCGGCCGATGTGATCCGGATAATCCAACCTCATTAACAGAAGAAGAAATAAAAATTTGGACGCGGCAACCCCATATCGAATGGTGGGGTTACCGCGATGATATGGATGATATTTTTCGCGGGTGTCATATTGTTGCGCTTCCTTCCTACCATGAAGGGTTGCCAAAAGTTTTATTGGAGGCGATGGCTTCGGGGCGAGCCGTTGTTGCGACAGATATTCCCGGCATTCGAGAAGTCGTGGACCATGAACATAACGGCCTTCTCGTTCCGGTCCGGGATGTTCATGCGCTTGCCTCTGCGCTTCAGATGTTGTTGATCAGTCCGGAATTGCGTGCGCGGCTGGGTCGCGCCGGCCGTGAAATTGTTGAAAAAGGTTTTGGCGTGGAGTTCCTTGCCGACGAGCATTTGAAGCTTTATCGAAGGTTACTGGCGGTAGGTGAGAGTGAAATTAGAATCGAAGAATTACGTGAGCATGATACAAGATTAAGATGAATGTGTTGGTCACAGGGGCGAACGGATTTGTGGGATATCATCTCTGCCCTTTTTTCAGAGACCGCGGATGGAATGTTGTCGGCGCTGTTCGTTCGAGCGTGAACATTCGGGATCGGCTCGAAGGAATCGAGTGGACGGAAGTCGGCGATATCCGTCGGAAGCCCGACTGGGAGAGCATCTTACA
The DNA here is from genome assembly GCA_028865235.1 of Candidatus Manganitrophus sp. Classification (GTDB taxonomy): domain Bacteria; phylum Nitrospirota; class Nitrospiria; order SBBL01; family Manganitrophaceae; genus Manganitrophus. The sequence goes on from CP114561.1 coordinate 18,646, forward strand.
AGGGGTCCATGTTGTTGTCCATCTCTCTGCGAGGGTTCATGTGATGAAGGAGGATTCCATGGACCCACTGGGTGAATTTCGTAGGATGAATGTGGCCGCCACGGAATTCATCGCGCGCGCCGCCGCAAAGGCAGGTGTACGAAGATTCCTCTTTTTAAGCTCGATCGGCGCCGTTGCCAACCTCTCGAACAAATTGTTGACAGAAGAATCACCCTGCCATCCGGAATCCGAATATGGAAGGAGCAAGCTCGAAGCAGAAAAAAAACTGATGCAGGTGTCTGCGGAAACCGGCTTGGAAATCGTCATCCTTCGTCCCCCGTTAATTTATGGGCCGTTTAATCCCGGTAATTTTATCCGTCTTCTCCAATTGGTAGATCGGGGTTATCCGTTGCCGTTCCACTCGATTAATAATCTCCGCAGTTTTATTTTTATCGGAAATCTGGTCGACGCGATCGGCCTGTGTGCATCGCATCCTAAGGCGGTCGGGGAGATTTTCCATGCGACGGACGACGAAGATGTATCAACTCCCGAGTTGATTCATCGTATCGCGAGTGTTTTAAATCGTCCCGCCCGGTTGTTTTATTTCCCACCATCCGTCATTCGTCTGGCAGGCCGCATCGTCGGAAAGTCGGCGGAGGTCGAGCGATTGCTGGGTTCTTTGCTCATTGACTCCGATAAGATTAAACGGGTGTTATCGTGGAAACCCCCTTACACAATGGAGCAGGGGCTAAAAAAAACGGCCATCTGGTATCAGTCTAATGAGTATGCGAAATAAGCCTGAATGCGAGGGATGTGAAGTGAAGCAATCCTCTTTTATCAAAGTCAAAGCGCCACGTGAGGGGAGACGTCAAGGCATCCTTGTTCGGATCGGGCTAGGCAAACGGATCTTTGACGTTTTGATCGCCTTGATTCTTATCTGTTTGCTTCTGATTCCTATGCTGGTGATCGCATTATTCATCAAGATCACCTCTAAGGGACCCGTATTATATTGGTCAGACCGGGTTGGTGTTAATAATGCCATTTTTAAAATGCCTAAATTCAGAACGATGAAAATCGATACCCCTGCGGTGGCGACCCACCTTTTGGAGAACCCGTATCTTTATATTACTCGAGTAGGTGGATTTATAAGGAAAACGAGCCTAGACGAGCTTCCGCAGCTCTTCAGCATTCTGAGGGGTGAAATCAGTTTTGTGGGACCAAGGCCCGCGCTTTTTAATCAAGACGATCTCATCGACCTTCGTACTCAAAAAGGAATTCACAAATTGATTCCGGGATTAACCGGCTGGGCACAAGTCAACGGACGGGATGATCTCCCTATTCCAAAAAAAGTTGAATTTGATGAATATTATTTAAAACATCAGTCATTCTCTTTTGATATCAAGATCCTTTTCATGACATTTCTAAAAGTGATTAGAAGTGAAGGGGTCAATCACTGAACGGAAACCGAGATGTGTATTTCTATCGGGGGCGCTGTGCCGGCTCATTCGAAAATTCCACCTTTAAGAAATCGCGGTATTTAAATGACTCGGCAACATCGATTCGGATCGCGCGGCCGTGGTGCAGAATATCACAATGATAAAAAGAACACCTGAAATACGTTTGGTGCCTGGAAATCTGATTTGATGGTCTCAACTCTCCTTTCGTTCCTCCTATTTGACGAAAATCCTACCTGCGGATATACTCGATTTCAGTATCCAAAAATTGAACGCACATAGTAAGTATACTAAATGTGATTGCAAGTTTCAGAATAAGAATGGTTGTGTTTGGCGATCCCGCGTCTGGAAGTCTCAACTTAATCAGTATGAAAATCTTCTACGGATAGTGGACTGGAGATGGTGTCCGCCGAATGAGTTTCAGCTCGATGGAAATTCGCCGACCCTCTGTTCAGGGCTTCCTCTCGGGAACGGTCATGCCCGCGGATATAGTCGAGGTGCTTTACAGAACATGATCGCCAGTTTTCAAAAGAACGATTTCTGCTCACTTTCGTATGCAATATTTATATAGATCGGGAGGCGGGAGGAAGTGAATGTTATTGACATATGCGAATTTTCTAAAGAGAAAGGCCAGAGTTAAAAGGATATTTAACTTTGGATTATCTCTCATCTTACTCGTTTTGTTGGCCCCCGCTTTTCTTTTTATTGCCATCATTATTAAAGTAACTTCCAAAGGACCTGTGTTTTTCAAGCAGGAGCGAATCGGGAAAAACTTCCGTCCCTTCCAAATCTATAAGTTCCGGACAGTTGAAATGCAGACGGAGGAGAATGGTCAGACACCTTTCCTTCGGATCACGCGGATTGGACGATTCCTTCGTTCATGCAAGCTCGACAGGCTTCCTCAATTATTAAATGTCCTGAAAGGAGAAATGAGCTTGGTCGGGCCGCGCCCAGAACTCAAAAAGCATGTTGAGCTATTCCGGAAGGACTATGAAACCATTCTAACCGTGCGGCCCGGAATGACTGACTTCGCAACGATTGAGATTAGGGATGTCTCTCTTCTCCTGTCTCAAGTAGACGATCCGGAAGCCTATTACATTAATACTGTTTTGCCAAAAAAGATTAAACTAGCCAAACAGTATGTTCTGCAACGGAGTCTAGCTCTTGACATAAAGATTCTTTTCACAAGTCTAATGACCCTTGTATTGAGTCTTCCCTTCCCATTTTCAAAAAAGGAGAAAACCAAAAAGAAAACCCTTAAAGAAGTCATGGAAAAATATCGAAGAGGCATTATTGTCTTCATCCATGCTGGAGCAATCGTATTTTCAAGTTACTTGGCTTTTACCCTCCGTTTTGATGGAAAGATTCCGCAAGATCAATTTAATCTGTTCAAAATGACCTTGCCCTTTATCCTGGTATTTCGACTTGTCTTGCTTCAGTATTTTGGATTGAATCGGGGGCTTTGGCGTTATGCGAGCATTCAGGACATGATTGCTTTAGGGGCGGCGATCTTCTGCAGCTCGATATTGAGTTGGGGGGGTATCGCACTGTTGCAGATAAAGGGGTATCCCCGATCTATTTTTTTGATTGATGCGCTTCTTCTCTTTCTAATTTTGGCGAGTTTTAGAATTGCAAAAAGAGTATATGCAGTTTTGACACAGGTGCCAATCGGAGCCCGTCGAGTTTTGATCATCGGCGCCGGAAATGCCGCGGAGATGGTAGCGCGAGACATGATGCAGAACCCCTTTTATAATCGTCATCCGATTGCGTTTATCGATGATGACCCCAAGAAGAGATTATCAAAAATTCACAACATTCCCGTGATTGGAAATAGCCAAGAATTGGAAACAGTGGTTCAAAAGCTCCATCCGGATGAGATCCTCATCGCCATTCCTTCCGCAAGTCAAAAACAGATTAAACGAATCATTCATCAATGCAAGTCTTTTGGGCTTCCGATAAAAATTCTTCCGAGTCTGACCGGAATGCTGGGGGGAAAGGTCTCCATCTCCGATATCCGGAATCTTGATATCGAGGATCTCATCGGAAGACGAGAAATCGAGATCTACGATCCAAATGTCGAGCTAAAGATCAAAGGCAAGAGAGTTTTAGTGACCGGTGCGGGAGGGTCTATTGGATCTGAGCTGTGTCGTCAGGTTGCCGCTTTCCGTCCTGAGCAACTGATTTTATTTGAAAGGAGCGAAAACAATCTTCATCACATTCAGGTTGAGCTTTTGGATAAGTTCCCCGGCATCTCACTCAAGGTTATTTTAGGAGACATCCTCGACGAAGAAAAACTTCATCAGGTTTTCTCCATGTATCGTCCTCATATTATTTTTCATGCGGCGGCCTATAAACATGTTCCGATGATGGAAAGCCATCCCCTGGGGGCGGTCCAAAATAATATCTTGGGAACCTACAATGTGATCCAAATGGCGGATCAATACGGCGTAGAAGATTTCGTACTCATTTCGACCGATAAGGCGGTCCATCCCACCAGTGTCATGGGCGCCACCAAACGGGTCGCCGAAATGCTGGTGCGATATTTCAACCAACGAAGCCGTACCCGATTGGTGTCGGTCCGTTTCGGGAATGTTCTTGAAAGCAATGGAAGCGTCGTCCCGCTCTTCCGTGCGCAGATCAAAAAAGGGGGACCGGTCACGGTGACTCATCCTGATATCAAGCGATACTTTATTACCATTCAAGAGGCGGTTCAGCTCGTCTTGCACGCGGCGGTTCTTGGCGAAGGAGGGGAGACATTTGTCCTGGATATGGGGGATCCGATCAAGGTCATTGACATTGCCAGGACAATGATCATTCTATCCGGGTTTTCCCCGGATGAGGATATCCCGATTCAGATTGTCGGCTTGCGGCCGGCGGAAAAGCTGGTTGAGGGCCTTTTCGAAGAGGCAGAAAAGGTGGCGCAGACCCGGCATGAAAAGATCCGGGTGGCGCAAAATGGAAAGGTCACAGATGAGTTAATGTCTTATGTTAAAAAATTTGCAAGCATGGATCATGAGACAGACCCGAACGAAATCAAAATAACACTGAAAGAACTCATACCGACGTATCAGAACGACTCTCTTCCGTCTCACGCTTCTAGCAAAACACCTTCTGCCTGGCTACCGATGTATGACGATGCTTCACCGAACAACTCGCTATTTCCTGTCCCAACCCGGCCCCCTTCTTCTGAAGCGCCTCTGTACCACTAATCAAACCGAGTCATCTCTTTATTTCCCTCCAAATAATCGGTCCGGCAATTGCAATTCTCAGCCGTCGAATTCCAATCAAAATTCGACGAAGCGTGATCCTAGAGGAACGGATGCCACTAACCACGCTCATTCAGTCTAACGGATGATTTGCATGGAGTGGCAATGTTCCCGAACGATTTTCGATTTGCTTGTATTATGCAGAAACTTGCAAGGATGCTGCAAGATTTTGCAGAAATCTGCCATAGGAAGGTTATTCTTTTCTATGTTATTTCCCATCTTTTTACTCAGCTCTTCATCGTAGATCGAGTGGCAGCTGAGGAGCGTACCCCGCCTTCTGACGTCCGCGTGGGACTTTATTTCAATTACTACCTTCCCAGCTATACAAATACCCCTCTCTTTATCCGGAGGCAGTGCAGCTGTCAATTGGGATACCAAACAGGAGTGGTTGTTCAGTCGCCGATGTTCTGGCGGCTTTGGTTTAATTTCCATGGGTATGTCCTGGGCGCCAGCCCAAGCCTCGCCCAATCGCCGGAGCAGTTCGGGTCCCGATTCGAATTTCATGTCCGCTTTGAACGATTCATTTTTCTATTTGGGCATCATGGCGAGTGGGATGTTTATCGCTCATCGAATTTCCCGACGCATTCAAGAGAGGGTAACTACATCAGTACGGGGGGACTTCGGGAGACTTATATCGGCATTACCTGGTTACTGCGTTGATGTATTTTTGATGTGGGGTGAGAAAGGAAGAATATGAATTTATGCAATCGACTGAAAAAAGAGATTTTCCTGATTCTGTTCACTATTATTTTGCAGACCTTAATGGTTGATCAAGCGATCGCTCAGGAGGAGGCCTCTCCGTTGGATACACGGGTCGGTCTTTATTTCAATTATTACTTCGAGCGATATACGAACACCCCTCTTTTGATCCGCAGAGACTGCACCTGCCAGCTCGGCTATCAAACCGGGATCGGGATTCAAAAACAGATCTTTTCAAAGATATGGCTTAATCTACACCCCTATGTCCTCGGCGGGACACCGGGAGCGGGGGAGAGCCACGAGCAGTTCGGGGTCCGGATGGAGGGACAGTATCGTCTCGACCGCGTCACCTTCCTCATCGGCGTGCATAATGAATGGAACGTCGATCGGCCTTCCAACTTTCCGACGACCTCCCGGAATGGGAACGATGTGGGAACGAATGCCCTCCGGGAGAACTACGTCGGGATCACCTGGTGGATTAAACCATAGAACGGGGGTCAGGAGACGGAGCGACCGATCAGCGTCCGGGCAATGACTTGACCGCGCCCCCACCAGGAGAGCCGGATCTGCCGATCCAAAACGGCAAAGGGCTCTTTCTCGATTCGGTCGATCAGGGCCACATAGACGTTCCGCATTAGAGAGACCGACAGGCGCGCATCCTCCTCGATCAGCGGAATCAACTGGGCCGATTCGTTGAAGTAGTTTCGGATGCGGTCGCACTGAAACCGCATCAGCTTCAGAAAGGCCTCGTTCTTGACCCGCGCCGTCAATTCCTCCTCGGAATAGCCGACCGCTTTGATTTCATCCAACGGAAGATAAATCCTTCCGCGCCCCAGATCTTCTCCGATGTCCCGGACGATGTTGGTCAACTGCAGCGCCGTGGAAAGGGCCCGGCCGTAGACGACCCCCTTCGGATCTCGATAACCGAAGACGGGGAGGGAGAGATCACGGATGGTCGTCGCCACCAGATCGCAGTAGACCATCAGTGAATCAAAAGTGGGGTAGCGGTTGTAGAGAAGATCCATCCGGCACCCCGCGATCAACCCCTCAAAGCCCTTTTTGGGGATCGGATATTTCTTGATGGCGTCGGCCAAGGCGACGGTGATTGGATGGGTCGGCTGCTGCTGGTAACAGCGGTCCAATTCTTCTTGCCATGAATGGAGGAGGTTTTCCAGCGACGCCTCCTGCGCCTCATCGACGATGTCGTCGGCGTACCGGCAGAAGGCGTAAACGGCATAAATCGCGTTTTGCTTCGACGGAGGAAGAAAACGGAACCCGACCGAGAAGTGGGGACCGGAGCGGTGGGTCAGGCGGCGACAGTATTGATAAGCCTCTTCCACGGAGATCATGGCTTGATCGGCCCCAGTTCGGGATGCGTGGATACCGGCTTGTGACGGCACCAATGGGGGAGAGTCGATGGGCGCACCGACCGGCGCGCTGCCATCCCCATTTTAAGATCGGAAGGGCCAGACGCTTCCACCAGGAAGGGCGGTGCCACCCCCGAGGTAATCTTGAAGATCGCCGCGGCCGGCCCGTTGGATAAAAAGGGAGAGGCCACGATTGCCTCCCACCTCATAGAGGAACCGGTTGACGACGCTGACCTCCTGCGCCGGGCCGAGCGCTTCTTTCCAGAGGAGGTCATAGGAGCGCTTCTTCAAGAGGCTCTCCGCCGCCGCGTGCCCGGTCGTGAGGGCGTAACGAATCCCCAATCCGAAGAGATAGTCTTGAAATCCTCCCGCCTCACCGACAAAACAACGTCCCCCGGATTGGGCGGACCCTTTCAAGCTGAAGTTCATGAAAGAGTAAGCGGTCCGGTCGTTCTCGATCGGAAAAGAGATCATCTCATGAAACCGCTGCAACGAACGGTCGAAGTAATGATTGATTCGGGAGAGGTCCCGGGTGATCGCGCAACCGAAGGTGGCGATGCCGTCTAAAACAAAGAGGTAAGCGTAGCCGCCTGGGGAGAGGTTCATGTCGAAGAGGACCCAGACGGTGTCGGGGAGGGAGGTGGTGAAGGTCATCTCCTTTGCGAGTCCGTCGGGGGTGGCCGGCCCAGTGGCGATGATGTCGGCCTCTTCCGGTTTGATCCGCGTTTGGTAGTGGATTTTTGCTCCCGCCGCAAGCGCCTGTGTCAGAAGGCCCCGGTCGAGGGTCTCCCCCTCGCTTCCCCGCCGGATGAAGTAGCCGAAGGGCCGACGGCTTCCGACCGTTTGCGAGCGAAGCCGATGATCGAAGAAAACGGCTTGCCGGACCGGACGGATGAAGAAATTCGTATCGAGACCGAACCGCTTCAGCATTTCCAGTGCATCTTCTTCCCGGCTCATATTTTCGATCACCTGAAAATCGCCGATAAAGCGCGCCCCGACCGCTTTACGCCCTTCAAAGAGGTCGACCTCGTAGCCGGCCTTGGCGAGGACAATCGCCGCCGTCAGTCCCGAGGGTCCGGCGCCGGCGATCTTGATTTTAGGTCCTGTCTGTCCTACCATGACTCGATCTCTATGGAGGCGATTCTTTTTACTTTACCGCAGGGATTCTATCCAATATAATACGGGCTGTCAAACGGAAGACTCGATAGATTGGACGTAAGATGAATGATCGTTTTCTCTCTCCGGAGCCGGTCGTTGTTTTAGAGAAGGCCTTTGTCCGGCCATTCAAAAACTTCGTGGCAACCGCCAAGACCTGCTATTCCGGAAAAGGGGTCGTCCGCGATGAAGACCTCATCGAAGGTTATGAGCTTTTGGCCCAGAGCATTTATCAGGCGGGCCATCATACCACCCTCCAGCATGCCCACTTTCAATTCACCCTGACTAACGTCTCCCGGCAGTTTATCTGGTCGTTTCTCCATAGCCATCCTTTCTATAATTCCGAACAGGTCAGCCAGCGTTACGTCGCGGTCAAGCCGGAGAGCTTCTCGATTCCGCCCCTCTCGGGGGAAGCGCTGGACCTTTACATCGCCGGCGTCCACGAGCAGATGGAGGCGTATAAGAAACTGAACGAGATGCTCCTGCCGTTGGTCGATGCCGAGTATGCCCGGCTTTTCCCGCGCCAGCGGAGAAACTTCAACCGGGATGTCAAAAAAAAGGCGCAGGAGATCGCCCGCTACGTCGTTCCGATCGGTGCTTTCGCCTATCTTTATCACACGATCTCCGGGGTCACCCTTCTCCGCTACTACCGGCTCTGCCGGCAGTACGACACGCCGCTGGAGCAGCGGCTGGTGGTGGAGAAGATGGTTCAGGCCCTCCTCGACTTTGATCCTGAATATAAAAAGATCCTGGAGCAGCCCCTTCCGATCGAATCGACGCCGGAGTATCAGTTCTATCAAGATTATTCGGGAGGAATGACGGCTCAAACCACCGAGCAGTTCCTGGACGAATTTGATGTTTCACTTGAAGGACGGGTCTCCAAACTCGTTGATTATAAGATGAACCAAGAGGCGGTCCTTGCCCAATCGGTTCGGGAGGTGTTAGGGGTGCCTCGGGCGGCGCTCGATGATGCCGCGGCAATCCGCCTGGCGCTCGATCCGGGGGAGAACCGATTGCTCGGAGAATCGCTCAACCTGACGACCCTCTCGAAGATCAGCCGGACCCTCTTTCATCCTTCTTACACCTTCCGGAAGAAGCTTTCGCATACCGCCGACTCTCAGGATCAACGGCACCGGATGACCCCGGCTTCCCGGCCGATCCTCTTTGCGCACACGAGCGATCGTCCCGATTACATTACGCCGGCGCTGATCAAAATCGACCCCAAGATCGAGGCATATTATCAAGAGGTGATGTCCCATTGCTGGGACCGCTTCGCCCGGATGAAACGGCTTGGCGCCCCACTGGAGTATGCCCTTTATCTTTTGCCGAATGCGCTCTCGATTCGATTCACCGAATCGTCCGATCTTCTGAATCTGCACCACAAACATGCGATGCGCCTCTGTTATAACGCCCAGGAGGAGATCTGGCGCGCTTCTCTCGATGAGGCGCAACAAATCAAAGAGGTGAATCCGTCGATCGGAAGTTACCTCCTTCCCCCTGCACCCTGCGGAACATGGCCGGGACCCGCCCGGTCTGTCCGGAAGGGGAGCGCTACTGCGGCGTGAAGGTCTGGCGCCTTGACCTCTCCGAATATCAGCGGATCATCTAAAAACTCTCAGGAAGTTCTCCGATTGACACTACCCAGGCGGCTTGTTAGTATTAGGCTCGTGGTTTTTCTTGATGGGTCAGAAGAATGATCGTTGAGTCTTTTCCGGTCGGACCGTTTCAATGTAACTGCGTCATCCTCGCCTGCGAGGAGACGCGAACCGCCGTGGTATTCGATCCGGGAGACGAGGCCGATGAGATCCTCGGGAGCCTTGCTCGGCATCAACTTAACGTGATTTTTCTTCTCCACACCCACGCGCATTTTGATCATATCGGGGCCACCGATGTCGTCCGGACGAAGACAGGGGCCGTGACGGGACTCCATGAAGAGGATATGCCTCTTTGCGAAAATCTCCACGTTCAAGCCGCGCTCTTTGGTCTTCCGACCCCGCCCATCCCCTCGATCGATCGTTTTTTGAAGCATGGCGATTCGTTCTCATTCGGCAAGGAAAAGGTCGAGGTGATCCATACGCCCGGCCATACGCCGGGGAGTGTCAGCTTTCATGTTCCGGCATTCGGTCTATTGACGGGGGATACCCTTTTTGCCGGGAGTGTCGGCCGCACCGACCTTTGGGGAGGGTCCCACCCGACCTTAATCAATTCGATTCAAAAACGGCTTCTTTCATTTCCGGACGAAACGGCGGTCCTTCCCGGTCATGGTCCTCGGACAACGATCGGCAGGGAGCGTCGGAGCAATCCTTTTCTTGTCTGAGGGGTGTCCCGGCTTCACCGAGGTCCGGGATGGATATTAAAGTAGGTTAGAAGGGGAGGAAGAGATTGAGCACGCTGTACGGCGTTATCTGTCCTTATTGTCAGAAGAAGGCCTATGTTCAGGTTCCCGATACACCCCCGCCCGGTCCCAACGATGGAGCGTCGGAAGTGACGGAAGAGAGCCCTTGTACCGCATGCGGTCAGACGATTGTCGCCTATACGAAGTCCAATGCAGAGTGGGGGGTCCGCCAGAAGAAATAGAGAATCCAAGGCAAGGAAAGAAAATGAAGACCGGCTTTGTTTCCCATCCCATTTATCGCCAACACGATACCGGTCCGGCCCATCCGGAGTCGCCGGAGCGGCTTGCCGCGATCGAAGGACACCTCGTGAAGAGCGGTCTGATCTCGGAGTTGGTCGAAATCAAACCGGCCGACGGTCCGGACCTGGCCGCCTGGATTGATACGGTCCACCATCCCCGTTATTACGAAACATTAAAAAAAATGGTCCCCGAGGACGAAACGGTTTACCTCGATCCCGACACCCCTTTTTCCCCGATGTCGCTGGCGGCGGCGGAGAAGGCGGTGAGCGGGGTTTTGACCGCCGCCGACCGGGTGATGTCGGGAAGCATCCAAAACGCTTTCTGCGCGGTCCGGCCGCCGGGCCATCATGCCGAAGCGGATCGGGCGATGGGATTCTGTCTGTTCAACAACGTCGCCATTGCCGCGCGGTATCTTCAAAAGAAGCATCATCTGGAGCGGATCTTTATCCTGGATTGGGACGTCCATCACGGGAACGGCACGCAGCATCTCTTTTATTCGGACCCGACCGTCTTCTACTTCAGCACCCACCAATATCCTTTTTATCCGGGAACCGGCTCCGAAAGGGAGCGGGGAGAGGGGGAAGGGGGAGGGATTTACGTTGAACTGCCCGCTTTCATCCGGGGCGGGCGATTCCGATATTCTTCATCGGATCGAAACGGTCATGGCGCCGGCGCTGGCGGCGTTCAAGCCCGACTTCATCCTGATTTCCGCCGGGTTTGACGCCCATCAGAGCGATCCTTTGGCAAGCCTCCAGGTGACCGATGAAGGCTTTTCGGAGATGACGCAAATCGTCCGGTCGCTCGCAGAGACCCACTGCGGAGGAAGGATCGTTTCCTGCTTGGAGGGGGGATACAACCTCGCTGCGCTCGCCCGGTCGGTTGGACGGCATCTGGAGGCATTATCTGCGTAGGGGCGAGGCATGCCTCGCCCCTATCTCAACACACATACATTAAAACAGCTTGCTTCGCCCTGCAAACCCTTCCGTGTAGCCGTGGAAATATTCCAGGTTTGATTCGGGATATTGCCAGCAGTAATATCCTTCCCCATTATCGAAATCGACCAGCCAGAGTCCTTTGACTTCACACCCCATCTGCTCAAGGGTCTGAACCCAATTGTTCACGATCACCGCCTGCTGTTTTTCGTACCGCTTCTTTTGATCTTCATCGCGAAGGGCGAAAATCTGGGCCGCGAGAACGCTGATCTCTTGAATCGCTTCTGTGGTGATTTTTTGGACCTGAGGAAGTGCTTCGAGGGCCTCTTCGTATGTAAAAATGCGCTTTGTCTTGTATTCTGCCATGGCTGCTCCGGATGCCTCTCCCTAGAATGGTTGATCCGTGCGAAGGGTCCTCCCGAAGTTCCGGTCCGGATGGAGGCCTTGCACGGATGCTCATATCTGAATTATATCGCGATCAAAATGACGATTACAACGTGGTCGTTCGGCGTTGCTTCCTCTGTCTCATGGCGGTGAGATCCTTCTCGGTGATTCCAAGAAGATAGAGGATGGAGTCGAGATTTTTCTGGGTGATGCTGTAGTGCGCTTCTTCCCTGACGCGGGGTTTGGCGTTAAAGGCGATGCCGAGGCCGGCGCGGGTGATCATCGGGAGATCGTTCGCGCCGTCGCCGATGGCGATCACCTGATCGAGCGTGACCCCTTCCTTCCGCGCGATCTCTTCCATCAGGGCCGCCTTTTTCTTGCCGTCTACAATTTCGCCGACGATCTCGCCGGTTAAAACCCCCTCTTTAATCTCCAACGTGTTGGAGTAGGCATAATCGAGTCCGAGCGACTCTTTTACCCGAGCGCTAAAATAGTCGAATCCTCCGGAGAGGACCGCGGTTCGATATCCGAGCTTCTTGAGAATAGAAACCAGCTCTTTTGCGCCCGGCGTAAAAGGCATCCGCTTGCAGACCTTTTCAAGGACGCCGACCGGGAGGCCTTTTAACAGGCGGACCCGTTCTCGAAGCGCCTCCGGAAAGGAGATCTCCCCGTTCATTGCGCGATGAGTGATCGAGATGACCTTTTCGCCGACCCCCGCTTCTTTGGCCAGCTCATCGATCCCTTCGATCTGGACCAGCGTCGAATCCATGTCCATGACGATGAGTCGCTTGGCGCGGCGGAAGAGGTTCTCTTCCTGAACGGCGATATCGACCCCGAACTCGGCATTGAGGTGAAGCAGCTTTCGAGTCAGAAGGCGGGGGTCGATCGGCTTGGTTGTGGACAGGGTCAGTTCAATACATTCCAACTGCTTGCGAGCGATTGTGTGAATCTTCTGGATGTTGACACGCTCCTCGGAGAGAAGCGTCGCGAGCTTGGCGATGACGCGAAGGGTCACCGCGGGGCCGAGGCAGGTGACGACGTAATTCTGGACGGGGGTCTTCTTTAGAATCTCCGTCGGCCGGACGACTTTGAACTCCATTGACAGACCGAACTCGTGCGCACGGAAGAGGAGGTCGCGCAAAAGGTGTCGCTCTCCCTCTTCCGCGCCGTCCAGCTCGATCAAGATGGAGAGGGATAAAATCGACTGGGTCACCACCTGCTCGATGTCGAGAAGCCGGACATCGGATTCAGCCATAATCTCGGTCAGCGCGGCGGTAATCCCCGGTTGATCGGGGCCGGTGACGGAGACAAGAAGGGCTTTTCTCTTCGGCATGGTTTTTCCTGATGACGGTAGAACCTCAGTGTTATACAAGAAAGAATAATCGAAGGCAAGCAGTTTTTGTCTATCGCCAAAGACAAGCGCATCCATATTAATAGGGGTAAGAAGGAGGGGGAACCCGACTGAAACTGATCCGTGCCGGTTTCATTCTTATAAATTGACACCGGTCGGTTTCTATATTAGATTAAGAAGATTTTAAAGGATTTTAATTCACGCGGGAACCCTGGATGGACAAAAAAGCGCTTGCGGAAATTTACCATGAAGAGACCAAATACCATGAAGCGCGGATGGGGAAGTTTCAGCGGCCGCTCGATTGGGGGGCGCAACCGTCTCCCTACAAAGAATATCACAGCGATAAAAAGATCGACCTGATCCCTTACCTTCCTTTTCAGAATAATCCCTTTACCGGAGAACCGCTCCCGCCCGCGAAAACCCAGGGGGGATATCCGTTCGGGATCGCAGAGATATCGCGGTTGCTTTACTTCACCAACGGCGTCACCGGTATTCTGCAATACCCGACCGGCCAAACGTTAACCCTTCGGGCCGCGCCGACCGCGGGGGGGCTTTATCCGACCGAGCTCTATGTCGCGATCCGCGGCCTCTCGGTCTTGGAGAACGGGATCTACAATTTTCAGGTGAAGGATCATTCGTTGGTCCTGGTTTGGGAGGGAGACTTTTGGGAGGAGTTTGAGCGATACTGTATGCACCACGAGGCGATCGCGAAGTCAAACCTCCTCGTTATCATGACGGCGGTTTATCAACGGAGCGCCTGGCGTTACCAGGAGCGGGCTTATCGACGCATCCTGCTCGATACCGGCCACATTCTCGGGAATCTCGTCGTTTATGCGCCGGAGGAGGGTTTTAGCCCGGTACCTATCGGCGGTTTCTTGGACACCTCTTTGAACCGTCTCCTCTTCTTGGATGAAGCGGAAGAAGGGGTCTTGGCCGTGGTCGCCTTGCCGCAAGGGGAGAAGATTAATCCGGAGGAGATCCGTCCGACCTCGGCGGTGGCGTCGATGCCGATCCCCAAGGGAGAGAATGACTTAAAGATGCTCCAACTCCAGCTCCACCGTGTGTCATCGATCTTGCCGGGGGAGAAGGTCGACCTTTCGGCCGTCCGCCGGCCTCCCGATCTGAATGTTCTGGAATCGAAATATTCCTACAAAGAGGCGACCCTCCTTCCCGAGTCGCCGATCGATTGGGGAGAGAGTGTCGGTCAATCGATTCTTTTGAGAAGGTCGACCCGCGGATTCTCGGGAGAAGGATTTTTAAAGGAAGAGCTTGCCGGGATTTTAGGATATGCCTACTTTCCCGTTGCGGCGGTTCCGTCGCCGTTTTTCGATCCCTCGATTCTCCAGACCTATCTGGTTGTACAGAAGGTGGTCGGATTGCAGGAGGGGATCTACTACTTTGTGCCGCAAAAAAACGAGCTGCGGCTCCTGTCGGCCGGAGATTTCCGCGAGCAGACCTGGCACTTCTGTTTGGGACAAGAGTTGGCGCGCGACGCGGCCGCACTGGTAATCCACATCGCCCATCTAAAAAGAGCGGTCGAGAAATACGGCGACCGGGCCTACCGTTATCTCCACCTCGATGCGGGGCAAATCGGAGAGCGGCTGAATCTGGCGGCGATTCGGCTCGGTTTGGGGGTCAGCGGGATCGGCGGCTTTTATGATGATGAAGTGAATGCGCTGCTCGGCCTTTCCCTCGACGAAATCGTCGTCTACATCACCACCCTGGGAAGGCCGCGATCCTCATGACCGGAGGTCCTCCTTTGGGGAGGGATGCTGAAGCGCGGGTGGAACAGTTTTGGGAGGTTTTAAAATCGTCTGTAAAGGCCCGGCCCGGCGAGATCCTCGCCAAACCGGAATTGCGCCCCGCCGCGGTCCTGGTCCCTTTCTTCGACAAAGAAGGGGCCCCTTATCTTCTCTTAACAAAACGAAGTGAAGGGGTTCAGCGGCATCAAGGGGAGATCGCCTTTCCGGGGGGATGTTGGGAGTCGTCTGATGCCGATCTTTTTGAAACGGCGCTCCGGGAGTGCCGGGAAGAGATCGGTCTCGAACGGAACGCAGTGACGCTCATCGGGCGGCTCGACGACCACGAGACGGTGACCGGTTTCTCGGTCGCTCCCTTTGTCTCCATGATTTCCTATCCCTATCCATTTCGATTGGATTTTCGAGAGATCACGGAACTGATCGAGGTTCCCTTTTCCTTTTTAACGAATCCGGAAAATTGCCGATCGCGAACGATGCGATTCAGGGGGACGGAAAGAACGGTCCGATCCTATCTGTACAATGGAAACGACATCTGGGGGGCCACGGCCGAAATGATCTATCGTTTGGTCGCACGCGTTCAGGAGGGCTCGGGCAAGAGAAATGCTCGGAGGAAAGGGTGAATAAGAAGAGGGATCTTTTGAAGCGTTACAGTCGAATAAGCGGATTGTTCGCCGTTTCGGTCTGTTTGATGCTGGCCGGTTGTTTCGGTCCGAAAGAGCCTCCCCGTTATCTGGATGAAGGGGAGGGGCATCTGGTCCGCCTCGATCGAGTCGATCCGGCCGAGCAATATGATCATCCGGTGGAGATCGAGCTTGAAACGATCCAGGCGGTTCTGAACTCGATTGTCGTCCGACATGAAGTTTCGTTCTTGAATCGCCTCCTCACCCAACAGAAGGAGATCCGGGGGGCTGCCTTTACCCCGGAGGAGGCGGCCCTGCTGGCGGAACGGTTGAAGCGCGCCCTGGCGATCGCGACACCCGAAGAGCGGGCGGCGTTTTTTCTGACGTCGCAGAAAAACAGCATGACAACGTTGATCACGTCGGGGGTCGCATACGTCAAGGAGAAAGAGATCCACCTGATCTTCGGGAATGATCGGACGGCGATCTCAAACGAGCATCGTCCTCACATCCCACGTGAGAATCCGCTTTATTCCTTTGAGCCGGGGAGCTTCGAGATTCTTCCTCAATCTCACCAGAGGAAGCTTTCGGGGGAAGGTCGAAGGGTCGAGGCGATTGCGGTGGACTTTGCCGCACTGGTAGCGCCGACTCCGGAACCGGTTGCTTCAGAAGATGAAAAACCGGCGCTTTCTTCGGAAGGTACTCCGCTTGAAGCGCAGCTCCGGCTCCTGAAAAAATTAAGGGAAGATGAGCTGATCACCGAGGAAGAGTATAAAGAGAAGAAATCAGAGCTGCTGAAAACATTGAAGTGAACGAGGAGGAAGCGATGGCGGATGTGACCTGTATTCGGTGCGGTCAAACGCGGGCGGAGATCGAAGGGATGCCATACGGTGGAAAGGTCGGCGTGGAGCTCAAAGCGAAGGTCTGCAACGTCTGCTGGAAAGAGTGGTATGACATGTCGGTGAAGATCATCAACGAATACCGGTTGAATTTGCGGGAGCCGACGGCGCGGGAATTTCTGGCGACGCAGATGCGGATTTTTTTCAAAATGCAGGCGCCGCCCCCCGGCGACGGAATTCAGATTAAAGATACCCCCGATAAAGCCTCCGGCGGATAAAAGAGAGGGTCATTATTGTCGGCAAAACGCCTGCCAGAAAATCTGGAAGAAGATCGCGCTCGAATGGCCGAGATTCTTCGGCGTCTTGAGAAACAGTTTCCGGAGGCCGAGACGGAGCTGAGCCATGAGGATCCCTTTCAGCTTTTAATCGCCACGATCCTTTCGGCCCAATGCACCGATGCGCGGGTCAACAAGGTGACGCCGGTCCTTTTCCAGAGGTATTCGACGCCGGACGCGCTTGCGAAGGCCGACCGGGAGGAGTTGGAGTCGATCATTCGATCGACCGGATTTTTCAAAAGCAAGGCCAAGAACATCCTTGGCTGTGCGGGGGCGATTGTGGATCGCTTCGGTGGAAAGGTCCCTGTGAATATGGAGGCGTTGGTGACCTTACCGGGGGTCGGTCGGAAAACGGCGAATGTCGTTTTGGGGAGCGCCTTCGGCAAACCGGCCATCGTGGTCGATACCCATGTCCGGCGTGTTTCCAATCGGCTAAAGTGGACACGATCGGAAGATCCCGATCAGATCGAGATCGATTTGAGCCGGCTGTTGCCGGAGGAGGAATGGACGGTCGGATCGCACCGGATCCTCCTACACGGGCGGTATCTCTGTGTGGCCCGCCGGCCGCGTTGTCTGGAGTGTCCGCTGTTCGATCTTTGCCCGGCCGAGACGGAAAAAAAAGGGGCGGAAAGCCGGGCAAAGGGCCGCTCTCACATTGACAATACGGGGGGCAACGGCTATAATCAAGCCCCACCTTTAGTGAGTGAAAAATACAAATGATCCGAAGTATGACCGGCTACGGCAGGTCGGAGGGGAACTATAAAGGACGTCCTGTCGCGGTGGAGCTTCGATCGGTGAACCACCGCTACTGTGATGTCGTCATCCGGCTTCCAAAGCTGCTCGCGCCGCTTGAGGAGACATTCAAAAAAAAGGTGCAAGCGCGCTTTTCCAGGGGGCACATTGAGCTCTCCATCAACTTCAACGGCTCGGGAAATGCTCCAAAACAGTTCAAGCTCGATCTGGAGTCGGCCGAGGCGTACCATCGCATTCTAAAAAAACTGAAGACATCGCTCCATCTGAGCGGAGAGATCGACGTGGCGCTGATGAGCCATTTCAAAGAGATCATTACGACCTCCGAGCCGGAGGAAGACACGGCGCCGCTGGGACGATTTGTCGATCGGATGGTGGAGCGATCGATGCGTGCGCTGGAGAAGATGCGTGGTGAAGAGGGGAGGGCGCTCGGTGAAGATTTGGCGGGTCATCTCGATGAATTGGACCGTATGCTGGGCCTTATCAAACAACAGGAGAAAAAGGCGGTCCAAGCTTACCATGAGCGGCTTCAAAAGCGGGTTTCCGAATTGACCCAAGGAATCGCCGTTGATCCGGCGCGTCTGGCTCAAGAAGTTGCCATTCTGGTCGACCGGAGCGACATCAGCGAGGAGACAGCCCGTTTGAAAACCCACCTGGAGCAGTTCCGGAAAATGCTCCAGAAAGATGAGGCGGTCGGGCGCGCCCTGGAATTTGTAGTGCAAGAGATGAATCGGGAAGTGAATACGATCGGCTCCAAGGCGAACGACGTCAACATCTCGCTGCAGGTGGTTGCCATGAAAAGCGGGCTTGAGAAGATCCGGGAGCAGGTTCAGAATATCGAGTAAGGTCGTTCCAACCGTGGCCTTGGTGATGATGCGGCCACCAGAGAGAAATCGTGCCGTTTAAGCTGGTGAATATCGGATTCGGAAATGTAGTCCCTGCATCACGGATCGTCGCCGTTGTCGCGGCGAACTCTTCTCCGATGAGACGCTTTAAAGAAGAGGCGAGGGCGGGAGGAAAGCTCGTCGATGCGTCTCAGGGGAGGAAAACGCGCACCGTGATCATCACCGATAGCGGCCATGTGATCCTCTCCGCCATTCAGCCGGAGACGATCGCGCAGCGATTCGCTTCGGATGAAGACGGGCTCCCCGCCGGTTCCGCTTCCCTCGATGAGAAGAAGGGGAGAAAACGTCGCTCTTCATGATGAGGCAATTGGATAGAAATGGATAGAAAAGGAATTATATTCGTTGTCTCGGCCCCTTCCGGTGCGGGGAAGACCTCTCTGTGCAGGGAGGTCGCCAAGCTGGTTCCAAACCTCCAGTATTCGATCTCTTATACGACGCGCTCTCCCCGGCCGGGAGAGACGCATGGGAAGGATTACTTTTTCGTCGATGAGGCGACCTTCCGAAACATGATCGATAAAAACGATTTCATCGAGTGGGCGGAGGTGCATGGGAATCTTTACGGCACTTCGCGCGAGCTTTTGATGGATTGGGTGAACCGCGGGATCGATGTGGTCTTGGACATCGACTCTCAAGGGGCGATGACGATTAAGAAAAAATATAACGACGGCGTGTATGTCTACATCCTTCCCCCCTCCTTCGAAGTGCTGCGGCAACGTTTGGTCGATCGAAAATCGGATTCTTCGGAAGAGATTTCGCGGCGCCTTCAAAAGGCGCGTGAAGAGATCTGGAATTACCGGCAATATTATTATCTGATCGTGAATTCGGAATTTCACAAAGCATTGAAGGAACTCGAAGCGGTCATGATCGCCGAGCGGATTAAAATGAAGCAGATGAATCTTTCCTGGATCGAGGAGACCTTTATCAAGCAGATGAGCAAGGAAATCTGACCTACACCTTAGAAGGGAGGAATCATCCCTTCTTTATTTGAAAGGAACTGACTGATGGAAATTATTTCTCTTCCCGTTGAGACAGATTATTCGAAGATCGATTCCCGGTATCGGTTGGTGATCATTGCGTCGCAGCGGGCGCGGCAGCTGATGGAGGGGGCGAAGCAGACGCAACAAAGCCGGCATGCCAAGGCGAGCACGATTGCGCTTGAAGAGGTGCTCGGGGATGAATTGGAAGTCCTCTATGGAAAAGAAGCGAAACAGGCGCAGCGCGATGCAAAACGCCTGCGTGAGGAGATGAAAACCCGTCAGTTGCTGACCGAACGGGAAGAGGAGTTGGCAAGCGAAATTCGAAAGGATTTGAGCGTTTACCTGGAGGAGGCGAAGCGGCAAGAAGTGGCGCCTCCGGAGCCGGTTGTCAAGGAGGAGAAAGAGGAATAATCTCTCCTCGGAATGTCTTGCTCTTTGAGAAAGACGGTCCGCTTTGCTTTTTCGCGGATACAATGGGATGACTGCGATGCTTTCAGGAAAAAAATTCTCCTCGGAATCACGGGAAGCATCGCCGCCTACAAATCGCTCCAGATTCTCCGTGACTTAAAGTCAATGAGGGCCGACGTTCAGGTCGTTCTTACCCCGACCGCCCACCGGTTTGTCCCCCCTCTGACCCTCCAGGTTTTTTCGGGAAGGCCGGTCTTCACCGATCTTTTTGATCCCCATGAAGAGGTCCTTCATCTGACCTTGGCCGAAAAGGCCGATCTAATCCTAATCGCGCCGGCCACCGCTCACTTTATCGCCAAAATGGCGGTTGGCCTGGCTGATGACCTTTTAGGAAATCTGCTGCTGGCGGCTTCCGCTCCCATTCTCATCGCCCCTGCCATGGATGTCGGGATGTGGGATCACCCGGCCGTCAAAGAAAATGTGTCGCTTCTTCAGAAACGGGGCGTCCAGATCATCGAGCCGGAGGTCGGTCCCCTTGCTTCCGGCAAGGAGGGAAAGGGGAGACTGGTGGATGAAAAGATCATCCTTGAAAGGGTTATCTCCCTCCTCGCTTCGGAGCGCCCATTAACGGGAGAGGTCGTTCTCGTGACGGCGGGACCGACGCAAGAGCCGATTGATCCGGTCCGTTTTATCTCGAATCGATCTTCCGGAAAGATGGGTTATGCCTTGGCTCGTGCCGCCAAAGAGTCGGGCGCGCGCGTCATTTTAATCAGCGGTCCGACACAGATGACTTCTCCTTCAGGGGTGGAGCGGATCGTCGTTCGGACTGCGGAGGAGATGAAGAAAGCGGTTGAAGCGCGCTTCAGCGAAGCCACGGTCGTCCTAATGGCGGCCGCCGTCAGCGACTACCGGCCTGAGGCGGTTTCCCCGCAAAAAATGAAAAAGAGCGGCGAGGCTCTATCGATTCGCTTAAGAGAGACCGAAGATATCTTAGCGGGATTACGGCTTCGAAAAGAGAAGAGGATCATCGTCGGCTTTGCCGCGGAGACCGAGGCGTTGGTTGAAAACGCCCGGAAAAAGCTTTTCAGGAAAGGGTTGGATCTGATCGTGGCGAACGATGTCACCCAGGAAGGGGCCGGGTTTGATGTGGAAACAAATATCGCACAACTCATTGATTCAAAAGGA
Organism: Candidatus Manganitrophus sp.; assembly: GCA_028865235.1. Classification (GTDB taxonomy): domain Bacteria; phylum Nitrospirota; class Nitrospiria; order SBBL01; family Manganitrophaceae; genus Manganitrophus. Next base: position 39,644 of record CP114561.1, read on the forward strand.
AGAATAACACCCCTTCCTAAAATGTCCAAAGAGGCGCTTGCCCGGTATATCCTGGAAGAGGTTGTCCGCCTCAAAACGGTCGTTTCTTGACTTTTTACCCTGATTTGTTATGATCTTCAAAATTATTCCTTTGAGCTGAAAATGTCTGATAAAACCATTTCTCCCGAAATCGTGAAGCTGATGGACAAGATCACGCAGAATCCGACATCGCGTCTTTTTGTCCCCTTGGCGGAGGAATACCTGAAGTGCGACATGGTCGATGAGGCCATTATCGTATTAGTGGAGGGAATTAAAAACCACCCGAGTTACGTCGCTGCACGGGTCATGCTTGGGAAGACCTACCTACAGAAGAATCAGATTCCGGAAGCGCAAGGGGAGTTCGAACAGGTAATCGCGATCAATCCCGATAATATCCTTGCGCACAAAAAGCTGGCGATGATCTATCAAGGACAGGCCCAACTGCAGAGGGCTCTGGAGGCCTGCAAAAAGGTATTGATCATTGACCCTTCCGATAAAGAAGCGAAGGGACTGGTGGGAGTTCTCGAAAAGTCAATCGCTTCCAGCGCACAGTCGGAAGGGGCAATCCTTTCGGACTCATCCGCTGTGTCTGAACCGGGCCCTGTAAGTGAAACTGAAACGGTGGGTGAAACTGAAATGAAGGAAGCCGATCCGCCCTTCCCTGTTGGGTCGGCTTCTTCTGTTGAAGCGGTTTTAAGTCAAGCTCCTCCCCAAGAAACGCCAATTGAAAAATCCCCGATGCCCATTGAATCGTCCGCTCCGAGCGATGAAATCGCTTTTGGAGTTCAAGCGGAATCGGTAATCCCCGCCGATCCGGGAGTCAACGTCCCCGAGGTTGTTGAAAACCCGGCCGTGGCGCATGGTGAAAAGGTTGCGGAAGCGCCGATTGAGAGTCCCGTTATTGCGGAGGAGAACGGCTTCGCTCAAGAAGATTCCTGGGAGGGGGATAAAACGGTGGTGGCCGGGTTTGAAATCCCTTCTATGGAGAAAGAACCGCTTTCTCCCAGTCTGGAGGGGGCATCGACCCCCGAGAAAGTGGATAAGAAGGAAGAGTCGCTTCTATCGACAACGCTCGCCTCTCTTTATATGAGCCAGGGGCATTATCAGCAGGCGGCGGATGTATATCAAAAGTTGTTGGCGCGAGATCCTTCCGATGAAGAAAGTAAGCAAGGTCTCGAAAAGGCCCTTCAGTCCCTTTTGCTTAAACAGGGAGAGGGTGGAGCTTCCCAGGAAAGTTCCGCCGACGATCCGAAAAAGAAGAAGGCCCAGCGTCTCCAATCTTGGCTCGATTCCATCCGGAAAAAGAATGAATCTTAAAGAGAATCTGAAAAAAATCTCCGAGAAGGTAGATGATCTCAGGGGAATTGCCATCGCCGCCGCTGACGGCATTATCGTGGAGGAGCATCGGGTCGATTCCTCACTGGACCTAACCTCCATTGTCGCGGAATGCGGGGCTCTCTGGAAGTCGGCCGAGAAGGCCAGTCAGTCTGTCGAGCTCGGCGCGAGCGAGGAAATGACGATCGTGACCGAGCGGGCGATTATCCTCGTGAAAAAAATCAACCCGGAATATTTCCTGCTTCTGGTCGTCGCTTCAGAAAAGAACTTTGGGAAGGGAAGATTTCTCCTCAGAATGGAAGCCGCCACGTTGGTGGAGGAGTTGTCGTAGTGGCTCGTATTCTTGTTCTGCACGGTCCGAACCTGAACTTGCTCGGGATCCGCGAACCGGAACATTACGGGACGCTCCGATTGTCCGAGATCGACCGGCAGATCAGCGATCTTGCCGGTAAGGAGGGGGTCGCCGTTGAGATCTTCCAGTCCAATTCCGAGGGGGCGCTCGTCGATCGAATCCAGCAAGCCTTGGGCAAGTTCGACGCCCTCGTAATCAATCCGGCCGCCTACACGCATACGAGTATCGCCATTCGGGATGCCATCCTTTCGGTCGGAATTCCAACAATTGAAGTCCATTTGTCCAATATTCATTCCAGAGAGGCTTTTCGGAGGACCTCCCTTATTTCCGACGTGGTCGTCGGTCAAGTATCGGGTTTCGGTCCGCAAAGTTATCTTTTGGGTTTCCTGGGCGCGATCGAGTATCTTCGAGGGCCGGTTCAAATTCGAAAGGGGAGAAAGAAAGGGGAAGGGAAGTGATTTCAACGAGCGATTTTAAGGGTGGAGCCAAGATTCAATTGGATGGAGACCCGTACACCATTGTGGAATATCAACATGTAAAGCCGGGAAAGGGAGGCGCTTTCGTCCGGACAAAGCTGAAGAACCTCAAAACCGGAAACCTGCTGGAGCGAACCTTTCGCTCGGGGAAAAATTCGAGCAGCCCGATCTTCTTGATCGGGAAATGCAGTACTTGTATGCGGAAGGTTCAGAGTACCATTTCATGGATAACAATACATACGAACAATTGTTCATTACCGCAGAGCAACTCGGCGCCGCGAAGGATTTTCTCAAAGAGAACATGGTGGTGAGGATTCTTTTCTTTCAGGGGAAGCCGCTCGGAGTAGACCTGCCTCTTTTTGTCGAGCTGAAAATCGTCGAAACAGATCCGGGAATCCGCGGTGATACGGCGACAGGCGGGACAAAGATTGCAAAGCTCGAGTCGGGTGGAACAGTCAAGGTGCCCCTCTATATTGAGGAAGGAACGGTCATCAAAGTAGATACGCGAACAGGAACGTACGTTGAGCGTGTGAAGTAGCAATCGTTCGTTCCGACTCGATTCGGCTGCTGAGGCAGGGCCATTTCACTTACTGAACTTGTGTGAAGAGAGCGATCATGGACTTGAACGAAATTAGAAGATTGGCCGACCTGATGTCCGAGATGGCGCTGACTGAGATCGAGCTGGAAGAGGGCGGGAAACGGATTCGGCTCCGGAAAGAGGTTCTCTTCGGAGCGAAAGAAAGAGGCGCGGCGCCGGTCGCTGCGCCCCAAATCGAAAGAGAGACGGGGACCGCCATCGAGACGAAGGCGGCGGAAGAGGGGCGTTATGCGATCGTCCGGTCCCCGATCGTCGGGACCTTTTATAAATCGGCTTCACCCGATGCCGACCCTTACGTCGAGGTGGGAGACGTCGTAAAAAAGGGCAGATCCTCTGCATTGTCGAAGCGATGAAATTGATGAATGAAATCGAGTCGGACGTAGACGGCAAGGTCGCCGAGATTTGTGTGGAGGATGGGACGGCCGTCGAATATGGAAAACCTCTCTTTCGTATCGAGCCCCATTAACTTTCATCTTTTACTGCCGGCAAGCGAGACAAGTTTCCAGCCGATACTTCCGTCGTTTTTTTAGAACCCATGGGTTGAGCACTGTGTTTAAGAAAATTCTCATTGCGAATCGGGGAGAAATCGCTCTCCGGGTGATCCGAGCGTGCCGTGAGCTCGGGATTCAAACGGTGGCGATTCATTCGGAAGCCGACGCCGCTTCGTTGCATGTGCGGCTTGCAGATGAGAGCGTCTGTGTCGGTCCGGCCGACGCCACTCTTTCTTACCGGAATATTCCGAATATCCTCAGCGCAGCCGAGATCACCGGCGCCGAAGCGATCCATCCCGGGTATGGATTTCTGGCCGAAAACAGCCATTTTGCGGAAGTCTGCGAATCGGCCGGGATTAAATTCATCGGCCCTTTTCCAGAGTGCATCAGCTTAATGGGGGATAAAGCGAAGGCGCGGGAGACGATGATGAGGAAGGAGTCCCCGTCATCCCCGGCAGCGAAGGAAAGGTGACCAACGAGAAAGAGGCGATCGAGATCGCCAAAAAGATCGGCTATCCTGTTATTGTCAAAGCGGTTGCAGGAGGAGGCGGGCGGGGGATGCGGGTGGTCCACCGGCAGGAGGATCTCGCGAAATCGTTGCAGACGGCTCAGATGGAGGCGAAGACCGCTTTCGGCGATGATGGGGTGTACATCGAAAAATATTTCATCGACCCGCGCCACATCGAGGTTCAAGTTTTAGCGGACGAAAAGGGGAAAGTGATTTACCTCGGGGAGAGAGATTGCTCTATCCAACGAAGACATCAAAAGTTGATCGAAGAGAGTCCTTCTCCCGTTGTCGACGATCGGTTGAGGCGCGAGCTGGGGCGGGCGGCCTTGGATGCGGTCAGTGCTTCACATTATGTAAATGCCGGAACCGTCGAGTTTCTCCTCGATAAAGATCATAATTTCTATTTTATCGAGATGAACACGCGGATTCAGGTCGAACATCCGATTACGGAGATGGTCAGCGGAATTGATTTGGTCAAAGAGCAGATCAAGATTGCGGCGGGCAGATCGCTCGAATTTAAGCAGAGTCAGGTCAAGCTCACGCGGGCATAGCTTTGAATGCCGGATTAATGCGGAAGACCCTGAAAAGTTCACCCCCTCTCCCGGAACGATTACCTCTTTTCATCTTCCCGGCGGGCCGGGAGTTCGGGTCGATTCGGGGATCTATCTGAACGGCGTTGTCACCCCTTATTACGACTCGCTGATCGCCAAATTGATCGTCCATGCGGGGACCCGCGATGAGGCGATCGCAAAGATGCGGGGAGCGCTGTCCGAGTTTGTCGTCGAAGGGATTAAGACAACCCTTGCCGCTTCATAAACGCGTTTTTGATGATCCGGCTTTTATCAAGGGCCGTTTCTCAACAAATTTTCTGGAACGTTTTTTATCATCCCTTTCTCTCCCTTTACAGTGATGTTCCCGCTCTACTTCATTACAGATCCCCTTTTTTCTACAGTCAGAGACGAATAAACACCCTCCCGCGACACAACGTGATCCGCAAAAATCGCTTCTGGACGCGGTGCGGCAGGCCATTGAAGGGCGGGGCCCGTCTCATTCAGTATCGGGATAAGACCGGTGGGAGAAGGAGATGTATGAGACCGCCAAGCAACTTCGAAAAATGACGGCGGAGCATGGGGCGGTCTTGATCATCAACGATCAGATTGATCTTGCGTTGGCGGTGAAGGCCGACGGGGTCCACCTCGGCCAAGAGGATCTTCCCCTATGGATCGCCAGAAAGATGTTGGGGAATGAAGCGATTGTCGGCATTTCAACGCACACACTGGAAGAGGCGATACACGCCGAGTCGGAGGGGGCCGATTACATCGGTTTCGGTCCAATTTTCCAGACGCAAACCAAGGAAGACGCCAGGGCCCCTGTTGGATTGGAGGCGATTGACCCAGGTCAAGCAGAAGGTGCGCATTCCGATCTACGCGATCGGGGGATTCAACGATCCCATCTTTCCGATTTGATCACGGCAGGGACCGATGGAGTGGCGGTAATCTCCGCCTTGGTCGGGCGACGTGCGCGCGAACGTGGCGGAATGGCTTGGAATCTTTAATCGATTTGGAAAGCTTGATCTTGACAAAACGGAGGAGAGGGGATACCCTACTTTTACAAAAGGTTTTTAGGTTTGATGGTACGGAGACTTTATTTAAAAGTAGGTGATTGGGTAATCCATGGTCAGTTTCCGGAGTGGGGAGAGGGCAGGGTGGTCGAGGAGCGGAATTCGGAAGTTCTAGGAGGCCTGTGTATGGTTCGCGTTCTCTTCAACGACGGAAAGGAGAGATCATTCATCAATAATTTGGACGACCACAACTGCTGTTATTATGCGGGTGTGCGTCTCTCCTGAGGTTTCGCATCCTTCCTTTCCATGTAACATAGAGATCCGGCATGGCGCATGAAAAGATCTTGGTGGTGGACGATGAGGCGAATATCCGCCTTCTGTGTAGCGAGATCTTAACGCGCCATGAATATCTTCCCACCTGTGTCGACAGCCCGCACATGGCGTTACGGGCGGTGGAGGAAGAGAATTTTGATCTCCTAATGACCGACATTTCCATGCCGGAAATGGACGGTCTTCAGCTTCTTCAATCGGTCCGAGAATTTCAACAGGACCTTCCTGCAATTATCATTACCGGCCATGGCCGCCTCGATCAGGCCATCCATTCTCTCCATCTGGGTGCCCAAGCCTTTATCGTCAAACCCTTTACGCAACAGGAACTTCTTCAGGCGATTCAGGAGACGTTGGAGAAGAATCGTCTTACCAAGGAAAATCTACGTTTGAAGCTGCTCATGCCGTTGTTTGAGATCAGCCAGAATCTTCTTCTGGAGGTTAATCCGGCCGCGCTCTTCGAGCAGATCGTGAATGTGGCCTCCAAGGAAACAAAATCGGACCAAGCGATTCTGATTTTAAAGACGATGGGAGCAATCCTCTTGAGATAAAGGCGGCCTTTCCCCCATTGGATCTTCGATAGCGAGGGAGTCGATCTTTTTAAAAAAATCGGGCAGAAGACGATTGAGACGATGGAAGCGATTATTCATGTGGAAGGAGGCGAGCTTGATGCGGAATGTTCCCGACTTCTTGGAGCAGATCCGGTTTTTCCTCGTTTGTGTCTATTCCACTTTCGTATCAAGGAAAAGTGCCGGCCGTTTTGAGTTTGTTTAAAAGAGCCGGATAATATTTCCTATAATCAGAGTGATATCGAACTCATTTCTATTCTTTCCGGACAAGCCGCCATTGCGATCGAAAACGCCAAGTTCTTCGACCAGCTTGGAAAGATCCCATTTTGAATCGATGAAGGCATTGGCCCAAGCCATCGAGGCAAAAAGATCTTTATACCCGAGGCCATTGTGACCGGATGGTCGACTATGCACTTGGCGATTGCCGAGCGATTGGGCCTTTCTGCCGAAGGAAAAAAACATCTGGGTTACGGCGCAGCGCTTCATGATATTGGAAAGATCGGCATCCATGAACTCATTCTCAATAAGTCGGGAAAACTGACGGATAAAGAATATGAGATCATGAAGGCCCATCCGATGCTGGGCGCCGAGATCATAAAAGGGGTGGATTTTTTAAGCCCTGTCGTTCCGATGATTTATTATCATCAGGAGCGGTATGACGGAAAAGGATATCCGGAGGGGCTCTCCGGCGAGCAGATTCCGATCGGCGCCCGAATCATTGCAATCTTGGATACCTTTGATGCGATGACCTCGGACCGCCCTTATCGAAAGGCCCTTCCGATGGAGGTTGCATTTGCCGAACTTCGTCGGTGTACGGGAAGCCAGTTTGATCCGACGATTGTCGAGACGCTCATTAAGATCATTCAAGAAGACCCACATAACTCCTCCCACGCTCACTGACCCTCGTCACATTCGATCCGTGTCGACCCAACGAAGGATCGCACTTTTCATCAATTCATTTCCCATCAATAACTTTTCAGACCGATGAATATCTCTCTCCCGATTCCCGCTTTTCTTGAAGTAGGAAAGGGTGCCTAACAGCGGGACGTCTGTTCGCTCCGCCAATATGGCCGGGTTTGTTTTGTCGGCCAGAGAGATGGACGGGACGGTTCGATTGAATAAAACCCCTAGAAATCGAATTCCAAGTCTTGCTCCATGATGAAGGGTGAGAAGGGTATGATTGAGCGTTCCTAGTCCGCTTCGGGCCACCAAAAGAGCAGGTAGATCGAAGAGACGAATGAGATCGGAAACATCAGCGTGGGCGGTGAGGGGAACCATCAAACCTCCCACTCCCTCAACGATCAGGAACGGGTGCTGTCGGCGAAGCCGGTCATATGCGATGAGGATTGTTTCTAGATCGATTTCTTTTTTTTTCCAGATGGGATGCTGCCCTTGGAGCGAGAGGGGCATGATAAACATAGGGGGTGATCATTTTGAATGGGTCGTTTGTCCGTGCCGCGGTTCTAAGGTAGGGTGCATCGGACAACGTCAGACGGCCGTTTCTTTTGCGACATCCGGTTTCAATCGGCTTCATGATACCGACGTCGATTCCCATGGAGGAGAGGGCGCGTGCGATGGCCCCGGCGACCATGGTTTTCCCGACGCCGGTATCTGTTCCTGTAATGAAAAGGCCTTTTTCCATCGGGTCTGCTAGTGAATCCTGCTGTCTAGATTAAATATTTGTCCCGAAACGTATTTCATCTTTGATAAGATGGAATAGATGAAATCTGAAACTTCTTCCAATGTCGAAGGCCGGTTTAATACGTTTTCTCCAATGAGGTTTCTTTTTTGCTCGGGTGTCAATGAGGCGGTCATTCCCGTATCGAGGAAGCCTGGTAATACGGCATTGACCTGTATCGTGCTGGCTCCCCACTCCCGCGCGGCGGAGGTCGTGAGCGCAATCAGGCCCCGTTTTGAGGCCGTATACGCCGCTTGGCCGATTCGCCCTGTGAATGCGCTTAAAGAGGCGATATTGATGATATGTCCTCCGCCCTGGTCCTGCATAATCCGTCCCGCTTCGCGCATGGAGTAAAAAATGCCGGTCAGATTTGTTCGAATGACACGATCCCATGCGGGCTCGCTTAGTTTCGTATAAAAAGATGATCATCACTGATCCCCGCGCAGTTGATCAGGATGTGGATGCATCCCCATTTTGCAATAAAATCATCAAACATTTTCCGAGTTGATCCGGAATCGCCCAAATCGGATCTGTTGAGCAGCGCTTCTCGACCCTCCGAGGTCAACGAGCGAACGAGCGCTTCTCCTTTTTCGACGTCTGAATATACATGGATCCCAATTACATCATTCCCCTGCAAAAAGGATTTACAGAGCGCTTGACCTAGTCCGCCCGACGCGCCTGTGATGACGACGATCCTTTTCTCGAATTTGTTCTTTGGTTTTGACATTCTTTATTTAGATGAGCCGGAGTTTCTTGCCTATATTTTCGAGCGAGTTTAACAAAAATTGAATCTGCTCATCCGTGTGCGTCGCCATCAGGCTGATTCGAAGCCGGCTCGTTCCATCCGGGACGGTGGGTGGGCGAATGGCCGGAATGTAGATACCCTCTTCCACCAATTTTTGAGAGAAGGTCAGAGCCGTTTCCGTTGGACCGATGAGGATCGGAATGATGGGAGTTTCGCTTCCGCAGGTATTGAAGCCCATCTGATTGATTTGCGTGCGGACATGGCTGGTAAGTCGCCAGAGGCGATTTCGAATTTCTGGATTGTTTTCGATCAAATCGAATCCGGCGAGAGCGGTTGCCAGGAGTGCCGGTGGGAGGGCGGTCGTATAGATAAAGGGCCGGGCTTTATTAATCAGATATTCAATGAAGACTCGATCGGTCGCGATGAAACCGCCGAGGCTTCCCAATGCCTTACTCAGTGTCCCCATTTGAATGATTCTTGGACTCGAGAGGCCGAAGTAGTCGCATGTTCCGCACCCGTTGGGTCCGAGCACTCCGATTGCGTGGGCGTCGTCCAGGTAAATGAGCGCATCAAACTCTTCCGCAAGACGCAAGATCTCAGCCAGGGGAGCAATGTCTCCATCCATGCTGAAAACCCCATCGGTGATGATTAGCGTTTGCTCTTTCTTTTTTTTCTGCCGGAGAAGTTTTGCGAGTTGTTCGGTATCTTTGTGACGATAAACTCGAAGCGTTGCCTTGGAGAGCCGGGCCCCGTCGATGAGACTGGCGTGGCAGAGGCGATCGGCGAAAATGAGATCCTGTTTCTGCACCAACGCTCCGATAGAGCCGATATTCGCGGCATATCCGGACGGAAAAACCAAAGCTGATTCGGTGTTTTTAAATTTGGCTATTCTTGTTTCGAGTTCGAAATAGAGTCGGGAATTACCTGAAACTAAACGGGAAGCGCCCCCACCAACTCCCCAATCTTGAATCGCTCTGATTGCTGTCGATTTCAGGGTGGGGTGACCTGCAAGACCGAGATAATTATTCGATGAGAAATGAAGAAAGGTCTTTCCATTTTGTTCTAGAGTGGTTGCCTGTCCCGAGTCGATTGGTACCAAAGTTCGAAGGAGGTGATGTTTTGAAAGAAATGAGATTTCTTTTTGGAAGTTAAACATTTAGGAGACTCTTTTTGCCGCCATTGTTAATCGATTTGTCGGCCATTGTCAATCTGTTTTCCTAGAAATACCTTGACAACCCATAACTAGCGGGTTAGAATTAAAACGTAAGGTTTGAGTCTTCATAACCTTTAATAAGTCCTTGAAAAAAGCTCGAAAAAAGCTCAGGTGAAAAGGAGGAGGGATGTTCGAGAAATTTACGGATAGAGGCAGAAAAATTATTATTCTTGCCCGCGAAGAAGCCGAACGACATCAAAATGATTACCTGGGAACAGAGCATCTTGTCTTGGCCCTTTTGCGGGAAGGAGATGGGATAGCGCTTGCAGTCATCAAGAAAATGGGTCTTTCGGTTGAGCAAATCCGTTTAGAGGTGGAGCGAAACCTCCCAAGTGGTAGTAATACGATGACCTTTGGAGAGATTCCGTTTACCCCTCGAGTTAAAAAAGTAATCGAGTATGCGGTTGAAGAAGCAAAACTTCTTGGCCATAACTACATCGGCAGTGAACATCTTCTGCTCGGATTGTTGAGGGAAGAGGAAGGGATCGGAGGGAAGATCGTCCGAAGCCTTGGCGGAAATCTACTGACCGCACGGCAGTTGACGATTAATCTCCTCCGTAAAACCACCCCGCGAGAGAAAGATAAAAAGAGCAATACACCTGCCCTTGATGAATTCGGTCGCGATTTAACCCAGCTTGCTGCGGAAGGATCGCTTGATCCCGTGATCGGCCGTCACGATGAAATTGAGCGGGTCCTTCAGATCCTCAGCCGCCGCACGAAGAACAATCCCGTTTTGATTGGGGAGTCCGGTGTCGGGAAGACCGCTATTGTCGAAGGTCTTGCTCAAAAAATTATCTCGATGGATGTTCCGGACAGCCTTTTTAACAGACGGGTAATTGCGCTCGATCTTGGTTCTCTTGTCGCCGGCACCAAATATCGTGGGCAATTTGAAGAACGACTTAAGGTTGTCATGAAGGAAATTGTCACTGCCGGCAATATCATTATTTTTATCGATGAGCTTCATACGTTAGTTGGTGCAGGTGCGGCCGAAGGGTCGATTGATGCTTCCAATATGCTAAAGCCGGCGCTCTCCAGAGGAGAGATCCAATGTATCGGCGCGACGACACTGGATGAGTACCGGAAACATATTGAGAAAGATTCCGCTCTAAAGCGAAGATTTCAGCCGATTTTTGTTCAACCTCCATCAACGGATGAGACCATCCAGATCATCAAAGGATTGAAAGATCGGTATGAGGAGCATCACGGTGTGTCGATTACAGACGATGCGGTCGAAGAGGCCGTTCGGCTTTCCGATCGCTATATTTCAGATCGTTTTCTGCCCGATAAGGCAATTGATGTGATTGATGAGGCTGGCTCGAGAGCGAAGTTAATGGCTTACTCCCGACCGGAAGAGTTGCGGGCACTCGAACAGGAAGCGAAAAAAGTGGCCCGCGAAAAGGATTTGGCTATTCGACTTCAGAACTTTGAAGAGGCGGTTAAATTCCGAGAGGAAGAAGAACGTCTTAAAAAGTTGGTCGAAGAGACCAAAAGAGAATGGAAGAAAAACCAAGAAAAAAACCGTCCGAGTATTAATCGGGAAGAAGTAGCTTATGTTGTTTCAAAAATGACAGGGATTCCGCTCTTCCGTATGGAGGAGGAAGAAACTAAAAAGCTCCTTCACATGGAGGAAGAACTCCACAAGAGGATTGTGGGCCAGGAAGAAGCAATTTCGGTTATCTCACGAGCGATCCGGCGTTCACGCGCAGGTTTGAAGGGAAATCGCCGGCCGATCGGCTCCTTTATTTTCTTGGGGCCCACTGGGGTCGGGAAGACCGAGCTTGCCCGGGCCGTTGCCGAATTTCTCTTTGACAGCGATGACGCTTTGATTCGGATCGACATGTCTGAGTACATGGAGAAATTTTCGAGTTCCCGGCTTGTCGGCGCACCTCCGGGCTATGTCGGTTATGAGGAAGGCGGCCAGTTGACCGAAAAGGTCCGAAGAAGACCGTATTCCGTCGTTTTATTCGACGAGATTGAGAAAGCCCATCCCGATATGTTCAACATTTTGCTCCAGGTGCTTGATGATGGTTGCTTGACCGATAGTCTGGGTCGAAAAGTCGACTTTAAAAATACCGTCCTCATTATGACCTCCAACTTGGGAACAAGGATGGTTGATAAGGCGGGAACGTTAGGGTTCCAGAAGACATCGGATACCAGTCTCTTGGGAAAGATGAAGGATGCCATTCATGCCGAATTGAAGCGGTCATTCAATCCGGAATTTTTGAATCGAATCGATGATATTGTCATCTTCCATCCGCTTGAGAAGAAGCACCTTGAGAAAATTGTCGATATTCTCGTCAATGAATTGAACCAGAAACTGACTGAGAAGGGAATCCATATCGAATTAACAGAGGAAGTGAAGCATTGGCTGATTCAAGAAGGATATGAGCCGTCTTATGGCGCTCGACCAATGCGGCGCTGCATTCAGAAAAATATCGAGGATTCTCTTTCCGAGGAAATTATTAAAGGTCGCTTCAAGGATGCCAAGAGAATAAAAGTTGTTCTCAAGGATAATGCCCCCGCTTTTGTTGAAGAAGAGGCAATGGCAGGAGTATAAAACTTCGAATCAAAAGAGACAGACCTCGTGAATGAATTAGAATACGGTATCGAGAATGGAAAGCTCTCGATACCGTATTTTCATTATAAAGTACTTTTTTCAACCACGCAGAAACCGATTCTTGGAAGTTTTCTCAAATGAGTATTATTCATGAAGCTTTAAAAAAAGCGGCTTCAGAAGGCGCTTCAGACACCTCAAGATCCATCTCCCATAGCCATTTATTCAGAGCTTCTACACAGACGCGGCGAGTATATCGGTGGATTGCTATCGGTATATCGTTTTTAGTTCTGTCCGGTTTTTTCTTTTCCGCGCGGTATCCATTTTCTTTACAAAGTCATTTAGATAAATCGACAACTCCTTCCATATTACCCTCCTTGAGTCAAAAATAGAGTCTGCGATTCCTCCGTTAGATCACATCTTGGCTGAAGATAAGAAAATAGATGACTCAGACAGTACAGGGACATTGCCGAATTCACAAGTAGAAGACGGCGAGCGTATGCTTATGACAGGAATTAAACTTTACAATGAAGGGAAAATTGAAGAGGCAAACAGCGCCTTCACTGAAGCGGTTGAGTTGCTCCCCCAATCTGCAGTAGCACATAACAATTTAGGAATGGTGCTTCGGTATCAAGAAAAGGCGGGTGAAGCGTTAATCCATTACCAGGAAGCAATTCGGCTTGATCCCAATTATGCTGAAGCGGAAAATAATATCGGTCTTATTTATGATAAAACGGGATCGATCGATCAGGCGGCCATTCATTATAAGCGTGCGATTCATATCAAACCTGCTGTCCCCGTATTTCATTTAAATTATGCGACTTTATTGGAGCGAAAGGGTGATTTTTCGAATGCTCGGAAGGAATACAAAACTTACCTTGAACTTGAAACAGATCAGAAGAGCGAAATGATTCCTCTCGTACGTTCTCACCTTAACAAGCTAAAAGGCTTTGAATGATTATTCTCGGCATTGAGACCTCTTGTGATGAGACTGCAGTCGCGGTCACACAAGATGGGAAGATTATTCTTTCTGATCTCCTTTCATCACAAATCGATCTGCATCGTAAGTATGGAGGAGTGGTTCCGGAACTGGCCTGTCGAAGACACATCGAGGTGATTGGTCTGCTTGTTAAAGAAGCCATTGAGAAATCGGGCCGGTCGAATGAACAATTGAATGCCATCGCGGTTACAATGGGTCCTGGTTTAGTCGGTGCCTTGTTGGTCGGTGTTTCAATTGCAAAGTCCCTGGCCTACTCTCTGAAGATTCCGCTTCTAGGTATTCATCATCTGGAAGGACACATTTCAGCCGCTTTTATCGAGCATGAGGACATCGTTTTCCCGTCTATTGCATTGGTTGTCTCAGGGGGACATACCAATCTTTATTATATGCCGCAGAGAGGAAAATATCGGCTGCTCGGGAAAACAATTGACGATGCGGCGGGAGAAATTCTAGATAAAGGGGCGAGGATGTTGGGTTATTCTTATCCTGGAGGACCTGTCATCGACCGTCTGGCTCAGAAGGGAGATCCGGAACGAATTCCCTTTCCTCGTCCTTATCGGTCATCTTCCAATTTAGATTTTAGTTTTAGCGGACTCAAAACATCACTCATGCATACCTTATTCAAGATGGGAAAAGCCCCTGAGGATTATATGTCCTCTCATCCTGATATTGCTGCAGGCTATCAATCGGCGATCGTGGACACTTTGGTTGAGAAAACATTTTCTGCCGTTCAACGGGAGGATGCAAAGAGTGTCATGCTGGTGGGGGGAGTGGCCGCAAATAGCCTTTTAAGAAAGAAATTCCTTTCGGCTGGGGAGCGCCTCGGGATTGCAGTGTATATCCCTTCATCCCGGTTGTGCACGGATAATGGTGCAATGATTGCCATGGCGGGCATGTCTCATCTTGAAGAACGTCATTTTTCATCTCTGGATTTAAATCCGAGTCCAAACTTGGAATTAATGAGTTAAATCCTTCCTGGAAACATTTTCCCCTTTTGTAATCTTACATCACACAACCTCCATATTTTAATGAACTGACGTTGCCGTTTGAGCGCTCTAGAGGCTTCCGACATAAGCAATGTCATGTCACGTCACGTTACTCTCCTGCCTCAGTTATTAGAAATTTTCATGAACCATTTAACAATATTGTTATAACCCATCTATTTTATTCATATTTTAATCTATAAAATTTCCACTTTATTTGACAATTTTAAGACATATGATAGGCTAGTTATCGGGACGGTATAATACCGATTTGGTCTTGAATTATATGCCCACCAAGGTCAAATGATGATCGGGATTAACAAAATAATTTAATACAAACAAGATCTTCAGCGAGGTTCGTTGCATATTGGTAGAAAATTATTTCTGACCAAAAAATAACTACCAAACAGAGGCATGATGCGTATTCCTGGAAAAAACACTTGAGTAGACGAATATCCCACTACCTGCCATATATTATTTCTATCCTGTTTGTTTTCTCCCCAATATTAAGAAACAAGTGTTATTCCGAAGAATTACCTCTCCATACTTTTGAAAAAGGAGTTGAAGCGCTTCAAAAAGGGAACCTTAAAGCAGCGGAAGAGATTTTTCGTGCAGTTTTGAAAGGTGACCCTGAAAATCCATTTGTTTATTTTAATTTGGGGAGTATTTTCGCTGCGACACGACGAATAGACCTGGCTTTGACGGTACTGAATCGCGCTGTTGAATTAAAGCCGGACCTCGTTGCTGCCCATATTCGTCTCGCTGAAATTTATGAGAGTCAGGGAAATCTTGAAGAAGCTCTGAGAGAATATGAAGAGGCATATCTTTATCTCACGGACAGTTCTCCTCTTCAAGAAAAGACTATCCTAGCCCGTCTTGAAAATATAGAGAAGACGGTTCACTTCAAGGAAAATTGGGACCGTGGAATAAATTTTTTTCGGAACGGAAACTATCAAGCGGCGGAGAATGCTTTTCGAACCGTTCTTACAGTGCAGGCCAACAATGCTCTCGCACACTATTGGCTTGGAACTGTATTAGGCGTCCAAAATCGTTTCGATGAGGCAATTGAAAGTTTCAAGGCATCACTGCGGTTAAGACCGAACATGACCGACTCCAGAATTCGGCTCGCAGAACTTCACGAATTGAAGGGAGATCTTTTAGAAGCGAGAGTGGAAGTGGAAAGGGCTCTCTTCTTTATAGAAGACCGGGATGGTCCTGAAGTGCAGTCTCTTGAGGAAAAGTTAAATGCGATTGAAGATCAGCTTGAGGTAAAAACATACATCGACCAGGCCCTTATACAAGCTGATAACAATAATATTGATGGCGCTATTTCAACATTGCAAGCGTTGTTTAAGATTAATCCCAATCAGGCATTAGCTTATTTCAATCTCGGAAATCTATGGGCTCGAAAGAATCGGATTGATCTTGCAGAAACGTCTTTTAAGAGGGCAATTGAGATACAGCCGAACTATTCGGAGGCCCATCATCGCCTCGGCCAAATTTATGAAATGGTCGGATATTTCAATCGTGCAAAAACGGAATATCAAAAAGCCCAGGCTTCTTTGCAGAGGAATGATCGGCACCGAACGGAATTGGATCACTTCGTTGCAAGGGTTGAACAACAGATAAAGTTTGCGGATGAATCCACCCGTAAACTTTATGAAGAAAGTCAAAAGCTGCTCCAAGAAGGAAAAGCTGAAGAGGCGATTACAAAATTAGAACAAGCAATCTCCATTCGTCCCGAAGATTCAGATCTGCACTATAAACTCGGTCATCTCTATCGGCAAAATGGAAAAATCGATTTGGCGATTAATGAGATGTTAGGCGTTCTCGAGTTCAATCCGGGGCATGTACAAGCTCGTCAACAACTTGGGGCGATGTATCAAGAAAAAGGATACCTTTATCAAGCCTTAAAAATGTTAAATGACGCCGGTGCGCTCCTCTCAGACGAAACAAGATTACATCTTCAGAGCCTTGCAGAAAAGCTTTCTAAAATCGAATCGGAAACGGTTCTTCTTGTCAGAAAGGCGGAGGAAGAATCCGCGGGTGGAAAATGGACAGCTGCAATTGAAACGCTGAAGCGGGCATTGTCAATCGCGCCCGATGATATCCGGATAAGACTAAAGTTGGCCCTTCTTTATATAAAATTAGGTAATACGACAGAGGCATATAGAGAATTGAATAGCATATCGCTACAAGACCCATCAACTGGGGAGGAGCAATATCATCTTGGCCTTCTCTATTTTTCGGCCGGTCAATGGGAAGATGCCAAACGAGCCTATGATCTGGCATTAAAGGCAAAAGCATTGCCTGAAGCGCTCCGCCCGAAGATTCAAATCGAGTTAGAACGGGTGAAGCGAAAGACCAAAAATGAAATTGAAGCAAGACGGTATTTCAATCGCGGGAATCGATATATGAACGAGCAGGATTATCGCAGTGCGATTGAATCGTTTGAAAAGGTGGTTCTTCTTTATCCTTCGGATGTCGCCGGTTTATATTTTATCGGTTCATCGTACGAAAGCCTTGGAGAGGATGATCAAGCACGCAGATATTATAAAAAGGTTTTGGAAATAAATCCCATCAACATCCAGGCGAATCAAAGACTGTCTTTCCTTTACGAAAAAGAGGGGAGAATTGAGAAAGCCATTCAAACATACCGCAATACGTTGGAGTTTTTAGGAGAGGGGGACTCATCGGATGTGCTCTGGACGAGAGGGCGGCTCTCTCCTCTTGAAAAGCGATATACGATTAATCTAAGCCAGGTCATTTTAGGTTATGACAGTAATCCAAGCGGTGCATCAAATGAGGGGGGATATCTCTTCGTCTCTTGGGCTCACATTTAATTATTACCTTAAAAAAGACAGACGTTTACAAATACCGATCGGATTCAGCACCCAGAATACTGTTTTTTTTAGAACGAATACGGTCTTTAGCAGCGAGACCTTTTCAATTTCCGCAACCACGTTTCAAGATCCTTATTCTTTATCTTTTGAATATAACTTTTATTTGGGTATCGCCAGGGGAGGACCGACCAGCAGAGGACAAACCGGTATTCTGAGCATTTACAGAAGAGGCCATACACCTTCGGTGTTGGGATTTGTCTACAGCTATGATGATTTTTATTCATATGATCGCGAGAGCAACGATGCTGTTCGTCATAGAATCAGAATAAGCGCTGTTCAGAACTGGGAGCTTACTAGCCTCAATGCCTCATATAGCTATTTTGATAATGATACCAATCTGAGTGACCAAGCCTATCAGTCTCACGGAGTCGGGGTCTCGTATAGCCGGCCATTTCTAGAAAATGCTGCGAGGGGGAGTATTTCTTATAACCTGGAGATGAAAGAATTCAAGAACCCTGATTCTTTTTTAGGAAGTTCTGCCTTTCGGAGAAATTTTCTCCACTCATTTACGCTAACCGCTCTCTATTTCCTTCAGGAGAGCTTATCCCTCGGACTCAGTTATACCGACCTAAGGAATCAATCAAACCTTCCAGCTGCCGTTTTTGTAACTGCGGAACAAAGACTATCGGGACAAGCAGAATCCTTAGGAAGCTTCAGGGAGAAGATATATAATTTATTTATGAACTGGTCTTTTTAAAGCTGATATAAATCAATGACTTGTATAATTGACAGCGATTCACTCGTCTGGTAATTTTGAAATAGTATTGGGAAAAAAATGCCAGGTTTGTATATACAAATACTAAGTAGCCCCAAAACAGCATATCGTTTCCTGCGTGTGCTGATCGTTTCCCTTCAATGGCTTGCGTTTATTTTCATCCTATCTCGAGGAATTGTATTCGCACAAGATGTCGAGGACATCTTCCCCAGCATTAAAACTCCGGAACAAAATGAGAAGCCTACTACCCCTCCACCCGCACCTGAAAAGGGGGGACAAGATCGCATAGAAAAACCGGCAGCGCCTCCATCCCCTCTCTTGAATCGGCTTTTAGAGAAAATAAGCGATGATCTAACTTGGGGGGGGTATCTTCGAAATGAGACCGCATTTCGGTATGTTTCCCCGACCGGTTTTGACAAAATCCTCAACATCCTTCATCTGGAGGGACGTTACCGTCTGGCTCCCAAGGTCCAACTTGCTGGACGACTCCGTGCATTTTACGACGCCGTCTACGACGTGGAAAGCATCGATGTGATTAGCCCGAGAAAGGGCCCAGACACGATCCTCGTCGACAATGTAACAGAGCCCGATCAGGTCAGCGGGCTGGACCCGAATAATGTTCGAGATGTTCATATCGTCAAGTCTCGTATTGAATTAAAAGAGCTTTATCTCGACATCAACTTTCAAAATTTCGATCTTCGTATCGGTCGACAGATCGTCCGTTGGGGGGTTGTTGAAGGGGCTCGCGTCACAGACGAGATTAATCCGCTTGATTTTTATGAGTTGATCCTCAGAGATATTGATGATCGATATATTCCTCTCTTTATGATCAAAGGGGATCTCTACCTGGGATCCAATACATTTGAAGGAATTATTATCCCGGAGGTTCGGGGTCACCGTCCGGCTCCCAAGGGAACGGAGTGGGAGCAATTCAGACTGCTCCCAAACCTTGAAAAGCCTGAGCAACCTTATGAAGATTTTCCAAACAACATCGACAACACGGAAATAGCCTTAAAATACACCCGTGTTTTCTCCGGTTTCGAACTCTCGGCCAGCTACTTCTATACCTGGGACGATTTTCCTTCGTCCTTTAGATCGATCGCTTCCGCGGCAGTATTTGCCGGGAATACAGATGTTACGTTTAAGCCGGAATATGAACGCCTTCACATTTATGGAACCACCTTTTCTAAAACCTTTCAAGGTTTCGTCTTCAACGCAGAAGCGGCCTATGTTGATGGCAAGGTGTTTGGAGCTCGATTCGGCGATAGAGTAACCAGCAACGAGGGGGAAGTTCAAAAAGATTATGTAAAATATGCGATCGGACTTGACCTCTACATCTTAGGGATGGATGTTTCTCCCGCCGCGATTCAACAATACATTATCGGTTATGAAAGCAACATTATTCAAGACAAGGTTGATACGGTCGGGGCCGTTTTTATTCGCAAAGAATTTATTCACAATCTTTGGACGGGTAACCTACTCCTTCTTTACTTTTTTAACGACGAGGACTGGCTGATTCGGCCTCGAACATTTTATAACATCACCGACCGTCTCCGTGTCTCCTTTGGAGTCGATATCTTCGAAGGAAAAATCGGAACCGGTCTCCCAGGAGAATTCCACTTTGTCGGATTTTTCGATAACAACGATCGAATTTTTTGGGATATCACTTATAGCTTCTAATGCTTATGCGTACGCTCGTTACATGGTTTATCATTTTTGGGGCCCTTGCTTTTGTCGGTTGTAATTCGCAAACCTTCCCCGGCGGGCCCGGATCGACCGGTATTCGTGATGTTCCCTTCTCAGAGACCTATCTTTTCGACTTCAAAACCGGCGCCGGCCCGATCTCCAGAGGCAATCCCGACGGCAATCTTCAAATCATCTCTGCCGCCGATCTCTTAACCCTCCTTGCAGCGGCTCAGGACCAGCAGTTACTCGGCCTCGGCACGGTGAGTGGACTCGTGCTTTCCAATGGAAGTCCTGTTCAAGACATTGCGTTAAAAGTGACCGATGCAGATGGGAATCTTCTGGCGATTCGGATGGAAGGGAAAAAGGTGGGGAATAATCTTGTGCTTCCGGATGGGTTCATCTGCCCCGCAGAGAATATCTCGTTTGATAATATCTGCATCAAGGGAAGCATTTACTACAACAGTCCGGGAGGGGTTCCCGATTTCTCGAATAACAGAGGGACTTCCGTCGCCGGGACATACACAATTTTCAACCTTCCTCCGGGAGAAGTCTATTTGTGGGCATCGCGGGGAGGAAGAGGCAATGCCCGTATCAAAGTCTTTGCCAATAAAATCTCCGTCGGAAAGCTTCAGGTTATTCCGATCGCCATTTCGACCGTCGGCGTTACCGGAAGCGTGATTGAGGCGAAGGATGAATCGACAGCCGTCCCTGAGGCAACCGTATCTGTCTTGGGGACTACGGATCCGGGATTAACGACCACCAGCGATGCAAACGGTCTTTATTCATTTATCTCCATCGGGACCAATGGTAATTACCTCTTAAATGTAAGTAAACCGGGTTATTGGGATTCATACCACTCTCTGAACACAACTCCTTTCCAAGCGGCGACCAATATTCAAGATGTTACAAAAACCGTATCCACTTATTCGAATAGCTACATTGCCGAGATTGCCTCTGAGGGAGGAGTTCCGGTCGATCCTGGTAAAGGAATTATCACCGGACGAGTGACCGGAGGGGATGGAACGCCGCAACATTGTGCCAAACTCTCTGTCAGGGATGCGGCTGGAAATGACCTTTCTGCATCCGGCGCAGTGATTGTTTATGTCGATGGGTCTCGCGGCAGTTGTGAGGTTACAAGCGATACCGATCAAACCTCTACGAATGGACTTTTCTTTATTTATAACGTTCCGCCCGGAGAAATATTTGTAAGCTATTTCACAAAAGTGACCCTTGGATCGGGTGGGGCCACCAGCAGCTCCAGCGGCGGAATGATCGTTCCCTCTTTTCCGGGGGTGGTATTTGTACAGAACATCACGAACTCAGGAACAAATACCGCTCAAGACCTCTCTGGAAGCATCATCGATGGAGCCAGCTCAGCCTCGGTATCCGGGGCGCAATTAACCTTCTTGGGGATTACCCCCAAACATACTCAAGTGATTCAGCGGGAGACTATGAGGTTGATGATACACTTATTGGCGGAAGAGCATACCGGGTCAAAATATCAGAAGCCGGACATGCCGATACCTATGAAATCTTCACCATGACCGATACAGAGACAAAACAAAATTTTATCATTAGCCCGCCTTCCACCACGACGAATCCTGCCCTGGGAGAAATCTACACACTCTTAATCGATCAGGGAACGGGCCAGACGGCCGAGAATGTGACCTTGAGGATTACTGATCTCAATGGAAATCCAGTCGCGGGGGGGGAAATCACCTCATCCGATGGCATTTTCCGTATTCCCAATGTGCCTCCCGGGATGGTGAATCTCTCTGTCATCTCCGGGGAAGATTCCGGTAATGCGACTCTTTATGTCTATCCAAACGGGGTGACCTATTTCGAATTCGTCATGACAAAAGTCATCCCGTCACGGGTGACTGTTTCAGGGACAATAAAGGATTTAGCAGGCGCCTCCGTCGTCGGGTCTCAATGGAGGGCCGTTGGCAGGAGTGATGTCATCTCGGCGGATGGCAATGGCGATTATCAGGGAACCTTGGAATCTTTTGGCCGGTTTATCATCAAGACTGAAAAAGATGGTTCCTACGACACCTATAATTTTTTCCCTCGCACCGGGGTGCTCAACTCAAAGAATCTTGATCTTTTCTCCGTCTCTCGTGCACAGATCGGTGACGCGGCAACCCAAGCAGGAATTGCACAGAGCAGCGCCAACGGGTTGATTGTCGGGACGACGATTCGGAGCACTTTTTCCCAAGAGATTTCTTCAACAGCGCTTGGAGCGGGCCCTCACGCCGCCGCGCTTGGGTTTTTTAATCAAGATGCCATTCTGGACATCGCGATTACAAATCCGGGAACGCCTGGAACAGTGACCGTGCTTTTTGGATCGGAAAATGTGGACGGTGCCTTCGGTAATCCCAGCATCGTTACCGATGGAATTGAAGATAATCCGTCGGCGATCGCGGTGGCGGATTTTGATGGGAATGGAAGCGCGGATTTGGTCATTACCAATCGGGACGACGATTCGATCACTGTCCTCAGGGGGGATAAGAATGGGAACTTCGTTGCTGTTGATAAACCGATCGTCGATGCCGAGCAGCAGGAAATAAATCCTCACCCACTGAGTGCCCCTATTGCGGTGGTTGCAGGTTTTTTTGATTCAGACACTTTTGCCGATATCGCTGTTGTGAATGAAGGAGATAACTCCGTGATTGTCTTGTTGGGCAACGGGAACGGCACTTTCCACCCCATTGTCCAGAATACCAGCATCGTTCAAAATGGGGTCGAAAACGCACCGAAGGCGATTATCGCCGGCGATTTCAATCAGGACCAGCGGATGGATATGGCGATTTCTAATTCAGGAAGCGGAACGATCACCGTTTTGCTGGGAAGCACCGATGGAACTTTTCAACCGTTGAGCGACCCAAACACCGGTTCACCGATTTCCGTCTCGGTCGGAAGCGGCAGTCAACCCGAGTCTATGGCATTGGTGGATCTAAACTCCGACGCCCGTTTGGATTTGGCCGTGATCGACAAAAACACAGATGTCCTAACAATCTTCATCGGGAATACCAGCGGGGGGTTCGATCGATTAGCCGACGCAAATCAGAACTTCGTTCCGTCCATCGCGATAGGAAATGATCCTTCCTCTATCAGCGTCGGGGAGTTCAACGGGGATGGGCGGGCGGATTTGGCCATCACGCGTCAAGCGGATAATTCTGTTTTGGTCCTATTGGGGAATGGAGACGGGACATTCACTCTTTCCGACCCGATTGCACTCGGGGCGCCGTTGACAACGCCGGAGAAAATTTTACTATCCGACCAGGACAGAGATGGGCTCTTTGATCTTGTGGTCGTCGGTTCTCATGTTGGAACTTTATTGGGACGTGAAAATTCGATCAATGGTATTTCTCTTGAGGCAAGAGATATGGACGGGGCAAGGGTTGGAGAGGTTCGCTACCTGAACAATTTAGGCGAAGTTGATCCGACGCTTAGCGCGACCTCAGCGGGAGGCGGGTTTGTTATTTTTAACGTTCCTTCCGGATTGGTTGTTGTCCGTGCGATTAATGGGGGAGTGGGGAATAATATCCTCGATTCGATTCCGGATGCAGTTTCTTATACGAAGCTTCGGGCGCTGTCACTGTTGCCCTCTGTGGTGTCGATTAACGGGGTGACCTATGACCCTGTGGGACCGCCGCCGGTTGGTGTTCCCGTCGGAGCGGTCAACATCCAGGTGTTGGGAATGGATGTGCAAACAAAATCCGATTCAAACTCCGGGAGTTATTCATTCGATATTGATGCAAACGGCGAATATATCGTAAGATTGTGTTGGGACCTTCCTGGTCAACCCTGCCAATAGGTGTTTTTACACCTATTTATTGTTCGAGCCATATACATTACCCTTTGATATATTAGCTTTATTTTTTGAAATTGGAGGGGATTATTCCTTACGAAAAATCCTATCCGCGGCCCGTATTTATTGCTTGACAGTTTAATTCTGTAGTGCTATTTTTTTATTAAAGATATTACGTTATGCATCAGAATATTTTATATGTGCTAATAAAATGAGTTTTTCACTCTACGGAAATAGTTTTTCAAAATTACCTGACGGTGCATCGGAGAAGAAAATTTCTTTTGTACTGGCAGCGTTGTTATTTTCTTTGTTCCTCCACGTATCCTTAGGTTGGTACGGCTTACATGCGCTAAAAGATATTGAAGTAAAAGCTCCACGAAGGTCGCTTGAATTCAGTTTGGTTAAACCGCCCGATCCTATCGTTACGCCGCCAAAACCGTTACCGATATCACCTGTTCCACGAATCGCCTCCTCTTCTCCAAAACAGAAACTCATTGAACGGCCTTCTTCGCCGAAACCTGAGCTGCCGAAATCAGCGCCGAAACCCGAGGTGCCAAAGCCGGAACCAATGAGAGAACCTATTAAAACTGCGGAGATCTTAGAAAATAAAAAAGAGATCGCACAACCTCTATTGCCTTCTTCTCCTCAATCGACGGAACCTCCCATTCAATTACATGACACGGGTGAGCAATCGATCGGCACGAATTTCGAAGAAACGCCGATGGAATCATCCGGTGGGGAGGAAGGGAGTGGTTCCCGTTCTGGTGATTTAACTAGCGGCGCTGTCGCAGGAAACGCCCAGGGGGGTGGCGAGATCGTCGGTCCGATTTTTGATGCAGATTACTTAAATAATCCGGTTCCTCCGTACCCTCCCGCGGCCCGTAAGCTAAAACTGCAAGGGACCGTCGTCGTCAGAGTGCTTGTTAGCCCTCTCGGCAAGGCTGAGATTGTCCAAGTTGAAAAGAGTTCCGGCGTTTCCATTTTAGACGGCGCCGCTTTAAGGGCCGTCAAAGAGTGGTTTTTTGTCCCAGCCCGAGAAGGAAATAATCCGGTTTCCGCTTGGGTTGATGTGCCGATTCGATTTCGGCTGAATTAAACTGGAAGAGGAATAGCAAAATGTCTGAAAGTACAGCTTCAATGAATGGGTGGTTGGACAGTCTGCAACACGGCGATCCGCTGACACTCGGCGTATTGTACCTTTTGATCCTTTTATCCGTCCTCACTTGGTCCCTGATCATTTACAAATCATGGGAACTTTGGCGGGCGGGAAAAGAGAATAAAGTTTTCGCACAGCGATTTTGGGAGGCGGACATTGAAGCGTTGAGAGAAAGTGGTCAGACGCTCCATTCCAGCAGCCCCTTCGCGCTTCTAACGGCAAAGGGGTTTGAAGCGTTGCAGCATTATCAAAAATACTCAGACGGACCTTCCGAAATCAAAGGAACTCTCTCGGAGATGCTGACGCGCGTGTTGCGCCAATCGATCCAGGATTGTACGACAAAGTTGGAGTCGGGTATCGGTATATTGGCAACCATTGGAAATACGGCTCCGTTCATCGGATTGTTCGGCACTGTTGTTGGAATTATGTCGGCATTGGTCGGAATTTCCCGAACCGGCGCGGCGGGACTGGATGTTGTTGCAGGTCCGATCGGGGAGGCTTTGATCGCAACCGCCGCCGGACTTGCCTGCGCTATCCCTGCCGTGGTGGCTTATAACAGTTTCGTCCGCCGTCTCCGCGTCCTTGGAAACTCGTTGGATGGATTCGCGCATGACGTGTTGGTCCGTTTGGTTTCCGAGTCGGCGGAACGGTCGCTTGTCGGCACGGAAAGGAGATAATCATGTCGTTCGGTCAATTGGATCGTGGGGGCTCTTCACAACCGATGAGTGAAATCAACATGACACCCTTGGTCGATGTCATGCTCGTTTTATTAATTATCTTCATTGTGACGGCTCCTCTTCTTACCCATAATGTTAAAGTAAACCTTCCGAAAGCACAGGCAACCGCTTCGACGATTGAGAACCCACTCAAAATTACCTTGGCCCGGGACGCAGAGAGATCTATTTAGATGGAAAAAGTATTACCCGCCACGAGCTGGAGCATGCTTTGCGCCAGCAGGTGACGCGGGGAGAGCAACCGACGGTGGAACTGCGCGCCGACGGCGATCTGGCCTATCAGCATGTCGTGCGGCTGATGGCTTTGGTGCAGAACACCGGTATTACAAAAATATCGTTTGTTACAGAGCCTGGAAAGGTGGAGGAAACTCCTGCAGAATAAGTTTATAAGATAAACAGGGAAAAGCGATGTTTCGCTTTCCAATTCCACTTTTCTGACCCGCATTTTAACCTTTGCAAGCCCCCGTTTCAATTCCTCATTTTCTTCAAATAAACCTTAACAAAGCATATACTTTCCTCTTGACATTTTTGCCGTTAGTGCTATTATTTAAAAATCGTGATATTAAAAGTATAACTATTTTTTATAGATAACACTTCAAAAGTAAGGGGAGATCGATAAATGGCCTGTGATGAGACATATCATCGACATTTTCATAAAAAAGATAACGCACAGCCATCCTCATACAAAAGATGCGCATCATCAACATGGCCACTCAAATGAACAAGGCGAACATTCCCATGAGCATACACATGAAGCGGTGGAACACGAGCACCCCGTTTCTCATGACCCTTTGCATCAATCTGGCGGCGGCAAGTCTGTCCGATCCGAGGAGGGGTCGGAAAAACAGAAATAAGTTTATGACCAGGAGTTTTTGGCGGTGAAGGGGACCGGCGAAAAACCTTAAAAACGCTTTAAAAGGAGGCAGGATCTTGCTGAGGAACAAAACCACCTATACAAAAATATTTTGTATCGCTCTTCAGTCGGCGCTTGGGATGTGGATGCTGTTGGGCATTATTTCCGTTCAAGGGGTTTTTGCAGGAGGAGTGCAAACGCTAGATACCGTGGAGGTAACCGACTCCGCCGAGGACCTGGTTGGCAGCGCCGATTCGTCGACCGAAGGAACAGTGACTTCCGAGCAAATACAGGAACGGCCGATCGTCCGGACGGGTGAGCTCCTGGAGACGGTTCCGGGTGTTGTGGTCAGCCAGCATAGCGGGGAGGGGAAAGCCAACCAATATTATCTGCGCGGATTTAATCTAGACCATGGGACCGATTTGGCGATCAGTGTAGAAAATATGCCGGTAAACATGCCGACGCATGGACATGGACAAGGGTATGCCGATATCAATTTCGTTATTCCCGAACTAGTGAGCGGCATTCAATACAAGAAAGGTCCTTATTATGCGGATGAAGGAGACTTTTCCGCGGCGGGGGCGATCCATATGGAATATATGACAGCGCTCGAACATAATTTTGCGGAGTTGACCTACGGATCGGATAATTACCAACGCGGGCTCTTTGCTGGATCGCATTCCGCTCTGGGCGGGGATCTGCTCTTCGGGGTGGAGCTTTTCTATAATGACGGACCTTGGGATCATCCGGAGAATTTTAGAAAGTTCAACGGCCTGCTCCGCTATACCCGGGGCACTCAGCAAAATCGGTTCAGCATTATGGCCATGGCGTATCGCGGTGATTGGGATTCGACCGATCAGGTCGCACAACGCGCCATTGAGAGCGGCCTGATCTCCCGTTTCGGTACGCTCGACCCAAGCTCCGGGGGGGAAACGTATCGGTATAGTCTGATCGGAGAGTGGGAGCGTACCGGGGAGGGTTCCGCGACAAGGGCGAGCGCCTATGTTTCCAGTTACGGTTTGAACTTGTTTTCAAACTTTACCTACTTTTTGGATTTTCCCGCCGAAGGGGATCAGTTCGAACAGGCCGATAAAAGGATTCTCTCCGGTTTGAAGGCGAGTCAGACCTGGTTCGGGACATTGGCCGGACGTGAGATGGACAATACCGTCGGCCTGCAGGTGAGAAACGACAATATCAGCGAGGTGGGGCTCCACCGTACAACGGAACGGGATCGATTTCTGACGATTCGTGAAGATGACGTGTTGCAAACCAGCTATGCGGTCTATTTCCAGAATGGATTCAAGTGGGCGGAAAAACTCCGGACCGTGGCCGGGATACGCGCCGATTTCTACACCTGGGACGTAGAAAGCAACATTCCTGCAAACTCCGGTAAAGCGGATGACTCGATCATCAGCCCAAAGTTGAGCGTCATTCTGGGTCCGTGGGCCAAGACGGAGTTTTACATCAACGGCGGTTATGGTTTTCATAGCAACGACGGTCGAGGATCAACGATCACAGTCGATCCTGTCGCCTTCCAGGCAGATCCGACCTGCGCGAATCTTCCGGTCGATGATCCGGACACCTGTCGGGTTTCGAAGGTTGACCCATTGGTCGCCGCCAAGGGAGCGGAAGTCGGATTGCGCACCGCGATTATTCCGCGCTTACAGAGCCAGTTAACTTTCTGGGTTCTTGAAATTGACTCCGAGCTGTTGTTTATCGGGGATGCAGGCAACACCGAGGCAACGCGTCCCAGCCGCCGGACTGGAATCGAGTGGGCTAACTATTATACCCCCACTTCCTGGCTGATCCTGGACCTCGATGTCGCTTATTCCCAGGCGCGCTTCGATGATTCGGATCCCGCCGGGGACCGCATTCCCGGATCGCCGGAAGGGGTCATCTCCGCGGGCGCCACGCTGAATGATCTGATGGGTTTCCTGGCAAGCGTGCGTGTTCGCTATTTCGGCCCCCGTCCTTTGGTCGAAGACAACAGCGTCCGCTCCGACTCTTCCACCTTGGTCAATGCGCGCGTCGGTTATGAATTCTTCAAAAGCTGGCGGATCGTCGTTGATGTGCTCAATGTCTTCGACGCAGAGGACAGCGACATCGATTATTTTTATGAATCGAGCATTCCTGCAATAGACGGCGTTGGGGGATCTGCAGAAGACATCCACACCCATCCTGTCAATCCGCGGGAAGTCCGCGTCGCACTGACAGCCACATTTTAAATGGAATGATCAGGAGGGGGCGATCATGGACGATGCAGTAGATCCCCTATCGAATGCCGGCGGACTGACCTCTCAGGGACGTTGTCCATTCTGCCGATATCAGATCCACATTCTCGAGGATGGGACTTCCGCCGTTATCAAAGCGGCCGTCATTAAGACCGACTTGCAGTTAGAAAAGACCTTTGCAAAGTGTCCCAAGTGTAAGCAATGGCTGATCGTGCCGTTGCTATACCGCCCGGAGCGCGCAGTCGGAACATGAAATAGATTTGTTTTAAGTTCAGATCGATTGAAATAGGCAAAGAAGTCGTTTAAGACAAAAAAGCCGCAATGATGAGAAGAGATCTTCTCCGTTGCGGCTTTTTCTTTTGCTGGAGGGAGATATGTCGTGCGATCAGCATTTTGAGCGATGTCTTCAGGATAAATTCGATACCGTTTTTCAATTCAAGAATAAAAAGACCTCACATGAGGAAATTTTGGCGGCGCCGCATCGCCTCATTGGAACCGAGATCTGGCTGGAGGCGGGAGGAAAAGAGGTGATCTTTTTGGAGGGGGTGACCGGGCTCCAATTCTGCGAGGGAAAAGTCATTTTTCAAACCGTCTTGGGGGAGACCATTACCCTTGAAGGAGAATTGGCCAGAGTGACCCTTCGTGAAGGAGGCGTCATCCTCCAGGCCAAATGAAGCGATGTTATCCAGAATATGGACTATCCCCCGGTGATGAGGGTTTCTTCCCTTCCCCAATGAAGCGGAGGGGCCCCCTGACCCTCATCCCCGGGGTGTCAAAAGGTGTTTTATGCCTGCTCATTACATAAAAGAAGAAGGGGTTTTAACGTTGGATCGGGTCGTGGCGCCGACGATTGCTTTTTTCCTCCATCTGATGGTGTTTTTTTGGATCGGTCCCCTTCTCTCCAAAGCCAATGTGGCTAAACCGGTTCAGATGATCCAGTTTGAGATGGTTCCTCCCAAGATCCAGGTGACCCAAACCGCGTCCGGCCCTCCTCAAGGAGATAGGGAGGAAGCGCCGAAGCCGGGAGGAATTCAGGAGAAGCCGGGGGTAATTTCGACCCTTCCGAAAGGAAAGCCCAAGGCCCCTCCCGTCGAGAAACTTCAAAAACAACTTCCTCTCGCGCCGCCGCCGGTCGAAGAGATCAAGCCGGTCGCCCCGGAAGAGTCGTCGATGGTTTCCGCGGAGCCGGCCGATGCGGTTTCCTCCATGCCGATGATAGAAGAAGCGCAAGGCATCACTTCGGGTGAAGAAGGGACGGCGGAGACGTCTGTTTCGGAGGGGCCGGGCGTCGCCGATGGATCGGATGATCCGGGCATCGTAGGAGGCACCGGCGGCCTCGGTTTTCCGGGTGGAACCGGAACCGCCCCCATTGGATCTTCACTCGTGCCGCTGATCCTCGGGCCGATTTCGCCGGGGATGCCCGATTATGACGGTCTGGGCCGATTCAGGAATGCGGCCTTCAAACAGATCCAGCGCCACCAGCACTATCCAAAGCGGGCGCGCGACCGCGGGATCGAGGGGGTGATCAATGTGCAGTTTACGATCGATCAGAATGGAAAAGTGCACGAGGTGACGGTCCTTCCTTCGGAAGAGGCGCATCCGTTGCTGGCGCAGGCCGCGATGGAAACGATCCGGAAGGCATCGCCTCTTCCACGTGTGCCCGATCTTCTAAAAGGGCATGACCGGATCGTCCTGACCCTCGGCATGCGTTTCGAATTGAAATGAGGTGTCATCAATGAACAGCTATTTCACGGTCATTCAACACGAGCTGGCGCAGGCCCGGGCCAGCCGGCGCTTTTGGCTCCTGATTCTTACGGCGACGCTGCTGATCTTTTTGGCGGTGATGCAGGGGGCCTCCTCTATCAACGGCAGACCTCGGAGCGTCTGAAATTGGAGCAGTCGGCCCAGGCGGAATGGGTCTCGCAAGAGGCGAAGCGGCCGCATGTGGCGCATCACTTCGGCAAGTGGGTCGTCAAGCCGCTCTCGCCCCTCTCGATCTTTGACCGGGGGGTCGAAGACTACTTGGGACAGCAGATCGTCCTCGACGCGCACAACAGCAGCGACCCGGTCGGGAGCAACGCCGAGGAAGATCCGCTCCTGGCCCAGATCGGCGCGTTCGATCTCGCCTTCGTCACCGCCTTTCTTCTCCCGCTCATGGTGATCTTTTTGACCTATGACGCCGTCTGCGGGGAGAAGGAACGGGGGACCCTCCGGATGGTCCTTTCTCATCCGATCTCCAGAAAATCGTTTCTTCTCGGTAAGTGGAGCGCGAACAGCCTGATCATTTTTATTGCATTTGGAATTCCCCTGTCCGCCGGCATTCTCATGATGCCGATGGTTTTCAGCGTCGATTTTCACGCCGACGATCTTCTCCGTCTTTTCGCTCTTCTCGGTGCCTCGTTGGCATATCTTCTTTTTTTCGCCTTTTGCGCGATGTGGGTTTCATCGATCACCCCCCGGCCCGCAACCGCTTTGGGATACTTGTTTGTCATCTGGGTCACGGCGGTCTTTTTTCTTCCGAAGATGTCTGTATTCATCGCGGAGCAGGTCCATCCCTTGCCCGATCCGGTTCTCCTCCACCGGGAACAAGCGCAGATTCGGGAGGCCCGGCAGGAGTGGCGGAACGTTCGCTTCAATGAAGTGGTTCAAGAGCTTCGTAAAAAATTTCCGGAGATCCCCGAAGACTTTGCCTTCAGCGCGGCAACCCAGAGTGAGCGGGCGCCGGCAGAATGGCGGGTCGATCCGACCGGCGTCATGGCGACGGAGTCCAATGCTCAGTTGAATGAACTGCGGCGAAAGGCGATCGACAAGGTCAAAAGACAATACGAGCGGCAAGAGCGTTTGGCAATGCGCGCAGCCTTAATCTCTCCCACCACGTCATTTCTAAACGTCTCGATGGCGCTGGCCGGGACCGACCCGGCGCGCCATCAGCATTTTAAAGGGCAGGTCGATGCATTTTTCGATGAGCTCGGCTCTTTTTTCAACGACCTTTGGGCCCGGAATGTCCAGTCCTTCAACGATTGGGAAGCGGTGCCGAGATTCCAATATCAGGAGGAGCCGTCGACGGCTGTCTGGAGCCGTTTTATCGGATGGTTCTTCATCTTGACGATCTTCTGTGTCGTTGCGGCGGTCGGATCGATTTTGCAGCTCAACCGTTACGATGTCCGATAAGGGGAGGATCGAAATGGAAAAGGAATCGACGTTCGGATCGCTGCTTCGGCATGAAGTTGACCTGTATCGTTCCAATCCGGCCCGTCTTCTGATCACCGGTCTCATGATGATCATCGTGATCCTCGCCCTCTACCGGGGCGGGGCGATCTTCCATCACCGGGCCGAAAGCATCCACGAAGCGCAGGCCGCCGCAGAGGGGGAATGGGCGAAATTTAAACCGGAGCAATGGTTGAACGCGGGGGTCGGCTCGGGAAAGTGGATCTATCAGCCCCTCTCCCGTCGAGCATGTTGATGGATGGAATCTCCCGGAATCAAACAGCGGGACTCCGCGTCCGGGTCGGATTGGCCCCGGCCCACCGGACCGAGCTGACCGACGGACAACAGGCCTGGAACCCGCAGGTCAGCCGATTCGGATCGCTCGATCTCGGATTCGTCTTGACCGTTCTGGCCCCCCTCTGGGTGATCCTGCTGACCTTTGACGCCGTCTCGGGGGAAAAGGAGCGGGGAACGCTCCGGCTGCTTTTCAGCTACCCGGTCGACCGGAAAAGCTATCTAAATGCGAAGGCGTTCGGACTGCTCATCTGGGTCGTGGTGCCGATCTCGATCGCCTTTTTCATCGGGTTTCTCGTCAACGGCTTCAGCGGGCATTTTCAGAATGGATTCATCCATCCTATGCGCCTGATCTTATTCGCTTCCGCCGGTTTTCTCTATCTGGCGTTCTGGGGGATGGCCGGTCTCTGGGCCTCCGCTCGCAGCACCGATTCCCGGCGAAGCCTGATGCTGCTCCTTCTGGTCTGGGTGGTTTTCACATTTTTTATTCCGCGAATCGCGATGATCGTAGGGGACCAACTTCATCCCAGGGCGACGAAGATGGAGATCGATATCGCGAAGCGGGCCCTCCTGGCCGAGGGGCGAAGAATCCTCGATGAAGATCATCACGGCAAACCGCCCGCCTCCTGGATGGAGGAGCGGGTGTTGGTTGCCGGAAAGATTCTTCCCAAGGAGGCTGAGATCGACCGGGCCTTCGCGATGGAACGGGAGGCGGCGCATCGAACCAAAACCGGCCTGGCGAGCCTCTCCCCAATGGCGGTCACGAGCTTCGCGCTGATGGACTTGGCCGGGACGGGGGAGCGGCGATACCGGCATTTTATCAACCAGGTCGAATCGTACCGGCATCAATTTTCGGGATATTACGCCTCGGTCGCGCGACAGGAGCCGAAAGAGGTCAAAGTGATCTTCGCGGGAATCCCCGGTTTTCAATATCGGGAAGAGTCTCTCACCGAAGTGGTCGGCCGGACCTGGCCCAAGATGTTCTGGCTGGCGCTTCTGGCGGTTGCAGCTTATGCCGCCGCCGTTCGGGGGATCCGCCGGTACGATCTACGTTAATTTTTTTACCTTCGTCGGAATGTAAGGACCATGACGATCAGGAGGAAGGCATGTTAGAGACACACGATTTAGCGAAAATCTATGAGGACGGAAATGTCGGCTTACATGGCCTGAATATTCGGGTGCAGCCGGGAGAGCTCTATGCCCTTCTGGGGGCTAACGGGGCCGGAAAGAGCACCACGATCAATCTCCTGCTCGGGTTCATTCAGCCGTCGCGGGGAACGGCGAAGATCAACGGCCTCGACGTGGTGGCGCAGCCGGTGGAGACCAAACGACATATAGGCTACATCCCGGAGCAGGTGGCTCTTTATGGCGATCTGGATGCCCGAACCAACCTCCGCTACTTCGGCCGGCTGGCCGGGCGGAATCCATCGCTCGAAGAATGCGACCAATTGTTGGAAGCGGTCGGTTTTCCGAAAGAGGCGGTCTCCCGGAAAGCGCGCTATCTGAGCAAGGGGATGCGGCAGAAGGTGGCGATCGCGGCGATCAAAATGAAGGGGGCGAAGCTTCTGTTGTTGGACGAGCCGACGAGCGGGCTGGATCCCCGGGCGGCGTCGGAGTTCTTCCGGCTCCTCTCCCAGCTTCGCGCGGAGGGGAGAGCGATCCTGATGGCGACCCATGACCTGCTTCGAATGCATCAATTGGCCGATCGGGTGGGGATCATGAAGTCGGGAAAATTGGTGACCGAATTGACCCGCGGGGAGCTCGACCAGCTCGACCTCGAACAGGTCTATTTAAGCTACATGGAAAGAGAAGAGGATGAAGACCACAGGCAACAATTACAAAAGGAGGTATCAAGTAATGCAACAGGAACCAATTAAAGGTCGGATCGCGTCCGTCCGAGTTCTATCGTTATTATTTTGGCTGATTGCATCGCCGGGGTTGGCTCAGGAAGAAGAGCCGATCACAACAGAGACGGAAGAGACGACGGCAGGGGGGGAAGAGAGCAAGGGGGTGGAAGAAGAGACCCGTCGGATCGAATTTGATGAAGAGATGACGGTCACGGCAACGCGGACCGAAGAAAAGTTGAAAAAGCGCCGGCGAGCACCTCCGTGGTGACCGACAAAGAGATTGAAAAAATGCATGCGCCGACGTTGGATGAGGCGCTTCGGCGGGAGGTCGGGGTTTCGGTTTTGAAGTTCCGCGGACCGGTCGACAACCATACCATGACGATTATGCGCGGCTTTCAGGGACAACAGCGGGTGCTGTTAATGCTCGACGGAATTCCCTTAAACAGCGTGATCACCGGAGGAATCCCCTGGAGCGAAATGCCGGTCGATGAGATCGAACGGATCGAGGTGGTCCGCGGCCCTTACTCCGCGCTTTATGGAGGGTACGCCCTCGGCGGCGTGATCAACAGCATCATGAAGACGCCGGACAAAGAGATCGCCGAAGCTCGGATGGGTTATGGGTCGTATGGCACCGGCAACGCCCATCTTCAATACGGAAACCGTGTCTTCAACGATCGGCTGAGTTTTATCATCGGGCTGGACCGGTGGTGGACCGACGGCTACGTCGTTTCGACCGTCGAGCGTCCCCGAGGAAACACGCCGGCGAACGGAACCGAAACAGTCGTGACCGGCTTCAGACGGACCACCGATGTCACCGGAGCGCCCTTGTACACCGTGGGAGACGGCGGAAAACAGGTATTTAATCGGGATTATTATACCGGGAAGCTGAGCTTCGATTTAACGTCGCATTCAAATCTTTCTTTAACTGCGCTTTATGGCGAGTGGACGCTTGATCAGCCGACATACAATACCTATCTGCGCGATGCGAACGGGTTTCCAGTGATCAGCGGGACCCTGAATATCGAGGGAAATCGGGTAACCCTTTCCGAACGGAATTTCTTTCCGATCACACGGGAGGATGAGGCCAGCCTCTACGCCCTTCAATACAGTCTCGAAGTTACCCCGGCGATCTCGGTCAAGGCCAACCTCGGGTATCAATCGCAGTTCAATCGAGAAACCGAGTTTCGCGACGTTCCAACGAATTTTCTCGTAGGACTCGGTTTTCCGACCGGAACGACGGCCGCCTGGACAACGCGTGATCGCGATTCAAATGCCATCCATGGCGAGCTGTTGAGCAACATGCAGCTCGGGGAGCGCAATTTGCTGACGATCGGCGTGCTCTATCAGACGGCGAAGGGGGATCAGCGGATTCCGGTCCTCCGTGATCGACGGGTTCCCGAAGCCCTCGGGATTGCCAGCAAAAGCGGCGGAGAACAGCAGACCCAGGCAATTTATTTGCAAGACCAGCTTAGGGTCTTGGATAATCTGACGGTTTACCTGGGAGGCCGATACGACCGATGGGAAAATACCGACGGCTTCCAGGAGGTGGTGGAAACGACCGGCTTTACGAGCAGGCGGTTTGAGGATCGAAGCCAAAATTCCTTCAATCCGAAGGTCTCGGTTGTCTATTCTCCGTTTACTTCAACGAACCTCCGCGCGTCGGTCGGAACCGCTTTCCGTCCGCCGACACTCGATGATCTCTACGTCAATTCGGTTCACGGAACATCGCGAACGATCGGAAATCCCGAGCTCGATCCGGAGGAGGTTTTCGCATGGGAGGTCGGGTTTGTTCAGGATCTTCCGACAGGGACCCGGATCGGCGCAACCTATTTTGTGAACGAGATAGAAGACATGATCTTCCGCCGCACCATCGGGGTCGATCCGATTGATCCTGCGATACAGGTTCGGCAGCTTGAAAACGCCGATGAAGCCGAAACCAAAGGGATCGAAGTCGATCTGACGCAGCGGATCACTTCCTACCTCGGTCTTTTTGCGAACTACACCCGGATGGATGCTGAGATCACAAGTTACCCCGCCAATGCGGCGCTGGAAGGAAATACCATTCCGCTGGTTCCGGAGTACATCTATAACATCGGTTTGGACCTGACCGCCGGATCGTTCATCGGCTCACTGGTTTACCAGGGGGTGGGGGATGCGTTTGCCCGCGACGACAATACCGACATAGTCAACGGGGTCCGCGGAGGGCACGATCCTTATAAGGTCCTCGATGCCAAGGTCATTTACAACGGTTGGGAAAAGGTGTCGACCTCCTTGGCGGTCAACAACATTCTCGACAAGGAGTATTTTCAGAGCTTCGGTCGGTTTCCCGGCCGGACCTGGTTCGGGGAGTTGATTGTCCATTTCTGAGAAAAGAATGTGGTGGGGCTGATCTCTTGTCTGGTGAAAGGATAAGCGGTCGAAAAAAAGAGGGAGACCCGGTTGCCGCCGGGTCTCCCTCGGGTCCGTTCTTAGTGTTTGTGGTGGAGTTCGTTGTGGTCATGCGCATGGCTGTGCGCCATCGGTTGGTGCTCGTGATCGTGTGAATGCTCACCCTTTTCCTGATCATGCTTGTGATGTTCATCGGGACGATGGGGGTGATTGTGTTTCAACGCAGCATGTTGATGGGATTGATCCTGCATGTGATCCTCCTTATACGAAGTGTGGGTGATCGTTTCTGTCGAACCGGCTTTTTTGTCGCGAGGCGACTTTTTTGCCTTGGTTGATATTTTACCATCTCACCCCGATTATTACCAGGGGTAGAACGGGATCATAAAGTTAAACATCCAGTTCGTACAAGTGTGCTGCTGAAATAGGCGGGTGTCGCGCATGAATGGTGCTATTGATCCGGAAGATCCGAAACATCTCTCCACAGGGACGATGTCCCTTCTGCAGATATCGAATCTATATTGAGGAGGAAGGGGGCGCCGTTGTGATCAAGGCGGCCATCATCAAGGCTTTCCTAAAGGAGGGGGAGGGTCTGCGCCAAATGTCCGAAATGTAAGAACTGGCTGATCGTCCCACTACAGTATCGATTCGGGGGAAGGAGCCGGGGGGTGAGGCCGCTTCGTGACTTGTGGCGGATGATTTAAACCATTGAAAGGAAAAGGAGACGGTTCTTAGCTTTCCGGCGCATCGCGCCGTTGATGAAGGATCTTTTGATCCGAATTTTTAGAAAAGGCAAAGAAGTCTTTTAAGACAAAAAAGCCGCAACGAGAGGTAGCTCTATTCCTCTGTTGCGGCTTTTTTGTGGCATCGGAGGAAAAAAAAGTGAAAGGCCGGCGGCCCCGGAGAAGCGGGTTTCTTTCTCTCCCGACCTAAGGCGGGAGGGGGACCTCCACCCGTTCTCTCCGGGGCCGCTCTAAGAGCACCGATCCTGGAGGAGGTAGGTGTATTGAAACGACAACCAAACACATATAAGGAGGGTTCGTGAATACGAAATATTTCTGGAATGGGGTCCGCGCGGGAATGCTGGTAATGATGTTGAGCGGGGGAGCGTTTGCTCAGGATACGGCAAGAAACCGAGACGACCATGGAATCGGATACGGGAGCGTCCATGGATACAACGGGGGACGGATCGGCGAAGAAAGGGGAGGTCGATCTCGGAAACGTGGTGATCTCCGAGGAGGAAACACCGGTCGCCGATCTTCCGGCTTCCGTGTCGGTCATCGAAGGGGAAGAGCTGGAGCGGGTTCCGTTTAAGAAAGGGATCGACATTCTCCGCGCGGTGCCGAATCTTTTGGCCACCGACTATAACCAAGGCGGGGTTCCCGGGGAGTTCGTTCTTCGCGGATTCTCCGGAGGGCACGGCAACGTCGCCGCCGTGTTCGTCGATGGGGCGCCGCTTAACGAGTCGAATTCCCACGCCGACGGCATCGCCGATTTTAACATCATCATTCCGGAAGAGATCGAACGGATCGAGGTGATCCGAGGGCCCTTCTCCGCGTTATATGGAAACTACGCGCGGGGCGGGGCATTAATATCATTACAAAGAAAAAGGTCAATGAGAACACCACCAATTTATCGTTGGGATACTGGGATTCCGAGCGGGGAGTCTTGACTCTCGGCCGCTCTTACGAACGTTTCAGCCAATATTATGCGCTCGAATATTACAAGACCAACGGCTACCGGGATCACTCCGACCTTCAACGGGGAAATCTCTCGGCCAAGTGGGTTTTTGACCTGACGGAGCGGTCGAGCCTCCGGTTGGGGTCCGGTCTTATTCCACCGCTTGGGACGGCCCGGGCTATCTCCCGCAGACCCTTTGGGACGCCGGTCGATATACCGAAAGCAATGCGCCGGACGACGGCGGGAGGAAAGAACGGCAGGAGATCAACGCGAACTATGACTACAAAATCGGTCTCAACGACCAGATCGGGATCACCATTTTTCATTACGAAAGCAATCTGACCCGTTTCGCCAATATCGCGGCGGCGCCGCTCGGGGGAGAAGAGAACAACGTCTTGACCGGCCGACTGGCGAAGGTGCTCTATAGCAAGCGGGGGAGCTATCTCACCCAGGAGGATTGGCTTCTGCTCGGATTCGATTTTCAGCAAGAGATCGGCGACGCCCGTCAGTGGAGCGTCGCCCAGGGACGGGTCCGGCAGACTCAAAATCGGGACTTCGAGTTCGTTCAGAACAACTATGCCGTTTTTGCTCAGGCGGAGACGCGGCCGGTGTCGCCGTTGAAGGTAACGCTGGGACTCCGGTACGACATGTTCGACGGAGAGGTCGATTTCGCGATCGCCCCCAACGCGCAAACCCCGGTCGGGGAGTATGACAATGATCTTAAAATTTTCAGCCCCAAGGGAGGTATCCTCTACACCGTGACCCCCGGCTTCGACCTCTTCGCCAATGCGGGGACCGGCTTTTTCCTCCCGAGCGGCTTCAATAAATTCGTCGATCCCAATCTTCGGGAAGCGCGGTTGGTTTCTTATGAAATCGGAACCCGGTTTCAGCCGGTCCCCAGGGTCCAGGGATCGCTCGCCTATTACATCATCGACACCGAAGACGACATCGTGACCCGTTTCGACCAGACCCTCAACCAAAACGTCCTGGAGAATACCGGAGAAAGCCGAAGGCAGGGGATAGAGTTAGACACTCAAATCGGCATCACGGAGGAACTCTTCTTCTTCGGCGCCGCGTCTCTGATCAAAGCGGAGTATGAGGATTTTGTGACCGGGGGAAGCGCCACCACCGACCCGAGCGATTTTTCCGGAAACCGGATCCAGGGGATTCCCAGGTATATTTTCCAAACCGGTTTTGATTATCTCTCGCAGATGGGGATCGGAAGCCGAATCACCGTCCGGGGGACCGGGGAGCGCGAGCTCGACGCCGCGAACACCCTTTCCTATCCCGGTTATACCGTCGCCGACGCCGAGGTCTATTATCGCACGAACGGATATACCTTCGGGATCAAGGCCAACAACGTCTTCGACCGCAATTTCGCCGAGTTCATCACCGTTTCGGGGGAGAGAAGCGTTATGCGGTCGCCGACGGCTTTAACATCATCGGATCGTTCAGGGCGGAATTTTAAAAAAATGCTCGTTTCCTCTTTACGATCCTGCACATTGTAGAGAGGATGTAGCGAGCGGTCCCCGGGGAGAGGGTCTGCCCCCTCTCGCCTTCCCGAGAGGCGCCCTCCACCAGTCTCCCTGGGGACCGCTTTGCGTCTGTCGTCGCGCTTATATTGATTTTGCAATATTGGGGGAAGAAAAATGAAAAAAAGAAGATCGGTTCGAAGGCCTCTCTTCAATCTCCAGAGCGGCATCACGATTTTACTCTGCGGCCTGCTTTTGACCGCTGCCGGCTGTCAGAAATCGGCCTCCTCGCCGGAGGCGGCCAAGCCGAAGACGCTGCGGGTGGCCCGCGCGAGCGAGCCGGAGTGGCTCAACCCGGTCGCCGGGCACCAGCATGCCGACTCGGACCAGGCGATCTTCAGGGGGCTGTTCAAGATCAACGAGAAAAACGAGCTGGTCCCCGACATGGCGGAGTCATGGGAGGCGTCGCCCGACGGGAAGGTTTATACGATCAAGCTCCGCTCCGGAATCATCTGGCAGGATGGAAAGCCGTTCACGGCCGATGATGTCAAGTTCACCATCGAAACGGTTCAAGATCCGAAGAACCACAGCGGCCTGCGCAAGCAGCTCGATCGGATCGAGAAGGTCGAGGTGGTCGATCCGTTAACCGTTCGCATTTCCTTTCCCAACCGATGTCCCCCCTTCCGAGCAAGCTGAAGATCGGGATGATCCCGAAGCATGCCTTGGAGGGGAAAGATTTCAACACCGATGAATTCAATCACCTCCGGCCGGTCGGCACCGGACCGTATCGTTTTGGCGAATGGAAGCGGGGAGAATATCTGATGCTGGTGCCCAACCCGCAGTTCTACGGCGATAAGCCGAAGCTCGATCGGGTGATCTACAAATTTCTTCCCGATCCCAACGTCCGGCTGGTCCAGCTGAAAAATAACGAGATCGATATCGCCCAGATCAATCCGAAACAGGTGCCGGCCGTAAAGGAATCGCCCGAGTTGGAGTTGAAGGTGGTCGAGACCGCCGATTACCGTGTGATGATGTTCAACCTTCGGTTTCCCCTTTTTCAAGATGTCCGCGTCCGCCAGGCAATTCAATTTGCGACCGACCGGAAAGCGCTGGTTGACGGCGCGCTCCTCGGTTACGGATCGCCGGCCTACGGCCCGCTCCAATTCCATCCGAAAGTCCCCTCGTCCGAGATCCCCCGCCACGACAACGACCTGAACCGCGCCGCGGCGCTCCTCAAGGAGGCGGGGTGGTCGCCGGGGAAAGAGGGGATCATGGAGAAGGAGGGACGGCGTCTTTCGTTCCGCCTGACCGTCCCGGCGAATGATCCGATCCGGGCCGATCTGGGAATGCTGCTTTCCGGCCAATTGAAGCGGGCCGGGATCGAGGCGATCGTCGAGGTCAAGGATTTCGGCTCGTTCAAGATCAATGAGATGGAGGCGTTTATCTTGGGCGGAGGCCTTCCGGACGAGCCGGACGACGATCTTTACAACTTTTTCTCAAGCCACCTCGGAGAAGACGGTTCGAACTACAGCGGCTATAAGAATCCTAAAATAGACCGTCTCTTGGAAGAGGGAAGATCCACGCTCGATCCGGAAGCGCGAAGGAAGATCTATCAAGAAATTCAAAAGGAGCTGGTTCTCGACCCGCCTTATAACTACCTGGTCTATTTGAAACATATTTTCGTCGTCCGCAAGGGGTTCACCGGTTTCACGCAGCGGATCTTCGGCCACGGCACCAGCCCCCTTTGGAATATCGAGGCGTGGGGACTTGAGAAAGAGGGGAGCGTGTAGCATGGGACGCTATCTTCTCATTCGAATCGCTACGGCTTTCCCTCAACTGATTTTGATCAGTCTTTTGTCTTTTGCGGTCATGAAGATGGCGCCGGGAGATCCGGTGGCGAGTCTGGTCGGGGGGCGGGAGTACATGACCGCCGCCGACTATGAGCGGGTCAGCCGAAATCTCGGCCTGGATCGGCCCGTTCCGGTCCAATATATCATTTGGCTCGGCAATTTGGCCCGGGGGAATTGGGGGAAATCGCTGCGCGACGGCCGCGAGATTCAGGGGATCGTCTCCGGCGGATTAAAAGCGAGCCTCGTCCTGGTCGGAACCGCCTCGATCTTTTTGATCCCCCTTTCTTTGGCGGCCGGCTATTGGGCCGGGACCCGCCCCCGCTCCTGGGTCGATCATGCCGTCAGCGGATCGGCGCTGCTGAGCGCGGCGACCCCCGCCTTTTGGCTCGGCCTGGTTTTGATCGTTCTTTTTGCCGTGAAGGCCGGCTTCTTTCCTTCGTCGGGACAGAGGACCTTGGGGGAGGAGGGAGGCCTCATCGACCGGGCGGCACATCTGGTCCTTCCGGTCC
Source organism: Candidatus Manganitrophus sp. (assembly GCA_028865235.1). Classification (GTDB taxonomy): domain Bacteria; phylum Nitrospirota; class Nitrospiria; order SBBL01; family Manganitrophaceae; genus Manganitrophus. The sequence goes on from CP114561.1 coordinate 81,385, forward strand.
TGACGATTGTCTTGACGCAGGCGGGACCGTATATCCGTCTGGCGCGCGGGAGCATTCAGGATACGATGAGCGCCGACTTCCTCCGGGCCGCGCGGGCGCGGGGGCTCAAACGCCGAACCCGCATCCTTCGCTACCTCCTTCCGAACGCCCTCACCCCGTTCATCACCTGGGTCGGTCTCTCCTTTCCCTTGTTGGTGGGAGGGGTTTTTATCGTCGAGTGGGTCTTTGCATGGCCGGGGCTCGGACGGCTCTTCCTTCAGGCCGCCGTTTCCCGCGACTATCCGATGTTGATGGCTTCCGTTCTTGTTACCGGCGTTCTGGTCATCGCTGGAAACATTCTTGCCGACCTTCTGGTCGCCTGGCTCAACCCCAAACTCCGGAGGGGAGATGAAAGATAAAGAGACGGCGGTCGTTCCCGAGCCCCTTTCGGTCCCGCAGGCCGCCGATACGAGAATGGATCCGCCGTCACGTCCCAATCTTCTCGCCGCCGTCGGCTCACACAGGCCGGCCCGGATCGGGGGAGTCGGCCTTGCCGTTATCGTTCTTCTTTCCCTTGTTGGGCCGCTCCTCTGGGGAGAGGAGCCGGGGACGACGCGATTGGACCGGGTTTATGCCTCTCCCTCTTTCACCCATCCGTTCGGGACCGATCAGCTCGGCCGCGATCTCTTCGTTCGGGTCCTCCACGGGGGACGAATTTCGCTCCTGACCGGCTTGACGGCGACGTTGATGGCGACGATCGTCGGTGTTTTGTACGGTCTCCTCAGCGGAATGGCGCGCCGGTGGGCCGATCTTCTGATGATGCAGCTCCTCGATGCGCTGCTGTCGATCCCGGTTCTCCTTCTGGTGATCGTCTCCCAGGCGTTCGGACGGCCGAGTTTCTGGCGGGTGATCGTGGTGATCGGTCTGGCCGGCTGGATGGGGACCGCGAGGGTCGTCCGGACCGAATGCCGGCGATGGATGCAGGCCGATTTCATCAAGGCGGCGATCGCTTCTGGGACGACGCCGATCGGGCTGGTGACGCGCCATCTTCTTCCGAACATCCTGGCGCCGCTGATCGTGGTGATGACGGTGGGGGTCGGCCAGGCGATCTTGCTCGAATCGACTTTGAGCTTCTTGAACCTCGGCGTTCCGATGACCCTGCCGAGCTGGGGGAATCTTCTCGGAAACGGCATGAGCAACGCCCTCACCGGCGCCTGGTGGACGGTTCTCTTCCCCGGCGTCATGATCGTCCTGACGGTGTTGGCGATCAATCTCGTCGGGGACGGATTGCGGGATGCCGTCGATCCGAAGACAAGGGGGATCTTGCAATGAGCGCGCTGTTGCATGTTTCGGATTTGAAGAGCCATTACCGGACGCAACGGGGGGCGATTCGCGCCGTGGACGGCGTGAGCTTCGATCTGGCGCGGGGGGAGGTCTTGGGGATCGTCGGGGAGAGCGGGTCGGGGAAGAGCACGCTGGCCCTCTCGTTGGTCGGATTGCTCGATCCGCCCGGAGAGATCATCGGGGGGGAGGTCCGGCTTGAAGGGAAGCCGATCCTCGGCCGAAAGGAGGCGGATCTCGCCGCCATTCTCGGTTCTCGGATCGGAATGCTTTTCCAATCTCCCGAGGGGAGCTTTAATCCGATCGCAACGGTTGGGAACCAGCTCCTCGAAGCCCTTCAAGCGCACGGCGCCGGAGGCCGGGAAGCGGCGGCCCGGGCGGAAGCCGCCCTGGCGCTCGTCGGAATGCCGAGGATCAAAGAGGTGATGAAAAGTTATCCGTTCGAGCTGAGCGGCGGGATGTGCCAGCGGGCCGCCCTGGCGATGGTCTTGTCGCTGAACCCAACGCTCCTGATCGCGGATGAGCCGACCGCCTCGCTCGATGTGCTGGCCCAGGCGGAGCTGGCGCAGCTCTTCGCCCGCCTGCGCGATTCGGTGAAATTTTCGATGATTCTGATAAGCCATGATCTCGGATTGGTGGGGGCGCTTGCCGATCGGGTGATCGTGATGTATGCCGGAAAAATCGTCGAGGAAGGACCGGTGGAGCGGGCGCTCGAATCGCCGCAGCATCCCTACACGCGGGGATTGCTTGCTTCTCTCCCGAAATTGAACCGGCTCCCCGCCGATCTTCCGGTGATCCCGGGCCATGCTCCCTCATCGGTCGGAAGGGCGCTCGGTTGCGCCTTTTCCCCGCGATGCAACGAGGCGGTCTCTTCCTGTCGGGAGGGGGAGGCTCCCGGGCTGAGACGGATCGGCCCGGAACACCGTGTTGCCTGCATCATGAGGGAGGAAAATCGGGCTGAACAATCGGAACGAAAGGAGGGTGGAAATGGAACCGGTTCTGGCGGTTGAGGAGGTCACCAAGGTCTATCACTCGCTCGGCACTCTCTTCGGTCGGGGAGGGAGTCGGGTGGCGGCGGTGCAAGGGGTCTCCCTCCGGATTGCTTCCGGCGAAGCGGTCGGACTGGTGGGGGAGAGCGGGTCTGGAAAAAGCACACTGATCCGGATGATTCTCGCATTGGAGCGCCCGACCTCCGGCGCGATCTCCCTCTCCGGGAGCGATACGCATTGCTTGCGCGGGCCGGCGCTGCGGACGCTGCGGCGAGATGTCCAGCCGGTCTTTCAGAATCCTTATACCGCCTTGAATCCGATGCGGACAATCGGGGAGAGCGTTGAAGAGCCGCTTCTTAATTTCACTTCGATGAGCCAGACCGAGCGGGCCGATCGTGTCCGACAGCTCCTCCAAGAAGTCGGTCTGCCGGAGCGGATGATCGACGCATATCCCTATGCGTTGAGCGGCGGCGAGCGGCAGCGGGCCTGCATCGCGCGGGCGCTGGCGCTGCGTCCGAAGCTCTTGATCTGCGACGAGCCGGTCTCTTCGCTCGATAAATCGATCCAGGCTCAGATTCTCAATCTCTTCAGGCGGCTTCGGCGGGAGCATGGCCTGACCCTTCTCTTTATCTCGCACGATTTAGCCGTTGTCAATTACCTCTGCGACCGGGTCGCCGTCATGCTTCGCGGAAAGATCGTGGAGGTGGGGCGACGGGAGGAGGTCCTCTTCAATCCGGCGCATCCTTATACCCGGAGCCTTTTGGCTTCCGCCTCTTTTTTTCTGGAGGGAATTCCCCTTCGAAACGACCCTTCCGGATCAGACCTCGTCCCCCTTACCGGATGTTCTTTTCAGAACCGCTGCCCCCATGTCGATCCGCTTTGCAGGAAGGAGCCGCCTCTTCTCAGGGTCATCGGTGAGGGGCATCAGGCCGCGTGCCATTTCTCTTAATCCATCTTCCCGCGCTTGAAGGGCCGAGAGATAGATTAAGAGCGTTAAGCGGCTGCTACGATTTGTTAATCAAAATTTAACTTAATTCCAATTGACATCTTCAAGTTCGGTGCTATATTATTAATTATCGTGTTACCACGCCTTAAAGAGTGATTTAATCAATTTCGGCAAATAAGTCTTTTGAGACAAAGAAGCCGCGGAAGCTATTCTCCTGCGGCTTTGTTATTTAAAGATTGGGCATAATCAACATTCGGACGATCAGCGAGATCCCCGGAGATGAGGGTAACCTTTCCTCCTTTTTGCCATCGGGAGGACCCCCCCTGGTCCTCATCTCCGGGGTACCAGAACTCCGAACGTGGAGGAGAGTTTTGACGATACAAATTGAGTTCGCGCAGAGCAAGAGGCCCCCTTCCTTATTGCTTCGTGACTTGGTTAGAAACAAGGTCGATCTTCTAAAAATCTCCGACCGCTTGAACGTAAACCCTTCCACGGTTCGGAAGATCCTGGAAGGATACCCGGTCTCGCAGAGTATCATCAAAAAAATCGAAGCGGCTATTCAGGAAGGGGGTGTGCTGGATGAAAGCTGGGAAGGAGATGAGCGACAGAAACCGAATCACTCCACGGTTGAGAGGCTGATGCAGGTGTATCATCTTTATCAACAAGAGAAAAACCTGAAGCACGTCGGTATACGACTTGGCTTGACCCGTGAGCGCGTGCGCCAGTTGTTAAAGAAAGGGGCCGAAATAGGTTTGTTTAAGTACCAGCCTCCAAAGCCGCCGCTTCTTTCTCGGGAGAAGATCTTGAGAGACTTCGGAAGATTTCTAAAGCATAAGGACGTTGCAAGAGCCAATCGAATTTCGCCCAGGTATCTTTCCAAGCTCATGGCGTTATACCATATTACGAAATCGGACCTGGAACCGGTTCGTAGAGAAGGACGGAGACGCCGGTACATGAAGGAATACGGGGTCGTCGCAGCCAGCCTCGGCCATCACCCTTCCGGGACTGAGTTGGTCCGGTCAAAATCGACCCGTTCACTTGAATTTAAAATACGGCGGGAATGGGGATCCCTCGATGCGTTTCGAAGAGAATTAAACGTTACGCCGGGCATGCCGGTTGGAGATAAAATACTTCCGGCCTCCACCCCCCTTATCCAGACTGAAAGCTCCACTCTGTTCTATCTATAATCTTTCCCGTCTTGATGCTTTCTTGTCTTTGCATGCCTAGTTGACAATACAAAATAGCCCGTGTTAGAAGGCATAGGTCGGCTGCAATTTATAGATCGACAAGACCGAATAAGAAGGATGAGGTAAAATGGATATGGACCAAGCGCCGATCCGTTTTATCGGCTTCCGGCCGGCGATCTTCTTCGCCTATGTTCGGAGGGGCACTACCTTAATCAACTTTTTTCAAATGGAGAGATCATGACAAAAAGAGCATCCCACTTCAAAAGCATTCCGAGAAATAAACGGGGTCGCCGACATTCCATCGGTAACCGTACGGCCATGGTGGGTAGCTTTTTCATCGTGTTTACCTTATGCCTTATTCTCGTTATTCCTACCGTCGATGCGGCAGGAAAGTTGAAAGTCGTCACCACCGTCGCGCCGATCACCAACATCGTCAAGAACATCGGCGGCGACCGAATCGATCTTCACGGAATTGTTCCGGAGGGGACCGATTCACATACCTTCGAGCCGGCCCCTTCGGATATCAAATACCTGGCGCAAGCCGACCTCTTGATCTTCAACGGCCTGACGTTGGAAGTCCCGACGGAAGCCTTGGCGAATGCGAACAAGAAAAAGACGGCGAAGATCCTCAAACTGGGAGACAACACGATCAGCAAAAAGGAGTGGGTGTTTGATTTCAGTTTCCCGGAATCGGAGGGAAATCCGAACCCTCATCTCTGGCTGAGTGTGGCCCATACGATGCGCTACACCGAGCTGGTCCGCGATGCGCTGACCTCGCTTGATCCGGAGGGGAAAGCCTACTATGAGAAGCGGGCGACGGAGTATCTGGCCCGATTGAAGAAGCTGGACGAAGCGATTTTTAAAGTGATGGAAACGATTCCCGCCAAAAATCGAAAACTATTGACCTATCATGATTCGTGGGCCTATTTCTGCCCCCGTTACGGCTGCACGGTGATCGGCGCCGTACAACCTTCCTCTTTTTCGGAGCCCTCCCCGCGGGAGATGGCGCAGCTGATCGATCAGCTGAAGGCGGAAAAAGTTCCGGCGATCTTCGGCTCCGAGGTTTTTCCAAGCAAGATTCTCGACCAAATCGGAAAGGAAGCGGGGGTAAAGTTCGTCTCGACCCTTCGAGACGACGATCTGCCCGGCCCGGCCGATGCCCCGGAGCACACCTATCTCGGGATGATGGTGGAAAACGTTCAGACAATGGCCTCGGTGCTCGGCGGGAAAGGGGACGCACTAAACGGAATCGACGTGCGAAACCTTCCGTAGAGGCACACCAAATCCCTTGACATTTCAGACGTTTTATAGCACACTCTCAGAAAAAGTGTTATCCTTCTGATGGGGGTCTTCCGTGGCGAATCTGGTTCGATTCGGCGTCTCGATGGATGCCGGTCTATTAAAACAATTCGATGAAATGATCGAAGAGAAAAAATACACCAACCGTTCCGAAGCGCTGCGCGATTTGATCCGAGACCATCTGGTCGAGCAGGAATGGGACGAAAACAAGGAGACGATCGGGACGATCACCATCGTCTACGATCACGGCGTCCATGAGTTGATGGAGAAATTGACCGATCTCCAGCACCTCTATTCAAAGTTGATCCGGTCGACGCTTCATATCCATCTCGACGAACATCGTTGCCTGGAGGTGCTGGTGGTGAGGGGACGGGCCGGAGAGATCAGGAAGATTGCCGATTCGTTGATTCATTCGTTGATCTCCACAAAAGGGGTCAAACATGGAAAGCTGACCGCCACGACGACCGGGAAGGACCTCAGCTAGAAATGTCCGCTTATTCAGATGGAGAGAAAGCACTGGTTTCGCTCCAGGAAGTGACCTGCGGTTATCCCAAAAAAACGGTTTTTCAAAATCTCACCCTTCAGCTTTACCCCGGACAATTCGCAGGCTTGGTCGGTCCGAGCGGGACCGGAAAGTCGACCCTCCTCAAAGCCATCTTGGGAACCGTTCCGATTCTTTCCGGCTCGGTCTCCGTATCGGGAACGCAGGTTTCTCAGCAATCGCTTCCCCATGTCGGTTATGTCCCTCAGATCGAGACGGTCGATTGGGATTTTCCGGTGACGGTGGAACAAGTGGTGGCGATGGGGCTCTACCGGGAGTCGTCCCGCCTTCCCTGGCTGACCCGGCCGGAGCGCGCCAGGATCCAGACGTTGCTCGAACAGCTCGGCATCGGCGCCTACGCGCAGCGGCATATCAAGGCGTTGTCGGGGGGCGAGCAGCAGCGGGTTTTTCTGGCGCGGGCGTTGATCGGAAATCCGAAACTCTTGATTCTGGACGAGCCGACCTCCGGCGTCGATCTGAAAACCCAACATGCCATCCTTCATCTCCTCGGAGAGTTGAACCGAGGCGGGGTCACCATCCTCTTGACGACGCACGACCTGAACGCCGTCGCGCGGCATCTCCCCTGGGTCATCTGCTTCAATCAAACTATCATTGCGCAGGGGTACCCCGAAGAGATTTTTACCTCTGCCATCCTTTCCAGAACTTACGATTCGGAGATGTCGGTGGTCCGCCAGGGGGATGTCATCCTGGTAGACGACAGTCCCAAGGCCGGATTACATTTCAAGAAACAGAGTCATTCATCGCAAGGATCCAATTGAACTTCGTCACAGCCCCGCTTCAATATGAATTTTTTGTGCATGGATTGATTGCCGCCTCGCTGGTCGGAGCGATCTGCGGATTGATCGGCGTTTATATCGTCCTAAGAAGGATGAGCTACATCGGGCATGGGCTTTCCCACGCGGTCTTCGGCGGCGCCGTGGTGAGTTACGTGATGAACTGGAATTTTTATCTCGGGGCCGGGTTGTGGGGATTTCTCTCGGCCCTTTTGATCAACATGGTGACCCGCCGGAAAAAGATCGGCGCCGACGCCGCCATCGGCGTTGTGACGACCGCGAGCTTCGCGATCGGCGTGGCGATCATCAGCCAATACCGCCGCTTTACGAAAAATTTTGAGGCCGCGCTTTTTGGGAACATTCTCGGCGTGACGACGCAGGATCTCTGGGCGATCGCCGCCGTCACCGCGGTCTCCGGCCTGCTGATTTTTATTTTCTACCGGCAGTTTCTCTTCACGACGTTCGATGCGGAGGTGGCGCGGATTTATGGGGTTCCGACGGGGTGGGTCGAATCGCTTTTCTCGCTGATGCTGGCGGCGACGATTATCGTCTCGATGCAGGTGATGGGGGTCACCATGATCGCCGCGGCGATCGTCTTCCCGGCGGTCGCCTCCCGCCTGGTCACCGACAGCTTCAACAAGATGGTTTTTCTTTCGACGCTGATCGGTTTTCTTTGCGGCGTCGTCGGAATGTATTCGAGCTTCTATTTCAATGTCTCATCGGGAGCGACGATCGTCCTGGTCGCCGCGCTCTTTTTCATGATCGCCTATGCGTATCATTTGATCAAGGAGAGCGGCCTTTCCACACGGAAGGAATCGATCGCACCGGTTGAGCCTGCCCCGGCGCACGACCATCCGCACGACCATGGCGGCCTTCAACACGTCCACGAACATTCCCACCAAAAAACATCCGCCCATCACAAAGGGGAACCCCCCGAGTCGCGCTGAATCGAACGGTCAGACGATCGACTACTCTTTCTTTAATCGAATGTCATACGATCCGAGAATTCCTGCTGACGGAGGAGCGTTCGGAGAGCGCTGGACATGCGCATAAAGCGTAGTTGTGTTGCTGGCCGTCCAGTTAATCGATGAAGAGAGGGTGGTCTGGTCATTGTCGGGGCAGGTGCTGTTTCCTGTGAAGGGATTGGCGCCGCAGTTCTGATGATTCCGGCCGCTTCGGTTATCGTTTTGCAAGCCGGATAGTGGCGTGCTGGAATTTGGCGAATCGGTAATGAAGAGATAAGTATCGGCTCCGTTCGTGAGGTTCACGGTTTCCAGCGTGTACTTCCCTCCCGCTGTCACGGAGAAGGGGATGACATCTTCGTCACCTGCTGCGGCAGCCGGGGAGGTTTGATAAAGGGTATGTTTCTGTGCGGCGCCATTTTCGGTCAATGCGGTCGCTTCGGGGGTTTGACCGCTCGTCTCGGAAGCGTCGGCGAAGAGCTCCATCTTTCGCTCCACCATGATCGATTGGAGGCTGGCGGCTGAGCCGGGATAGCTCGATTCGAATTGTAGCCAGAATGCCTCCATCGTTGCCGGTACGGCATCGGTAAATTGGAGGAGCGTCTGCCAGATCGGCTCGAATCCGAGGGCGATTTGATCATGTGTCTCCGTGATCGGCGGTACAAGCGTCGCTGAATCATCAAGCACATCCCAGAGAACACCGGTGATGGCAATCTCACTGGTTGTATAGACGGCGGAACTATCAAGCGATGATGGCGTTGGAGCAGCGGAGTAGTTTTCGATACTAAATGAAAAGGACCCTCCTGTTGAAGTGTCTACGTAGACAGGATTGTTCCGAACGGCGCCGGAGAAGAAATTTGCCCATCCTTCCGACCAGGCCAATCGAATATCTTGCGTATGATCGGTAATGAAGTGTGCACCGCCGGGCGAATCGTCTATGGAGAAGTGACGGGCGGCGAAATGGCCGTATTCATGGGCGATGACGGAATCGTCGTATTCATCATGATCCCCTTCCGAATCGCCGCCTCCCAGGATATAAATAGCGTCGAGTTCATCGTCGTAGAAGGTTCCTTCCGCGGTCCCAGGCTCCCAGTAGACGGTGAGCAGGGGGGGATGCAAGGATTGGGGGAATTGGTGCAGGCGCCGCCGCTCTGCTGGATCCATTCACTGGCCTTCGAGAAGGTATCGAGGATGTTGAAGAGGCCCCCTATTTCTGAATCGACAGTCGCCCTGACCTGAAGATTGGAGAAGGTCGTTCCACTGCTGTCGTCGAACCCGGAAGAGATTAAAGAGAGAAGGGCATCGTCGGTCGTATTATTGCGGATTTCAATTTTTGTCGGGTTATTGGGTTCCGTTTTGGAAACAACCTCGATATAGATACCTCCCCGACGGCCGGAGTTGTCAATGCCGCTGAAACTAAAGTCACCATTGTTATCGGTTTCACCGGTGGCGATTGTGGTGAAGCCGTCGATCGCCACGAGATTCACAACGGTTCCCCGGACCGGCAGAAACTCGGTGTCGTCGGTGAATCCCTCTATATCGTAGGGCCGATCTTCATATTGAACTTTTCCGGAGAAGGTGAGATTGCTCTGGCCGGAGTTGGGGCTGACCACGCCGACCATCGCGCTTTCGCTGACGGTTCGGGTAAAATTTCCGGATTTGTACGTTCCGGTGACCGCAATGATCGCAACGCCGATCTCGTTTCCGGTGGCTACGCCGTTTGAATCGATGCCGGCGACAGTGGGATCGAGTGACTGCCAGCTAAAAGAGACATTGTCTACTTCTTTTCCGGAGGAGTTAAGTGCGACCGCTGAGAAAGATCGCGTCTCCCCGACGATCAGGTTTCCTTGTTCAGGGGTAATCACGATTTGGGTGGCGGTTCGGATCCACTGCCGCCGCCTCCGCCGCCGCAAGCGGATAAAAGAAAAAGGCAGAGTCCTAGGGCAGATTGAAGGCGGATTCGATTGAGCATGATCTCATTTCCCTTTGAATTGGAGAATGGTCTCTCCCCTTCTTTCCGCTTGACGGAGGGGGCGCGGCGCGGCGAGTCGCTTTTTGCTTCATTGAGGGTCAGGGTCGCCTTTTCCACAAACTTTTCTCCTGCGGTTAATTCGATAACGGCCTTGCCGGTGACTTGATGGGGGGCCTTATTCGGGCTTTGAACAATTAACTCGATCTGTTTCGTCTCTCCCTTTTTCAACGGACCCTCCCACTCCTCTTCTCCTTCAACCAGTGAAAGGCCGAGCGGGAGCTCAAGCGAAAGATCGACATGGCTGATATCGATATTGGCCCTCGCAATCATCATCAGCTGGCTCTGCCCTCCGGAAAGGGGGATCTGCTGAAGGGAGAGCTGCAACGGCGGGCGGGGTTTAATCGCCCAGGCGGGGGGAGTGATCGCCGTCACAAAAAGGAAAGCAGCGAAGATCCAAAGGACAATCTTGTGATAAAACATGTTCACCCTTCCAAATTTAGTTTCTAGTTTACCATATTTGGCGGTTTCTTCCCGGTTAGGGCGGCGACCAAATTTTCCAGGACAATCTGCCCCATTCGGATGCGGGTTTCAAGGGAGGCGGAGCCGAGGTGGGGAGAAGTACGGTTTCTTTTCTCTCGCGTAATCCCCGGGGAGGCTTGGTTCTTCTTCGAAGACATCGAGACCGGCTCCCGCAATCTTTTTCCGATGGAGCGCGTCGATCAATGCCTTTTCGTCGACGATCGGGCCGCGCGCCGTGTTGATCAGGAATGCCGTCGGTTTCATGCGCCGGAGGGCCTTTCGGTCGATCAGATGGCGCGATTCCTTCGTCAACGGAAGGTGAAGGGAGACAAAGTCCGATTCCCTTAGGAGGTCCGGCAACGGAAGAAAAGAGAGCCGAAGCTGCTTCTCATCTCGAACGGGTAAACGGTGTCGGCTGTGGTAAACGACCCGCATCTGAAAACCGATCGCGCGGCGTGCAACCGCCTGTCCGATCCGCCCCATTCCGATGATGCCGAGTGTTTTTCCAAAAACATCGCCCCCGAGGAGCTGGGTGGGGGCCCAGCCGGTCCACTTTCCGGACCGGGCGAGCTGCTCCCCCTCGGGGAGGCGCCGGGCGACGGCCAGGATTAAAGCCCAGGTGAGATCGGCGGTTGTTTCGGTCAGAACGCCCGGTGTGTTGGTGACGAAAATGCCCCTCTCTCGCGCGGCGATCAAATCGATGTTGTTGTAGCCGACGGCGTAATTTGCGATGATCCGAAGACGGGGCGCGGCGGCGATGATCTCCCGGTCGATCGGATCGCTCAACATCGAAATGAGTCCTTCTGCGTTGCGGAAGCCGAGAAGGATTTCCTGCTTAGAAAGGGGGCGGTCTTCACGGTTGTACCGGAGCCGGAAGTGCCGTCGGATCTCTTTCATCACCGGATCGGGGAGGGCGCGGGTTAAGAAAACGGTCGGCGTCATGACCGGCGATGATAGCGGAGTTGATCTGTTTTGACAAGTAGGGGCGCGCAATTGATTGCGCCCTTGCTTTTGTGATCCACAGACCAGGGCGTGATAAATCACGCCCTACCACTTTGACGTCCCAATAAAAATGTCCTATCATAAGGCGACATGAAAAAGCTGACTTTTTTTTGCCTCGCTCATTCTTCTCTCCCTTCTCTTTTTCGCTTGGAATCGTCCCAATCAAGTGACCGACGGTGGCGCGACATTCAGAATGAACATCGCCTCGGAGCCCCCGACGCTCGATTGGTCGCTGGCGACCGACAACGTTTCGATCCGGGTCCTCGAAAACCTGATGGAAGGTCTGGCCGAATATGACGAGGCGCTTCGACCCCAGCCGGCCATTGCAAAGGGCTGGGCGGTTTCACCCGACGGACTTCGTTATGTCTTTATCTTGAGAGACGATGTCTTCTGGACCGATGGGAAAAGGGTGACGGCGCATGACTTCGAATACTCCTGGAAGCGGCTGCTCGATCCGAAAACCGCATCGGAATATGCCTATTTCCTCTACGACATCCGGAACGCGGTCGAATATAACAGCGGGGAGCTGAAAGATCCCGATCAGGTGGGGGTGAAGGCGATCGATGAAAAGACCCTTCAAGTCGATCTGGAAAAGCCGGCGGTCTATTTCCCGTCGATCACCACCTTCACGGCGACCTTTCCACTGCGGCGCGACGTGATTGAACGATACGGCGATCGATGGACCGAACCGGAAAACATCATCACCTGCGGCCCCTTTCGCCTCAAGGAATGGCGGCACGAGTACCGTCTGATTCTGGAGGCGAATGATCGCTACCACGGCGGCCGTCCGTCGCTCGATCGGGTGATGTTTTATGTCGTCGAGGAAGATACCACCGCGCTGACGCTCTATGAGACTGATCACCTCGATCGGGTCTCCCTTCCCCCGGTGGCGATCCCACGATACAAAGATCACCCCGATTATCTTCGCGCCCCTTTTTGAGAGGCTATTACTACGGCTTCAATGTTCAGAAAGCCCCCTTCAATAATCCCCGTGTCCGGCAGGCTTTCTCGATGGCGGTCGATCGGAACGAGATCCCGCAGATCTTGAAGGGAGGGGAGATCCCGGCGACCTCCTGGATTCCGGCGGGGATGTTCGGCCACAATCCGAAGATCGGCCTCGGCTTCAATCCGGAACGGGCCAAAGCCCTTCTGGCGGAGGCGGGTTTTCCCGGTGGGGCAGGACTTCCCCCCGGTAACCCTTGGCTTCGACACTACTCAGACCAATCGGCTGATCGCGGAGAACATTCAGGCGCAGTGGAAGCGAAATTTAGGGGTGACGGTCGGACTCGATAACATGGAGTGGAAGGTCTATCTGAAGCGGTTGCGGGAAGATCCCCCCTTGATCTTTCGCCTGGGATGGGGGGCCGACTACCCCGACCCCGACAACTTCATGAACCTCTTCACCGGCACCAGCGGAAATAATCATACCCGCTGGAAAAATGCCGACTACGACCGTCTCATCTCAGAAGCGGCGAGCGAGCCGGATGAAACCCGGCGGATCGCCCTTTACGATGAGGCCCAGCGGATCTTAACCGAAAAAGACGCCCCCATCATGCCGCTTTTCTTCGCGGCGCAGAATCTCCTCATCAAGCCGTCGGTTCAGGGATTGGAAGTGAACGCGATGGACCTACTTTACCTGAAGAAAGTGAAAAAGACGGCGAGTTAGTCGTCGGTTTCGATTCGTTTCCCGCCAACGTATCCATCCTTGTCGGTACTCTCCTAATTTTTTATGGAATTTTTATGTGGACCGGCTACCCTTTTACACCGTTTTTATGTCGTGATTGATAGGATAGTTTCTAAATAATTTGACTTCTCGAACAGTATCAGGCGGCGCTGGCCGGTCGGGATCCGAACCGGAGAATTCGGAGAGGCCGCCATTTATTAACCTGATTCTGGAGAATGAGCTCCGTGGTTCGGTTTCGTGGTACTTCCAATTAAAATTTTTTATCCTAACGATAAACACTCCTTTCGAGGGATTGTTTCTCAGCCTTGATCGGAAGCAGTATGAAAACATAAAGAGTCATTCGCTTCTTTAATTTTATGAAATTTTTATACGGGAGTGTCTTACTTTTATCCCGTTTTTATACCGAGCTTGATAGGATGGCTCCTAACATAACACAGGGAGGAGAGTATGGAAATCATTTCGGACGTTGTTTATCTCGCCGGCGCCATCGTGTTTTTTTTTGCTGAGCGGGGCGCTGATACGGGGCCTTGGAAAGTTATAGGGCGTGGGGCAAGGCGCACCTGGTGTGAAGATCCGAAATCAACAGAGTTCTTCCAGCGCCGGCCCCACCTATAAATAGACCGTGGGGCAAGGCGCACCGAAGGGGAAGACCTGAAATCAAAAGTCTTCTCCCAGCGCCGGCCCCACATATAAAAGGAGGAAGATCATGAATTCAATGTATCTGGTGGGCGGGCTCATTGCAGTGGGTCTGCTGATTTATTTAATGTATGCGCTCTTGAAACCGGAGAGATTCTAATGACAACCAATGGCGTTCTACAAATCACACTTTTTTCGTGGTCCTAATAGCCCTGGTCAAGCCGCTGGGGCTCTACATGGCCCGGGTCTTCGAAGGGAAGCCGGTCTGGCTGGATCGTCTCTTCAAACCGATTGAGCGGTTGATCTACCGGCTCTGCGGTGTTCGGGAAGACGAGGAGATGAACTGGCAACATTATACGGTAGCGATGCTGTTGTTCAGCCTTGTGGGGCTGATCGTCCTTTATCTACAGCAGCGGCTCCAAGGTTTCTTGCCGCTCAACCCGCAGGGATTCGGCGCGGTGTCGCCCGACTCGGCGTTCAACACCGCGGTCAGCTTCGCGTACCAACACCAACTGGCAGGGCTACGGCGGCGAGGCGACGATGAGCTACCTCACGCAGATGCTCGGCCTGGCGGTGCAGAACTTCCTCTCGGCGGCCACCGGCATCGCGGTGCTGGTCGCGCTGATCCGCGGCTTCGCGCGCCATTCGGCGAGGCGATCGGCAACTTCTGGGTCGATCTGACGCGATCGACGCTCTACGTGCTGCTGCCGCTGTCGTTGTGTTCTGGCGCTGGTGCTGGTCGGCCAGGGCGTGGTCCAGACTTTCGGCGCCTATAAGACCGCGAAGTACGCTCGAGCCGACCAGCTACGAGGCCAAGCGGTGGTCGACGACGGCGGCCAGCCGGTGATGGACGAACAGGGCCAGCCGCAGGACAGAGAAGGTGACCGTGACCGAACAGACGCTCGCGATGGGGCCGGCGGCCTCGCAGATCGCCATCAAGCAGCTCGGCACCAACGGCGGCGGCTTCTTCAACGCCAACTCGGCGCACCCGTTCGAGAACCCGACGCCGCTGTCCAACTTCCTGCAGATGCTGGCGATCCTCCTGATCCCGGCGGCGCTGTGCTACACCTTCGGCCGGATGGTCGGCGACACGCCGCCAGGGCTGGGCGGTGCTGGCGGCGATGACGGTTGTCCTGGTCTTGTTCATCGCCGGAGGATATTGGGCGGAGCAGCCGGGCAACCCGATGGCGGCCGGCGCTCGGCGTCGACCAGGCGGCGAGCGCGCTGCAACCGGGCGGCAACATGGAAGGCAAGGAGGCCCGCTTCGGCATCGCCAACTCGGCCCTGTGGGCCGCGGCCACCACCGCCGCCTCCAGCGGCTCGGTCAACTCCATGCACGACTCCTTCACGCCCCTGGGCGGGCTGGTGCCGATGGTGCTGATGCAGCTCGGCGAGGTGGTCTTCGGCGGCGTCGGCTCGGGGCTCTACGGCATGCTGGTGTTCGCGATCATGGCGGTGTTCATCGCCGGGCTGATGATCGGCCGCACGCCGGAGTACCTCGGCAAGAAGATCGAGGCCTTCGAGATGAAGATGGTGTCGATCGCGATCCTGGTCACGCCGCTCGCTGGTGCTGCTCGGCACCGCGATCGCGGTGGTGGCCGACGCCGGCAAGGCGACGATCTTCAACCCCGGGGCCCACGGCTTCTCCGAGGTGCTGTACGCGTTCTCGTCGGCGGCCAACAACAACGGCAGCGCCTTCGCCGGGCTGGGCGCCAACACGCCGTTCTACAACGGCTGACCGGGTCCGTGGCGATGTGGCTCGGGCGCTTCTGCGATCGTGCCGGTGCCGTGGCGATCGCCGGTTCGCTGGCCGCGAAGAAGCGCTTGCCGAACGGCGCCGGCACGCTGCCGACCCACGGGCCGCTGTTCGTTGGCGTGGCTGATCGGCACCGTGCTGCTGGTCGGCGCGCTGACCTATGTGCCGGCGCTGGCCCTGGGCCCGGTGGTCGAGCATCTGCTGTAGGGCGTGGGGCAAGGCGCACCGAAGGTGAAGATCAAAATCGAAGACTCTCCCAGCCATGACGACAGAAAAGCCGTCCGCTGTTCGATCCGGCGATGCTCCAGCCGGCGCTCGTGGACGCGTTTCGCAAGCTCGACCCGCGCCTGCAGTGGCGCAACCCGGTGATGTTCGTGGTCTACGTCGGCAGCGTCCTCACCACCGTGCTGTGGGTGCAGGCGCTGCTCGGCCGGGCGAGACGCCGACCGGGTTCATCTTGGCGATCACGGTGTGGCTGTGGTTCACGGTGCTGTTCGCCAACTTCGCCGAGGCGCTGGCCGAGGGCCGCAGCAAGGCGCAGGCGGCGGCGTTGAAGCAATGCCGCCGGGAGCTGGCCGCCAAGAAGCTGGCCGAGCCGGAGAATCGCGGGAAATATACGACCGTTCAGGCCAGCGCCCTGCGCAAGGGCGATGTGGTGCTGGTCGAGGCCGGCGACGATGATCCCGGCCGACGGCGAGGTGATCTCGACGGCGTGGCCTCGGTCAACGAGAGCGCCATCACCGGCGAGTCGGCGCCGGTGATCCGCGAATCGGGGGCGACCGCTCGGCCGTCACCGGCGGCCACACGGGTGCTGTCGGACTGGATCGTGGTGCGCGTCACCGTCAACCCGGGCGAGACCTTCGTCGACCGCATGATCGCGCTGGTCGAGGGCGCCAAGCGCCAGAAGACGCCGAACGAGATCGCGCTCACCATCCTGCTGGTGGCGCTGACGCTGATCTTCCTGCTCGTCGGCATCACGCTGCTGCCCTTCTCGCTGTTCGCGGTGGCCGCCGCCGGCCAAGGCAGCCGGTGACGGTGACGGCGCTGGTGGCGCTGCTGGTGTGCCTGATCCCGACCACCATCGGCGGGCTGCTGTCGGCCATCGGCATCGCCGGCATGAGCCGCATGCTGCAGGCGAACGTGATCGCCACCTCGGGCCGCGCGGTGGAGGCGGCCGGCGACGTCGACGTGCTGCTGCTCGACAAGACCGGCACCATCACGCTCGGCAACCGCCAGGCGGCCGCGTTCCTGCCTGCGCCGGCGTGACCGCGGAGCGAACTGGCCGACGCCGCGCAGCTCGCCTCGCTGGCCGACGAAACGCCGGAAGGCCGCAGCATCGTGGTGCTGGCCAAGCAGCGCTTCAAGCTGCGCGAGCGCCACATCCAGGAGCTCGGCGCGACCTTCGTCCCCTTCTCGGCGCAGACGCGCATGAGCGGCGTCGATCTCGCCGGCGGGGGGCAGATCCGCAAGGGCGCCGGCGACGCGATCGAAAGCTGGGTCGAAGCCCTCGGCGGAGAGGTCCCGCCGCTGTCCGGACGGTGACGGAGAACATCGCCAGACGCGGGGGCACGCCGCTGGTGGTGGCCGACGGCGCGCGCGTGCTCGGCGTGATCGAGCTCAAGGACATCGTCAAGGGCGGCATCAAGGAGCGCTTCGCCGAGCTGCGGCGCATGGGCATCAAGACCGTGATGATCACCGGCGACAACCGCCTGACCGCCGCCGCCATCGCCGCCGAGGCCGGCGTCGACGACTTCCTCGCCGAGGCCACGCCCGAGGCCAAGCTGGCGCTGATCCGCGAGTACCAGGCCGACGGCCGGCTGGTGGCGATGACCGGCGACGGCACCAACGACGCGCCGGCGCTGGCGCAGGCCGACGTGGCGGTGGCGATGAACAGCGGCACCCAGGCGGCCAAGGAGGCCGGCAACATGGTCGATCTGGACTCCAACCCGACCAAGCTGCTCGAGGTGGTCGAGGTCGGCAAGCAGATGCTGATGACGCGCGGCGCGCTGACCACCTTCAGCATCGCCAACGACCTGGCCAAGTATTTCGCCATCATCCCGGCGGCGTTCGTCGGCATCTACCCGCAGCTGGCCGCGCTGAACGTGATGGGGCTGGCCAGCCCGCAGAGGGCGGTGCTCCTGTCGGCGGTGATCTTCAACGCGCTGATCATCGTCGCGCTGATCCCGCTGGCGCTCCAAGGCCTTCGCCTACCGCCCGGTCGGCGCGCCGGCACTGCTGCGGCGCAACCTGGCGATCTACGGCCTGGGCGGCATGCTCGTGCCGTTCATCGGCATCAAGGTGATCGACCTGCTGCTGGTTGCGTTGGGTTGGGCATAGTAAAAGCGATCAGCTCTCAGCGATCAGCAGTCAGCTAATGCTTAAAAGCTGATCACTGAAAGCTGGCGGCTGATCATTCAAGTAGGAGACGAATATGTGGAAACAGGAGTTACGACCCGCATTGTTGATGTTTTTGGTTCTTACCGTCATAACGGGAGCGCTTTATCCCCTCGGCGTGACGGGGGTGGCCGGCCTGCTTTTCCCGGACCAGGCCGACGGGAGTCTGATCCAAAAGAACGGTCAAGTGGTGGGGTCCAGGCTCATCGGGCAGCCGTTTGACGATCCGAAGTATTTCTGGAGCCGGCCGTCCGCGACCGGGCCGACCGGCTACAACGCGGCGGCTTCATCGGGAAGCAATCTCGGGCCGAAGAACGAAGTGCTTAAAAAAGCGATTGCTGACCGCGTCGCCGCGCTGAAAGCGGCCGATCCGGAGAATATCGACCCGGTGCCGGTCGACCTCATCACCGCCTCCGGCAGCGGGCTTGATCCGCACATCAGCACGGCGGCGGCCGCTTATCAGGCCGGCCGCGTTGCCAAGGTGCGCGCCATTTCGCAGGAGGAGGTCAAGCGATTGGTTTCAGAACATACCGAAGGACGCCAGTGGGGGTTCTTTGGCGAGCCCAGCGTCAACGTCCTCGAACTGAATTTGGCGCTCGACAGTCTTCCTAAGAAAGGGGAATAATCGATTTTCAATCTCTCGTTATCTCATTATAAGGAGAAAAACCGGAAATGAAAAAAACAGGGGGGTGGGGTTTGGTCGTTCTGTTCTTAGTCTTGACCACGGGTAAATTGTTTGCGGAGGAACCGGCAGAAGCACCGTTTCAGATCAGCGGATTTGTCGATACGTATTACAGCTTCAATTTCAATAAACCCGACTCCAATACCAACGGACTCAGCAACTTTGATTTCCGTCATAATGCCTTCAGCGTCAGCCTGGCAGAAATCGTTCTTTCGAAAGCGGCCCGTCCGGTCGGATTTCGGATCGATCTCAATTTTGGTGAGACCACCGACTTTATCCACTGCGGCGCCTTCGCCTGTCCGGGCGGCGCAGCCGAGGAGCCGTATAAAAATATTCAGCAAGCCTACGTCACCTGGACCACGCCGGTCGGTCTGACCCTCGATATGGGGAAATTCGTCACCCACATGGGGCTGGAAGTGATCGAGTCAAAAGACAATTGGAACTACACCCGGGGTCTTCTCTTCTGCTGTGCGATTCCTTATTACCACACCGGCCTGCGCGCCAACTATGCGATCTCCGACATGCTCTGGGTGAACGGCTACGTCCTGAACGGCTGGAATAATACTGTTGAGAACAACAACAGTAAAACGTTCGGAGCTCAAGTCGGAATTGTTCCGATCAAGCCGCTCACCGTCATTCTGAATTGGATTGGCCCCGAACGTCTGGGCGGTTTCCAGGATCGTCAGGTATATGACGCTATTGTTATCTTCAACGCCACCGACACTCTTACCTTCGCAGCCAATTACGATTACGGCACGCAAGACCCGGTGGGCGGAGGAGACAGTATGACCTGGTCGGGGATTGCGCTTTACGCCCGATTGGGGTTCGACCCCTACGCCGTTGCGGTTCGAGTCGAGAACGCAACCGATGACGACGGCTTCATGTTTGGCGCCGCGGACAACACGGTGCAGGAGGTCACACTGACTGGAGAGGTCAAGGTTGCCAGCAGTCTTCTGGTCCGGGCCGAGGTCCGGCACGACAAGGCCGATGAAGATATTTTTGCGGACGAGGGGGGTGCGGTCACCGATACCCAAAGCCGCGCCGTCCTCGGAGTGGTGTACAGTTTCTAATGGGGTCTGTTTTTTTAGGAAGCGCCATGTTGACCGAGACAGTATCGATGACCGAAACGCATAGGCCCCTTTCCGAAGAAATTCGAGAGAGGGTCCATAGCAACGACGACCTTCTGAAGGCGGCGTCGACTTTCAAAGTGACCCCCTCGACCCTCCGGAAGATTTTGGCCGGAAAGCCGATCTCCCGTTTCATCGAAAGGAAGATCCGAGCCGTTCGGGAAGGAGGCGCGGAATCGCGCTCGGCCCACCGTAGGCGGATGTATCTCGTCCGCCTTTTGGAAGTCTACCACCTCTACAAGACGCGCGGAACACTTACGGCGGCCGGCCAAGAGATCGGATTAAGCCGGGAGCGAATCCGCCAGCTTCTGACCAAAGGATCGGAGATAGGCCTGTTTGAATACCCGCCTTCTCGGAGGCCGAAGGTCTCCCGGGAAGAGATCCTCGCCGACTATCGACGATACTTAAAGTGGAGCGCGGTGGCCGAGATCCATTCCCTTTCCATCGACCGGATGCGCCGACTGCTTCGTTATTATCGAATCACTCACAAGGAGCTTTGCGCGATTCGGACGGAGGGACGAAAAGAGCGGTGTATCGCGTTGTATAAAGCGGCGGCCGGCGCACTCGGCCACCATCCGACCACGACGGAGATGCAGGGGATCTGCTCGACCCGTTATCTTGCGACTCAAATCAGAAAGCTCTGGGGTTCCATTGCTTCCTTCCGGGAAGAGTTAAAAATCGAGACGCCGCTGCACGCTAATCTCCGGCGGGCTCGCGAAAAGAAGGTCGAAGTCTTCTGTGGCTGATTTCGCCTTGAAAGGTAAAGAATGCTTTCAGTTGATGATCATTTAAAGTTTGTCGCCTTGTTACTCTCGTTGCGCTGTTGGGGCCTCCCACTCGTCCGCACTGCGCGGGCAGGGTGTCGGCCGGGGCTGACGGAGTCTCCGGCTGATCGGGCCGACGAAAAAGTTCCGCAGACTCGCTCCGGTTCCGAACCGCGTTCCAAGTCGCGGCCGTCGCGCTTTTGAGCACAGCCTTGGCCGCACGTCCGGTCTCCAAGTTCGTTGCGCCCCTCATACTCAGGGGCGTCGCAGAGCGTTCTTTCCCAAGCCCTCATTTCAGGCAAACCGAAACGCCCTTCTCTTCGTCACTTATTGATACCTTTTCCGGGAATATCTCGTTTTCTCTAGAGACTTGTGATAAAAAATAAGTTGGAGCCGGAGTTCTAATCTTCATTGAAGCTCCCCGCAGGAAGCTGCGAGGCGAGTGCGTGTTCAAATTGAGCGGAGGAAAAGAAAGTGGAGGTTGCCAAGTCGCTGTTCTATTTCGTTTTGGCCGGACTCTGTGAAATAGGGGGGGCTATCTGATCTGGATGTGGCTGCGGGAGGAAAAAATATCGGAGTTGCCTTTGTGGGGGCGGCCGTTCTCGTTCTATATGGAATCATTCCGACGTTGCAGCCGGCGCACTTCGGACGGGTGTATGCCGCCTATGGAGGGGTCTTTGTTGTTCTTTCTATTCTCTGGGGATGGAAGATTGATCGGATGACTCCGGATCGATTCGACCTCATCGGAGGGTTTATTGCCCTTATTGGAGTTGGGGTGATCATGTATTGGCCCAGAGGCTGACGTTCACATGAAAAAAGTAAAATTGATCGAGTCCTCCAGACCCTATACATCGAAGACGAGAGCATAATGGACGAACACCGACCCGATCCGGATGCGCTTCTTAAGCGTGTCCGCGAATAAGAAAAAAAGCCCCGCGTCAGCGTCCTCGACCTGAACCTGGTGGTCGACGGTATTGTCGAGAAGAGAAGTAATTAAAGAATAAGCAACCGACTTTGATCGCCGCTCGGGTATATTACGGCTCTAAATAGAGTGCATCGGTATTGCTGTCGTAGGCGAATAACTCGGCGTACCGTCCCCAGTTGATGGCGATGTCAAGCTGCTGGCTCGTTTGGTCGCCGAAGTCGGGAGAGAGTTTATCGAGGAAGTAGTCCCTGTCGACCCGTTGATCGTCGTCCTCTTGCAGCGTCTCATAAATCCAGAGGATCAGCGGCAGTCGCAAAATGCGGCTGACGACCAGCTCTTTTCGTGTGAGAATGTTCGCCTCAGCGTAATTGTGGCCCAGCGGGGTCAGCAACAGATCCCCCTCGTGGATGGTGACGAATCCGATCTTTTCGCAGGCCTCCACAATCGGCAACAAATCATCCAGCTCCATTCCCAACTCGCCGCTCACCCGATACAGATCGGCGCGGCCCCCCTCGGCGGCGAGTTTTTCCACTAAACCGGCCAGCGCATTCAGGCGCGCATCGGGGAGCTTTCTCTTGGGCTGGCCCGGGATTTCCGGCTCCGTCTTTTTTCCGCCGGTCACTGCGGCGTAGACTTTGTCCACCAGGGCTTGAAAAGCGGTGTCCTTGCGCCGGCGCGGATGCTGAAACGGCACGGCAATCTCGGTCAGGATAGAGCCCGGATCTTTGCCCATGACAACGATTCGGTCCGCCATCAAAACCGCTTCTTCGATGTTATGCGTGACCATCAGAATCGCTTTGGTCGGGATCACCTTGTTGAGCCACAGCTCCATCAGCTCGCCGCGCAGCGCTTCGGCGGAGAGAACATCGAGCGCGGAAAAGGGCTCATCCAGGCAGAGCAGCTCCGGCTCGACCGCCATCGCGCGAGCGAAGCCGACTTTTTGGCGCATTCCCCCGGAGAGCTCACGCGGATAAGCCGATTCGAAACCGTCCAGTCCGACGGTGTCGATAAGCTTGAGCGCCCGCTCGCGTCGCGGTTCAGGCGGGATGCCGCGCGCCTTCAGGGCGACTTCCACATTTTCCTGAACGGTCATCCAGGGAAAGAGGGCGAACGTCTGGAAGACGATGGTGGCGTGAGGGTTCACGCCGTTGAGCGGCCGGCCCCGATAGAGCACCTTTCCCGATGTGGCCGTGTTTAATCCGGTAATGATCCGCAGCAAGGTCGACTTGCCGCACCCGGAGGGCCGAGCAATCCGACAAACTCTCCCGGCCGGATATTCAAGTTGACCTCACAGATCGCGATATTCTTTTTGGGGCCGACCCCATAGGCCTTCGTGACATTTTGAAGGGTCAATAAATCAGTATTGTTGACGGAGGCGGGGAGCGCCATTGAGTCCTCCTTATTCCATGCGGTAGCGTTCTTCCGCGATCAGATACAGCCAGCGCCAGAAGAGACGATTGATGAGGACAACGGTCACGACGAGGGCGAGTGTCCCGGCCAATAGGAGCGCGAAATCTCCCTCGGCGGTCGCCTGAGCAATGATGGCCCCGATTCCGATCGTTTCATGGGTCTGGCCGGCGAATTCCGTGTGCTCGGCGATAATACTGGCGTTCCATGCGCCGCCGCTGGCGGTGATCGATCCGGTCACGATATACGGAAAGAGCGCGGGAAGAATCAGGTTTCGCCAGCGGTCCACCCTGGAGAACCGAAGCAGATCGGTTGTGAAGCGAAGATCTTGAGGGATGGCCGCCGCGCCTGCAATGACGTTGAATAAGAGATACCATTGACTTCCCATCAGCATGAGTGTCACGGCGGCCAGGTTCAGCCCCGCCGGCAATTGCAGCAGGGCCAGCAATAAGACCGGGAAGAGGGCCGTGGCCGGAATGGCGGCGACCACCTGCGCGGCCGGCTGAAGAAGAGAGGCCAGCCGGCGGTTCATGCCGATGGCGACTCCAACCGGGATCGTCCAGAGTAGGGTGATCAAGAGGGCGGCGACGACGCGAGCAAAGGTGGCCAATAACCCCGCTCCTAAATGGAGCCAAGCGGAAGAGGTGAGCGAAAGGAGGAGACCTGCGGCCTGGTACCCTCCATAAAGCACCACCAAGGTGAATAGGAGTCCGAGCGCGATGGCGGTCGGCGATGGACGCTCGTCTCCATCCGTTTTTTCCAACGGAGCGATCGATGCGTCGGGGGAGACTTCCAGGCGGCGATTCAGCCGTTCGGTCAAAGGCTCCCAAAAACTCATTCCGAATTTTTCCACCAACCAGGAACGCGAAAGCACATCGAGAAACCAGGCCGTGCGCGGCTCCTCGCTCTCGACCATTTCCAGCTTGAACTTGTCGGCCCACGCTAAAAGCGGTTTCCAGACCATCTGATCAAGCAGGATAATAATCAACACCAGGGCGCCGAGGCCGAGGAGCAAGGCGGAGGTGTCGCCCCGATTGGCGGCGGTCTGAAGATAGGAGCCGAGGCCGGGGAGACGGAAGTCGCGGTTGCCCACATGGAACGTCTCCGACGCCATCAGAAAAAACCAGCCGCCCGACCAGCTCATGATGCTGTTCCAGATCAATCCGATAGAGGCGAATGGAAGCTCCACAGTTTTAAATCGAAGCCAGGGGGAGAAGCGGAAAATCGCGCCGGCCTCGCGTAGTTCCATCGGAAGGGTGGTCATCGATTGATAAAAACTGAATGTCATGTTCCAGGCCTGCGAAGTGAAGATGAGAACAATCGCCGCCAGCTCGGAGGCAAACCCGGTCGGTAGGATGCTGCTGAAGCTCAATAACACCACCGGCAAAAAGGACAGAATCGGGACACTCTGCAGGATGTCCAGTAGCGGCATGAGCACGACGCGAGCCGTGCGATGATGCGCGGCGGCGTAACCGTAGAAGAGGCTGAAGAGCAACGAAAGAAAATAAGCGGCCATCATTCTCCCGACGGAGAGGAAAGCATACCACGGCAACGCCGAGGGGGAGAGGGAGATCTCCGGTCCGGCGACGACGGAGGGAGCATCGAACGCCAAACGGGCTCCCGCATAGAGCAGCGTGGTGATGGCGAGCAGAATGAGGCCGTCTCCCAGAGTGAGAGCTGGCGTTCGAGGTAGGGCGGGGCTAAAACGGAATGGCCGCACGGACGATCTCCATCGTAGTTCGCACTTTATTGCCCGGCGGCGCGAGATGCGTCGATTGTGCGGCCGCGGGTATGGTCAGGGGCGGCAATGAAACGGGTTTGGCTCGTCGGAGGAGCCCACGGCATTGGCCTGCAAACTGACGGCGAGATTATAGACCGATGCGGGAGACGAGTCAAATGACATTGGCCATTTAGGGAATATCTCGCTTTATATCGACACTTATGGTAAATAATTGGATTAATTTGAATCACACCGGAAGATGGTACCGATCCGAGGAGTATGATGGAAGAACACCGGCCAGATCCGGATGCGCTTTTAAAGCGCTTCCGTGAGGAGGAGAAAAGCAGGCGCGCGGCAAGCTGCGCGTTTTTTTCGGCGCGGCGGCCGGCGTGGGAAAGACCTTTGCCATGCTGGAGGCGGCTCATGAGCAGCTCGAAGCGGGGGTCGATGTCGTCATCGGCTGGGTGGAAACGCACGGACGGCGGGAGACCGAGGCGCTGGTGGAAGGGTTGGAGCGACTTCCACCCCGTCCGGTTGAGTATCAGGAGACCGTCCTGAAGGAGTTCGACCTCGATGCGGCCCTCAAACGCCGCCCCACCTTGATTCTGATGGACGAGCTCGCCCACACCAATGCCCCGGGGTCGCGCCACCCCAAGCGGTGGCAGGATGTGATGGAGCTGCTTGATGCGGGCATTGAGGTTTACACGACCGTGAACGTCCAGCATCTGGAGAGCTTGAACGATGTGGTCACGCAGATCACCGGCATTCCGGTGCACGAGACCGTTCCGGATTCCGTCCTGGAGCAGGCCGATGAGCTGGAGCTGGTCGATATCCCCCCCGACGATTTGATCCGCCGTCTGAAAGAGGGGAAGGTTTATGTTCCGGAGCAGGCCGAGCAGGCGATCCAAAACTTCTTTCGAAAAGGGAACTTGACGGCGCTCCGGGAGCTGGCGTTGCGACGCACGGCCGATCGGGTCGATGCGGAGATGCAGGTCTATCGTCGGGATCATGCGGTCCCCAGGGTCTGGCCGGCGGGGGAGACGATCATGGTCTGCGTGAACCCGACCCCTCGCGCGCGGAAGCTGATTCGGACCGCGCGCCGCATGGCCGCGGGATTACACGGCAAATGGATCGCCGCCTATGTCCAGACGCCGGAGCATGCGCGCCGGCCGGAATCGGAGCGGGACCAGGTGGTCCGGGCGCTGCGCCTGGCCGAGCAGCTGGGGGCCGAGACGGTGACCCTCACCGGCCACCGCGTCAGCCAAGAGATCCTCAGCTATGCGCGCGCGAAAAACGTCAGCAAGATCCTCGTCGGAAAACCGGTCCGGTCGCGTTGGAAGGAGCTTCTCTTCGGCTCGGTGGTGGCCGATCTCGTCCGCCAGAGCGGCGAGATCGATATTTATGTCATCACCGGGGAGGCGGGCAAAAGCCGTCCGATGACGGAGCGTATTCTGCGCCGTTCGAGCGCCTGGCCGGCTTACGCGAAGGCGGGGCTGGTTGTGGCACTCTCCACCCTGGTTGCCTGGTGGATGCAACCGACCTTTGCCCGAACGAACATCGTGATGATTTATCTGTTGGGGGTCGTCTTTGTCGCGTCGCGGTGGGGACGCGGACCTTCCATTTTGGCCTCCATCTTATCGGTCGCCGCGTTCGATTTCTTTTTGTTCCCCCGTACCTGACCTTTGCGGTCTCCGATACCGAATACGCGATCACCTTTTTAGTGATGTTGTTGACTGCGCTGATCATCAGCAATTTGACCATCCGCAATCGGGAGCAGGCCGAGCTGGCGCGCGGGCGGGAGCGGCGCACCGGCGCGCTTTATGCGTTGAGCCGCGAGCTGACCGAGACCCGATTGGTGGAGCGCCTCTCCAATGTCGCGCTCAGGCATATTAGCGAGATCTTCAAGTGCCAGGCGGCGGTGTTTCTGGCCGATCCGTTGAAACATCTGGGACCGGGGATCGGAGAGCAGGCGGCGTCGTTTTCGGACGCCAAGAATATCGGTGTCGCGCAATGGGTTTTCGACCACGCGCAGATGGCCGGAATGGGGACCGACAACCTTCCGGGAGCCGATGCCCTCTTTTTGCCGTTGACGGCGTCGCGCGGTCCGTTGGGGGTGCTGGCGGTTCGGCCGGAGCAGCCCCGAGAGCTCTTGGCGCCCGACCAGATTCATCTGCTGGAGACCTTTGCCAATCTCATGGCCGGCGCGATCGAGCGGGCGCGGCTGGCCGAGGAGGGACAACAAGCCCAGGTGATGATCGAGACGGAGCAGATGCGCAACGCGCTGCTGAGCGCCGTCTCCCATGACCTTCGAACGCCGCTGGCGGCGATCACCGGCGCGGTGAGCAGCCTGTTCGAGGGGAAGGTCGATTTTGATCCGCAGACGCGGAAGCAACTGATCCAATCGATTCATGACGAGGTGATGTGGATGGATCGTCTCGTCAACAACCTTCTCTACATGACCCGATTAGAGGCGGGGGCCATCCAGATGCACAAAGAGCCGCTTCCGCTGGAGGAGGTGGTCGGAGCGGCCCTCGTGCGGCTTGAGAAAAAACTGAGCGACCGGGCCGTGACGACGCAGGTGCCGACCGATGCGCCGCTGGTCCCGATGGACGGCGTCTTGATCGAAGAGGTGTTGATCAACCTTCTGGAAAATGCGACGAAGTATACCCCGGCCGGCGGCCCGATTGAAGTCTCGGCGGAATTTGAGGAGGGTCAGGTGACGATTTCGGTGGCGGATCGGGGTCCGGGCATTCCGCGGGAGGAGGAGCAGCGGATCTTCGATAAATTCTACCGGACCGGTCCAAAGCGGACCCGCGGCGTCGGCTTGGGACTGGCCATCTGTCGAGGGATCGTGGAGGCGCACGGAGGCCGCATCTGGGTCGAGAACCGTCCGGACGGGGGGGTCCTCCTTCCGGTTTACCCTTCCCGTCAGTGGAGAGCCGCCGCATCTTGAACCTGAAGAAGCGGAGAAGCAGGCGACCCAACCATGACCACTTCTCAACCGACGATATTGGTCATCGAAGATGAAACTCCGATCGGGCATTTCATTCAGACGACCCTTTCGGGCGCCGGCTATCGGGTGGTCGATGCCGAGACCGGAAAGGAGGGGCTGACGCAAGCAATGGCCTGGAATCCGGACGTGGTGCTCCTCGATCTGGGACTTCCCGATATCGACGGCTTGGAGGTGATCCGACGACTGCGTGAATGGACGTCCAAGCCGATCATCGTTCTCACCGCAAGGTCACAGGAGCATGATAAGGTGACGGCGCTTGACTTGGGC
This sequence comes from Candidatus Manganitrophus sp., assembly GCA_028865235.1. Lineage (GTDB taxonomy): Bacteria > Nitrospirota > Nitrospiria > SBBL01 > Manganitrophaceae > Manganitrophus. The sequence continues at coordinate 109,291 of CP114561.1, forward strand.
GCGGACGACTATCTGACGAAACCGTTCGGGATCGAGGAGCTTTTGGCCCGCATGCGGGTTGCCCTCCGCCGCACCGCCCGGACAGAGGCGGGGGAGCCGCTTTTCCAGATCGGCGATCTCCGGGTCGATCTTGAAAAGCGCCGGGTCTTTATCGCCGGCAAAGAGGTCCATCTCAGTCCGACGGAATACAAGCTGCTGGGTGTTCTGGTGCGCCATGCCGGAAAGGTCATCACGCATCGCCAGCTGCTCAAGGAGGTGTGGGGACCGCTTCACGCGGAGGAAGCGCAATATCTGAGGGTCTATATGCGGCAACTGAGGGGGGAAGCTGGAGGAGAATCCGTCGCGTCCCCGCTATCTACTGACGGAGATCGGGGTGGGATATCGCCTCCGAGTGGACTAGAAATTCTCTGACCGACCGATCTGGAGCGAGGCCCCAGACCGGTCTTCCGATAACTGCAAGGGAAACCCGTGATCCACTTTTCGAGTCACCCTCACCGAGTCGTAACCTCTTTCCCGGAGTTTTATCAGGACTTGTTGTTGCTGTGTGACGGGAACCCCCAGAAAGACCTGCCAGGAGGGGACGCTGATATAGAGGGTCGCTCCCGCTTCTTCAGCGACCTTCGTGATTCGAACCAGATCGTCTCCGGTGAGTCGATCGGCCCCCTTCATCAGAACAAGATTGGCCTTTTTGAAAATCGTTTGACTTTTTCTCGCTTGAAGCATCATGCCTCCTCATGCCTCTTCCAATAGGGTAAAGGCGTCATTGAGTCTCTTCTTCGGGTCTGCCGTCTTCTGAGATTTCTGTTGATTGAAATCATCGAATGGGCGCACAAGACCGCAATCAATAGCGAGCTGATGATAAATATCTCGATTTGCCATGAGCTTTGCATCGATCTCCCTCCTAAAATGAAAAGGCGCCCCTCACCTCTGATCGGTGAGGAGCGCCTCTGCTCCGTGAAGGACTTCATTGTCTTCTGCCCCATTAAAAAGCAAAGGACATGCCAAATGATTTTTTCGATGTTGAACGCGAAGGGAGGCAATATATCGGTTAATTTGAGTCGAACTCGTCCGGAGCGATCTCCGAAGGGTCGGTCACCGCTCTACAATTTGGGGGGAAATGCGACGAAAACTGGAGGAGAGCGGGATGAGACGACCCTGAGGCGAATATAGACTTCGTCAAACAGAAAGGATAAACTATCGCTCGATATTTTTCTTGCCGCATCAAGACAGGATGGCCGTTTCAAAGGTTTTCGAATGATTCTGACATTCATTCTTCGTCGAATCCTCTGGGCGATCCCGGTTCTCTGGGTGGTCGCGACCCTCACCTTATCAAGCCATCTATTCAAGGATTGGAAGTGAATGCGATGGATCTGCTTTACCTCAAGAAGGTGCAAAAGAGAGGTTAAAGCCGTTCAGTTATCTCCGGCCAAGACCGTCATCTTTTCCCCAGGAGGCGTTGTGTTTGATATTTCTTTTCAATCCGGATGATCTGATTGACCCGGCGCCGATGGCGGCCACCTTGGAATTTTCCTTCCAGCCAGGCCTGAACGATTTTTGGAATCTGATCCTTGTTGTTTTCCCAACCTCCCAAAACCAGGAGATTCGCATCGTTGTGTTCGCGGCTGAGCCGCGCATCTTTCACATTTCCGACCAGCGCGGCCCGAATGCCCGGAATTTTATTGGCTGCGATGGAAGCGCCGATTCCGGTCCCGCAGGCCAGAATGCCTCTACCGCCCCGTTTCGCAAGAACCTTCAAAGCGACCTTCTCCGCATACTCCGGATAATCGTCCGTTGGGATCACCTCATACGCCCCGACATCTTTGACCCGATAGCCCCACTTCTCCAGAAAATCTTTAATCTGCTCTTTGAGTTTGAATCCGGCGTGATCGGCTCCGACGACGATCGTCTTCATTACGAATCCTTCTCAATGAGGCTGGCAGCGTCTTGATCTAAAAAGAAGAGGCATGCCCCCTTCCGGGGTTGAACCATGCGGGCGGGAAGATTTGTTGATGGGGGATCGTCTGAGAGAACCTCTCTCATGATCGACGCCTTCTCTCTCCCTGCCGCCAGGAAGATCACCCGCCGCGCATGATTGAGCCCCGGTAGGGTGAGGGTCAAGCGGGCGGCCTTGAGCTTCTCGACATAGGGTGCTGCGACCCACCGAACCGTCTCCTTCAAAACCGGCGATCCGGGGAACAATGACGCGGTATGCCCGTCCGATCCGATGCCGAGCAGGACGAGGTCGAACGAAGGCCATCCCGGATCCGACGGACCGAAGAAATCCCGGAGGGTTTTTTCATACTCATCGGCCGCCGCTTGAAGATCGCTCCTCTCGCCCGGCATCCGATGGACGTTTTGAGGCGAGATCGGGACGTGAGAAATCAACGCCTCATTCGCCAGATGGTAGTTTGAATCGGGATGATCGGGGGGGACGGCGCGTTCGTCTCCCCAAAAAAGGTGGACCGACTTCCAGGAAATCTTCTCTGCAAACGCGGCGCTTGCCAACGACCGGTAAAGCGTCCGGGGTCGCGCCGCCGGCCAGCGCCGCCGAAAAGCGGCCGCGAAGCGAGACCGCCTCCTGAGCGAATCGGACGAAGGAGAGGGCGGCCTGGTCTCCGAGGTCGTCCCAGTCGCGGCAGATCACGATCTCTTTAGGGGGACCGCCAGTGGCGCCCATCGCGTTCGATAAGCTCATCCGCCTCCTTCGGTCCCCAGCTTCCGGCTTCATAACCCGGAAGAGAGACGGCCGTGCCCTCCTTCCATCGGTCCAAAATCGGTGTGAGAATCGTCCAGGACCAATCGATCCACTCTTCACGCGAAAAGAGCATCGGGTCTCCCGCCAGACAATCCAACAACAACCGCTCATAGGCATCGGGGGAAGGGACTTGGAAGGCGCCGTGGTAATTAAAGTCCATCGTCACCGACCCCATGCAGAGCTTCGCTCCCGGGCGTTTCGCCTGAAAGGTGAGGGAAATTCCCTCGCTCGGCTGGACGCTCAGCACCAATGTGTTCGGCTCGATCTTCTCCGAGAGGAGCGGCTTGAAGAGAAGATGGGGAACCTGCTTGAACTCGATGGCGATCTCGGTCGCCTTCTTGGTAAGGCGCTTCCCTGAACGCAAATAGAAGGGAACCCCCTGCCACCGCCAATTGTCGACATAAAGCTTCAGCGCGGCGAAGGTCTCCGTTTGGGATTGCGGGGCGACCCCCGGCTCGCTCCGGTATCCGACGACCGGCCGCTCCTCGATCAAGCCGGCCTGGTACTGTCCTCGCACCGCAAAGCGGTCGACCTCCGCCTTAGAAATGGGACGGACCGATCGTAAGACCTTGGTTTTCTCATCCCGAATCGCTTCCGCCTCGAAGCTTGCCGGCGGCTCCATGGCGACCACGCAGAGGAGTTGAAGGAGATGGTTCTGAAACATATCCCGGAGGGCGCCCGCGCGCTCGTAATAGCCGGCCCGGCGCTCGACCCCGAGACGCTCCGCGGCGGTCACTTGCACATGATCGATATAGCGCCGATTCCAGATCGGCTCGAAGATCGCATTGGCGAAGCGAAAGAAAAGAATGTTCTGAACCGCCTCTTTCCCCAAAAAGTGATCGATCCGGTAGACCTGCTCCTCCCGAAAAACCGCCCGGACCTGGCGGTTCAGCGCCCGGGCCGAATCGAGGTCCGCGCCGAACGGCTTCTCGATGATGATCCGGGTCCATCCTGTTTCGGAGGATCGGTTGAGCCCCGCTGCTCCCAGCTGACCGATAATGTCCGCGTAAAGAGAGGGGGGTGGCGAGGTAGATCAGCCGGTTTCCGCCGGTCCGGTTGTTCTGATCGAGTTGGATCAGCCGTTTTTTCAGAGAGGGGTAATATTTCGGGTCATTCGAGTCGCCGGCCAAATAATGAAACCGGCTTATGAAGGCGCTTCGGGAAGAAGGGCTTGCAGACCGGGCGGCTGGAAGGGCCTCAAGGGATTGGGCGACGGTTTTGCGAAAGCCCTCATCGTCCATCGCGGTTCTTCCAATGCCGACCACATACCATTGATCGGGAAGAAGATTCCCCTGGTCCAAATGGAAGAGGGCCGGGATCAGCTTACGGTGGGTCAAATCGCCGGAAGCCCCGAAGATGATGATGCCGCACGGCTCCGGAACCGATTCCGCGCAGTCGCTCTGCCGGGTGATCCCCCCGGAGACCACGGCAGGCGGCGGCGTTTCATTTTTTGGGTTTTGTTCCATGGCCTCCAAACTCCTTTCGAAGCGCGGCGATGAACTGATCCGAGAATCGATCTTCTTGGCGCGATTGAAAGCGGCGGAAGAGGGAGGTTGCAATCGCCGGAACCGGCACCCCCCGTTCGACCGCTTCCAAGATCGTCCAGCGTCCTTCGCCGGAATCTTCTACGTAACCTTTGACGCTCGAGAGGGTGGGATCTTTTGCAAAGGCTTCCTCCGCCAGCTCCAGCAGCCAGGAGCGGACGACGCTCCCCTGGTTCCAAAGATGCGCCACCCTTTTGAAATCGAATCCAAAGGGGGAGGCCTTCAGAAGCTCGAACCCCTCTCCATACGCTTCCAGCATCGCATATTCGATCCCGTTGTGAACCATCTTCGCGAAGTGTCCGGCGCCGCTTTTGCCGCAGTAGAGATAACCGTCGGGCGGGGCGAGGGTCTTGAAAACGGGTTCAAGCTTTTTGAAACTTTCTTCTTCCCCGCCGATCATCAAGCAATAGCCGATCGAAAGACCCCAGATCCCACCGCTGGTCCCGACGTCGAGAAAGGAAATTTCTTTTTTTGGAGTTCCTCCGCCCGCCGGATCGCATCTTTATAATAAGAATTTCCGCCGTCGATGAGGATGTCCCCCGGAGAGAGGGAAGAGAGGAGGGCGTTGATCGTCTCCGTCACCGGCTCTCCCGCCGGCACCATGATCCAAATGGCGCGGGGCTTCGAAAGCTTGCCGATCAGATCGGCAAGGGAGGTTGCGCCCGCCGCGCCGTGACGGGTGATCTGTTGCACCGCGTCCGGACTTCGATCATAACCGACGACGACGTGTCCTCCTTCCGCGAGCCGTTGCACCATGTTGGCCCCCATTCGTCCCAGTCCAATAAATCCGATTTGCATCGGTCGCTCCTTCTATTTGTATGCGGGGCCGGCGCTAGGAGAAGTCTATTATTTTAGATCCCCACACCAGGTGCGCCATGCCCCACACCCTTCAGGCGATCTTTTTAGCGAGCATGTTCCGCCGCTTTTCGGTAAGACGGGCGGTTAATTTCTCAAACGACTCCGAAAACGATTTCACACCCTCTTCTTGAAGCTGATGGGTGACCTGTTGGAGATGAATCCCGATCGCGGATAGTTTCTGGAGCGTCTCGCGCGCTTCGCCGAGGTTTTCCTCCAAACTCGGTCGAACCTTTCCATGGTCTTTAAAAGCGGCCAGGGTGGCGGGCGGAACGGTATTGATCGTTTCCGGTCCGATGAGACCTTCAACATAGAGAAGATCGGAGTAATGCGGATTCTTCGTCTCTGTGCTTCCCCACAAAACGCGCTGGAGAGAGACCCCCTGGTTTTGAATTTCGAGAAAGTCCGGACCTTTAAAGATCTCTTTGAACTTTTGGTAGATCATCTTGGCGTTGGAGATTCCGGCCTTGCCGAGGAGGGCCTTGAACGCCGCCCGCTCCGCCTCGACCCCGGCCTCCAGAATGCGCGCTTCCAACAGCCGATCGACGGCGGTATCGATCCGGCTGACGAAAACAGAGGCGACCGATCGGATCGACGCCACCGGCCGGCCTTGTTGGAGCCGGCTTTTGATCCCCGCGATGTAGGCGCTCGCCACCTGCGCATAGCGCTCCAGCGAAAAGAGAAGGGTGATGTTGATCGAGATCCCCTCCGCCGTCAGCGCTTCAATCGCCGGGATCCCCTCCTCCGTCGCCGGGACCTTGATCATCACATTCGGCCGGTCCAGCCGGGGGTGGAGCGCCTTCGCCGCCGCGATCGTCGCTTCGGTCTGATGGGCGAGCGCCGGATTCAGCTCGATCGAGACGAACCCGTCCTGTCCGTTCGTCCTCTCATAAATCGGCCGAAAGAGATCGGCCGCCATCTGGATATCTTTGATCGTCAGCGTATCGACGATTTCCGAGACCTCCTTCCTTTCCGAGACGAGCCGCCGGATCTCCTCATCGTAGTCGGCGCTCTCTCCGATCGCCTTCTCGAAGATCGTCGGGTTGGAGGTCAGCCCGGTCAACCCCTCATCGATCAGCCGTTGCAGCGCTCCGGAGGTGATCAAGGGACGATTCAAATGGTCGAGCCAGAGGCTCTGGCCCTGCTTCTGTAATTCCTTAATCGGATTTTTTTTCATGACCCTTCCTCCTTCCCGCGCCGACCCCGCCCGCGCCGGCCCCGGAAGGGGCGTTGAGAAGCGGCCGGGCGTGGGCCAGCACATTTTCCACCGTAAACCCCATCTCCCGCATCACCACCTCGCCGGGGGCCGATGCCCCGAATCGATTCAGGCCGATCATCGCCCCGTTCCCTCCGATGTAGCGCTCCCAGCCGAATGTTGAGGCGGCTTCGATCGAGATCCGCGCCGTGACCTCCGGGGGGAGGACCGCCGTGCGATAGTCGATCGGTTGCTGTTCGAAGAGTTCCCAACTCGGCATGCTGACCACCCGCACGGCGGCCCCCTCCTTCTCCAGGACCTGGGCCGCTTCCACCGCCAGATGGACCTCCGAGCCGGTGGCGATCAGAGATGATCTCCGGCGCGCGCCCTTCCGTCTCGCTCAGCACATACGCGCCTTTCTCCAGCTGATCGGCCGGGGCCGATCGGCTTCGATCGATCAACGGCACCTTCTGCCGTGTGAGGATCAACGCGACCGGTCCTTTGCGCCGCGCGACGCCAAGCGCCAGGCCGCGGCGGTCTCGGTGGCATCGGCGGGGCGGATCACGGTCAGGTTGGCGGGATCGCCCTCAAGCCGGCCAGCTGCTCGATCGGCTGGTGGGTCGGCCCATCCTCGCCCAGGCCGATGGAGTCGTGGGTGAAGATGTAGATCACCGGCAGCTCCATCAGCGCCGCAAGGCGGATCGACGCTTTCATATAGTCGGTGAAGATCAGGAAGGTGCCGCCATACGGAATCACGCCGCCGTGAAGCGCCATGCCGTTGAGGGCTCCTCCCATTCCGTGTTCGCGCACGCCGAAGTGAAGGGTGCGGCCGTCGTAGTGTCCGGCGAGAAAATCGCCGAAGCCTTTCTGTGAAGTATCGTTCGAGGCGGCCAGGTCGGCCGAGCCGCCGATCAGGTTGGGGAGCTTGGGCGCCACGGCGTTGAGCACCTCCGCGAAGGCCCGCCGGGTCGCCCGTCGCCCCCTTCGGCTGGTATTTTTTGACTTCGGCGTCCCACCCCTCCGGCCGCTCGCCCTTGACCATGCGCTGCCACTCGTCGGCGAGATCGGGGTACGCCGCCGCGTAGGCGTCGAAGCGGCGCTGCCACTCCGCTTCGCAGCTGTTCCCCTTGCTCGACCGTTTTCCGATAGTGCGCGAGCGCCGGTTCGGGAACGTCGAAGGCGGGTTCCGTCGGCCAGCCGAGATGTTCTTTCGTCAGCCGGACCTCTTCGTTGCCCAGCGGCTCGCCGTGCGCCTGGGCGCTGTCTTGTTTGTTCGGGGTGCCGTAGCCGATGTGGGTCCGGAAGATGATCAGAGACGGACGCTCGGTTTCGGCCTGGGCCGCGTCGATCGCTTTCGACATCGCCGCGAGGTCGTTGCCGTCGGGGACGTGGCGGATCACGTTCCAGCCGTAGGCTTCGAAACGCTTGCGGGCGTCGTCGCGGAAGCCGAGGTCGGTGCTCCCGTCGATCGAGATCCGGTTGTCGTCGTAGAAGCCGATCAGCCTTCCAAGTTGAAGGTGCCCGGCGAGCGAGGCGGCCTCCGAGGCGATGCCTTCCATCAGGCAGCCGTCGCCGACGAAGACGTAGGTGCGGTGATCGACGATGGCGTGGCCGGGGCGGTTGAAGTGCGCCGCCAGCAACCTCTCGGCGAGCGCCATGCCCACGGCGTTGGTGATGCCCTGGCCGAGCGGGCCGGTGGTGGTCTCGACGCCGGAGGGAACGTGGCCCTGTTCGGGGTGGCCGGGGGTCCGGCTTCCCCACTGTCGGAACCGCTTGATCTCCTCCAGCGACAGGTCGTAGCCGGTCAGATGCAGCAGGCTGTAGAGGAGCATCGAGGCATGTCCCGCCGAGAGCACAAAGCGGTCCCGATCGGGCCAGTGGGGATCCTTCGGGTTGTGTTTTAAAAACTGCGTCCAGAGGAGATAACCAAGCGGGGCGAGACCCATCGGGGTGCCGGGATGGCCAGAGTTGGCCTTTTGCACGGCATCGGCGGACAACATCCGGATCGTATTAATGCAGAGCTGATCGAGATCGTGTTCCTTCAGACTCATTCACCCTCTCCCGATATTAATTGGATCTCTTTTTAGTCTGCACTATTCGACGCAACAACGTCTACCCCCATCCGCTGACTCCCAGGTGGGAGAGCAGAACGTAGATAGACCCGATCCATCATAGCGGGTGGAATAAAAATATTCAATCGGACAAAGCCGATCTTGGGAGAATCGAACGGTGGGATCACGGGAAATCTAGACTTCGGTCGGCGGAAAGGATAAACTGTCGCCTTGAGACTCAGATGCACCGCATCATCCGTTCAAAGGTACCTGAATGATCCTGACTTTCATTCTTCGCCGCATTCTCTGGGCGATCCCGGTTCTTTGGGTCGTCGCGACCCTCACCTTTTTTATCATGCATGTCGTGCCGGGGGGGCCGTTCGACCGGGAGAAAAAGCTTCCCCCTGAGATCAAGGCGAACGTCGAGGCGAAGTACCATCTCGATCAGCCGCTCCCCCGTCAATATCTTCTCTATATGAAGGGGTTGATCCAGGGAGATCTCGGTCCGTCGTACAAATATCTCGGACGGACGGTCAACGACGTCATCGGCGACACCCTTCCCGTTTCGATCCAGTTGGGCCTGCTGGCGCTCGGCATCGCCGTTCTGTTCGGCTTGATCGCCGGGATGATCTCCTCGGTGACCGCCCATTCCTTTTGGGACCGCTTCAGCATGTTTCTCGCCACGGCGGGGATATCGACGCCGAACTTCGTCCTGGGGGCGCTGCTGATTTATCTTCTCTCCCACCGTTATCAGCTTTTCCCTCCGGCCCTCTGGGAAGGCTTTCACCATGCGGTTCTTCCCGCCGTCACGTTGGGACTGGCGCCGGCGGCCTACATCGCGCGGCTGAGCCGGTCGAGCATCCTCGAAACCAATCGACAGGATTACGTCCGGACCGCCCGGTCGAAGGGGCTCTCCGAGGGGGTGATCCTCTTCCGGCACATTTTGAAAAACGCCCTCTCCCCGGTGGTGACGATCTTAGGTCCGCTGACGGCGGCCCTGGTGACCGGGTCGTTTGTCGTCGAGTTTATCTTCTCCGTTCCGGGGATGGGAAAATTTTTCATCACCGCCGTGACCAATCGGGATTACCCGCTGATCATGGGGGTGACCCTCATCTACGCCGTCTTGATCGTCGTCGCGAACCTTCTGGTCGATATTTTTTATACGTTCATCGACCCGCGCGTGAAATTATCGTAGGACCTGATTTGAAAGAGAATCCGTTTTGGAAACGATTCAAGCATGATCGGCTCGCGATGGCGAGCTTGGGGGTGATCGTCTTGCTCTTCATCGTCGCCCTCTTCGGAAATGCGGTGGCCCCTTATCCGTTCGATTTGCAGAACACGGCGGAGAGTCTCTCCCCGCCGAGCCGCGCCCACTGGATGGGAACCGACGAGCTGGGACGGGATCTTTTCTCAAGATTGATTTACGGCACCCGCGTGTCGATGTCGGTCAGCCTCCTCACCGCCCTCTCGGCGTTGGTCCTCGGGACGCTGTACGGCGCGATCTCCGGGTATGTCGGCGGCAAGATCGATAATTTGATGATGCGGGGGGTCGATGTCGTTTATGCCCTTCCCGATCTGCTGCTGATTATCTTGATCACCGTGGTGATCGGCCGGGGGATCGTCGGCGTCTTTTTGGCCCTGAGCCTGGTCGGATGGATCACCGTGGCGCGCCTGATCCGCGGGGAGGTCCTTCGCTTGAAGGAGTTGAGCTATATCGAGGCGGCCCGGTCGATGGGGGCGACCCATACCCGGATTCTCCTCCGACACATTCTTCCGAATACGGTGGGGGTGTTGATCGTCACGCTGACCTTTCGGATTCCCTCGGCCATTCTGGCCGAATCGACCCTTAGCTTCATCGGCCTGGGACTGACCCCGCCCGCGGCGAGTTGGGGAACGCTGGCGAACGAGGGGTGGAAGGCGCTTAAGTTTTATCCCCACCTCATTATATTTCCGAGTCTTGCGATTTTTATTACCATGCTGGCATTTAATTTTCTGGGAGACGGGCTGCGGGACGCGCTCGATCCAAGCCGTTCCGACACACCGGGTCCGATCCGGGGGACAGAGATGAAACGGGTGGGGGCCTAAAATTGAAGCTCCCCGTCGCAAGCAGCGGGGAATGTGCCGATATCCATCAAACGCGAAGCGCTTCTGCTCACATCGTGAACGAAGCGAACCATGCGACGCGCGTGCGTGTTCAAATGTAGATGTTTGCGTCATCCGTGTAGGAGTTTTACCGACATGTTTTTTCCTATTGAATTCTAGATTATTTTCATTCAAAATCGCCAACCGTAGGATCGAATTTTCTTCAAACGGCTTGGTCGGCTTCCAGATCGTTGCGGCGATTCGCGATGCCTCCTCTCCTGAATCGGCGTTCACCACAACCCTGAATAGAGATTTTGCTCCATAGGGATCGGACGATCCCTTTTTCTGGCAATTCATCTTTTGGGAGCAGGGATGATCTCATTGATTTTTTTGTCAGGGGCTTTACTCCTCCTCTTTGTTCCTCTTTTTCTTTTTTTCCATCGAATGAGGAAGTCTCCCCCGCGGCAACCCTCGAATGCCTATCCCGCCCAGAGTCGCGACCTCCTTCAACAGATCGGAGAGGCCGTCGTGGTCGCCGATGCGGAATCGATGATCACCGATTGCAATCCCCCATTCAATGCCCTTTTCGGTTATACCCCCGGCGAGTTAAATGGGAAACCGTTCCGCATTCTTTATGCGGAGGGGGAGATCGGCGCGTCTGAAGCCGATTCGCGGAACGAGGGCTCTTTAAAGGTAATCCGTTACCGGAAGAAGAGCGGGGAGCTTTTTTTAGGCGAGACGAGTTTCTCTTCCATCCGGGACAGCGATCGCACTCCGAGCCGGATGGTTGCCTTGATTCGGGATATCGCCCCCCGGCCGAAATCAGAGACCGATGTCAGGCGTTTGAATGAAACCTTGGAGCGGCGGGTCGCCGATCGAATGGCGCAGCTGCACGCGACGAATTTCGATCTTCAGGTTGAAATCAACCAGCGGAAACGGGTCGAGAGCCATCTCGCCGCCGGACATGCGATCACCCGCATTTTGGCCGAATCGGGAACGCTCGCCGAGACCGCACCGAAAATCCTCCAGGTCATTTGTGAAACACTTGCTTGGGATCTCGGCATTTTCTGGAAGACAAACGATCAAGTCCGTGTCTTGACCTGTATTGAGACCTGGCGTCCCTCCTCCGCCGGCCTCTCCAAGTTCGAAGCGATCAGCCGTGAGAAAATTTTTTGGCCCGATGAAGGGCTTCCGGGGCGTGTTTTGACAGGGGGGAGTCCGATCTGGCTGACCGATGTGACCGAAGCGGCCGGTTTCGTCCGGATGGCCCAGGCGGCGGAGGCAGGATTTCACTCGGCCTTGGCCTTTCCCATTCGAAGCGGCGAAGGGATCGCGGGGGTCATGGAATTTTTCAGCCGGGAGGTCAGACGATCCGATCATGAGCTCTTGGAGATGTTATCGAATATCGGGAGCCAGATCGGGCAATTCATCGATCGGAAAGAATCGGAAAAGGCCCTTCGGGAAAGCGAGACGAGAAAACGGGCGATCATGGAATCGGCGCTCGATTGCATGATCACCGTCGATCACGAAGGAAGGATCATCGAATTCAATCCGGCCGCCGAGCGGACGTTCGGCTATTCAAGAGGGGAGCTTCTCGGGCAGAATCTGGCCGAGCGGATTATCCCGCCGCATTTGAGAAAACGCCACCGGGACGCTTTTGCGAGGTATTTGGAGACGGGAGCGGGGCCTGTTTTAAATCAGCGGATCGAGACGACCGGCATGCGGGCCGACGGAAGCGAGTTTCCGGTCGAGCTGACGATCATACGGATTCCGCTGGAGGGACCTGCCGTGTTTCAAGGTTTTCTTCGCGATATCACCGAGCGAAAACAGGCGGAAGAAGCCCTTGCGGCGGAGAAAGAGCGTCTGGCGGTGACCCTCGGCTCCATCGGAGACGGGGTCATTGCAACCGATGTGACGGGCCGTGTGATCTTCATCAACCGGACCGCGGAGGAACTCAGCGGTTGGTTTCGAGCGGAGGCGATCGGCCGGCCGTTGCCGGAGGTCTTTCGAATCGTTCATGAAAAAAGCCGGACCCATTGCGAAAACCCGGTGGAAAAAGTCCTCGCCACGGGGAATGTCGTCGCCCTTGCAAATCATACCGTTTTGATCGCAAAAGATGGGAAGGAGCATGCCATCGCCGACAGTGGGGCGCCGATCCGAAACCGGGAAGGGGAAGTGATCGGAGTGGTCCTCGTTTTTCGAGATGTCACGGAGAAACAGAGGATGGAGGAAGAGCTCCTCAGGGCAAGCACCCTGGAGTCGGTCGGCCTCCTGGCAGGGGGGGTGGCGCATGATTTCAACAACATCCTGACCGCCATCCTCGGGAATGTTTCTCTCGCGATGCTCTCGCTCGACGAACGGTCGGAGGCCTACGAGCGGCTGGCGCAGGCGGAGAAGGCGTCGATGCGGGCGAGAGATCTCGCCGAGCAGTTATTGACCTTCGCAAAGGGGGGCGTTCCGGTCAAAAAGACCGCGTCCCTCGTCGATCTTCTCCGCGATGCATCCAATTTCGTGACGAGAGGCTCCAACGTTCGATGTGCGTTTTCAATCCAGGAGGGGCTTTGGCCGGTCGAGATCGACGAAGGGCAGATCGGCCAGGTGATCCATAATCTGGTTCTCAATGCGCAGCAGGCGATGCCGGAAGGAGGCACCCTTGAAATCCGCGCTGTAAACAAGACGGCCGGCGAGGTGAAGGGGCTTCCCCTCCACGAAGGAAACTACGTTCATATCACCGTCCGGGATTTTGGAATCGGCATTCCGAAGGATCACCTCGCGAAGATCTTCGATCCCTATTTTACGACCAAACGGAAGGGAAGCGGCTTGGGATTGTCGATCTCTTATTCGATTGTCAAAAAACATGACGGTCACATGACCGTCGACTCCGAACCGGGAAAAGGGGCCACATTCTCCCTCTACCTCCCCGCATTCCCGAAGGCCACTCTTCCAAAGGGAAAAGAGACGGCTGAAGTCGGATCCCTGACCGGCCGGGGAAGGATTTTGGTGATGGATGATGAGGAGAGCATCCGCGACGTTCTCGGCAAAATGTTGCGCCGGCTCGGCTATGAGGCGCTCCTTGCCGAGAATGGAGCGGAAGCGATTCGGCTTTATCGGCAAGCGATCGAATCGGAGACGCCGATCGATGCCGTCATCATGGATTTGACGGTGCCGGGGGGGATGGGCGGAAAAGAGGCGATTCTTGCCTTGCGCGAGATCGATCCGAAAGTCAAGGCGATCGTTTCCAGCGGCTATTCGAATGATCCGATGGCGGCCGCTTTCATGAAATACGGATTCAGCGAATTTATCGCCAAGCCGTTCAAGCTTGAAAATCTGGGGAAGGTTCTCAAGCGGGTCATTCCGAGGGGGCGTTGAACGGGTCCAAGAAATTCTTGTTGTTCTTTGCCGGGGCGTATAGCAATACGCCCCGGCAATAATCCTTCCTACGGCGCCGGCGCCGGCGTTCCGTCCGATTGGACGTTGAACGACCCGACGCCGGTGTTCCCGTCGATATCGTCGTAAATATTGAAGCTGATATTGGGCGCGCTGACCGGGTGAACGAAGATGTCCGATTCGGCCGCGCCGTTTCCGGTGATCCGATTGTGCGTGATCATGATCGGGGACGACGAGAGATTGAAAACCCCCTCCTCCCCGTTGTCGGTGATCGTGTTTCCGATGATGTTCACCGACGCGCCGGTTTCATTCGAAATTCCCCTTCCGCCGTTTCCGGAGACGGTGTTGCTGATGATCGTGGGGGACCCTCCCTGGCTGGAGATCCCGTCGGTGGTATTCCCGGTGATCAGGTTGCCGTTCAAGTTGGGGGAAGAAGAGACGTTCCGAACGCCGGCGCCGTTATTGTTGCGGATGATGTTGCCGACGATCGTCGGGGCGGTGTCGACGGAGTTGAGAATCCCGCGGCCGTTGCCGGTGATGATATTCCCCTGAATCATCGGGGAGGCATTGTTGAAATTGTCGATTCCTTCGTTCGTATTGTCCGCAATAATGTTTCCGGCGATGATGGGCGACGCGTTGTTCTGGCTGGTCATGCCGTATTGATTTCCGATCATCGCATTGTGCAAGATCGTCGGCGAGGAGGCGAGAATGGAGATTCCGAAAAAACCGCCGGTGACCGTCAGGCCGGAGATTGCCACATTCGTCAGGGTATTCAGGACGATCACGCTCTGGTCCGGAGCGGCCGACTGGATCGTCGTCACCTCCCGGCCCGCCCCTTTCAGGTGGACGTGGCTCTTCATCGCAATATTGTCGATGTAGATTCCCGGCATCACCTTAATCAAGTAGGGATAGTCGGCAGAAGGATCGATGTCGGCCAGCGCCTCGCTTACGCTGGTGTAGTCTCCCCCTTTTTTTGCCACGATCACGACGTGGGCCGGTTTTTTCGTCAGGTCGAAATCAAGCTCGTCTTCGGAGACGCAGGCATTGCAGTCGAGATCGGTTGCGGTTTTGTCTTTGACCGGTTTCCCCTTTTGAAAGCCTCCGGGAACCTTTTTTGCTTCGGCATTTTGTCCGAAGAGGAGGATCGTCATCAGCATCACCATTCCGTACGAAAAGGCGCGTTTCATCATCGGGGTTCTCCTTTTCTTTAAGGGGATGAAGAGAGGAGCCGAGCGCTCGATAAAAAGAGCGGTCGGTCCTTGGTGTTGAGGATGAGAATAATCGGTTTGGTTTTTCCCGTCTGTAACTTGAATCACGATGCGCCGGGAGCGGATTAAAGAAAGGTGTTTTCCGTTTGAGACGGGAGCTTCAGAGGATCACTCGTATTCCCGCGTATAGAGAAGATCGAGGCTACTCTCTTCGCCGCTCTCGGCGCGAAGGGTCAGCTTCTGGTTGATTGTGTAACGGAGAGAGAGGGTATTGGCCGCTTCAAAGAGACCGATTCCGTAACTGACATAAAACCGGGGCGACAGATATCTCCCGATCACCAGCTTCGTCTCCTCGATCGTATCTCCTCCCTCCAGACGAACTTCATCGAGTCCGAGGGTACGGCCGATCCGCTTGGCGAGGAGGTTTCCCCCTTTCACGCCGAGGGCCGCGATCGCTTTCGTCATCAGATCCGCTTCCTCCCCGGAAGCTTGGTTGAGGGGGCGTCCCAGGAGAAGGTAGGAGAGGGTGTTCGCCTCGTCCATCGACGGGTCGGAGAAGAGGGTGCTCTGCGGACGCTTCAGCGTCCCGCTGACATGAATGCCGGCGGTGATCTCTTCGACTTTTCGGACCGCCCGAATGTCGAGCCCGGGGTTGTCGGTCGGGCCGGCAAAGATAATCTGTCCCTCGGTGATTTCCAATTTCTGGCCGTAGGCCTGATATTTTCCTTCCTCGATTCGCAACGTTCCTTCCGCGAGGGTCGGCTGATCGGGGGCGTCGGTCGCCAGCAGTTCACCGGTGATCTTTCCGGTGAGACCGAACCCGTTGAAAGAGATCTCTTTTCCCAGACGAATCCTCACGCGGGTATGGATCTCCCATCTCTGCGCGGCATCGGCCGCGGTTTCCTCTCCCGAGGGAGCGCGAACGATGACGACATCCTCCGAGACCTGGACCGCCCCCTCGGGAAGCTCGCGCGGGGTGATCTCGGCTTCCGGAATAAAAACTTGTCCGGTCAATTCGATCCGCCGTCCCAGCACCTGCAGGGTCAGATCGGGGGAGGCGAGAAGATGCACCTCCGGCAACGCAACCGCCTCAAACCGCTCGCCGTGGATCGAAAGTCGCGCCGGCCAGCCTCGATCGGCATCCATCGCGATTGTTCCATTCACGTTGATCCGGCCGGGACCCGATCCGGCTTCCGCATCGATGAGAAGCGTTCCCGGGTCCTTGCTTCGAATCTCCAGGCGGAGGGGATCGAGCGTGATCCCGAGCACCGCAATCCGAACCGTCCCTCCCTGCAGGGTCGCTTCACCGGTGACTTGGGGATCGGTCGGGGTCCCTCCCAGCGCGAAATTGATCCGGAGTTCCCCTCCGGATTGTGTCACGTTCGGGATGAGCGCCGTGATCGGCTCAAGACGGTCGAGGTTCGCCTTCACGGTTCCGTCAAGGCGGCCCTCCCGCCAATCGGCATTGAGATCAAACGGGGAGAGGGTGACGACGCCTTGAAGGCCGCCGTGTCCCGTCAGAGTCAGCCGGGCCTCGGCGTGTAGGGTCTGATCCTCTAGCTCCGCTTGAAAGAGTGCATCTTCATAGGGGAAGCGGAGCGCTTCCTCTTCGTTCACGTTGTAAACCAACGTCCCCGGTTGCGGAATCCATTTGGTTTTGAACTGAAGCCGGCCGTCGCGACGGCTCGCGCGCCACTCCCCATCGAGCGCGCCGGAGAGGATTGTCTCGGGGGAAGCATTGGTTTGATAAGATCGAGCGGGATCTGCTCCGCGCGCCCCTCCGTCCGCCACCCCTGCTCTTGCTGCCACGCTCCGGCGATGCAGAATCGGGCCGTCTCCTGGTGCCAGCATCCCGTTTCGACATCAGCTGCGCCGGCGGAAAGGATCATCTGAACCGGTTCGTCGAGAATCCAATTGCCGAAGACTTTGTCCTGCAAGGCCGATCGTCTCAACGCCCCTTTCCACCGTTTCCCCTCCACTCCTCCCTCCATCCGAAGGAAGACCCGTTGATCGCGGGTGCGGGCATCGGCCTGGAGGGCATGGCTCGAAAGGAGGCCCTTTCCTTCCACCTCGATCCGCGTGATCGTCTCCCCGGCCCCTTCGACCCCTTCAACGTCGATGTCGATAGAAGAGGGCATTTCATCTTGAAGATCGACCGATCCTTTCAGCCGCAGCTGCTTTATCTTCGTCTCCGCCCATCGCAATCCTTCTCCGCGGACCTCGGCCGAAATGGCCGGAAGGGATCGCGCTCCGCGAATCCGTCCGCTGCCGGCGAGTTTTCCGCCGGCGTCGGGGAGAAGGGCGGCGAGATCGGGGGCCTGAATTTTCCAGCGAAGATCCCAGTGATCGGATATTTCCCCGGCGGCGGTCAGATGGGCCGATCCGGAGTGAAGTTCGAGCGCTTCAATTTCGTAGGCTTTCCCATCGACCTTTAGATCGGCCTGCGCGCGGACCGGGTAGCCGCGAAGTTCTCCCTGAAGCGCGTCGAGTTGAAACGTTCCAACCGGACCGGCGTCGGTCAATTTTCCTTCGGTGTTGAGATGAAAGGAGATCCGTCCCTTCCATTCGGGCCAGCGCGCTCCCGGATTGAGGGTTGACCCGTCGAGGGCGAGCGCCCAATGGACCTCCGGCGCCCACGCGATTTCTCCTTTGCCGTTGATCTTTCCATCGAGCGTCCGGACCGCCACTTCACGGACGGTCGCCATTTTTTGAGATCCGGTCCCTTCGATTTCCCAGAGGGTCTCGGGAAATAGCGGACCGCGCAGATCGGCCTGAAGGCGGAAACGATAATCGTCCATCGGCCCGCTGAACTGATAGGTTCCCTGATGGCTTTCGACCATTGCCTCTTCCGTAAGAGGCCACTGCGCCTTGCTCCAGGAGCCGGTTAGGTCGACCACCGGTGTTCTCTCTTCCAGCCGGACCGTCCCTTGTGTGTTGATAGAGAAAGGCGCGGTCAGGTGGTGGCGAAGGTCAAATTTTTCCAATGTCCCCTTCGCCTCCCCCTTTCCTTGAAGCGAAGCGTCCGGAAGGAGATCGGCGGACCAGTCGGCCGAGAGGTCGAAGGGATAGGCTCCGCGCGGATCGACCTTTCCGGAGAGCAAGACGGCGAATTGGGGCGCTTCGACTCGGAGCGATTCGATCCGAAGACCCTGTTCATCCATCCGTCCGGCGAGCGCGACATGGCCGACCGTGACGGTTTGATCGCCCGAGGTGAAGGTGATGTCGTCCAGGGTCGCCTTCGAAACGACGACCCGGATCGGAAGGTCGATCGACGGGAGAGCGCTCCCGCCCGTTTCAGGGGGAGGGGTTTCCTCGGCGTCCTGTTCGTAATCAACCCCCTCGATCGACAGGAGTTCGATCGAAAGCTCCCCGCCGAGCAGGCGCGCCGGACGCCAGGCGAGCCGGGCTGCTCCGATCGAGAGCCGGCGGGTCTCGTCCGAATATTCGACCCCTTTTAACGAGAGAGGCCCCAAGAGGGTCCCGTCGATCTGCGCAATCTCAAGCTTTCCCGGGACAAACCGGCCCGCTTGTGAAAGGAGCCACCGTGCGCCCGGCTCGGTAGCGACGAGGAGCACGGCTCCGAGTCCGAGAAAGAGAATCAGGAGTAGCGGGATGAACCAGAGCCATCGGTACTTCATAGATCGGGCCCCATGTTGATGTGGACCCGCAAGGCAAGGCCGGGCCGATCAAGGGCGTAGGCGAGATCGACCCGGATCGGTCCGACCGGCGAATACCACCGGCCCCCGATGCCGACACTGTCTTGAGGATTGAGATCCCAATCGTTCGCGGCGTTGCCGATATCGTAAAAAAGAGCGACCCCCCACTGCTCCGCGATTCGATAGTCATACTCCACGCTTCCGGTCGCGAGGTAACGTCCTCCGATCACCTCGCCCGATTCGTTTTCGGGCCCCAGGGTGTTGTAGCCGTAGCCGCGGACGCTCCGATCTCCTCCCGCGAAGAAGCGGAGGGAGACGGGAAGATCGTCGAAGTTGGAAACGGAGGTCCATCCGAGCTCTCCGCGAAGGAGGAGTCGGCCCGACGATCGGACGGGACGGATGATCTTCGCGCGCACTTCCGATTGAAGCAGGCGGATGTCGGAAAAGAGGACATCGTCGGTCCCCCGGATGGTGAAGGAGACGCGACTCCCGCGGCGGGGATTCAGGTTGCCGTCGGCAAGGGTGCGGGTCCAAGTGACCCCCGGCAAAATGAGCCGGGAGTGTCCCACCTCCCCGCCGACTTCGAATGTTTCCGTTTGGTAATTGAGGAAGAGGGTCTCGATCCAGCGGCTTCCCCGCAGAACGCTCCGGCTCACCCCGATTTTTCCGAGACGGGACTCGGCTGTCTCGGTCTCCTCCCGTTGGATGCCGGCCTGGAGATCGACCTTGTCGGTCGCCGGCCGCCGGAGCGGAATTTGATAATCGGCGGTCAGGCTTTGTCGGAGAACGGAGAGCTCCAACTCCGAGTTGAAACGGTGGCCCCATTCGTTGACCCGGTGGTTATCCCAGCCCAGAATCGCGCGGGGACCGGTGTCGGTGCCGTAGCCGAGCCCCACCGAGAGCGCATATTGTTTCCGCGCGATCGCGGTGACTTCGATCGGCACCGTATGATCGGCCGCCTCTTCCCGAAGCGGCCGCAGATCGACCCGGGCAAAATAGGCGCTGTTGACCAGAAGGCCGTTAAGGGCGAGGATCTGATCGGCATGGTAGGGCTCTCCCGGCTCGAAAGGGACGAAACGGGAGAGGAAGCGGGGATCGAATGCCGGCTCCTCTTGTTTAAAACGGACCTCTCCGAGGTAGTAGCGCGATCCCGTAGTGAAATCGATCTCCACGGCGGCCTCGTTTTTCACGAGATCGACGGCCGCCCGGTGGGTCATGAAGCGCGCATCGAAGTAGCCCCGCTCCGCCGCGAGATTTTGAAGCATCTCTTTGGTCCGTTCGTATTCTCCGTGGTGAAACGTTTCTCCTTCCCGGAGCGGAATCTCCGCCAGAAGCTCGTCGAAGGCGGGATCGCCTTTTCCTCGCCGGTGACGGTGAGATCGATTCGAGCGACACGGACCGGCGGGCCGGGGTCGATCTTGAACCGGGCGATCCAGCGTTCTTCGGCGCGGGTCAGCTCGGATTCGATCTTGGGTTGATAATAGCCGAGCGCCTGAAGGGCCTGGTGGATCTCCTCCGGCGCCTGGCGGTAGAGGCGCCGGAGGGTCGATTCGGTGAGGGGAGAGGGAGGTTTTTCAAGACGAAGATAGGCTTGGACATTTTTGAGAAGCTCTCCTTCAACCCCTTCGATCTCGACCGTGATCTTCTCTTCACCCCATGCAGCCGAGGGAAGCCAGAAGAAAGAAATGAGGAGAATGACGGCGATGCGAAGGTGCCGTTCGGTCTCGACCCGCGCCGGGCGGGGGGAGTATAAGATTCAACGAATGATCCGTCCGAGAGAGAAGGTTAAAGGAAAAAGGCGATCATGGGTGAAGCCGGTAGGCTGCAATCGTCTCGTCTCCCAGAGATCGGTCACCTCTTTGGAAGACACTCTTATCGTACTATAGTTCAGGGGGTCGGTTCAAAGGGGGAATGTTTAAGGGGTCGCTTTTTAACCGGACGGAACACGGGAACGGTCAAAACGGATTCTTATCAGTACGGAAAATTGATGATTGACATCGTTCTAATTAGAACTATACTGATTAGGACAGTTATTCATCGACGGAGCCGAACATGAGCCCTGCGCCGAAAGATCCCGGAGATGAGCCTTACCTGAAAGTGCTGCGGCCGCTGGTCGAGGCGTTTTACGCCTTTCTCTCGAAGGATGATCGCCATATCCGCTCCCTGGGACTCACCCTTTCCCAGTTCGACGTGATCGCCACTTTAGGGGACACCCAAGGGATGACCTGCAAACAGCTGTCGGAGGAGACGCTGGTCACCAAGGGGACGTTGACCGGAGTCTTGGACCGGCTGGAAGAGAAAGGCCTGATCGAGCGGGTTTTTTCCGAAGAAGACCGCCGCGTGACGATAATCCGCCTGACCCGACAAGGGGAAAAGAAATTCAAAGAGGTCTTCCCGGCTCATATTTATTACATCAAACCGTTTTTCGAACGGGCCCTCTCTCCCGCCGAAATGAAGACGCTGCGGGGGCTTCTGCTTCGTCTGAAAGATAGCTTCGAGCGGGATGAGGGAAACACCATCAAAGGAGGAAAAAATGAAAGGACTCTTTCAAACCGATGATTCTTGGTCGAACTTGATCTTGCGGGTCATGATGGGCCTCATCATGTTTCCGCACGGGGCGCAGAAGCTGCTGGGATGGTACGGCGGATTCGGTTTTTCAGGAACGATGGGTTTCTTTACGGAGAAGATGGGGCTTCCGTGGATCATCGCTTTTCTCGTCATCATGGGAGAATCGATCGGCGCTCTGATGTTGATCGGCGGCGTCCTGACCCGGTTTGTGGCGGCGAGCCTCGCGGTGATCATGGTCGGCGCGATTTGGTTGGTCCATTTGCCGACCGGCTTCTTCATGAATTGGTTCGGAAAGCAATCGGGGGAGGGATATGAGTTCCATCTCCTCGTCATCACCATCTGCGCCGCGCTGGTCCTCTGCGGCGGGGGAAAGTGGTCGGTAGACAAGGTGATTGCGGAGAAGCTGGAGAAATAATCGGTCTCTCGGCGATCTGTTCAATTCGACGAGAAAATAAAACGGCTACTCGATCTCACTTCTCCGTCCTTCTCCCCCCTCTTTGATCCAGACCGTTTTGATGTTGACGAATTCCCGGATTCCGAAGTCGCTCAGCTCTCTTCCATAACCGGATTGTTTCACCCCGCCGAAGGGAAGACGGGGGTCGGAGGCGACCATGGCATTGACAAAGACCATTCCCGCCTCCATTTCATCGATGAAGCGGGCCCGTTCCGCGCGATCGTTCGTCCAGACGCTGCTGCCGAGGCCGAAGATGGTATCGTTTGCGAGATCAATCGCTTCATCGATATTCGCGACACGGAAGAGCGAAGCGACCGGACCGAACATTTCTTCGCGATAAGCCGGTGTTTCTTTTGGAATGTCGGTGAGAACCGTCGGCGGATAATAAAATCCGGGCCGATCGACCGGTTTTCCTCCAGTCAGAAGCCGGGCCCCCCGGACACGCTTTTTCGTACCTGCTCATCCAATATCTTCACCTGATCGGCAGTGGCGAGCGGTCCGATATCGGTCTGCTCATCCATCGGATCGCCGATCTTTAGATTTTTCATCGCCTCAACAAATTGCCGCTCAAATGGTTCCGCGATCGACTCCGCCACGATGAATCGCTTTGCGGCGATGCACGATTGGCCGTTGTTGATCGTCCTCGCCTGGACGGCCGTCTTGACCGCCACATTAAGGTCGGCGCTCGGCATGACGATGAAGGGATCGCTTCCGCCGAGTTCCAGAACCGTTTTCTTGATCCGCCGTCCGGCTTCCCCTCCGATGGCTCTTCCCGCGCCGACGCTCCCGGTCAACGTCGCGGCGCGAATTCGCGGATCATCAATCACACGGGAGACCTTGTCGGAGCCGATCAGGAGGGTTTGGAACGCCCCTTCCGGAAATCCGGCCCGCGTGAAAACGTCCTCGATGGCGAGAGCGCACTGCGGGACGTTCGATGCATGTTTGAGAAGGGCGACATTTCCCGCCATCAACGACGGAACCGCGAAACGAAAGACCTGCCAAAAGGGAAAGTTCCACGGCATGACGGCGAGAATCGGACCGAGCGGCTGGAAGTGAACACCGCTCCGTGTCGCATCGGTCTTGATCTCAATGTCGGCCAAGAACCGCTCTCCATTTTCGACATAATAACGGCAGGCCCAGGCGCACTTGAGCGCTTCGGCTTTGGCGGCTTTGATCGGTTTTCCCATCTCGAGGGTCATCAGCCGCCCGAACCGATCTTGTTCCTCTTCGAGGATTCGGGCGGCCTGAATCATCCATTTTCCCCGGTCGGCGAAGGAACTCCGGCGATAGGATCGGAAGGTCTCTTCGGCCTTTCCGATCTTTTTATTGATCTGCGATTCGGTCATCGGGTCGAATGTTTGAACGGTTTCTCCTGTGGTTGGGTTGATCGTTGCAATTCCCATGGTTGACCTCCGTGAAATGGAGAAGGTGTTCTTTATTCTAGAAAGTGGGAAAGAAGGAAAACAATCCGCTGATTAGATGACGGCAATTCGGCTGATCTCTATAAGGTAAGACATCCTGAAGAGGGGGATTTGCCCGGAGACGTAGCAACTTATGCGACGCGTCGATGGCCGTCCTCAGGAAGGTATTCGTTCCTTATTTCGGGTGGCCGTTACGACCTGATAAAAGCCAGCAGGTCGGCGTTAATGGTGTCGGCCTCGGTCGTCGGCATGCCGTGCGGAAAACCTTTGTAGGTTTTCAGGGTGCCGTTCTTCAGCAGCTTTGCCGACAGCGGCGCGGAATCGGCATACGGGACGATCTGGTCGTCGTCGCCATGCATGACCAGCACCGGCACTGTGATCTTCTTCAGGTCTTCGGTGAAGTCGGTCTGCGAGAAGGCAACGATGCCGTCATAATGCGCCTTCGCGCCTCCCATCATTCCCTGACGCCACCAGTTCCAGATCACCGTCTGCGACGGTTTCGCGCCGGGCCGGTTATAGCCATAGAAGGGTCCCGCCGGCAGATCGTAATAGAACTGAGCCCGATTGGTAGCGACCTGCGCCTGAAATCCGTCAAAAACGTCCTTGGGCAGGCCACCCGGATTGGCCGCTGTCTTGACCATCAGCGGCGGCACCGCGCTGACAAGCGCCGCCTTCGCGACCCGGCTTTCGCCATGGCGCGCCAGATAATGCGCCACTTCGCCGCCGCCGGTGGAGTGGCCGACGTGCACCGCATTTTCCAGATTCAAATGTGCGGTCAAAGCCGCGAGGTCGTCGGCATAGTGATCCATGTCATGGCCGCCGCCGGTCTGGGTGGAGCGGCCATGGCCGCGGCGGTCATGGGCGATCACACGGAAACCTTTGCCGAGAAAGAAGAGCATCTGCGTGTCCCAATCGTCCGCCGAGAGCGGCCAGCCATGGCTGAATACGATCGGCTGACCGGTGCCCCAATCCTTGTAATAAATCTCCGTTCCATCCTTCATCGTAATTGTATTCATCATTTTCTCCTTCTTGGTTTGACGTTCCTCTTGAGGGATGTGATTGTGCATGGCAAGACCAAATCTTGTTTACCGTGCCTTGCGCAAAAAATGAGGCTCTATCCTTCTTTTATATGAAGGACACACACCCCTCGCAGATCTAAAAAGTAGCTCCCCCGGATATGCGCGACGCGGATGAGCGCCGCGTCACACCTGTTACATCGGATGACCGTCCCCATCCCGTGCATGTAGGCGGCGGCCGCGCCGATCACATCGTGGGCGCCGCAGCCCGCGCAGGTGGCCTGGGCGAGGGTCATTTCAAAGGGGAAAATCTCCTCCAAGTTGCCCGCGGCGGCATTGCCGTCGAGTTTATTTTCCATCATGTTTTTCTCCTGTCGGTCCGAATCGTTCCGTCTTGATGCGGGCCGGTTCATGTCCCAGTTTGACCAAAATGGCCGCGGCCGTTTCGACGAAGGGGGTCGGGCCGCAGATAAAGGTCAGCGGACGCTGCGCCACCGGCCAGGCGACCTCGCGCAGCATCTGAAGATCGATCCGGCGGGAGTAGCCGGTCCAGCCGGGCGGCTGCGCACGGGTCAATGCCTGCGCCACCTCCAGCATCGCGCTGCGCTTCACCAACCGGTCGAGTTCGTCCCGGTAGATCATCTCCTCCAGAGAGCGCGACGAGTAGAGCAACCGGGTCGCAACCGTGCTCTCCGCAGCGGCACGGTGGCGCAGCATCGCCATCAACGGCACGATGCCCGACCCTCCGGCGACCAGCAGGAGGGGGCCGCCCATCTCTGCCTCCCAGACGAAGTAGCCGCCGATCGGGCCGCGCATCTCCAGCTTATCGCCGACCCGCAGCTCCTCGGTGAGGTAGGGGGAGACCTCCCCGTCATCGAGCCGTTCGACGGTGAGGGTCACCCGCGGCCCGTCCTCGGGTGAAGAGGCGATGGAATAGCTTCGCTCGGCCCGGTAGCCGTCTTCCGCCGTGAGCCGCACGTCGACGTGCTGCCCCGCCCGATGCCCGCTCCAGCCGGGGAGATCGAGTGTGATGCTCTTCGTTCGGGCGGTTTCCGGTTGTGTGGCCACCACCTTGCCGAGTTGCCAGGTCAGTCGCCCTGGTAGCGTTCTTCCTTCCATGGATCACCGTGATTGTTGTAGCCCAACGACTCCCAGAAACCGGGCTCATCTTCGTCGATCAGACGGAGGCCCCGCACCCACTTGGCGCTTTTCCAAAAGTAGAGGTGGGGGACCAGCAAACGGGCCGGGCCGCCATGCTCGGGCGCCAGCGGCTCTCCTTCATAGGTATCGACGACCCACGCCTTCCCTCCCGTCACCTCTTCCAAGGGGAGATTGGTGGTGTAGCCCCCGTCACAGAAGGCGATCACGTATTCGGCCGCCGTGGCGATCTGCGCGAGCAAGACATCAAGCGAGACGCCCTCCCAGTGCGTGTCGAGCTTCGACCACTTGGTCACACAGTGAATGTCCCGGGTGATCGTCTCGCGCGGGAGGGTATGAAATTCGTCCCAGCTCCACCGTTTTGGCTGATCAACCGCTCCGACAATGGAAAAATCCCACTCTGCGAGCGATGTATGTGGGGTCGGCCCCGCCGAAAGGACGGGAAAGTCCCGCTCAAGATACTGTCCCGGAGGGAGTCGTTCGTTGACCTCGCTCTTCTGCCGGCGACCGTGAAACCCGCGTGAGAAGAAACCTTCACCCATCTCTTCGTCTCCTTCTTCCATCGCCTTATTTCCGCGGTTCAGCATGCTATTAGGAACGCGTTATTTCACCGGTGCGTTCGCCGCCTGTTCGATCAGCTGAGTCACCTCTTTCGGATGTGAAATGAACGAGACGTGACTCGACTTAATCTCGGTCGTCTTCGCCCCCATCCGCTTGGCATAGAACCGCTCGAGGTCAGGATTGATCGCCCGGTCTTCTTGCGTGACCAGGTACCACGACGGTATCGTCTTCCACGCGGCCTGATCGACCGATGCGTTGAAGGCGCTGCCGATGAGCGGCTTCTGCGTCGCCGCCAATACGCTCGCTTCCGTCGCCGACAGATCCTTGGCGAAGACATCGTGGAACTGCGCCCGGTCGATGTAGAGGAAGCCGGCCGCGTCGGGCTTGAGCGCCTGGCCGAGGGGGGCCGGATACTTCTCACCGAAGGCATTGACCCGCTCGCCGGCCTCCGGCGCGAAGGCGGAGATGTAGACGAGCGATTTGACGTTGGTATTTCCCGCTGCGGCTTCGGTAATGACGGCGCCGCCGTATGAGTGGCCGACGACGACCACCGGTCCCTTTTGAGCATCGATCACCCGCTTGGTCGTTTGGACGTCCTCTTTGAACGAGGTGAGCGGGTTCTGAACCGCAATCACGGTGTAGCCGTCGCGCTCAAGTCGCGGGATGACATGTTGCCAACTGGTGCCGTCGGCGAACGCACCATGGACGAGCACGATCGTTGGCTTGGGGATTCCTCCCGCACCACGGTCTCCCCCTTCCGCCGGCGCGCTCGATTGCGCGGTGGACGTGGTCGACGATGGGGCATGCTGATGGGTGCAGCTGCCGGCGAGAATCGCGATGATGAGACTGGCGCTCAGTCGAGCAATGTATGTTTGGATCATAGCAATATCCTCACTTTAATTATGTGGAATCTTCGTGACGCAATTCATTATTCGTGACGCATTTGCACTGGCAAATCGAACGTCACTATCTTGGTCTGTCCGGGAAAGATTTGATGGTTGGCGTTGACCAACTCAATCCGCACCTTATGCTTCCCGGCCGGCAGGCCGGCGATGTCGATTGTATTGCTGTCGCTCGCGTCCGCCCACCACCAGGACTGGTCGTCGACGGTGACGTGCAGATGGCCAGCCCGCGGAGATGTTTTTGGTGGCGCCCTCCCCGAACACCGGTACAATGCGCAAGTTCTCCACCCGGTACTGTATCCAGACGACTCCGATCGCGAGTCCTTCCGGAAGCGGTGGGTCCACGATCAGTTTGGGCGCCGGTTCGTTCTTGATTTCGACGTACGGCGACGCGCCGCGGATATCCTTCGCGCTCTGAGGTGTCGGCTCTGCATCGGTGCGGATAGATGTTTGTGCCAGGACGAAGCCGACTACCATCGCAACTGCAACTGGGAATAAGGCACTCCGTTTCATAAAGACTCTCCTTTCAATTTGTGACATTCAACCTTTCGGTCGTTTTATACGTGTCCTTTGCTTTCCTTTGATTCAAATGTTGATGCTCTGCGGAATCTTCGAGGGGAGGAGAAACTCGTACGGCGTGCGCATCTTGTTCCGCTGATTGATCTCTTCTTCGATCTTGACCAACTCTTGTTGGAACTTGGCCAGGTAATTCTGAATGGCCGGGTCGGTGAAGTAATTGTCTCCGTAATCGCCCAGTCTCGTGTAATAGACCGAGCTTAATAGATACAAAATGTCCAACAGCGCCTTTGCGATATCCAATGGTGGCAGGAATTTCAAGAAGTCATTTTCACGGAAGCCTTCCCGCGTCAGGGACGACAACGGCGAATAGCCTGCCGGTGGCGTCGCAGGCAGATAGCTCATCAGCGGAGCCTGCGGAAAGTTCACTGCAGCATGCTGCGCGCTGGCGGTGAAACAGATCAGCGTAATTAAGTCGACCAATTCCGTACGCTTGCTGATCCGGTTCGCCGAGCCGATGTTGTTCAATCTGCCCCCGTCGCGCGAAACCAACTCCGTTACCCAGTTCTGCAACTCTGTATCGGCTTGCACCGCTGCATCCGACGTATAGTAGTAATTCACATAGTTTTCCACCCATTGATGGATTGCACCCCAGAGCAGCAGCGCGTCGTCGCGATAGGGGTAATCCGGCAAACGGCTCGCGTCATCTACGCCGCGTTGAGCGAGCGTCTGGGGCAGCATCGAAGTGTTGAGATTCTGCTGATAGCTCTGCGCGGCTTTCACGGCGAACACGCGCGATTGATCTATCGAACTTGCCAACAACAGATCTACAAGGCCTCGCGGTGCAAGCAGACCCAAGGCACCTTCGTTGATTGCGAGCGTTCCTTTAAAGTGCGGCGTGAGCAAAAGAAAGAGCGGATGCGTGCGCGACAACTGGTTATGCGTCGCAATAACGAACGGTTCGATGAACAGGTGCGTCTGTCCAAGATGGCTGACGGCTTGATGAATATTGGTATCCGCAACCTGAACGATGCTTTTGGCCATGAACCAGTGATCGCCATCGTGCGGCAGGAAGATCGGATGATCCGTGCCCGGCTTTGGCCCACACTGAATCGCCACCGGGACGAGCGATCGCCCGCCCGGCGGGACCGCGAACAAAGCCAGCGGCGCATAGTTGAACTTCTGTCCCGCCGGAAAACTGCCGTTTACGGCTCCCTCAAACGCGGAATAGTCGGCTAAATAAAGCCGTCCGTCAGCCAGCGCCGTCATTAGCGTGTCTTGAGTCCCGATCACCGCCTGATACTGTTCATTAGTAATCGGAAGTCGCTCATCCAGCGTTTTCATTCGCTGAATTGTTAACGGATTCGGCCCAGCCACCCGCATGGCGGCAAACTCCGAATCCTCTCGAAAATTCCGGCTGATCGCCGGCAATGAAATGAACTGAAACACTTGGCTGTAATCTTCGAGGCTCGAAGCGGGACCGGAAACAGATCCCAACTGCTGAACGATCCCGCCGATTTCGTACAAAGTCTTAAGGTTGAGCGTCGGAGCAATCGGTTCTATTACAACTTCCAGTAGTGCTTTCAATTGGGCTGGCGTCGTCGGCGAACCTTGTTTCTCTAACTCCATGGCAATTGCGTTATTCAGGTCACGTCCGGCTTCGCCCTCCAACTGCCGAGCGACGGCCTGAATATTTTTGAGCACTTGTTGAACGAATTCGATATTGTCCCCTGTGTTTTTGATTCCGATCATGATCGTGTTGATTAGAATCTTCAGTGCCGAGCGCGCAACCAGATGTATCCAATCCGGCCGGGCAGAAAAGGCTTCTATATCAGGCAAAGCGCCTGACATCGCCAGGGGCGGGAGTCTGGCATAGTCATAGGTGTACTGGGTTGTCGGCTTGATTTTTTCTGTCGTGGCGGCAACTCTGCTCATGGCTTTCCTTTCAAGCAAGCGCTTGCATTCGCTTTTAAATCTGGATTCGATATGAACGTCGTCCGACTTTACCGTCAGGCGGCCATCTGCTCCCCGAAAACTTCCGCCTGATTCTTCGGTTCCTTACGCTCCTGGTGGTTTGCTTGGTGGCGAAGGATCGATGACTGCCGGTAGACCTCCTTGCGCGAACGCATAATGTTGCCGAGCGGGCGATGTTCCTCCGTCACGCGCCAGGCTGCCATCGAGGTTTTGTCCATCCTCTCGAAATTGTCTTCCCCGCCGATATCCTGCTGAGGGAGCCGCAATTTCGCGACGGTCACATACGGCGAGAGGCTCTCGGGCCAGACCACCGTCGTTTTCTCAACAGGCATTTGATTCAGATCCGTGGAGAGCTGGACCTGGACGTCGAATTCGTAGGGTCGCTCGCGCAGCTCCGCTACCAGCGCTGGCCGGAAGACTTGTTCGGCAGAAGTGAGGTCGAGCGCTCGCCGTTCAACGCGGTCGGCGAACGATTGAACCGGGGCCACACGAACCTTTGCGATGTAATCGCCATGCCGCACCGCACCCATCGTCCAATACGTCGAGAGGAGGAGATTCACCGGCTTGGTTTGCGCGAGACGCAGGAAGGCGCCGAGCTCCTCCCATGCCCACTGCTCCGGAGCCAGCGTCCCTTTGCCCGTAACAAAGTTGTAGAGAAGGCGGTGTAATCCCGCTTGCCTTTCCTCCGGCGTAAGGTTCGCCGGCGGCGCCAGGCCAAGGTCGGCAAACAAAGATTGAATGAAGACATAATGCGCGAGCGTGTTAACAAAGAAGACCGGGTGGTTGATCAGCGCGTAGTCGAAAGTGTGACTGTCCGGCTCATCCTCAAGGAGGGTTTTTCCCTCTATCCCGAAAATCTTCAGGCCGATGCCGGTGATCGGTCCCAGGAACCGATCGCTACCAACGTGATTGGTGCCGTTTGAGAAACGAACCACGGCTTCATGTCGGCCCGGTTTGGCATAGATGCCCTGCGCATATTCGTTTGGCGTTCCACTGAGGATTTCAAATTCCGCCCGGGCGAGGCCGTAACCCTTGGCATGGGCGTTGCGCACCATCAGCCCGATCCCCTCGGTTTTAACCGAGCCGCGCATGTGCTGTTTCATGTCATCGAGGATCTGCTGCAGGGTTTGGTCGAAACCGGGCTCGGTCTGTTCAACGTCGGGACTGTAGCGGACAAAATTCTGAGTCATGGGTATCTCCTTTCGAATCATTGCACCGGCTGCGAGCGATCTACCAGAGGGCGCTCAACAATGCCGCATACGGGGTTCACTCCGACTGACCGCTTGGTCTCTATTTGCGCAGCGGTCTGAAACCGACGCGGACCTCTTCTGAAAAGAGCTGCGGCTGCTCCCAGGCCGCGAAGTGTGTCCCCTTATCGAGCTTGTTGTAGTGAATAAGCTTCGGATAGGCCCGCTCCGCCCAGCTCCGCGGGGCGGTGTAGATCTCGTCGGGGAAGGCGCTCACGGCGACCGGGAGCTGGACCCCCCTCGCATCGAAGAAACCACCCTTTGCCGGAAGCTGCCGGGTGTCCCAGTAGAGGCGGGCCGAGGAGATCGCGGTGTTCGTCAGCCAGTAAAGGGTGACGTTGTCGAGGACGTCGTCCCGCGACAGCCCCTCCTTCTTCCCGTCGAAGACCCGGGCGATCATCTCATAGCTCCGCGCGTCGTGGTCGAGCATCCAGGCCGCGAGGCCGATCGGAGAGTCGGCCAGCCCGTAGAGCGTCTGGGGGCGGAGGCCCATCTCGTTGGCGTAGCCGAGCCCCTTCTTGTAGAAAAAGTCGAGCTGGTCCCAAGCGTGCTGCTCGTCGGCGGTGAGATCCGCCGGCGGCGCCTCGTTGGACGCGAGCGCCTTTGCAATGTCGGGTGGAACGGTGGCCGGCATGTTGGTGTGAATGCCGAGCAATCCCGGCGGCTGCTGCAGGGCCATCGTCTCCGAGACGGCATTCCCCCAATCGCCCCCTGCGCCACGAACTGGGTGTATCCGAGACGCTGCATCAGGGTTGTCCAGGCACGGGCGATGCTGACTGGGTTCCAGCCGGGCGCCGTCGGCTTGCCGGAGAAGCCGTAGCCCGGCAGCGATGGAATCACGAGATGGAACGCATCCGAGGCAGCCGCGCCGTGCGCGGTCGGATCGGTCAGCGGCCCGATGACCTTCATCTGCTCGATGATCGAGCCGGGCCATCCGTGCGTGATGATCAGCGGCATTGCGTTCTCATGCTTCGAGCGGACATGAATGAAATGAATGTCGAGTCCGTCGATCTCCGTGATGAAGTTCGGCACCGCGTTCAGCCGCGCCTCGGCCTTGCGCCAGTCGTAATCAGTTCCCCAGTAGCGCGCGAGCTGCTGCATCGTCGCGAGCTGCACCCCCTGCGAGCCATCCGTGACCGTTTCCCGCTCGGGCCACTTAGTTGCCTTAATGCGCTTGCGCAAATCGGCGAGGTCAGTGTCCGGAAAACTCACGCGAAATGGACGAACCGCCTCTTCGTCGGCGGGCTGCTTGCCCCCTTTTTGTCTCGGACTGGCTTGGGCCATGGTCTCCTCCTTTTGAGTCGTTTTGGATTTTTAGTATGTGCGTGCCCAGGCGTTGAGTCGGTAGCGCATTGCGCAAAAGGTTCTGCCTTACCATTCTTTTATTTGAAGGACACATACACCTCGCATATCGAGCAAGTAGCTTCCCCTGATATGCGTGACGCGGATAAGCGCCGCGTCACATCTGTTGCAGCGGATGATCGTCCCCATCCTTGCATGTAGGCGGCGGCCGCACCGATTACATCGATGGCGCCACAGCCCGCACAGAGGGCCTGAGCCAGAGTCATCAGCCGCCCGAACAGATCTTGTTCCTCTTCGAGGATTCGGGCGGCCTGAATCATCCAATTTCCCCGGTCGGCGAAGGAACTCCGACGATAGGATCGGAAGGTCTCTGCGGCCTTTCCGATCTTTTCATCGATCTGCGGATCGGTCAGCGGGGAAAACGTTTTGATGATTTTTCCTGTTGCCGGATTGATGGTTGCGATGGCCATCTCTTCCACCTCCAGACTGCTCTTCCTTCTCATTTTAGTGAGTCCCTCTGATTCAAACAATGATCTGAAAAGATGATGCCGACATGAGGGATCTATGGGAACAATCATGTTTCTGAGAAGTTCCGAAGTCCCACATTATAAAGTTTAAGTAAGTCTTTAGGTTTGTTCTGGGAAGTTAAGGCGCATCGGGATCATCAAATGCCCCTTTCGAGGCGTTGCTCTCTCAAAGCCGATTGAGTCAATATGAAAATGAAAGAGGTCAGGAAGATGAAAGAATCAAACGGATCGGTGAAGGTATATCGCTACCTGAACCTGAGTCGAGGAGGGGATCATGATGATGCTTCCGCTGCAAATGGTCGTACGGAATCTCTCACTTTCAGAAGCAGTCAAGGAGGATATTCGAGAAAAAGCTTCTAAGCTCAGTCGATATTACGATCCAATCGTGAGATGTCGCGTTATCGTAAATGCCCCGCACCGGCATCAGCGGAAGGGGCAATCATATGATATTCAGATCGACCTCACCGCGCCCGGCGCGGAGTTGGTTGTGAATCGGTCGTCTGAGGATCTCAACGTGGCGGTCCGAGAGGCTTTTGACGCGGTCCGCCGCCGGTTGGAAGAATTTGCCCGTTACCGGAGGGGGGAGATCAAGAGACACGCGCCGGTCTCGCTTTAGAAATCATTTTTACCGATTACTCTTTCGCGATCCCTGCGGCGACCAGGTCGATCGACGGTTCCCCGGCGTGGCGGACGATCTCGGCCTTGGCAAGATCCCTCAGTCGGACGATCTGCCGCCAGTCCTTTCCCTCGGGATGGATCGGCTTGCCGATGGTCACCTGGATCGGTCCGCGGCGGGGGACCCAACGGCCGGGCCAAAGAACTTCGCGGGCGCCCCGGATGGCGACGGGGCAGATCGGCCGTCCGGTTTCCGCGGCGACTTTGAACGCTCCCAACCGGAACGGACGGATCCCCCGGAATCGCGAGAAGGTCCCTTCCGGAAAGATCAAAACGGAGTGGCCCTGCCGGAGCGCCTCCTCGATTCGGCGAGTGGTGGTGACGCTTTCGGTAAAGTCGAGCCGATCGACCGTCAAATGGTCCGCCTTTTTAATGAAGGTCCGGATCACCGGCGCCTGCATCAATTCCCGCTTGGCGACAAAGCGAAAACCGGGGGGAAGTGCAGCCATCAAGACGACCGCATCGAGGTAGCCGGAGTGATTGGCGACCAGAACGGACGGGCCGGCCTGCGAGAGATGCGCGCTTCCCTCTACCGTCACGGGACAACCGATCCAGGAGAAGAATCGGCGCGCCCAGGCATGAGAAAGCCGCGCCGGCATCTTCCCCTCCGGGAGAAGGAGCATCGCCGCCCAGACCGGGGGAATGGTCAGGAGCGCGATCAATCCGACATAAACGGTATAAACCAGACGGCCGAACGAGGAGAACGTCTGCTTCAAACGCCCGCCGAGACCGGAGAACCATATCCGGGCGATCTGAAACGCGGGGGGACGACGCGGCGGACCCATCTCTCCTTTCAGGTAGGCGCTCCGCAATGCGGCGCGGCGGAGCTTGCCGCTGGAGGTCTTCGGGATCGTGTCCGGGGGAACCAGCGAGACGATATCGGGGCGGATATCGGTGACGGCGGCCACCTTCTCCATGACCTCGCCGATCAACCGGCGCCGCGCTTCTTCTTTCTCCACCCTTGTCTCCGCAACGACGACCAGCTTTTCCGTTCCGATTTCCGGATCGGTGATGCCGAAGGCGGCCACCCGTCCGCGGCGGATTCCGAGAATCTCTCCGACCGTTTCTTCCACCTCTTGGGGGTAAAGATTCCGGCCCGCCTTGATGATCATGTCTTTGCGGCGGCCGGTCACGAAGAGCTCACCCTCCGCAAGATAGGCGAAATCACCCGAGTCGCACCAGCCGTCTTGGAAGGTTTTCTCGGTCGCTTCCGGATCACGATAATATTCTCTCATTGTGGACGGTCCGCGAAATTGCAGCGCCCCTTCGGTCCGTTCTCCCGCCTCATGACCCGACGCATCGACAATGCGAACCGCATGGCCCGGAAGGGGAGCGCCGCAGGAGACGAATCGAAGCGGAGACGGCTCGGTGGGAGGGGCCGCCACCGCTTTTCGTTCTCGCTCGAAGGTTTCGCGGGTGATCAGATCGATCCGCGGCGGCCGGCCGACGGGGGGAAGGTCAGCGCGACCGACGACTCGGCCAGCCCGTAAACCGGAAAAAAAGTTTCCTTTCGAAAGCCGTACGGAGCAAACCGCTTCGTAAATCGCTCGAGTGTCTCGGGGCTGACCGGCTCGGCCCCGTTGAAGGCGACACGCCAGGAGCTCAGATCGAGTCCTTCGATCGCGCGCTCGTCGATCTTGCGGACGCAAAGTTCGTAGGCGAAGTTCGGGGCGGCGGAGTGGGTCCCCCGATGATAGTGGATCGCCCAGAGCCATCGCTCCGGCCGGGTCAGAAAGGTCAGCGGCGAGAGGATCGTGATCGGGATGCCGAAGTAGAGGGCACCGAGCCAGGAGCCGATCAGACCCATGTCGTGATAGAGCGGAAGCCAGCTGACTCCGACATCCCCCGGTCCGATCTGGGCGGCCTGCCCGATGGCGCGGATGTTGGCGAGGACGTTCTCATGGGCGAGCAGCACCCCTTTGGGAAGGCCGGTGCTTCCGGAGGTGAATTGAATCAACGCCGGATCTTCCGCCCGGAGATCGACTTTCGGTCGCTCCGAAGCGGCGCGGCGCAACGCTTCAAACGTCGTCACATCGGATAAACCCGGAACCATCGGCTGGAGAAGACGCCCCAATCCCTCAACCCGGCCGGAGGCGATCAGAAATCGGGCATCGGCCTTCTGCAGGATGGCGATCTGACGGCGGGCATACTCCTCGATCTGATCCATCCGAACGGGAGGATAAAGCGGAACGGGGATCCCTCCGGCGAAGAGGACGCCGAAGAAGGTGAAGAAGAAGTCGGAGCCGGTCGGGAGCATCAGCGCCACCGTCTCATGGCGGCGGAGTCCTTGCTCCAAAAGTCCCTGCGCCACGGCGCCGGCGGCGTCGACGAGCTGGCCGTAGGTGATCTTCTGTTCGGTCCCGTCTTCCTGCGGAAGGTAGATATGGGGGCGATCGGCCTCTCTCTCCGCCCGGCTCAGAAGGACTTCCGGAAGCGAGGAGGCGGAGGCGGGGGGGCGTGGCGGCGCCGATCGTTTGGATTCTTTCCAAGGAGAGGGGGCGGCCGGGGGCCTCGGAACGGAGCACGGCGCCGGCGAGATCGCGCGGGCTCCTCGCCTCCGCAACCAGATGCTCCGGAATTCGGACCGAGAACGCTTTTTCGATCCGAAGAATGAGCTCGACCCGCTCCAAACTTCCTAGACCGAGATCCCGATCGAGGGAGGCGTCTAACGAAACAGCATGCGCGGCCTGTTCCATCCCAAGCTCGGCGACGAACTCGCGGAGGATTGAAAGAACTTTTTGTCTGACGGTCTCACTCGGATCGGGAAGGCGCTCAGTGGCCATGTGAATAACTCCATTGCGGAACAAGCTTCAATGGTCGGATCACCTAAAGCAATAAAGGGCTCCCTTCCTTATAGGGAAAGATCGCCCCTATCATGAGACAATTCTAAAAAAAGGACAATACCTCGAAGGGAGTACGGTCAAGAGAGCGCTTTCACGCCGATTCCTTCTTTTTCCAACGTTCCGCGAAGCGCAAGCAGGATCGATGCGGCCTGCGGGGTATCGCTGTGAACGGAGAGGGTCTTCGCGTCGACCGGCACCGCAACCCCTTCCGTCGAGAGGACGGAGCGTTGCCGGACGATCCGAACGGCTTGCCGGCAGGCCTGCGCCGGGTCGATGATGAGGGCGTTTTCTTTTTTCCGGGAGCGGAGGGTTCCGTCCGATTCATACGCCCGATCGGCGAAGGCCTCTCCGGCGGTTCGAAATCCCATCTCGGTCCAGACCGTCAACATCAACGATCCGGCCAGACCGACCAGCGTGAGATCGCCCCGCCATCGCGCCGCCCCTTTCGCGATCGCTTCCGCCGTCGCGCGATCGTGCGCCGCGGTATTGTAGAGGGCGCCGTGCGGTTTGACATGGCGCACCCCGGTTCCGAGGGAGGCCGCCTTCTCTCCCAGTGTTTTGACCTGTTCGAAGACAAAGGCTTGAATCGCTTCGGGCGACAACGACAAGGGTTCCCGGCCGAAGCGGGCGCGGTCCGGATAGCCGGGATGGGCGCTGACCGCCACGCCGTATTTCATGCAGAGCCGGATCACCTGTGCCATCGTCTCGGCATCACCCGCATGGCCGCCGCAGGCGATGTTGGCGCTCGAAACCAGCCGGAGAATCGCCTCTTCGCTCCCATCCGCAAGGGCTTCCGGCCGCTCGCCCACGTCCGCATTTAAATCGATCGTCCAGGCCATCAGAAATTCCGCTCCCTTTGAAGAGGGGTGTCGGTTAAGAGGCGATCTTGTTTTCGGTAAAGCCGGATCGCCTCGTCAACGTCGACAAATTGAAAGTGGACTTCATCCCGCGGCTTCAGCTGTCCCACTTTGCAGAGATCGGCGGAGATGACATTCGCGATTTTCGGATACCCTCCGGTGGTCGGATGCTCCATGAACAGGAGGATCGGCTGACCGTCGGCCGGAACCTGGATCGCCCCGAGCGAAATTCCCTCTGTGATCAACTCCTCTTTCTTTTCCCGGTCGATCGGTTTTCCTGTGAGACGCAGGCCGACGCGGTTCGACGATTCGGAGACGACATAGGATGCGGTCGTCAGGACCTTCAACGATGCGTCAGAAAAAAGATCGGTCTGCGGGGCGGATGTGATGTGGATCTTTGTCCGTTCTTGCAAATATCGCTGCAATTCGTTCGGAACCGATTGAGCACGAAACGCGCTCGGATGGAATGACCCGCCGAGGGGAAGCCGCTCTCCTTTTTGAATCGCCCGGCCGTGCCATCCGCCGAGGCCGGTCTGGAGATGCGTCGCGGCGCTCTCCATGACCTTCTGAACGGAGATTCCTCCCTGGATAGAGAGATACGTTCGGGCCCCCTCTTGCATCGCGCGGCATTCTAATCTCTGTCCGGCGCGGATCGGGATCGTGGTCCACATCGGGATCGACTGTTGACCGAGCGTCGGACCGCAATCGGCGCCGGTGAGGGCGATGAGACGATCCTCTTCGAATTCGAACGTTCCGCCGAGGAGGGTCATCTCCAGTGAAGGGGTATTTTCCTGATTTTCGACCAACCGATTTCCGAGTCGAAAGGCGACCGGATCGGCCGCCCCGGCGGGGGAGACCCCCAGGTGGGCGAAGTGAAACCGGCCGGCGTCTTGAACGGTGGTTTGAAATCCGGGTGAAATCACTTTCAGCATCGATCTCTTTTCAAGGTGGGTGGATCTCATCGAATTCCGCGCGGGAGATTCTCCGGAACCGGACCTCCCCTCCGAGCGAGAGCAGGGAGGGAGGGTCTCTGTCGGGGACAAAAAGTCGAAGCGGTGTCCTCCCGATGATCCGCCATCCGCCGGGGGTGGCAGTCGGATAAATTCCCGTTTGATTCCCCCCGATCGCGACGCTGCCGGCCAGCACGCGTCTCCGCGGCGTCGCCAGGCGCGGCGCTGCGATTCGGGGCGACATCCCGCCGAGATAACCGAATCCCGGTGTGAACCCGATGAAGGAGACGTAATACTCTCCGGAGAGGTGAATGCGGATCACTTCCTCCGTTGATAATCCGTTCAGTGAGGCCACATCGGAGAGATCGGGTCCGAATGCCTCGTCATAGCAGACGGGGATTTCAATCCGGCGGGGGGGATCGGGCGGCTCCGAGATCGCATCGTCCAGGAGGCACCGGACGGATGACTCGATCTCTTGAAATGTGGCGCGGAGCGGATCGAAAGTGATGAGGAGGGAGCTGTAGGCCGGATGAATGTTGAGGATGGCGTCAGGGGGCTGCTTCAGCAGGCGTTCGGTGAGCGCCCGCACACGTTGATGAAACGCCAAAGAGATCTCCTCTCCAAAAGAGATCAAAAGAGAGCGATCGCTCGCGGGGATGGTACGGTAGGGGAGGGGATCACGCTCCACGGTTCGGCTCCTTCTCATTGAGGGATCGATCGTTCCGACATTATAATCAATCTCGTCGTTTCATTCCAGAGAGGGGTCGAACCGGAGATTGATTTGACTCGGAGACCGGTTCAATGGCAGAATGGGGACCATGTCGCATCTACAGGATCAAGTCGCCATCATTACCGGGGGAAGCAGCGGGATCGGTTACGCCGTCGCCCAAGCGGTGTTGTCCGAAGGAATGCGGGTGACGATTTCCGCCCGGAACAAAAACAAACTTTCCCGCGCCCTGACGGAGTTAAGGAAAGAAGTGAAAGGGGAGGATCGTCTGATCGCCGTCCCGGCCGACGTCTCGGTGGCGGCTCAGGTCGATGAGATGGTCAGGGAGACAATGAATAAATGGGGCCGGGTCGATCTCCTGGTGAACAACGCCGGCGTCGGCCAATGGGGCGCCATCGAAGAGATCAGTGAAGAAGATTGGGATCGGGTCCAGGCGATCAATCTGAAGGGGACCTTCCTCTGCACGAAGGCGGTTCTGCCGATGATGAAGCGGCAACGCTCCGGTTATATCGTCAATATCTCCTCGTTGGCCGGGAAGCAGGGAATGGGAGGAGCGTCCGCCTACTCCGCGTCCAAATTCGGCGTCATCGGATTTACCGAGAGTCTCTTGGAAGAGGGGATCGCGCATCAGATCCGGGCGACGGCGATCTGCCCCGGCTTTGTGGCGACGCCGATGGTGGCCGGCGCGTCGGTGCCGCCGGAAGAGATGATCCCGCCGGCCGACATCGGAAAGATCATCATCGATCTCCTCCATCTCGCATCGGTCACCGTCATCAAAGAGATCGTCGTCCGCCGGCGCGGCGCAATCGATTAAATGGCCAACGTCTACCATCTCGATCTTTCCCGGAGCATGTTGAAGGGGGCGACGCTGGCCCTCCTTCCGGGAGATCCGTTTCGCGTCCCCAAAATCGCCGCCCAGATTGAAGCACGGAGCGGGGAGAAAGCGGTGGAGCTGGCCTGGAAGCGGGAGTATCGAAGCTTCTTGGGAACGCTGGCCGGGGAGAAGGTTCTGGTTACCTCCACCGGGATCGGCGGGCC
Source organism: Candidatus Manganitrophus sp. (assembly GCA_028865235.1). Taxonomy (GTDB): domain Bacteria; phylum Nitrospirota; class Nitrospiria; order SBBL01; family Manganitrophaceae; genus Manganitrophus. The sequence continues at coordinate 148,760 of CP114561.1, forward strand.
GTCGACCTCTATCGCCGTCGAAGAGCTGGCCAAGCTCGGTGTTCGAATTTTTCTCCGCGTCGGGACCGCCGGCGCGATCCAGCCCGGCATGAACATCGGCGATCTCGTCGTCACCACCGCGTCGGTCCGCCTCGACGGCGCCTCTACCCATTATGCCCCGATCGAGTATCCGGCGGTCTCTCACCCGGAGGTTCTCATCGCCCTGATCGATGCGGCGCGGCATCATGAGCGGGAGGGGATTCGCGCCCATGTCGGGATCACCGCTTCCTCCGACACCTTCTATGCGGGGGAGGAGCGGATCGACGGCTTTTCCCGTTACCTGCTGCGGCGGCTTCGGGGATTGACCGAGGAGATGAAGCGGCTGCACGTTCTCAACTTCGAAATGGAGTCGGCGACGCTGCTGACGATGTGCGCCGCGCTCGGCCTGAAGGGGGGTGATCACCGGCGTGGTCAATCGAAGAAGAAAGAAAGAAGAAAAGATTACGCCGGAGCGGCTGCGGGCGGGCGAGGAGAATGTCATCCGGGTGGCGCTTACCGCCGCCGAACGGCTTTTGGGTTCTTCGAAAGGAGAGTAACGGTCGCCCGGTTCTAAGAAAGGGGTGGTAAGTTCATCTCTTCATGATGCTTGATGTACTCAAGCAGTCTCGGATTTTCCTTCCCAATCCGATCAAAGCGGATGTGGATCGCATAGGTGATTCCATTTTGCAAAGGGCTTGTCCAAGCCACCTCTCCCACGATCGATTCGGTTGTTGTCTTTCCTTGATCGGTTCCAAAAATGACCTCGACACGGACGAACTCCCCTTTTGGAATTTCTCCGGACAAAGGATTCCGATCCCGTGGGTACAGATGTCCTGGACCAAAATGTCGCTCGTCGGATGTATTCCGAGGCGGGTGAGGCTCGAAATCGAAATCATTGGGATTCGGAAGCGGCTCCTTCGATTGTACAAAGCGCTTTCGATCGATGGGATTCTGGAGCGATCGAGCTTTTTCTTGCTGTCGATGGCTTGAGCGATTTCGACCATCAATTGTGGAACATTGAACGGTTTGGTGTAATAACTTCTGGCGCCGAGCCGGACCAGGTCGGCGGCGCTCCCGTGAATTCCAGCGCCATACCCCGTGATAATCATGACCTCGATATGAGGGTTATATTCTTTGATCGACTTCAATACGGCGACCCCGTCCATCCCCGGCATCCTCAGGTCGAGGGTGACCAGATCGACCTTCCGCTTTCGAATAATTTGCATCGCCCGAAGGCCGCCGTCTGCTTCCTCCACTCTGTAGTGCGCTTTGAGAAGCAACTTCAGCGACTCACGCGGGCCGGTTTCATCATCGACAATTAAAACAGTACTCTTGGAATTCATCGCGGTTCTCCTTTTTTGGTTCCATTACCAGCCGGAGAGAGAGACCATGTCGTTCGTGTTATCCCTAGGTGAAAATGGTATCAGAGATTCGTAATTCGTCAATAAAGAATACTCGGTATAGGGTCAAATCGATCTGATCCATCCGTCCCTTTTTATAAAGGATTGAGAGTTCCAAAAAGGTTCTGTTATGTTAAGTGAGGTGAATGCAGCGTCGCGATACGGAAAGGAGAATGGGATGAAGTTTTCATTTTTGGTGATATGGACCTTCCTGCTCTCGAGCGTTGACCTCCCTGCAACGCACGCTCAGAGCAACCCAATTCAACAGTACGACGGAAACATCATTCTTCCGAGCACCTTTGAAGATCTCATCTGTTTGGGAAATTGGAATGCGGAGCTGGAGCGGTGTGAGGGGTCTGCCGTAAGTTCCGGCGCTTTGGCCGCAATTTCGGCCGCAAAATCGGCGGACCGGCTGGAGCAGATCCGTCTGCTTCTGAATTCCATCAACAACAAGCTTTCCGAGAACACGCAAGCGTTGATCGATCTTCAGAAATCGTTTGATCTGCAAAACGCTCCGGCGACGCAGTCGTTGCGCGAGGCGATCAGCACACGATTCGATGCGGTCCCAACGGGGGTTTTAAACGACGATTCAGTTAAAGAAGAGCTTGATCGGTTAAGGAAGGACATCCTCGAAGCGGTGGAGCGAAAAAATCCGGCACCACCTCGATCTTCTGGAGAGTGAATCGATCGGAGCAGCAGAAAAGAGGGCGTTTTCTTGCGTGGATTTTACTTCATTCTTCATCCACGAGCTTATACCCTAAAGACGGAACCGTCTCGATGGCATCCGTCAGCATCGGGATCTTCTCTCGCAGTCTTCGGATATGCACATCGACCGTGCGGGTCGTCCCGAAATAGTCGTACCCCCAGACGGTGTTCAGCAGATGGTCGCGCGTCAGGACCTTCCCCTTATTTTTCAGCAGATGTTCAAGCAGGGCAAATTCCTTGGCCGTGAGGGTCACCCGCTTCTCCGAGGCTCTCACCTCATGGCGGGGGACATCCATCACCAGATCGCGATAGGCATAACCGGCCGCACTCTCTTTTCGATCCGATCGCCGGAGCAGCGCTTTGACCCGCGCCATCAGCTCTTTGGGGGAGAAGGGCTTGGTGACATAATCGTCGGCCCCGAGCTCCAGCCCGACCACCTTATCACTCTCCTCATCCTTGGCGGTGAGGAAGAGAATCGGAAGGGCGGCGGTCTCCTCCTTGGCCCGCAGCTTTCTGCAGACTTGCAGGCCGTCTTCCCCCGGCATCATGATATCCAGGATCACCAAGGAGAAAGGCTGTTTGGCCAGTGCCTTCAGCGCGTCCGAGCCGTTGGAGACACAAAGCGGTTCGAACCCTTCTTTCCGCAAATGGTGCGCGACCAGCTTGCTTAAATCGGCCTCATCATCCACCATCAATATTTTCTGCGACATCGGCTCTCCTTCATTACGGCGAAATGATTTTTAAACTTTCAAGTAAGCCTTTAACTTTTTGCTCGATCCTGTTTCGTACCTCTCGGAACTGATCGATGGGCCAATATTTCGGATCGGGGATCGCCCAATCCTCGCGGTGTTTCGCCTTCACCATCGGGCACTCGTCTCCACAGCCCATCGTGACAACCGCGTCATATTCAATAGCCGGGATCTCACGGAGCGATTTGGAGGTATGCTTCGTCAGGTCGTAACCGATTTCCCACATCGCTTCAACCGTTTTCGGATCGATTTTTCCCGATGGGCGTGATCCGGCGCTGTAAGCCTCGACCTCTTCTCTTCCATAACGCCGCGCGAATGCTTCGGCCATTTGGCTGCGGCATGCGTTTTCGATGCAGACAAAGAGAATCCGTTTCATCATCAGCCGGTCTCCTCCGGGGGACGGAATTTATAACCGATCCCCCGAACCGTCAAAATGAATTGAGGACGGGAGGGATCGGGCTCCAGATGTTGCCGGATGGAATGAATATGAACGTCGAGGTTATGCTCTTCGACGAACTGGTTTTCTCCCCACAGGGTCGTGATCAATTCATCCCGCTTGAACACCTTTCCGGGGTTCTGCGCCAGGAACTTTAAAAGCCCGAATTCGGTGCGGGTCAGCCGAATCAATCGCCCGGCCATCCTAATTTCGTGACGCTCGGTGTCGATCACCAGCGCGCCGGCGCGGTACGCGCCGCCCGGTTTCTGCTCGGCGGCCATCCGCTTGCGACGGAGGAGCGCCTTGATCCGGGCGATCAGCTCCCGAAGGCTCACCGGTTTGGGGAGGTAATCGTCCGCGCCCGACTCGAGACCGAGAATGCGGTTGGCTTCTTCTCCCAGCGCAGTAAGAATAAGAAGGGGAATCGCCTGAGTTTTTACGTTTTTTCTAAGCAACGGCAGACTGGGAGGGGTTGCTTCTTCTCCCAGCGCGTAGATAAGAAGGGGAATCGCCTGAGTTTTTACGTTTTTTCTAAGCAACCGGCAGACCTCCCAGCCGCTTAAGCCGGGGAGCATCAAATCGAGGATAATCAGATCAGGCGGCTGACGCTGCGCTTCGGAGAGCCCCGTTTCGCCTTCGGCGGCGACCCGGACGTGGTAATGATGTCGGGTCAGCTCTTTTTTGAGGATATCGATCATGTCAGGATGATCCTCGATAATGAGGATCTCTTCAGGCTTTGGAGACGTGACGCGAAGACGACTTTGCACCATGTAACCGATGTTACCCGAGCGGTGTTTTATGAAGATTACGCCGATGTTAAATTTCTGTTTCTTGACCGGGCATCGAAAGCATCGGGTCCGGGATCACCAAGCTTCTCTCTTGACCCCGTTTTTTGTTCCTCTGAGCGCTTGATGAAGCCGGCCTGCGGCGGCGAAAATCTGTTCTCGAATGGAAAGGGGAAGCAGCGGGGTCCAAAGAAGAAGCCCCCCATAGGCGCTCCAGTAAATGAGGGTATCAAAGATCAAGGCTGTAAAGGGGGCGATCGAAAGTGTTTGACGGAGAAATACGGCGGGGAGGAAAACGGAAACGGCCAGGAAAAGCGTTCCGGCGAGTTTCCCCCAGGGGAGGAATCCTCCCCAGGAGGTCTCCATCATTTTTCGTATCTTCCAGAGCATCATCCCTTTCCCGAGATACATCACCAAAATGGTGGTGAGGACCGCCCCGGTGAGGCCGGCGATGTGGATGAGGGGGAGGATCAGGAGAAGGGTCAGAACGATTTTTGCGGAGGTCGTTAAAAGAATAAATGGGATTCTGGCGTAACATCGGAGGATCCCGTCTGTTAGAAAGACCGCCGGCAGAATTCCCAGGGCGGAAATCTGAAAAAGAGGGATACTTTCCCGATAGGCGTCCGTGAAGAGAAGCGCGATCATGTCGGGGGCGATCAAGACGAAGAAAATCCCGAGCGGGAAGAAAAAAAGTGCGAGGCGGGCGGTGACATCATGCCACAGGGCGAGCCGTTCTTGATTCGAGCCGTTCTTCAGAAGCGACGACATACGGACCATCAGAACCTGGGTGGTCGGCGTGTAGATGAAATCGATGATCGGAATTTGCATGATGCCGACCGAGTAGACGGCAAAGGTCGCGACATCGAAGAGGGAAGCGACGGCATACTGGTGAAGATTTTGTTGAAGGACATCGACCACCACGGCGGCGCCGAACGGGAGGGCGTAGGCGAGCTGTGTTTTAAGACCCTCCGTCCGGATCAACGATATTCGATTTTTATCATGAAGGAGGATTCGAACCGTATAGGCCGCCGTGATCGCCAGCCGCAATGCCGCAAAAGAAAGTAATCCGATGATGACCGCTGAGAGGGAGCGGCCGATCAGAAGAGGGAGAATAATAAAGAGGGCGCGGATCATTTCCGATAGAAAAAGGACCGTTGAACCGGCTGCGATCCGCTCCTGAGCAATCAGCATCGTCTCCAGATGACATGAGGCGAGCATCAAGACGAGAAAGAGGGCCAACTTGGGAAGATAGGGAACAAGGGATGGGTTGGAAAACCAGGCGGCGAGCGGTTCTCCCCCCAAGAGAAGGCCGACGCCGGCAAGCACGCCCGCGGCGGTCACAAAAAAAATCGCCTGAAATATCCAGGACGTTCTGCGGTTCGGATCGTGGGGAATAAAGTAATAAAGGCTCTGAACCATCCCTCCCTGTAAGATCAGATAGAGGGTTGTAAAGATTAAAAAAATCTGCTTGAAAGTTCCATATTCGGCCGGGTCCAACCCGCGCGCCAAAAAGATCGGGATAAAAAAGGTGAGGGTAAAGGAAGCGATCCGTCCGATAATCAGAATGAGCGCCTGCGAGTGAACTGACTTGGGTTTGACTTCGGATGCGATCTCCATTGAGCCGTTTCTCCTGCCAATTCAGAAAGTGAAGGGAAAACCTGGTTTATTGTCACTTCACCAGAGGTCTTTTTTCAGGTTAAGGAGCTCCGGGGAGATGTCGGGCGAGGTGAGCGTTTTCTCTCTTTTCATTTCACTCGGCCTCCGTTTTGCTTTGCCCGACCGGTTCCATCCTTTTAGAAAGGAATCGTTGTAGATGCGAGCCAGGTAAAAGAGAATCATGAAGATGCCTCCTAAATAGAGGGTCCACTCGGCGATGTTTAACTGATTGCGCCATCCGATGAGAGAGGGAATGGTCTGCACGAGAAAATATTGGACGACATAAGTGAATAACGATGTTTTACCGAAGAGGGCGAGCGCCTTTTCGAACCGCCCGAAGTTCTTTTCCATTTCGATCTTCCGAACAAAATAAGCCAGAATCAGAAAGAGAAGGCCGATGTAAAACGGAAGCAGAGAGGAGAGCTTTTCAGGGTAGAAGAGCGTTTTCAGCGTCTTTCCAAAGAGGCCCTCCGAGAAGAATTTTCCCGCCGCCCAGAGTCCGACGAGGAATCCGGATAAAAGAATCAACGGGACGATGCTTCTTCGGAGTGTTCCGACGAATTCACCGAGTGTTTCACTGACAATCGACCGGGCGAAGCTGTTTCCGAGGACCGTTCCGATCATAAAGAGGCCGGCCAGAGGAACGATCGGGTAGGTATCTCCCAGAAGGGCGTTGTCGCGGAGGGAGACCCCGAAAGCGAACTCTTTGATAACGAGCAAGACCGGCGAAGAGATTGAAGGGAAGAACGAGAAGAGCTTCCATGAAAGGAGACAGGTTATCCCGAGGACGATCCGAGCGGGTCGGTCCAACCGTGGAACCAAGGTCGGGAGAAGCATGAATAGGACCGCCAGCGCGTCGGTGATGTACCAGTAGCGGAGGTAGACCTCGATAAATGAGGTTTCCTGCCGGAGTGGATAAGTCGCCAAGGAAATGAGCAGATGGGCAAGGGTGAGAAGCTGGATGCCGCGGATGAAGTATTTCCATCGAATGCGTTGAAAGTGTGAATAAGTCGACTCGAAATAACCAAGCAACATGCCACTGATCATTGTGAAGCCGGGGGTTCCGAGGTTGGTGACTTTCGTGATTAGAAGGCCCAACCATTTATTCGATTCCGAGTCGTTTAAGAGAATGAGACCGTGACCGACGGTGATCACACACATCAGCAGGCCGCGAGCAACATCAATTGCATCGACACGGCGCCTCGGAGCCGAGGTCGGTGCGGGAAGAAGTTCTTGATGGGGCGAGTCGGGGAGAGCTAATACAGTCATCGTACCAATTTATCAGGATGAACGCCGAAAATCCGCGGATCGGGCGAGTGTTTATACAGACCAGAGAATCGTGCGACGGATGTACGATTTTTTCTTAGACGGAGAAAAGTTCGCGCGATTGATCAGGATAATCGGATCGATGATGTCGCCGCAGAGGACACAGCGCCAGATAAAATGTTCCGCGCGTCCGATCTCATCCAGGGCTCGATCTCTTATCATCAACCCGTTACAACGTCTGCAAGGCATTCATCCCATCCTTAATTTTATTTTTTTGTTGAAACGCCGTTTTTTTTATCTTCTTTCATCATAAAGGAAGGATATTTCTTCGCGATCAAAGAGATGTTAACGGGTTGTTAAATGTGACGGGGCCGGAGGAGCGAGAGAGAAAGACGGGGTCGTTCTCCCGTAAGGAGGGGAGGTCTTGTCATTATTTGTTTTAACTGGCTGCTTTTTGCGGCTCGCGGCGCATCTTTCCCGATCGGTAAACGGTCGGCGTCGACATCAACGCGCGATAGAGGGGACACCAACGATGCAAGCGGGTCGTACAATACTGGTCCAGCTCGAGAGAGCTCGGTTCGAAGATCCATTCCCGCGCGCGGCACTCCGCTTCCCCTTCCGTGCTTTCAGCTTTTCCGAGATAAGGACAATGCATCGTCAGTCTCCTTTATTTGATCTTTTCTCTGTATTTGGGATCGCTTATCCCGTATATCTGAATTGCATCTTACCCTCCGCTTGTTCATGATGAGTTATATTTCTGTTAAAAGGGTGTTAATTCAACCGTCGGATAGATCGGGGCGCTCGATCAAGACAGATTCGGGGAGCTTTAGTCCAGGACTCATCTGCTTAAGCGCGTCGGCCTAAAAAGCGGCGACCTGGTATACTATATCGAAATATCAGCATGGATGGAATCGATCAAAGCGGCACTGCCGCATTTAAACGGAGAAGAAAATGATTCCGAGAGTGCCTGTCGAAAGAGTCATGTGCGAGAAGCTCCTCACCCTCGATCAGACGGAATCGGCCTTGCGGGCCGCCGAGGTGATGACGGAGCACGGGATCGGCTCCGTCCTGGTCTCTCGTGACGGAGAGATCATCGGCATCGTCACAGAAAGCGATCTGGTACGAAAGGTCCTCGGGCAGGGAATCGATCCGAAAGGGGTCAAGCTCGAAACGGTGATGAGTTATCCGCCGATCACGATCGATGAAAAGGAGATGTTGGAGCAGGCGTACAAATTGATGGGGCAGAATCAGATCCGCCACCTTGTGGTCACCCGCGGGGGAGCGCCCTGCGGCATCGTTTCCGCCCGCAGCTTTATGGAGTCGATCTATCCGTGACGGCATTCCATTTATCGTACCACCGGTATTCCTTGCAGCTTTATTGAAAAATCCCTCCGGCCTTCGAAAAACCCGCTTTTAAAATGTAAAAGGGCTGTCCTGAACAGCCCTTCGGAAAAACATCGGTCCCGTCCTCCGTCATTTTATCGCTTGCCGCGACCGAGATCTTTCATCGTCTTCTCATAGGCGAGCTCGTGATTAAAACCTTCCTTAAGATACTTCCAAAGGAGCGTAATTTTCTTGAGATCCTCCTGAGTAAAAAGCCGCAGTTCTACGTTGCCGATCGGTTTCATACGGGGAGTGACATAACCCATTTTTTCTAGAGAATAGAGCTTGTGGCGCGGAATGCCGATCTTTTTCAAAATATCCGCCGTTGTGAGTGGAAGCCTCTTCATCTGCACCGCCTAAGAAGATTATCGGATTTTCTAGGGTAAAGGCAGACTTAAGAGTACCAGAACAACGGAAGCTGTCAAGAAACGCATTTATCTCAAGTGTGGTAGAGCGGATAGAAAGTTAAAGGATAAGTTTATCTCTTTCCGAAAAGACTCGAATCGATCGGGATTGAAGCTCCCCCTAGAAAGGGTGAACGGCCGGCCGGAGAGATCGCGCAGGGTAAAATCGGGTATCCTCCCTCCAATGACATCCCTTTCTCTGCGCCCCCGACGGAGACGCCAGCGGATCTTGATTACAATCTTTCAGAAGAGTCCCTTCATTTGAGAAAGGATATTCCGCGTGGATCTCCTCATGGCTCATGCTCCATTTCGACCCAAATTTCCTCTCCCCGCACTTCAACCGGGTAGGTCTGCACCTTCTCCTCCGGATTGGCAAGGCAGCTCCCGGTGGCGACATCGAACGTATTCCCATGCCAGGGGCAGAGCAATTGTCCGTCGATCACCTCTCCCTGTACGAGCGGGGCGGCCCGGTGAGCGCAGAAGCGATCGAGGGCATAGAAGCGGCCGTCGATATTCATGAGGAGGATTTGTCGCCGCCCCACCTTCACCACCTTTCCCTTCCCCTCGGGGAGATCGGCGGTTTTTGCAATCGGTTGATACGCGGTCATGTTGTCTCCTTTTCAATGCGCGATGCGATATATTCGATCGCGCCGTTCAACGTCGTCAACTTGGGATAATCCGCCTCAGGAATTTCCACTTCGAATGTCTGATGCAGCGCGATCATGATGTTGAGGAGATCCATCGAGTCGATGTCGAGCTGCTCCCGGAAATTGAGATCGGGCTTCAGCTGCGTCAGATCGGCCTCCGGCGCAATTCCGCCGAGCGCTTTGAGAATGATCTCCTTGATTTCTTCTCTCGTTCGTTTCGTACTCATAACCGTCTCGGCTCCTGTAGCAGGCGATCGACGGCGGCGAGGAAGAGGCCGCCGCGATGGCCGTCGGTGACCCGGTGGTCCCCCGCGAGGCTGGCGGTGATCACCGGCCGCGGGATCACTTTTCCCTCGACCACCCAGGGGCGCTCGACGATTTTCCCGAACCCGACGATCGCGACCTGCGGGGGGTAGATGATCGGATAAATTCCTTCCACCCCTTGCTCGCCGAGGCTGGTGATGGTGATCGTCGGATCGGAGAACTCGGAGCTTCGCAACGATCCCGACCTCGCCCGTTGAACGAGGTCGCGAAACTGCCGCATCAGGGTATCGAGGTCGAGGCGGTCGGGATTGTGAAGGGCCGGGGCGACGAGCCCCCCTTGTCGCAGAGAGATTGCGACACCGATATGGATCGCCTCGCTTTGAACGACCTTTCCCTCCTTCCAGACGGCATTCAGCTCCGGAACCTCGCGCAGGGCGAGCGCCACCGCCTTGATCAGCAGGACGCCGTAGAGGAGCCGGTCGGGCAGAGATCGCTTCTGGTTCTCTTCGGTCAGCCAGGTCATCGCCCGGTGCATGTCGACCGTGGTCTGAAGATAGTAGTGGGGGATTTCCCGTTTGGAGCGGGCCATCGCCGCCGCGATCGCTTGGCGCATCCGGGCGGTCCGATCAAGAGGCGGCAAGCCGAACGTCCCATCGACGGAGGCTTTCTCCACGGCCGGTTTGCCGGCCGCCGCTTGTTCAACGTCTTCCCGGGTAATCGCGCCGCCGGGTCCGGTCCCTTTCACCTTCATCAGATCAACACCGAGCGACTCGGCCCGCTTTCGCGCGAGAGGGAGATCCGAATCCGGCCCGTTTCGGACAATCGGATCGTCGGCGGTATCACGGGGGAGATGATCTTGGGTCGGGGAGGGACCGGCCGGGGGATCGCCGTCGAGATCGGTGCCGCAGGCGCTCCCGCTTCTCGAATGATCGCCAGCGGCGTACCGACCGGGACTTCGGTTCCGGTTTCGACCAAGATCTTTTCGAGGACGCCGTCGGTGAAATTCTCAACCTCGATCACCCCCTTGTCGGTCTCCACCTCGGCGAGGATCTCCCCCTTCTTCACCGGATCGCCCGGCTTCTTCTTCCACTCCACCAGCGTGGCGGAGTCCATATCGGCGCCGAGGATCGGCATCAGAAAATCAGCCATGGCTTTGAACCATCTCCTGAGCGGTTTTTACGATCGTATCAACCTGCGGCAGCGCGGCGTCTTCCAGGTGCTTCGCATAGGGAATCGGCACCTCGGCGCTGCAGACGCGCGCACCGGCGGGTCGAGCTCGTAGAAGACCTGCTCGACGATGCGGGCGCTGATCTCGGCGGCCAGGCTGCCGCTGCGCCAGCCCTCGTCGACGATGACCGCGCGGCGGGTTTTCGCCACCGAGGCGATGATCGTCGCGTCGTCCAGCGGGCGCAGCACGCGCAGGTCGATCACCTCGGCCTCGATGCCGTCGGCGGCCAGCCGGTCGGCCGCTTCCAGCGCACTTCGGCAGGCAGCCGCCGTAGGTGATCAGCGTCAGGTCGCTGCCGCCGCGCGCGCACGGCGGCATGGGCCAGATCGACCGGATCGATCGGCTCGGCGAGCTCGCCGTCCATCGGTTAGAGGATGCGCGTGCTCGAAGATCACCACCGGGTCGGGGTCGCGCAGCGCGGCGGCGAGCAGCATGCCGCGGGCATCGGTCACGGTGGCCGGCGCCAGCACGCGCAGGCCCGGCACATGGGCGTACCAGTTCTCCAGGCTGTGCGAATGCTGCGCGGCGAGCTGCCGGCCGGCGCCGGTCGCCATGCGGATCACCAGCGGCACGTCGAACTGCCCGCCCGACATGTGGCGCAGCGTCGCCGCGGTGTTGACGATCTGGTCCAGCGCCAGCAGGCTGAAGTTCACCGTCATGATCTCGACGATCGGCCGCAGGCCGCCCAGCGCCGCGCCGATGCCGGCGCCGACGAAGGCCCCACTCGGACAGCGGCGTGTCGCGGATGCGCGCCTCGCCGAACTCGTCCAGCAGGCCCTTGCTGAACGGCGTAGCTGCCGCCGTAGCGGCCGACGTCCTCGCCCATCAGGAACACGCGCGGATCGCGCTGCAGCGCCTCGCGGAGGGCCTCGCGCAGCGCCTCGCGGTAGGTGATGGTGTTCATCTTGACCTCGGTGAGGTGACATCCTTCGTCAGATCGTCGACCGGCTCCCAGGTACCGGCCTCGGCGAAGGCGACCGCCTCGGCCACCTCGGCCTCGACGGCTGCGTCCAGCGCCTGGAGCTCGGCCTCGGCGCAGCAGCCCGTCTTTGGAGCCGCGCGGTGAATGTGTCGATCGGGTCGCGCTGCTTCCAGCGCCTCGACCTCGGCCTTGTCGCGGTAGAGCTCGGGGTCGAACATCGAATGGGCGCGGAAGCGGTAGGTGCGCAGCTCGAGGAAGAACGGGCCCGCCCTCCGACACGGATGGCCTCCACCGCGCGCCGCGTCGCCTCGTGGACCGCCAGCAGGTCCATGCCGTCGACCGCGGCATGGCCATGCCGTAGCCTTCGGCTTTCCAGGTCGATGTCGGTCTGGGACTGGTGCCGATCGAGCGCCGTGCCCATCGCGTAGAGGTTGTTCTCGCAGACGAACAGCACCGGCAGCCGCCACAGCGCGGCCAGGTTCAGCGACTCGTGGAACGCGCCCTCGGCCACCGCGCCCTCGCCGAAGAAGCAGGCGGTGACTCGCGGATCGTCGCCGCATCTGGTCGGCCAGCGCCAGCCCGACGGCCAGCGGCAGGCCGCCGCCGACGATGGCGTTGCCGCCGTAGAAGCGCGCGGCCGGCGTCGAACAGGTGCATCGAGCCGCCGCGGCCGCGGCGAGCAGCCCTTCGCTTGCCGTACATCTCGGCCATGATCGGGCTCATCGACACGCCGCGCACCAGCGCATGGCCGTGCTCGCGGTAGGTGGCGACCATGGCGTCGTCCGGCGGCAGCGCCGGCATGACGCCGGCGGCGACCGCCTCCTCGCCGATGTACAGGTGCAGGAAGCCGCGGATTTTTCCTGGCGCTGTAGAGCTGCGCGCAGCGACTTCTCCTCGAACCGGCGGATGCGCAGCATGTGGTGCAGCAGCGCCAGCGCGTGGTCTCGACCGCTATGTCATGACTCCATGCGCCTCCAGCGTCGAGGTGTCGGCCTTCGGGCAGGCCGAGCTCGCGCGCCTTCAGCAGGCGCCGCATGATCTTGCCGCTGCGGGTGCGCGGCAGCGCCGGACGGAAGTCGATCTCCTTCGGCGCCACCGCGGCGCCCAGCCGGGTGCGGGCGTGGGCGAGCAGCTCGCGCCGCAGCGCCTCGGACGGCTCATGGCCGGGCTTCAGCGAGACGAAGGCCTTGACGACCTCCCGCGCGACCGGATCGGGCTTGCCGATCACGCCGGCCTCGGCCACCGCCGGGTGCTCCATCAGCACGCTCTCGACCTCGAACGGGCCGATCAGGTGGCCGGCCGACTTGATCACGTCGTCGGCGCGGCCGACGAACCAGAAGTAGCCGTCGGCGTCGCGCCGCGCGAGGTCGCCGGTCAGGTACCAGCCGCCGGCGAAGCACTTGCGGTAGCGCTCCGGCTCTTCCAGGTAGCCGCGGAACATCGACGGCCAGCCGGGCCGCAGCGCCAGTTCGCCCTGCACGCCGGGCGCGTCGACGACTGCGACCGCTCCCGCTCTCGGTGCCGGACGATCGCCGCCTCGACGCCGGGCAGCGGCCGGCCCATCGAGCCGGGCTTGATGTCCATCGCGGCGATGTTGGCGATCATGATGCCGCCGGTCTCGGTCTGCCACCAGTTGTCGTGGATCGGCAGGCCGAAGCCCGCTCTGGCCCCACCCCACGGCCTCGGGGTTGAGCGGCTCGCCGACGCTGGCGATGAAGCGCAGCGCGCGGAAGTCGTATTTGCGGAGCGGTTCGAGCCCGGCCTTCATCAGCATGCGGATCGCGGTCGGCGCGGTGTACCAGACGGTGACCTGCTGCTCGTGCAGGATGCCGTACCAGCGCTCGGCGTCGAACTCGGCCTCGTCGACGATGCTGGTCACGCCGTGCAGCAGCGGCGCGATGATGCCGTAGGACGTGCCGGTCACCCAGCCGGGATCGGCGGTGCACCAGAAGACGTCGTCGGCGTGCAGGTCGAGCGCTAGCTGGCCGGTGACGTAGTGCGCGACCACCGCCTCGTGCACGTGCAGCGCGCCCTTGGGCGTGCCGGTGGTGCCGCTGGTGAAGTGCAGCAGCGCCAGGTCCTCCGGGTCGGTCGGGCCGATGGTGAAGTGATCGCTCGCCGCTGGCATTAAGTGAGGCAAATCGTGGGTGTCGTGAACGTCGGTCGGCTTCCCCTCCTCGCCGACGAGGATCACCTGCTCGAGGTCGGGCAGCAGGTCGCGGAGGCCCGCCACCTTGCGCCGATAGAGCGCATCGGTGGTGACCAGCACCCGCGCTCCGCCGATCGCCATCCGGGCGGCGATCGGCTCCGGTCCGAACGCCGAGAACAGCGGCCAGAAGAGGGAGCGCTTCTTCAGCGTGCCGAGCGCCGCGATGTAGAGCTCCGGAATCCGGCCGGCCAGAGACGAACACCCGGTCGCCCGGCCCGATGCCCAGCCGCTTGAGGACATTGGCGAACCGATTGGAAAGGTTTGTCAGATCGGCGGTAGGTGAACTCACGAACCTCTCCGTTCTTGCCGAGGCAACGGAGCGCGGTCTGCTTCCGTCTCGGTCCATCGGCATGGCGATCGACCGCCTCGTGGGCGATGTTCAGTCCCTTTCCGTCGGGAAGGCCGTCCAACTCGCGCCGGGCCGCTTCCCAGGTGAAAGCGGACTTTGCCGTTTCATAGTCGATGAGATTCGGAGGGGGCGAGCCCGGCCGAGGTTTCTTCAGAATCGGTTCGACTCTCCCCTCCATCGGTCTCTTCCTTATCAGTGAATTGTTCCGATCGGCGCCGGCGGTTTTGTGAACTTGGTTTGATCTTGATCCGATTCAATCGGAGAGACAACCCCACGAAAGAGGGGTTTTTAGAAACGCGCGGCCGTCGCTTGGAGTATTCCCAATGAGTAACAAATGCTTGACTAGCCTTTTTGCCTATAGGAAAATACAAACACACAAGGGCGATCCACACACCAAGATGAGACCGTTTTCATCCATATCACTTTCCTACCCCCTTGTCTTCCGTAGAATCACTCTGTTTATCAGTCAGGCATACTGTTTCAAGGCGAAAGCAACTTCATAAGACATCTCGAAAATAAAAAGAGAGGGTGAAGGGATGAAATCCTATGAGGCGATGACCAAGCCGGAACTGATCAAGGTCATTCGATCGCTCGAAAAAAAGCAGGGAAAGACGGCGGAACAGCAGAAGGATAAAACAACCCGGCGCAAGGGGATGGAGGAGGCATTTGAAGTCCGCGTGCAAGAGCGGACCGCGGTGCTTGAAACGATCAACCAAGCGCTGCGGAAAGAGATGACGGCGCGCCAGCGGGCAGAGGAGCAGTTTCGCGAGATGATCGAGTCGGCTCCCGATGCGATTGTGATCGTCAACGGCCAAGGGCAGATTCTGCGTGTGAACAGTGAAACGGTAAAAATGTTCGGATATCGACGCGAGGAAATACTTCAACAGCCGGTTGAGGTGTTGCTCCCGAAGCGCTTTAGGGGCGGACATATCGGCCATCGGGAGGCCTATGTCGTGCATCCGCAAACCCGGCCGATGGGGGCGGGGCCCGATCTCTTCGGTTTGCGCAAGGATGGGAGCGAATTTCCGGTTGAGATCCGCTTGAGCCCGATGAAAACCGACGAAGGCATTCTGGTCATCAGCGTGATTCGGGACATCACCGAGCGTAGAGCGGTGGAAGATACCCTTCGTCTTCAGAAAAAGCTTCTGGAAGAAAAGGTCCGAGAGATGGACGACTTTGTCCATGTCGTCTCCCATGATCTGAAGGAGCCGCTTCGCGGGATCGACGCCTACGCCGGGTTCATCCTCGAAGATTATGCGGACCGTCTCGATGACGAGGGAAAGCGCTATTTAAATGCGCTTCGGGCTTCCGCATTGCGGATGAATCACCTCATCCGCGACCTGCTAACCCTCGCCTCCATTTCTCGGAAGGGCTCCACCCGTGCGAGCGTAGACCTTAAGAAAGTCGTCGCCGACGTGCAGCATGATCTGGACTTTGCGATCCAACAGAAGGGAGCCGAAATCCGGGTCGGTTCAAACTTACCGACCGTCTACTGCGATCCGACGCAGATCCGCGAGGTGTTCAAGAACCTCCTCTCCAACGCCATCAAGTTCAATGAAAAGACTCCCAGTGTGGAAATTTCCTCCCGAGAGGAGGGAGACTTTCACCACCTCTCGATCAAAGACAACGGCATCGGCATTGAGTCCCGCTACACGGAGCAGATCTTCGGTCTTTTTGAGCGGCTCCACAATCAGGAAGATTTTGAGGGGACCGGCGCAGGATTGGCGATTTGCAAGAAGATGGTCGAGGGAAACGGGGGGACGATCTGGGTGGAGTCGCAGCCGGGAGAGGGGAGCACCTTCTTTTTACTCTTCCTAAGAGAGAGGGGTAGAACTCAGCCGGCCGTTTTGGGTCTAAGTGGTTTTATCATTGGAAATCGTTCGCCCATTCTCGCTATAATCGTTCCAGTATTGCGTCCGCCAAATGTGTGCCTCATAATGTGACAACGGTGATCCTGGATGAACGCTCCCATTACGGGAATAAGGATCATTCCTCTCTTCACCCTGCAGGAGGAGTGGAAGCCCTTCATTTTATTTCCCTTGCGATCGACCTCGTTGCAGAAGGAGATCGGCTGCGCCTAGAGAGGCCTCGCTATCTGCCAACTCATTGCAGGGAATCAGCCATAAAAAAAAAGAGGAGGACGGTCATGTCTGAAAAGAAGGTGTCTGATACGAAGAAAGCGACTGCGAGCGTCAGCGAAAGCGAGAACCCGGCAATCCCCTCTCCGACGCCCAAGCGGACGCGGCCCAGGACGAACCAGGACTGGTGGCCGAACCAGCTGAACCTCTCGATCCTCCACCAGCACTCGCCCCTGTCCGACCCGATGGGCGAGGACTTCGACTACGCCGAGGAATTCAAGAAGCTCGACCTCGCCGCGCTGAAGCAGGACCTCATCCAAGCTGATGACCGACCTCGCAGGACTGGTGGCCGGCCGACTGGGGCCACTACGGCCCGTTCTTCATCCGCATGGCCTGGCACAGCGCCGGCACCTACCGCATCGCCGACGGCCGCGGCGGCGCCGGCACCGGCAACCAGCGCTTCGCGCCGCTCAACAGCTGGCCGGACAACGGCAACCTCGACAAGGCGCGCCGGCTGCTGTGGCCGATCAAGCAGAAGTACGGCCGGAAGATCTCCTGGGCCGACCTGATGATCCTCGCCGGCAACGTGGCGCTGGAGTCGATGGGCTTCAAGACCTTCGGCTTCGGCGGCGGCCGCGAGGACATCTGGGAGCCCGACGAGATCTACTGGGGCGCCGAGAACACGTGGCTGGGCGACGAGCGCCATGCCGGCGACCGCGAGCTCCGGGAGCCGCTGGGCGCCGTGCAGATGGGCCTGATCTACGTGAACCCGGAAGGCCCGGACGGCAAGCCCGATCCGGAGCCCTGGCCGCGACGTACATGCGCGAGACCTTCGCCCGCATGGCGATGAACGACGAGGAGACCGTCGCGCTGATCGCCGGCGGCCACACCTTCGGCAAGGCGCACGGCGCGGCCATGCGACCCGAAGCAGGTCGGCCCCGAACCCGAAGGCGCGGCGATCGAAGAGCAGGGCCTCGGCTGGAAGAACAGCTACGGCAGCGGCAAGGGCGGCGACACCATCACCAGCGGCATCGAAGGCGCCTGGAGCCAACGAGCCGACGCAGTGGGACAACGGCTACTTCGACATGCTGTTCGGCTACGAGTGGGAGCTGACCAAGAGCCCGGCCGGCGCGCACCAGTGGACGCCGAAGAGGGAATCCCGAGGCCCAGAGGACTGGTCCCGGACGCGCACGACCCGTCGAAGAAGCACGCGCCGATGATGATGACGACCGACCTGGCGCTAGGGTCGATCCGATCTACGAGCCGATCGCGCGGCGCTTCCACGAGAACCCGGACCAGTTCGCCGACGCCTTCGCCCGCGCCTGGTTCAAGCTGACGCACCGCGACATGGGCCCGCGCGCCCGCTACCTCGGCCCCGGGGTGCCGCGAGGCGCAGCTCTGGCAGGACCCGGTGCCCGCGGTCGATCACCCGCTGATCGAGGAGCAGGACATCGCGGCGCTGAAGCGCAAGATCCTCGCCTCGGGGCTGTCCATCGCCGAGCTGGTCGCCACCGCCTGGGCCTCGGCCGCCACCTTCCGCGGCTCCGACAAGCGCGGCGGCGCCAACGGCGCGCGCATCCGCCTCGCGCCGCAGAAGGACTGGGAGGTCAACGAGCCGGCCGAGCTGGCCAAGGTGCTGGAGACGCTCGAACGGATCCAGCAGGACTTCAACCGCTCACAGACCGGGGGCAAGAAGGTCTCGCTCGCCGACCTGATCGTGCTGGGCGGCAGCGCGGCCATCGAGCAGGCGGCGAAGGAGGCCGGCCACGACGTCACGGTGCCGTTCGCGCCGGGCCGCACGGACGCGACGCAGGAGCAGACCGACGTGGCGTCCTTCGCCGTGCTCGAGCCGATCGCCGACGGCTTCCGCAACTACCTGAAAGCCGGAGAGGCGCTGCCGCCGGAGGAGCTGCTGCTCGACGCGCGCAGCATGCTCACGCTGACCGCGCCGGAGATGACGGTGCTGGTCGGCGGCCTGCGCGCGCTGGGCGCCAACGTCGGGCGATCGAAGCACGGCGTGTTCACCACCCGGCCCGGCGCGCTGACCAACGACTTCTTCGTCAACCTGCTCGACATGGGCACGGAGTGGAAGGCAGCCGCCGCGGAGGCGAACGTGTACGAGGGGCGCGACCGCACGACGGGCACGGTCAAGTGGACCGGCACCGGCGTCGACCTGGTGTTCGGCTCGAACTCCCAGCTGCGCGCGATCGCCGAGGTCTACGCGCAGCGACGACGCGAAGGAGAAGTTCGTGCGCGACTTCGTCGCCGCCTGGACCAAGGTGATGAACCTCGACCGCTTCGACCTGGCCTGACCGTCGCATAAGCGTCTTCGAGGTCTTCTGACAGGGTGGCGGGAAAAACAACTCCCTTTCAGACGTTCTAAGGCCAAACTGTTTTTCCTGAAAGTAAGTCTTTCGAGCGTATTTTTCTTCCTATATTTTTAGGCGTAATTCTTATTTCTAGTTGACGCTTCAAAAGGTATTATCTTGATGCAATATAATATCCCCTATAGTAAAATCCTTTGAAGCTTGACCTGGTTTCGAAGAAGCTTTCGACAGATCGGCCTTGGTTTGCTTAGAGGGTGAATGATCCACCATCGTAAGATTATCTTATTTTCCTCTCTTCTGATTTGCCTTTCTGGCTGTGGATTTAATTTCGATTATCTTGGGAGTCGACCCGTAAATGCTGAAAGAGGTTTTTGGACGATTCCCCACGAAGAAAAAATTCATTTCCCGGATTTTTCGATCAATCTTTGGCCTCAGAATGACATCAAGACCTTTGAAATGGGCTACTTTATTATTATCCCTTTCTATTTCAAAACTGAAGATACCCCAGTATATAACGATGCGCGATTTAAGATAAGGTTCGCTATACAACCTCATAAAAACGATCTCACTTTCAATCCGAGTCAGATTACACTTCAAGTTGGAGATAAACAAATCCCTGTTATAGGCATCGACGGTCCACTGAATACATATCCTGTTAGAGGAGAGGATGATATTCGTGTTATTGAAGCATGGACAAAACGGGGAAGCATCATGTGCTATTCTGAAAATGCCGGTTCTTTTAGAAATCACTCACCTCAGATACTGATTAATCTATCGAATTTGGACAAATGGCATTGCTATGAAATTATTTTCGACACAGAAATTCCTCCCCCTGACCAAGATTTTTCTATTACTATTAGGGGGGTTAGTAGAAACGGCGCCTCATATGAGATTCCAACAGTTCTTTTTGAAAAGTTTAAATGGGGACGAGCAGACTCGGCTCCATAGCTGATCAAATCACTTATCCAGATTTCTTCAAAGTTAAATTATTTCCAGATGCTTCTTCCTGAAGTTCTCAATAGTAGCCTTTATTTACCTCGGCAGATTACTTCCGTAATCCTGAACGTTCAAGTTCATGCATCTTGAGTAGTTGTAGGCGTAGCCGCGGTGCCTTTGATATAGCTTGAAAGTTCAAGTTCTGTTTTAAATGGCAAATTGAATCTCCCATTCGTCGCAAAGTGAAGGGCTGCTGCCCATTCCTGCTTATTAACCCGGTTTCACCTTCACCCCTCCTTGACCGCATCGCTCGGATAGACAATCACCTGCTCTCCAACCGAAAGCCCCCCTCGATCATCGCCTCGGCCCCGCTTCGAAATCGATCGCGCGAAGGGCGCGCTTCTGGCCGATGATCGTCTCCTCGGGAGAGAGCTCCTCCGTGGTTTCGAAAGGAATTTGCAGAGGTCAAAACGATGCGTGAGCTCTTTCTCCGCCACCTTCCAGCGATGATCAGCCATGGATTCACCCTCCCGTTCAATCACATTCGCATCTATCCCGACACAACATTAAACACGCCACGCTAGTATCAATATGAAGATATGAGGGGAAGATCAAAATCCCCCCTTTGGGGGGTTGCTCCTTTCTCGGGTTCTGCGTGAGAATGAGGCAGAAATTCCGATCATCTCAATGTCGAGAAAAGGCAGCCGATGTCGATGGAAAGCAAACAGCAGACCTTCTCATTCTGGTATTTCATCATCGCCATGATTGCCCTTTTGGTGGTGGAGATGGCCGACTTCGACGAAGAGATTGGAAGGCTCCTGGAGGAGGCGCATGCCAGGGTGAAAGAAACCCTCGTCATGCAGCGGGGGAAGCTTGAAGCGTTGGCGAAGCTTCTTCTGGAAAAAGAGGTCATTGATCGACCGACCCTGGAACAGGCGCTCGAGATCGGGGAGGAAACGGTCGGCGCGACGGTGACGGAGGGCCGGCCATCCAACAAAGAGGGAGGGAATCATCATGCCGCTTTATGAATACAAATGTCTTAACTGCGATAAGGAGTTCATTGTCGCCCTTTCCCTTTCAGAAAGGCAGCGGGGCGTGATTGTCCAGTGCCCCGGCTGCGACAGCAAGAAGGTGAGGCAGATGATCACCCCCTTCATTGCCAAGACCGCCAGCAAGACGGCTTAAGAGGAAAAGGGTGTTCCTGTCCACCTTTAGGGAGGTGGCATTATCCAAGGAGGCTCATATGAAGCTGACTCCGAACACAAAATGGGACGGGTTAAAAAAGTGGTTTTTTAATCTGTTCGAGAAGGAAAAATACCCCGCCGTGATGGTACGCGTTGAGGCGTTCTTACGCGAGAACGAAATCCCATACCTAATTCTGAAACATCCGGAAGCATCGACCGCTTCGGAACTGGCCGAGTCGCTCCATGTTTCCGGAAAACGGGTGGCGAAAGTGGTCATTGTCCGCGCCAAGGGGCGTTACGCGATGGTGGTATTGCCTTCGCATCTGCAGATCAATTTTCAACGTTTGGCGCGTTTGCTGAAGGTAAATCATCTGCGTCTGGCCGACGAAGGGGAGTTAAAAGCGCTCTTCCCGGACTGCGAGGTCGGGGCGATGCCCCCTTTCGGCAATTTGTACGGGATTCCCGTCTATGTCGACGTCTCGATGCGGCTCGATCCTCTTTTTGTTTTTGCGGTCGGGACGCGCCATGACGCCGTCGAAATCTTCTACCGGGATTTCGAGGAATCGGTCAAGCCGAAGGTTGGAATTTTCGCGGCGGTTCCGATCGAGCGGCTTGCGGTTTGATCGTCTCACAGGAGAAAAGAAAATGAAGCAAAACAAAAGAGGGAAGAACGACGTCTCCCGGATTTTGGTCCCGACCGATTTCTCCGAGTGCTCATCCGATGCGCTTGATTATGCAATGGCCCTGGCCAAGCCGCTTAACGCGGAACTTATTTTGGCCCATGTGATCGAGCCGTTCCCGTATACGGCGGTGAATGCGATCGCCTTCATCAATTATGAGGAGCGCCTGATTCCTGAAGCCCGGTCGCTGCTCGATGAGCTGTCGAAGCGGCCTCTCAGAGAAAAGCTTTCGGTGGAAACACATCTGAGCACCGGGATCGCTTCTCGGGAGATCATCAGACTGGCTGAACGTGAAGAGGCAGACCTGATCGTGATGGGAACCCACGGCCGCACCGGAATCGATCATCTCTTCACCGGCAGCGTCGCGGAAAAGGTGGTCCGTCTTTCGCCCTGCCCCGTTCTGACCGTTCACTTCCGGTCGGCCGGCTCCAAGCGAAAGACGGCCGCGCCGAAACGAAAGGTCACCGCCCGGTCGTAAACATTGATCAGATACAAGCAAACGTATCGGTTCAACGCGGTGGAGAGAAGGACTCGTCAATGCTGGAATTTCCGAAACGATGGCTCGGAGCGTCTGTCTGTGCTCTCTTCGTGGCCGTCATCCTCTCCGGTATGGTTGCCGGGGCGGGTGATCCGGTCACAGGTCGAGACTACACCGGCGCATGCGGGAGCTGTCATGGATCGAAAGGGATCAGCACCAACCCGATGATTCCCAGCCTGGCGGGCCAGGACCGCTCCTACCTGGTCGGTCAGCTTCAAGACTATCGGCAGGGGCAGCGGCGGCATGCGGCCATGGAAGGAATCATTCTAACGCTGACCGACGGAGACATCGCATACATGGCGACGCATTATGCGAAACAGGCGTCGATGGCCAGTAAGAAACAATTTATCTTCAAAAAAGGAGAGGAAGGGGAGCGCTTTTACAAAGCGTGCAAAGGATGTCACGGCGATCGCGCCGAAGGTCGTGACGGGATTCCTCGCCTGGCCGGTCAGCAAGCGGTTTATCTTGAGAGGACACTCCTTGCCTATCAGTCCGGGGAGCGGTCGGCGCCCGGAATGAATGAGGTGGTGATCCCTTTGACCCCGGAGCAGGTGAAAGCCCTCTCACGGTTCCTTTCGTCGCTCAGATGAAAGACCCGGTTGGGCCGACAAAACACCCCGATTGAGGGATTGAGATAATTCCAGAGCACCGGCAAGATAGAACTAGGATCGATTGGTAAACCAAGGAGGAGGCGCCATGAGAATAAGACGGAATCATCAATGGATCGGAATGGGTCTGATCCTTCTCTTCCTCATCGTGGGATCGGCCTCCGCGCAGGTGGAAGTCTCCAAAAAGGCCGAGATACGGGCCGATCAAGATGAGATCGATGCGATTCTGTATACCTTCGATCAGGCGGAGGAGGCACTGCAAGCGAAGAATCTTTCCGTGATCATGACAATTTATTCCGACGGTTATCAGAATCGCGGTCTGCGAAAGGGGGATACTTCCCGGATCTGGCAGGATCTCTTCAATCGATATGACCGGCTCTCTTCCCACCACCATTTCTCGCGGATCGTTGTCGACCCCGACGGAACAAAGGCGAAAGTGACCTGCACCGGAGCGCTCCTTGGGGTTTCGGTCTTCAAAAGGGAGACCGTGCGGAGCCGGTGCAAATCGATACCTGGTTCGAGGCAAACCACTATTTGGTGTTGGAAGAGGGGGCGTGGCGGATTGTCGGGCATGATCCGTCGGAAAAGGAGCGGGACCTCTTCGGATCGGCGATTCACCTATTGTTCTGAAAGGAGGGAGAGAATGCAGCTTCCATTAAAAATCACGGATCGGAGCATGAATCTTTCAGAGGCAGCGAGAGAGGATATTCGGGAGAAAGCGGAGCATCTCAATAAATATTATGACCGGATCATCCGGTGTGAGGTGACTGTGGACGCACCGCACCGTCATCAGTTGAAAGGGTTGCCCTACGATGTGCGGATCAACATTACTATTCCCGAAGCGGAATTTATCATCAAGCGTGAATCGAATGAAGACCTCTACGTCGTTATTCGAGATGCGTTCGATGCAGCGCGACGCCGTTTGGAGGAAGTCGCCCGCCGAAAGAGGGGGGAGGTCAAAAGGCATGAATCGTCCCTGAAGGGTCGGGTTGTTCGTATCTTTTCTGAAGAAGGCTACGGTTTTTTGGAAGCGCCGGACGGACGGGAGATTTACTTCCACCGAAATAGCGTATTAAACGGCGGCTTCAAGCAGCTGACGATCGGATCGGAGGTCCGCTTTGCCGAGGAGGAGGGAGAGAAGGGACCTCAGGCGAGCACCGTGGTAAGCATATAAAATTCTGGAAGAGGAGAAACGATGATGTATTTTAGAAATCGCCGGCATGCGGCGGCCCTTCTTTCAATCCGCACAAAGCGGCCGAAGAAGATCATCGTTGCCACGGCGGTGGCGCCGTATGACAGTCTCCAAAAGATTCAAGAGCTGGCCGACGA
The DNA here is from genome assembly GCA_028865235.1 of Candidatus Manganitrophus sp. Taxonomy (GTDB): domain Bacteria; phylum Nitrospirota; class Nitrospiria; order SBBL01; family Manganitrophaceae; genus Manganitrophus. The sequence goes on from CP114561.1 coordinate 172,861, forward strand.
GGTCGTCTGCCTGGACGTGCCCCGGAATTTTAATGCGGTGGGAGATTTCTTTCAGGAGTTTTCTCAAGTCACCGATGAAGAGGTGATCGACCTTCTCCGGCAAGGCAGATCCGAATCGGAGAAGACGAAATTGATGAGCGAGGTGTTGCCATGACAACAAAAACAAGAGGGAGCGGAATTAGAAGGCCGGGCGGAGAGCGGATTACCCACTGGCTTGGGCTGCAGAAAGAATATTTGCACGATACTTACAAGGCACGCGGCAAACCGGCGTCGCCGACGGTGTGTCCCGAGTGCGGGGCGATCTTCCGCAGGGGCCGGTGGTGCTGGGGGCTGCGTCCCGCCAATTCAAATGAGGAAACCTGCCCCGCCTGCCATCGGATCCGGGATCGTTATCCCGCCGGGATCCTTCATCTGAGCGGACCGTTTTTCAAGACTCACAAAGAAGAAATATTAAACCTGGTCCGCCATAAGGAAGCCGAAGCGAAGCGGGAACATCCTCTTTGCCGGATCATCTCGATCGACGAAGAGGAACAGGGGGTGACCGTGACGACGACCGACACCCATCTTCCCCGCCGGATCGGCGAGGCGCTCTGGCATGCCTATCATGGGGAGCTCGATCTCCATTATGGGCAGGACCCGAGGTTGATCCAGATGAGTTGGAAGGCGTAGATGAGAGCGGTCCTATTCGTCAGCAGATCCGTGGGAGTTGGTTGCCGGCCAACATGTCTACCCTTCGGTCGGTCCCGATCGTGCTTTTCATGACGACGGAGACGCCGCCGTCCTCGGTGACGCGGCCGATGAGGGAGGCGTGGGTCCCTAAAGGATCGGCGCGCAGAATCGATAAGGCGCGCTCGGCATCGCGCGGGGCGACAAAGGCGACGAACCGTCCCTCATTCGCGACATAGAGCGGATCGAGGCCCAATATTTCACACGCCCCCCGGACCGCTTCTTGGATCGGAATTTGATCCTCCTCGATTCGGATCGTCACCTCTGCCGCTTCCGCAATTTCGTTCAAGGCGCTGGCCAAGCCCCCGCGGGTGAGATCGCGCAGGCAGTGGACCTCGATCCCTTGGGAGAGAAGCATTTCAACGAGGCCGGCCAGCGGGGCCGAGTCGCTCTCGATCGCCGTATCGAACGCCAATCCCTCTCGGGCCGCCATGATGGCGATGCCGTGCCGTCCGAGATCGCCGTTGACGAGGAGAAGATCCCCCGGCCGGACCGCTCCCGGCCCGATCTTTTGAGAATGCCGCTTGATCCCGATCCCGGCGGTGTTGATGAAGATCCCGTCCCCTTTTCCGCGATCGACGACTTTGGTGTCTCCGGTGACGATCCGGACGCCCGATCGCTCCGCCGCCCGCTGCATCGAGACAACCACCCGCCAGAGTGTTTCCATCGGAAGCCCTTCTTCCAAAATAAACCCGACGCTGAGATAAAGCGGATCGGCCCCGGCCATCGCCAGGTCGTTGACGGTTCCGTGGACCGCGAGTGAGCCGATATCTCCCCCCGGGAAGAAGAGAGGGTGAACGACGTAAGAGTCGGTGGTAAAGGCGGTCTCGCCGTTTAATGAGAAGAGAGCGGCATCGTGAAGAAGAGAGGGGGAGGCCGGACCGAAGACCGGCAGAAACATCTTTTCAATAAGCTGCTTCATCAACCGCCCTCCCCCGCCGTGGGCGAGGAGAATCTGCGGGTACTCTTGGATGGGGATCGGGCAGGAAGGGGATTCCATTTGCCATTTTCCATTGATCATTATGCCCTCAACAATGGAACAAGCACGGGGATCAGCACGGTCGCACCATCCATTAGGGCGTGCGCAATCGCGAGCGGAACCAGCCGGCGGAGTCGCAGATACAAAAGCGTTTCGAAGACGGCGGATGGCGCTGACGCCAACAGCCGAAACGCCATGAACATCGTGTCAAAAGTCAACGGCATGAAAGCATGTTGCAGGGACCAGGCGAACGCCACAACTGCGATCGCCACGCTCGTACTCCGACAAAGAACCTGGAAGCGGGGTACCAGATAGCCGTTATAGGTCATCTGCTCCGTTAGCCCCCAAATGAACGGGAACACCAGCACGCCATAGAGAGCAGCCGGCAATGGCAGGCCTCCCAAGAGGTACGGCGGCCTGAGTGTCCCGTACACGATCCAGCCTGCCGCATAGGTGCCACCGAAAATGAATACGAGGCTCACAGGGATGAGTGCGAAGCCGAGCAGCGTATCGCGGACGAGGCGTGCTCGCTCGAAGCCGACAAGATCGAACAGGCCGATGCCCTCGCGGCGCGTGAGCCGCCACAGCAGCGCCAGGCATCCGGCGTCGATGAATGTCCCGTACACCGGCAGCCATGGCTCGGCGTCATGCCATGGAGTCGGCGACGCCCGCATGGCGAAGACGGCCGCGACAACGGCTTGCGCTCCCGCGCCAAAAGCTGCGCGCGCAAACAGCATCAGTGCCGGACCGCGCCACGTCAGCGTTCCCGCCTCCCGCCGCCGAAGAAGGGCCCCGTGGGAATTCGGGTCCAGGAATGGAATCGTAGTGTCCTTAGTGAAGATCTGCACGGGTGAATCTTCCGCGATCCTTGGAAGAGCGCTGCCTAACGCTTTGTTGAGCCGCGCGGGCCACGAACATTAAACCCTGCGCCGCCGTCCCACCGCGTCTGAGAAAATGAGGAGAAAATGAGGGTCAGAGTACTTTTTTGGAAAAGACCCTCGTCTAAAGTACTCTGACCCCAATTCTTCAAACTGAGCGGTCCCTCTTTTTCCTCTTTAAAATAAATTTGTCCCCCTTATATATAAGTATAAGGGTTAAACTCCCGCCGCGACAGCCTTTGCGAGTGCCTGCCAGGCGTTTGAGAAAGCATCTGTGCTCTCCACATTGCTGAGCATGTACTCCTCATTCATACCCGTGTCTGATGTTATGACTAGCTTGCCGTACTCCGCGATGGGAATCTCAAAGTTGCCTTTGAACCGCTTGTCTGGTGAGCCGTCCTTGTTAGACTTTGCCCAAGTACTGCCGACGACCTTGGAGTCACGAGGAATGGGATCGGTCTCGATAAAGCGTGTGGCGGCGAATGCCAACTGAGTCTGTTTGTACTCGAGAAGGGCAAAGCTCTCTGCCCCCACGAAATAGAGCACAAAAGCCGGATAGAAGTAGATGTCTCCGCCATTGGCGTTCTGGAGATGAGGAACGCTCCATTCGGATTCGATCAGTTCACACTTGCCGAGCTTGAACGTCACCGGCCTTCGCTCGACGGTCCTTGTTGCAGTGGTTCTCTCCGCGAGGCGGTTTGTAGTTCGCTGACCTACCGTATCCCAGATAGAGTGCGACTTAGCCATGGAGGTGAAACGATCGCACACAAGGTGAAAGGCCTCCTTCACACGGGGCGGCAGGTCAATTTGGGTTTGCAGACGCGCAAGTTGCTCTTGTTGCTCAAGCTCGGTGCGACGAGCTGTGGTCTCCTCCGCTGCAAGCCGCAGGTACTCGAACTTCGCCTTGAACAAGCGCCGGAACAGCCACCCGTTGCTCCATTTGTTGAACTTGCCAACTGCACCCGACTCCTCGGTGCGCCGCTGCCCAAGTTCACGGACAATCTCGGCATGCTCCTGACGCGCTCGCTCCAAAAGGCTCTTGAACTCAGCCAGTCCAGGCGTGGTGAGGATGCCGGAACTAGCACTTCTGATTTCCTGAAGCTCTGGGGCTGACTGGACCGGATCAGGTTGAGGCGAGGTTGGAGTTGGATCGCGCGCTGGATCGCCCGACGGCTGGCCACCGCTACCCCCGGTCAGCGAGTGGCGAAACGACAGGCCGGTACCTGGGACGTTTGCGGTGAACGAAGGACCGCGCGGTCCAGCCGTTAGGCGAACGGGGCCAACGCCGACGGAAGTAGAGACTCCGCTCGGCGACAGCGTAAGACGAACACCGGGAAACGGCGAGAAGGATTTTCTGAATCGCCAGCTCATAGTTCCTTCCGGGGGTCTAACCAGTTATTAGATAGTTATACTTCCAGACAATAGCAAAATGCTTATAATGGGTCAAGAAATGAAGTCTCTGTCGGAGTTCATTATCCCTTAAAATGACCAATATGCGATTTTGGATATTAGTCATCTAGGCTGATATCGATGCTTCCTATCCCTGACGATATTTTAAACACGCACGCGCATCGCATGGTTCGCTTCCGCTCACGACGTGAGAAGAGGCACTTCGTGCTCTATGGATATCGGCACATTCCCCGCCCCTTGGGGCGGGGTTAGACGCGCGAATAAAAATAGATGTTTTCTCATTTCGGGTCGAAGATGGCTTTGCGATGTGAGGAGAAGTACTTCGTACCCGATTTATAACTGCACATTCCCCCCTGATTGCGGAGGGGAATCTTCAAACAATATGAAACATCCTAAAAAACGGGCGATTCCCGTTTCTCGCTACGCCGATTTCCACCTGAGGGTTCCATTTTCCATTTCCCATTGATCATTTTTCATTTTCCATTTGTTATTTTGGTTTATCGATTTTTGGTCTGTCAGAGCGGATTGTTTTTATTGAGGCGGTGATGATTCGACACAATTCGTTATTCTCATTCATCAATTCGAGAACATTTTCAGAAGAAATGAGATTACTTTTATCGATCATTCGAAGCCAGATTGAGGTTTCATTCAACTCTTTTAAAACAATACTTAACTTGTGGATGAAATCTGACCGGCTTTCAGCTCCTCTGGCTTCGCCATAGTTCGGGGCAGGAGAAGTTCCGGATCGAAGGATCTGTCCCGCAATATGTTTGCCGGACGGTGTATTCGGTAATTTGTTAGAAAGCCGTATGATGCTGACCGCAAATTCGATCAACCTTTCCTCAAGCCCATCGGCCCTTTCTTGAGTTTGCTCCGGTTGATTTGCCATTTTCCATTTTCCATTTGTTATTTTCCATTTTTCAAATGACAAATGATAAATGGCAAATGAAAAATGGAAAAATTTCTTTTATGCCCTATATCGATAATACGCCGCGCAGGCTCCTTCGGACGAAACCATTGTCGCGCCGAGCGGATGCTCCGGGGTGCAGCGGCCACCGAAGGCGGGGCACTCATTCGGCTTCTTCAGTCCTTGGAGAATCAAACCGCTGAGGCACTCCGATGCTGTTTCAGCCTCTTTCTCCTTCAGCCCGAATCGCCAGACGGCGTCAAAGATTTCATACCGGCCGCTCAATCCGAGCCCGCTCTGCGGGATCTCGCCGACCCCGCGCCATCGGCGGGGAACGATCCGGAAGACCTCCCGGATCAACTGTTGCGCCGGTTGGTTCCCCTCGCGCCGGACGGAGCGGGTGTATTGGTTCTCGACCTCACAACGTCCTTCCTCCAGCTGTTTGATGCAGAGGTAAATTCCTTGAAGAATGTCGATCGGCTCGAATCCGGTGACGACGATCGGAACCCGATAGCGAACGGCGATCGGTTCATATTCGGTATACCCCATCACCGTGCAGACATGCCCCGCGGCGAGAAAGCCTTGGACGAGACGGTCCGGGGAGGAGAGGATCGCCTCCATCGCCGGCGGGACCAGGACATGGGAGACGAGCATGGAAAAATTTTTAATCCCATGTCGCTCGGCCTGATAAACCGCCATTGCCGTGGCGGGGGCGGTCGTTTCGAACCCGACGGCAAAGAAGACGATCTCCCGCGCCGGGTGGGCCTTCGCGACCTGCAGGACGTCGAGCGGGGAGTAGACGATCCGGACGTCTCCGCCGCGCGCCTTCGCCGAAAGCAAATCTCCCGACGTTCCGGGAACCCGGAGCATGTCGCCGAAAGAGCAGAGAATGACATCGGACCGGGAGGTCAGCACAATGGCCAGGTCGATCAGCTCGACCGGGGTCACACAGACGGGGCACCCCGGACCGTGCAGGAGGGTAATCTCTTTCGGCAGCAGCGCATCGATCCCGAACTTCACGATGGCATGCGTCTGGCCGCCGCAGATCTCCATCACGGTCCAGGGCCGCGTCACGATCCGGGCAATGGCGTCCGCATATCCCCGCGCCGCTTCGGCCTCGCGGTATTCGTCGATGTACTTCACCCCATCTCCTCCGATTCTCTGAGGGCGTCCATCTCTTTCAGATACTCGAAGACACGGGTCGCCTCTTTCTCATCGACGATGCTGATGGCGAACCCGACATGAACGATCACGTAATCACCGACCTTCGCCTCGGGGAGGTAGGCGAGATGAACCTCCTTCACGATCCCGCCGAATTGAACCTTACCGATCCGGAGAATCGGCTCCGCTCCTTCGATGCTGAGAACTTTTCCAGGAACCGCGAGACACATCGTTCATTTCTCCTGATTGATGCGGAGTGCGGCGAGGATCTGCCCCACCGCCAAGCCGCCGTCGTTCGGCGGAATCTGCTGATGCCAAAAAGGATGGAAGCCTTCGGCGCGCAGTCGTGCAACCGCTCTCTCGGTGAGAACCTTGTTTTGAAAACAGCCTCCGGTCAGGACCACCTTCTCTTCACCGATCCGTCGGGCGACCGACACCATGATTTCGGAGAGGGTGTTGTGGAAGAGGGCGGCGATCTCTCCGATGGGACGGGATTGTTCGAGCTCTCCGAGAATCGCCTCGATGAGGGGCGCCCAGTCGATGATGAGAGGGGCCTTCGGCGTCTCGCACTCCAGAATCCGAAATGGATAAGCCTCTTCCGTTTCGATTCCTTCGCAGGCAAACTCCAGCGCCATCGCCACCTCTCCTTCGAACCGGCTCGTCTGCCGAAGACCGAGGAGGGAGGCGACCGCATCGAAGAGGCGTCCGACGCTGGAGGTCAATGGCGCATTGAGTCCGGTTTCCAGCATCTTTTTTAGGATGCGGCGCTCTTCGGCATTGAATGCGGAAAGAGCGGCCCGTCCCTCAAAGGCGCGGTCCCCGAACGGTTCGTAAAGAAGACCGAGCGCAGATCGTCGCGGCTCCCGCATCGCCCGCTCTCCCCCCGGAAGGCGGAAAGTCCGAAAGTGGGCGGCCCGTTGAAACGAGCACTCGTCGATCTTCAGAAATTCCCCGCCCCAGAGGGTCCCGTCGAGACCGAGGCCGCTTCCATCCCAGGCGATCCCTAAAAGAGGTCCATCCAATCGATGCTCCGCCATGCAGGAGAGGAGATGGGCATAGTGGTGCTGAACGGGGCAGAGCGGCAAGCCGGTTTCCCGGGCGAATTGGGTCGAACGGTAATCGGGGGTGGAGATCGCAGACAATGGCATCGGGGGAATGATGATACAGCTTTTTCAGGTCGGTGATCGTCTGCCGGAAGCTCCGATCGGCTTCGGCATTCTCGAGATCGCCGAGATGTTGGCTGATCGTGATCTTCCCTCCGGCGGAAATCGCGACGGTATTCTTCAGATGTCCTCCGACGGCGAGAAGGGAGCGGTTCGTCTCGATCTGAAACGAGAGAGGGGCATACCCGCGCGCCCGTCGCAAGATAAGCGGACGTACTGCGATCACCCGGACGACCGAGTCGTCGAGAGGCCGGACGATCGGACGGTTATGAACCAAGAAGAGCTCGGCGATTCCGGCGAGCCGCCGAAGCGCGTCGTTTTCATCGGTGCAGATCGGTTCCTCGGACCGATTGCCGCTGGTGGCGACGACCGGAAAGCCGAGCTCCGACATCAGGAGATGATGAAGGGGGGTGTAGGGGGAGGAGGACGCCGAGGTAAGGGTTCTCCGGAGCGACAGAAAAGGCAATCGCGGATGGAGCGGATTTCTTCAGCAGAACGATCGGCGACTCGGGAGAGAGGAGAAGGCGTGCTTCAAGTTCGGAGAGTCGGCAAACGGTCTTGACCGACGCCAGCGTCGGAAACATCAACGCAAAAGGCTTCGCCTCGCGTATTTTGCGTAGCCGCAGCCGTTGGACCGCCTCTTCATTCCGCGCATCGACCATCAGGTGGAATCCTCCCAACCCTTTGACCGCGACAATCTTCCCCAGGCGGAGGGCGTCGGCGGCGGCACGCAGCGCCGCGTCGCGCGATGCGCGCACCGATCCGTCCGGCTCCCATAATTCGAGATGCGGCCCGCAGGCAGGGCACGCGTTCGGCTCGGCGTGGAAACGACGGTCCGACCGATTCTCATACTCGTTTCGGCAGTCCCCGCAGAGGGGAAATCCCCGCATCGTCGTATTAATGCGGTCGTAGGGGAGCGATTCGATCATGCTGAAGCGAGGGCCGCAATGGGTGCAGTTCGTGAAAGGATAGCGGTAGCGCCGGTTCGCAGGATCGAGGGTCTCCCGGAGGCAGTCGGCGCAGGTCGCAAGATCGGGAGGAACCGAAGTCTCCCTTATGCCGGCGCGGTCGCTCTCCCGGATTTCGAAGCGCGCTTCCCCGATGGGGTCGAGGAGGGTGCTGTCGATTCGATCGATCACCGTATGGACCGGCCGCTCCCGTTCGATCCGAAGGAGAAAGGTTTCCAGGTTCGGCCGAGCCCCTTCGATTTCGATCGTCACCCCCGCCGGTCCGTTCCAGACCGCGCCGGAAAGTCCCAGATCGGTCGCCAGACGAAAGACGAACGGACGGAATCCGACCCCCTGGAGAAGTCCCCGGAGTTGAATCCGCCGTCGTTCGATCGGTTCGACCTTCACTCCTCCACCTCGATGCTTCTGAGAACGACCGATGCGGCATTCGGGTCTGCGGGATCGTCTATTGTCTCGACGTTCAGTTCCGCTCCCTCTGCAATCGTTCCCTGCGCGGCAAGAAGAAAATGATCTCGAAGATGGTCCGGATCCGTCGCGCAGAGCGGACCGATCCGAAGGGTCACCCCGACCACTTTTTTTCGGACCGGTGGAGGGTGAGCGATCGATTCGATTTGCCGGATCAGTCCGGAGATAAGCGACGCTTCATGCATAGGCAGTTATCATTTTTCATTTACCATTTTCCAATTTTCATTTTCCATTTTTTTAAATGGCAAATGACAAATGACAAATGGTAAATTATCCCTTCTTAAGGATCTCTTCTCGAAGCCGTGCTTCCACCTCGGCGACCGCTTTCTCGACTGCAGGTGAGAGACCCACGCCGGCATCGAACCGCTCTCCTTCAATGCCGTAGATGATCAGCCGGGGAGGAAGCTGATGAAGCACCCGCGCCAGCTCGACCGCTTCGGCGATCCCGAAGGCATGGGTCGAATGACGGAAAAGGGAGGCCGGAAGCGGCTGTGTCGACACGTCGATCCGCTGAATGGTCCCCGGCGGCGCGCCCGACTGAACCGCATCGATCAGGAAAACATCCCCGGCACCGCGCCAGGCCTCCAAGAGCGCCGTCCCCTCGCCGGTCTCCTCAAAAATTTCGGTGCCGGGAGGCATCTGCTTCTTGAGATTCCTCGCGACGATCCGTCCGGCGGCGTCGTCCCGACGGTAGTCGTTTCCGATCCCGATGATAAAGATCTTTGAAAGACGATTTTCCATTTGTCATTTTCCATTGGTCATTTGTCATTTCCAAAAATGGAAAATAAAAAATGGCAAATGGTAAATGGAAAATTATCCCCCTCCTGATCTCCAGCCGAAGAAAGTGGGTCGAGCAGGAGATACAGGGGTCGTAGTTTCGAATTGTCTGCTCGCATCGCCAGGTCAGCTTCTCTTGGGGAAGGTCGATCTCTTTCTCGACCACCCGCCGAAGATCGTCTTCCATCACCTTTTGATTCTGGGAGGTCGGCGGGACAATCTTCGCATCGAGGATCGTCCCCTGTTCGTCGATCCGGTAGCGATGGTAGAGGGTCCCGCGCGGCGCCTCCGTGGCGGCATAGCCGACGGCCTGACTGGGCAAAACCGGAACGGCCGGATGTTCCGGCGCTTCGTAGGCTGAAATGATCCGCAATGCTTCATCGAAGGCATAGACCACTTCAACCCCTCGGATCAGGAGGCTCTTAAACGGATTCCGGCAGGTCGGACCCAAACCGGCGGCGCGGGCCGCCTCCTGCGCGAGCGGGGAGAGGCGATCGAAATTGAGATTGTATCTTGCCATCGGGCCGACGAAATAACCGCCGCGGCCGCGGATCTTCGAGTGGAGGGCGTTGGAGTGGGGGACCTGCTCCTCCTCGAAATGTTCGTCGTACTCCCGGACCGAGAGATCCAGTCCTTTGTTCGAGACCAGCCGGCCCTCATTAAACGGGTATTCGTCGGGGTGACGCAACGCCACGAACTCATAATCCTGCTCATAATCGGGGAAAGGGAGGGTGGCCGCCCACCGGACAGTTTCAACGGCGGCATCGCGCGCCCATGACAGACGATCGGTCAGCGAGGCGAGCTCACGCTTCGTCGGTGTTTTGAAAAAGCCGCCGAGCCGCACGTTGATCGGGTGGATCGCTCGCCCGCCGAGCAGGCCGACGATCCCGTTGCCGGCCTTCTTGATGTGGAGCGCCGTGCTGCACCATGTCGCCGTGGTCCTTCGCCAGTCTCGACCGCGTCCGGGCATAACCCAGGAAGTCGGGCGCATGCAGCATGAACATGTGCAGCACGTGGCTTTCGATCCACTCGCCGCAGTAGAGCAGCCGGCGCAGGTCGCGCGATCGGCGCCGGCACGACTTGGACCCCGCAGGCATCCTCGATCGCGTGGACGGCGCTCATCAGGTACGCCACCGGGCAGATGCCGCAGATGCGGGCGGTGATGTCTCGGGCCTCGGCGGCAGTCGCGCCCGCGCAGCAGGGCCTCGAAATAGCGCGGCGGCTCGAAGATGCGCAGTCCGCGGCTCGACGAGCTGGCCGTCCGCGATCGTGACGATGCAGCGCGCCCTCGCCTTCCACGCGGGCGAGGTAGTTCAACCGTCGATGGTGCGCGTGGCGTCGGTCATGGCGGGCGGCCTCTCCTCGGCGAAGGCTCGGGCGGCGGCGTTGAAGGTGCGGTATAGCCGCGTGAGGAGGTCGGCCTCGGGCGCCATGCCGGCGGCCAGCAGATGCTCGCTCAGCGCCGGCGCGTTCGGCGTTTCCTTCGGCCCGAAGCAGCCGTAGCAGCCGCGGTTGTAGGCCGGGCAGATGGCCCCGCAGCCGGCCTGCGTGACGGGCCCCAGGCACGGCGTGCCGTGCGCCACCAGCACGCAGGCGCTGCCCCGCCGCTTGCACTCCTCGCACACGCTGTGGGTCGCCACGTCCGGCCGCCGGCCGGCCAGCAGGCGCGGCGATCAGCTCCAGCAGTTGCTGCTTGTTGACCGGGCAGCCGCGCAGTTCGTAGTCGACCTTGACGTGGGCGGCGATCGGCGTCGAGGTCGCAGGCGTGTCGATCCACTCCGGGCGCGCGTAGACGATCCGCTTCGCACTCCTCCACGTCGCGCAGGTTGCGCAGCGCCTGGATGCCGCCGGCCGTGGCGCAGGCGCCGATCGTGACCAGAAACTTCGACTGCGCGCGGATCGCCTGAATCGCCGCCGCATCGCGCGCGGTGGTGATCGAGCCCTCGACGAGCGAGAGGTCGTAAGGGCCTGTCCCATGCGGCGCGGGACGCCTCCGGAAAGTAGGCGATCTCGACCTCGTCGGCGACCGCCAGCAGCTCGTCCTCGCAGTCGAGCAGGCTCAGCTGGCAGCCGTCGCAGGAGGCGAACTTCCAGACGGCCATTTTCGGTTTGAGATTCAAAGGATTATTTCCCATTGTTCATTTGTCATTTATCATTTGTCATTTAAAAAATTGGAAAATGGTAAATGGCAAATTTACTCTCCCTAAATCTCTCTCGTTTCGAACCACGGCTGTATCCGGTCATACCGGTAAACCGGCCCCTCCCGGCAGACGAAGGTCGGGCCGAGCTGGCAGTGTCCGCAAAAAGCGATCGCGCACTTCATGTTCCGTTCCAATGAGACGTAGATCCGATCGGCGGCGATCCCGCGGGAGAGGAGGCTTCGGGCGGTATAACGCATCATGATCTCCGGCCCGCACATCATGGCAATGGAATGTCGGGGATCGATCTCGACCTGATCGAAAAGATTCGTGACCACGCCGACGTTGTACTTCCACGCTTTGTCGGGATGATCGACGGTGAGGTACACCTCCGTGTTCGGATGGCGCTCCCAGGCCCGGAACCGCTCCCGATAGAGGAGGTCCTTCGGTGTCTTCACCCCCATGAAGGATTTTTAATTTACCGTATTGCTCCCGCCGCTGGGCGATGTAGTTGATCACCGAAACGACCGGGGCGCAGCCGAGACCGCCGGTCACGACGATGACCTCTTTTCCTTCGGCCTCTTTCAGCGGCCAAGCGCTTCCGTACGGTCCTCGGAGTCCAATCGTATCCCCCTCCTTCAGCCGTTCCAGCGCCCCGGTGACATTTCCGACAATCCGGATCGTGTGGTCGAGCAACTCGGGATCGTCCGGATCGGAGACGATCGAAATCGCCACCTCTCCCACCCCGAAAACATAGACCATGTTGAACTGGCCGGGGAGAAAACGGTAGCCCCGTCTCAGCCCTTCGTCTCGAAAGCGGAGACGATACGTGTAGACCCCCGGCGTCTCCCGGCGGACTTCGACGATCTCGGCGGGATGAGGGAGAAAAGGATCATTTACCATTTGTCATTTTCCATATTGGATTTTCCATTTTTAAATGACAAATGAACAATGACAAATGGAAAATGGTAAATATCTCCTCCTCATCCTTTTTCTCCTCGGATCGCCCGGACCTCTTCGGTGATGTCGATGGCGACGGGGCACCAGGTGATGCAGCGCCCGCAGCCGACGCAGCCGGACGTGCCGAACTGGTCCCACCAGGTGGCGAGCTTGTGGGTCATCCATTGACGGTAGCGGGCCTTGTGAGTTGATCGGACGCTCCCGCCGCCGTGGACGTAAGAAAAGTCCATCGTAAAGCAGGAGTCGAGCTTCCGCCGACGCTCGGTCTGGTTTCCGGTCAGATCGGTGACATCTTCAACCGTCGTGCAGAAACAGGTCGGGCAGACGAGGGTACAGTTGCCGCAGGCAAGGCAGCGGGCGGCCACATCGTCCCAACGGGGATGCTCCAGATTGTTGTAGAGCAGCTCCTTCACGTCGTCGGTTTTCATCGACCGCCCCATCTGCTGGGAGGTGCGAGAGACGACCCGATCGGCCGCCGCCGCTTCTTCCGTCCGGGCCGGAGCATGTGGGATCTCTCGAAGGAGGGCTTCCCCCGCTCCGAGCCGACCTCGACGACGAAGTAGTGGCGCTCTCCCTCCAGGACTTCCGTCAGAGCGAGGTCAAATCCGGACGTCGCCTTCGGGCCGGTTTTCATCGAGACGCAGAAGCAGGTGCCGCCGGCCACACTACAGTTGAGGGCGACGATGAAGACGTTCTCCCGCTGGGCCTTGTAGTAGGGATCGACGTAAGCCCCTTCCAGGAAAACTTTGTCTTGGATGGCAATGGCGTGCAGCTCGCACGCGCGGACGCCGATCAGGGCGAGCTTCGGGACTTCCTCTTTTTCATCGATGATTCGAAAGCCGTTCTCTTCGCGCTCGGCGCGCCAGAGACGTCTTGCAGACGGGAGGAAATATTTTTTCCAGGAATGGGGGCCGACGGCATAACCGAAGAAGGCGGCATCGTCTCTTTTTTTTAGACGATAGGTGGCCCCTTCTTGTGCATCGGTCCAGCCGATCGGGAGATCATTGATGGAGATCAATTCATCGTAGACGATCGCGCCGTTCTCAAGGGTCGGGCCGACGAGCCGGTATCCCGATTGCTTCAGCGAATCAAAACAGCGTTGAAGGTGGCCGGCTTCGAGAATTTCTTTTCGGTTTGGGATCGGTTCCGATGTTTCCATCCTGCTCCATGATGATGGGATTGGTCCGCCGCCGGAAATGCAAGCCAGGAAAGGATCGGTTTCGAGGTCAGTCTATTCTTTTCCTCCTAAAACAGTCAAGCAGGTATGCCATCCTTGGCGCCTCATGAGTCGTCGCGCTTTGTTCTACGCCGAGACGCTAATATCGCTCGATCAGAGCGAGGCAATATTGGAGGGCGTCGATCTCCGTGAAGATCCCGACCAGCTTGTTGTCGATATCCACGACCGGAAGCGCCCCGATCTTATGTTCAACCATCCGCTTAATGGCGTCGTGGATCGAGGTTTCTTCCCTGACGGAAATCGGATGACGGGACATCAGATCGGAGACGATCTGTTGATCGACATCGCCGAATTCCTTCATCTCTCCTCCGGTGATTCTCCAGTTCTGACGAATGTCGCGATCCGAAATTATTCCGACCAGTCGGTCGTCCTCCACAACGGGGAGGTGCCGGATTTCGTGGTCCAACATCAAACCAAGCGCTTTGATCGTCGGCTCTTCCGGTCCGATCGAGATCGGTTTGAAGGTCATCCGATCGTTCATCGTTGGAATTTCATACGGTTTCATATCTCCTCCTCGTCTCTGGGCGAACGGGGATCACCGTTCCGTCGATTATTGTTTCATTTGTTCCAACGCCGCTTCCCGTTCATGATCGTGCGTCATGCAATCTTTTATTTTTATCGATCGTCTTCCCTCTCCATCGGAACCCTCATTCATCTTGAAGCAATCACATGGGAAAGACAACCCCCCGAAAGGGGTGGCTTCAACGCGGCATCGCGGCATCAACATAGATAAACACCCCCTTCGGGGGATTGTCTCTTCGATTGAATCATTTCAAAATGATAATCAATCGGATGATCCACTCGCGGGTCATCCAACCTTCCTTTCGGGAAGGGGTGGGGAAAAGGAGAGGTCAGCCGGCTGATTCAGGGCGAAGTGGGCGGGGGCTTCGTCTTTAGAAAAAAACCCGCGTCAAGGAGAGGGCGGTCTTGAAGGATCAAGAAAGCATACATCATAAAATCATCTCTGCAGCCGTCTATCGTCGTGAACTCACAAAGCGGGAGATCGACGTCCTAAAATTGGTGGGGCAAGGTTATAAGAACAGAGAAATCGCCAAGCAACTCGGGGTGGCGGTTAAGACGGTGGAGAACCATCGGGTCAACATCATGAACAAGCTCGCTCTTCGAAACACCGTTCAGATGATCCGCTACGCGCTCGAAAAGGGCTTTGTTCCGATTGAGAGCAAATAAAGGTGTATCTTGAAACCAAAAAAGGAGAAGTCAAGATGAGACGATTCATCCTCTTTCAGTTTAGCTCGGTTTGGGTTTTTATTTTTTTGATCGCCACTTCGGCCTTTGGACAGGAGGCCGACCTGATCCGGAAGGCCGGCAATTTCTTCAAGCCGCTTCCGGAGAAACTCTCGGCGCCGGAGAATAACCCGACCACCCCCGAGAAAGTGCTCCTAGGGCAGATGCTCTTCTTCGAGCCTCGCCTTTCGAAGAGCGGCGCGATCAGCTGCAACAGCTGCCACAACCTGATCACCGGCGGGGTTGATAATCTCCCCACCTCGCCCGGACACATGGGCCAACTGGGGGAAGAAACTCCCCGACGGTCCTGAACGCCGGGGTGCAGTTCGTCCAATTCTGGGACGGACGCGCCGCCTCGCTGGAAGATCAAGCGAAAGGGCCGATCCTCAATCCGGTGGAGATGGCGATGCCCGATGAAGCGTCGGTCCTGGCGCGACTGCGCTCCATTCCGCAATATGTCGCCCTCTTCAAAAATGCCTTTCCGGGGGAGAAAGAGCCGCTCACCTACGACAACGTCGCCAAGGCGATCGCCGCCTTCGAGCGGACCCTCTTGACCCCTTCGCGGTTCGATGATTTTTTGAAGGGAAACGCAAAGGCCCTGACCGACGCGGAAAAGAAGGGGCTCCAACTGGTCATCCAGAAGGGGTGTATCGCCTGCCATAACGGGGTCGGCGCCGGAGGGGGCCAGTACCAAAAATTCGGGATCGCCGAGCCCTACGCGTCGAGTGACGACCCGGGAAGGTTCAACGTGACGAAGAAAGAGACCGACCGCTTTATCTTCAAGGTCCCCCTCTGGAGAAATGTCACCCGCACCGCCCCTTATTTTCATGACGGCGCGGTTTGGGATCTTCGGGAAGCGGTCCGGACGATGGGAAAGCTTCAGCTGAAGATCAATTTGACGGAGAAAGAGATCGACCTGATCGTCGCCTTCCTCCACTCCCTGGAGGGAACCGTTCCCGAGGTGGCCTTGAAGCTGCCGGTGCTTCCGACCTCGGCGTCCGCCACTCCGAAACCGGTTCTAAAATAGAACGGCCCGGTGTGGAGAGGTCTCAGCGAGATCTCTCCACACTCGGCAAGTGAATTCCTTCAGCAAGAGAGGAGAGGCGCTTCCGATCGAGGCCCCCGTCTTTGTCGATGTTTCCTTCGGCCCCTTTCAGGAGGGTGATGCCGCGCCAGGGTGATCCATGTGGCTTAACGAAGTTCTTTCTTGAAAATTGTCTCGAGGAATGATTCCTTTTCTCGCCTGATTCTTAATTCTTGTCCTACTTCTTTTCTTTCCTGTCCGAACTTATCGCTTTAGACTTCTTCGAATACAAGAAGAGATTCCACTCCGGAAAGTTAATATGCTTTTAACTTTTTGTTGATTATTCTGTTATTGAAAGAAGATAATTCGTTCGGCGACGAGGCTTAACGATCGTTTCCACGAGACTCCTTTGAACAGAGTCGAAGAGAGGGGGAGATGAGATCCTCTTTTCGATATATCCTCTCGATCGCATCAGAGGCGATTTTCTTCAATGGATTTCGTACTAATAAAGTTAAAAAATGTTTATTGCTATCGCAATGAAAAAAATGATAATACTCTCAATGTGGTAATGATCCTTACATGTGATTACCATCACACTTTTAAAATCTCCTGTTTCACGGTAGTAAGTCGATCCCGTATCATCCCTACTCCAAAGATCAGGTTTCTCCGGATAGGGCTAAAAAAGTAGGAGGGACGTACAAGATGAGAAAGCTGATTATCTCTTTCGCACTGTTGTTGGCAACAGGAGTAGGACCGGCTGTTGCAACTGCAGCTGAATTGACGTTTGCCCCTCGATCAAATCTTCAACCCCATCCTTATCCCCGATGTCGCCCCCCAGGCAGTGGTCACCTTGACCGATGTTGGAGATGCGGTTCGAGTCGATGTAACCAATATCTCTTCGGGTAATCTCGACTCGCTATATTTCAACTTTAACGGAGACCCATACGGAAGCGATCCCAGAGATTTACGGTTCAGCAATGTCACCTTAGATGGCGCCGATTTAAACATGAGCGAATTTAGGACAAGGCTTGCTCGAAACGAAAACCAAAGAAGAGGGAACCTTCTGGCCCCTGGAGGAGGATTTTATGATGGCGCGTTCGACTTCAGGCGAGGATCTTCGCTAGATAGCGGCGAGACGTTGTCTTTTGATCTGGCCATCAACGGAGTGGATCTTTCCATCTCTGACTTTGTGGGTACATCTCTGTCGGACGGGACAGGTCCTACCTTTGTCTTCGCCTCACGCATCTTTGGGCAGGAGGGCGGGTCTGTTTGGGCAGGCGGAATGACACCGGCTCCAATTCCCGCCTCTTTTCTCCTCTTTGGTTCGAGCCTGATTGGGTTGATCGCAATCTCCCGAATGAATTTGTTCGCATAATCATCTTGCTGAGGGCATCCGTCCAACCGGTGCCCTCAGCATCTATGCGTCACCAATCTCGTTGCAAAAGAGGCAAGAAAAGGAGTCCTGCATGAAGATTATTCATGTGGTCGGTGCCCGACCGAATTTCATGAAAATTGCTCCAATCTTAGAAGCGATCGAGCGACATAACGAACAGAAAGTTAATCCAAAGTTTGAGTCACTTTTAGTCCATACGGGCCAACATTACGATCAAGCAATGTCGCAATCCTTTTTTGAAGATCTTGGACTTCCTCGTCCGGATCTCAACCTGGAAATCGGGTCGGGGAGCCACGCAGAGCAAACCGGCAAGATTATGATCGCTTTTGAGAAGGTTTTACAAGAGGAGCGTCCCGACATGGTCCTGGTGGTAGGAGATATCAACTCCACCATGGCTTGCACCCTTGCTGCAAAGAAATTGAACATCCCCATCGCCCATGTTGAGGCGGGGCTTCGAAGCGGTGATATGACGATGCCGGAAGAGATCAACCGCAAGGTCACCGATGCCGTCGCCGATCTTCTTTTTACGACCGATCTTGGAGCCAATGCCAATCTCAAGCGGGAAGGCATTCCGGATCATCAGATTTTTTTTGTTGGTAATGTCATGATCGATACTCTTCTTAAGCACCGTGAACGCGTCCCGGTCTCTGGTTTTGGAGACGCTCGGCTTGAAAGAGAAGCAGCAAGTAAAACCGTATGGCGTACTCACCCTCCATCGCCCTTCCAATGTCGATTGCTTTGATACTCTCCACGAAATCCTTCAGGCCGTGAAAACCCTTTCAGATGTGGTTCCGATTATTTTCCCTTGTCACCCTCGCACCGCTGCTCAAATCGAGTCTTTCGGTCTCCAATCCTATGTTGGAACATCTACTAGAGACGGAGACCGAATCGTGCTTGTTCCCCCGTTCGGCTATCTTGACTTCCTTCAACTCCATGCCCATGCAAAGGTTATGTTGACAGACAGCGGCGGAATCCAAGAGGAGGCGACCATTCTCGGTGTTCCCTGTTTGACTCTTCGAGAGAACACGGAACGGCCGATTACGATTTTCCAAGGGACCAACCGCTTGGTGGGAACCCGTCGCGAATCGATCCTGATGGGATTCGAATCGGCGATGGAGGAAAATGGAGACCCGGTCGAACCCCGGAGAAGTGGGATGGGCGGGCGGCGGAAAGAATTACTGCGGTTTTATCAGAAATTGAAAAAGGGAAAATGGTGGGATTACGTATGACTGAAAAGGGGCAGAATAACGGTGAACCTCACAAAACGTTTGGGTAATACCATCGTGCTGAAGTAGATTCTTGCCTTATCACTTACGTGGATTAGTTTATCACTCATATAAAGATATTGAGGGAAGGCTTTCGTTTCGGCCGCATTAGCTGAGACGAAAGAATTTTTAGCTTGGAGAATTTTCAGGATGAAGTGCACGAAATATTCTTTTATGTTCTTCGTATGTTTTTTCATGTTTGTGTTTATTTTAATTTTTCCGGAAGAGTCGTTTTCACTTTTCCCCGACGAAGAGAGAATCATTCTGTATGAGGATTATGAGGCAATATCAAGAAGCGTCGAGCTTCATGGCGCGGTAATCGTTTCAGATCAGGAACGGGGAAGATCTTTACAGTTGACCGCAGAAACGTTTGCCGAGATCAAACCTTCCCAAGCATTGAATGCGAAGGCGGGAACCCTCTCATTTTGGATGAAGCCGCTTTGGGAGCAGGAGAGTGAAAAATCGCATACATTTTTGACACTTCCATGGGCCGACAGCCAGAAAAGTTATATGGCTGTTTCACACGGTTGGTGGGAGCCGCTTGGTTCAAAACGTCTCTACTTTATACTGAGCAACCAAGAATCCATTCATTGTTCTGCCCCCTATGGTTTTGATCTAGAAGCATGGGTCATGATCACTGCCGTTTGGGAAAGTGGCGACCCTGGCTATTGTAAGCTTTATGTCAACGGCGAGAAGATCGCGGAGAACCAAAAACCTTTTTCCGGTGATTATGTGAATGGCGGACCGCTCTATCTCGGTACCGATAAAGGGACGACCAGCCAAAAAGGGCGTGGGGCCGAGTCCCTTTTGGAAAGCCTGATCATCTTTGATCGTCCTTTTTCTTCTCAGGAAGTTTTTCAGTTTTACCAAACACAAGAAAAAGATTTGGCGGCGGCTTACGAGAGGAAGTGGGAATGGCTCAATAAGGGGCTCGCTGTACCGTTAATACAGCGAAGAGATCGTCAGGGGCGGCTAATCGAGAATAGGGCCATCTTCGATGAGGATATGAGTTGGGCTTTCTCGAAGGAGGCCGCCGATAAGATCTTATCCCGGGTGAAAGCAGCCGGATTTAATATTTACGTCCCGTGTGTATGGCACGGAAGGGGCGCTTACTATCCGTCTCGTATTGCCTCGACGGATCCGAAGGTCGCATCAATGATACCGCTCGGATATGATCCTTTGGCCTACTTGATTCAGAAAGCCCATAGTATGGGCATCGAAGTGCACCCTTGGTTTACTGTTGTAAAAGAGAGAGCGCCGAATACGCTCAGTTTTTTGATGAAGGTGTTCCGGAGGGTGCTTTTGATATTCATAATATTGAGTTTCGGAAGTTTATCCGTGAATTAATCCTCGATGTGGTTCGTCGTTATGACATCGATGGCCTGAATTTAGATTATATTCGAGCCATGGGTCTTTGTACGTCCGTCGACTGCCAAAACAATTATTATCGGGTGACTGGGTTTCCTTTACTGGAAGATTTAACTCAGAGTTCTGTTGATGAATCCGCCAGGTGGCGCCTTCAAAAATGGCAGGATCTTGCAGTGACGGACATCGTCAAAAATCTTTCAAAGCAGGCAAGAATTTTAAAGCCCAAACTGATTATCAGCATAGATGGTCAACCAAAAGCCCCGGGCGGCGAGTTGAGAGCGCTTGAAGGAAGAGATGAATTGGCGTGGGCCGATTACGGCTGGATTGACGTCATTTTTGGTATGGATTACCGCCAACGGATTGATTTCGAGAATGTGGATGCCGTACGAAGCGCGTTAAAGCAACCGGAAAAGATGATTGTGTTGTTTGGTAATTACGACAAAATGGATGACCAATCGGAGGCAATTCCGAGGACAGGTGATCTGGTCGCAAAATATGCGGCGTTTGCTCAACGCAGGTGGCCTGGAACTGGAATGGGGCTCTACATCTATAGCAAGCTCACTGATGAACAAGTGAATGCCTTAAGAACGGGACCTTTCTTGGAGAATGCTTTTCCGGTCTGGAAAGCGGCGAATTAAATAATGAGCGGTTCTGCTTGGAGGTATTGAGGATGGGGTACCACACACTGGATGAGTATTTGCAAGGAAAAAACTCTACGGTGATGATTTCTCCCCTGAAGAAATCGAGCAATGGTTTAAGGATGAAGAAGAAGCTTACGCGAACCTAGGCGCGAAGGACCGGCCCCAAAATTACTATGGGGCCCATGCCCTGAACCATGCCCATAGCTTTCGATACTTGCCGCCTCGTCGGTTTCCCTCCGTTCTAAGCCTTGGGGGAGCCACCGGTGAGGAATTGCGCCCGCTTCTCTCTCGCGTGGAGAAAATTACGATTCTCGAACCGTCCCAGGCATTCCCTGTTAAGGCGATTGCGGGTGTGCCCGTTGAATATGTCAAACCTCGATCGAGCGGCATTATGCCATTCCGCGACGAGTCGTTCGATCTGGCCACCTGTTTCGGGTGTCTACACCATGTTCCCAATGTGAGCACAGTGGTCCGCGAGCTCTTTCGGTGTTTGCGATCGTCCGGAATCGCCCTCATTCGTGAACCCATCGTTTCAATGGGAGACTGGAGACGAGAACGGGCGGGTCTCACCAAACGAGAGCGAGGTCTTCCGCTACCGATTTTCCGCGCGATCGTGCGCTCAGCCGGATTTACCATTGTGAAGGAAACGAGGTGCGTTTTTCCGCTCATTTCCCGCCTGCGTTTTATATTCCGAGGTCCGATATACAACTCGGCGGCCGCCGTTTACGCGGACGACATATTGTCTCGTCTGTTCGCATGGAATGACCGTTATCATTGCGTCAATCCATTTCAGAAACTCAAGCCGACGGCCGCGGCCTTCGTGCTACAGAAACCCGAGAAAGCGGACCCGGTCGAACAACGCTAGAGAGTACCGGAATTCAGTGTAACGATATGGCGTCAGACTTGGAGATTGCAAAGGATGGCCTATATACTGGGCCTGCTCATTCTGGCTCTCCTGCTTAAGGATGCAGCACCCATCGGAGACACCTATGTTCTTCGCGGCCTTTCTGAAGGGCTTGCGTTGATTGTTGGGGCGTATTGGTTCCTAACCCACAGCCGTTTGGAAATCTACAAAAAATATATTTTAATTTTCGGATACCTCATTGTTCTTTCGTTGACGATCCCCTTTTCAAGTCAACCCATTTACGTCGGTCTCCAAGTGATTTCGCTGGCTGCCGTGTTGTTGTTTTTTATCGCTCACTTGGAGGCATCCCCAAATGATGCGGCCAAAAATGAAACCGTGATGAATGTAACGATGATGGCATTTATCATTGTTTGTCTTGCCAGTCTGGTTTTATTGGCATATTCGCCTGGTTTCGCATATGAGGAAACCTTAGAAGGCCGTCGGTTCAGGGGACTCTTCGGCAAACCTGCTAAAATGGCGGCCACTTCCGGTCTTTTATTAGGACTGTGCATTTTTAGCGAACGAAAGGTTCTGCTGCGTGCCGCGGGAATCCTCTCGTCCCTTCCGTGTCTCTATTTGACGGGATCTCGGACTTTCTGGGCTGCTGGAGCGGCAAGTTTATTGATCACCGCAATATTTTATTTAAGGCGTAAATTGGAATGGGGCCTTGCGGCTGTCATGATCATCTCTTTTTCCCTTATTGTCACGACAGTGGCTGATATCAACATCTCTTCAAAAGCGCGGTCGCGCATTCTCAGGATTGACTCCATTGAACGTATGTCCGGACGCACCGTAATATGGGGTCTTGCCTTTGAGAAATTTTGGGATCGTCCCTTTCTGGGATATGGGTTTACACTCGGTTCAGATGCCTTTAAAGAGGGGGAAATTCCTCAGTCTCGTCCTCCAATCTCCCCAACGCTGCTAAACAACGAAACTTTTACGCTGCATAGTGGTTATGTCCAGGCGTTGTTAGATTCCGGTTTTTTGGGAGCGAGCTTATATCTTTCGATTGTGATGTCCGTCTTATGGCGATTGATCAAATATGATAGGGGAAGGAAATATGGAGCGGAAATGTATTGCGCCGGTTTTTTGACGATCTCAAATTTTGGGGAGAGCGTTATATTGAGCGCGGCCGTTTTTCATGCGGTATTTTACTGGTATCTCGCAACCTTTGCACTGAGTCTGGACCGGTTTCACGAAAATGCTCAAGAAACGCTCGCTGCAGAAACGGAAAACACGAAGACGTCAAAGGCCGTTTCTAAGAAAAGGAAATACGAGCTCCTAAAAACGATATAGCGTGGTTCACTCATCTAATGAATCCAATTTTAGACGCGAGGATGAGGGAGTTAAATTGACCGGCCGGGCCTTTTCACGTCGGAAATTTATTAAATCGACGGCCGCCTTTGCCGCGGGTTCTCTTTTGAAGCCGTGGCTTGCGCTGTCGAGCGGTGTGTCTCTCTTTGAAAGTCGTGCGATCTTTGATGAAGGACTCGCTTGGATTACAAAAGATTTAGCAGAGAAATTGCTAACCCGGATTAAGAAAGCAGGGTTTAATGTTTTCGTTCCATGTGTCTGGCATGGAAGGGGAACGATCTGGCCATCGGATCTCGCACCTTGGGATACCCGCAAAGTTCGTGTTCCCGGCTTTGATCCGCTGGAGAATCTCATTAAACTGGCAGAGAAGTATGAGATTGAGATCCATCCGTGGTTCACGGTTTCCCTCCGGCAAAGAGACTTTTTACCGCAACTCGAATTTTTTGAACAGCGTTTTAAAGAGGAACTTCTCGACAGGCATTTAATATTCATAGTGAGCGTTTTCGCGAATTCATTTCATCCTTGATTGTCGAAGTCGCAACAAGATATCCCGTTCAAGGAATCAATCTTGATTATGTTCGTTCAGGAGGAATGTGTAAAACGAACTCCTGTATCGAAGATTATAAGAGACACACCGGGAGAAATCTTGTAAAGGATTGGAGCCTTAAAAACCTTCCCGGTGTCGATTTAAGCGCCCTCGCCGCATGGCAAGAGGGCGCCGTTCGAGACATTATTTCGCGTATTTCGGTCGGGGCGCGGGAAAACAAGAAAAAATCTCGTGATGAGTGTGGATGCAGTTCCAGGGAGCTCGGACACAAAATTACAAGGGCAGGATAGTATGAAATGGGCTGACGAAGGGTTGGTCGATGTCGTTTACAGCATGGATTACCAGGCCAGCCCGGACTTTGAAAAAATCGGAACTTGCAATCGAAGATGAAGAGACCCGAAGCGTTGGTCATGTTATGTGGAAATTACGACCGAGATGACTCTGGGAAAAAAGTCATTCCTAGAGATGCGCGCAGAGCCGCCGAAATTTTGTCGGAAGCCCGGTCGATTAGCCGGGGAAATGGCGTCGGACTCTATCTTTACAACATGCTGAGCGAGGAGCAGATCGATCTGTTTCAGAAAACCGTTTTTAAGGCGCCCGCAAAACCTCGGTGGTTGCGGGCTGATCCTCTCCAGTCTTAAGAAAGGTGAATGATTTGGTGCTTCAGAAGTATCTCATTGCCAAGGACTGGCTTCATCGTCTGATTGAGAGAAGCTTTCAATGGCGGCTCGCGGTCCTCGCGCAGGGTCTCTGGTCAGCGGCAAGCTTTTTGGTCACAATGTACCTCGTTCGCTCTCTTGCGGTCCATGATTTTGGGATGTTCGCTGTGGGTGTGTCCACTCGATATTTCTTCCTGATGATCCTTTCCGCGCTGGCAATTTCACCCATGCTTGTGATCAGCAGTCGGCGGGTTGTAAATAATCAAAAGATCCCCTTTTGGCCGCAATTGTTTTTAGTTTTGAGATCATTTTTTTTTATATCCGTCTTGATCTCCATCTTTGTTGGCCGCCTCAACGGATGGCCGGCGGTCGAATTCATCATTTTTATATTCGGTGGTTTAGCGGTTGAGTTGCAAAGAAGGATCAATTTCATTCATCAACGGATTTCTCAGGATTTTGTCGGAGGATTGGTCTCAATTGCAGGAACAATCGGTAGCCTTTTTCTCTTACAGAAATATGGATTCTTCACACTCGCAAATATCTTTCTGGTGTTGGGCTTGGTGAATTTTCTTTGGGCTTGCCAGAGCGGCTGGGGATATTGGCTTCGTCCCTCAGTCCCGTCTGAAATAGCGGATCTGAACGAAGTGTGGAAAATCGGCCGATGGGGGTTGGGAACGAATCTGGCTGGGTATGCCTACACGCAGGTGAGCACCTTCCTGACACTGGGCCTGATCGGCACGGCGGGTGTTGCCGTATTAGGAATTGGGACGTCAATTTATATTGCCGATCCAAGTTCTTCTGGTGGGGGCCGCCAATTTATGGCAGACAAAACTTGCAAGAAGTGCCGCCAAGAATTCGCCGGCTTATTTTGTTCGAGAGGTCTGGCGGGTGAGTTGGATACAAACCCTTGTCGGCGCGGGGCTTCTGTTGGTGATTCTGTTCTTTCTTCCCTTCCTTATTCCGTGGATTGTTCCGGGGAAAGGAGCAGGCCTACGCGGCGTCTTTACCCGTTGCCTGGATTTTATCCGGCGCCATGATCTGCCAGCTGCTTTGGGCATATCACAGTTTTGGCGTGGTCGCTTTAGGAAGCCGGATATGGCTTTTTACCAAATCGGTGACCTTCCTTTTTTTGATACCGATAGGATATCTCATGACGAAGGAATGGGGCTTGATCGGCGCTTCCTGGAGCCGGTTCTTAGGCGAGTTTCTGGTCTTTGCCCTCTCGGTGGTGATGTTGCGGCGCGCCGCAAGTGATCGTAAAAACGACCCTGAATTGATGGTCGATGGATTAAAACAGAGACCGTCCATTGCCGATTAATGGGGAAATCAAAAGATCCTGATTTAAGACAAGGGGAGAGGGTTGCGAGATCGAGAGATAGATCGCATGACAGGGCCGATTCAGAAGGGCGATCCGGAGATATCCATCGTGATGGCGG
The DNA here is from genome assembly GCA_028865235.1 of Candidatus Manganitrophus sp. Taxonomy (GTDB): domain Bacteria; phylum Nitrospirota; class Nitrospiria; order SBBL01; family Manganitrophaceae; genus Manganitrophus. The sequence goes on from CP114561.1 coordinate 198,426, forward strand.
CTTATAATGCGGCCTCTTTTATTGCCGCCTCCCTCACGGCTGCACTTGCCCAGAATCATCCGAGTTTTGAAGTGATTGTCGTGGATGATGGCTCCAGCGATGCGACGGAGCAGATCTGCGGAAAAATCAATGATCCGCGCCTTCGTTACCTTCGCCGCGACCGGATCGGTTTTCCAAGCGCGTTGAATGAGGGGATCTCTTTGGCAAGGGGGAGGTATATTGCCATCAATGATGCGGATGATTTAAGTCTGCCTCACCGGTTGAGTTATGTCGTCGCTTTTTTTAAGGCGCATCCTGACGTGGCGGTGGTGGCTACGGCCTATGCCAAAACATCTGAATTTCATCAGTCTGTTCCAGAGAGTGTTTTCTCGACTGGAGAAGTGGCGAACCCATCACCGGTATGGGTTCCCGCATCAAGGTTGTATCGGGGCAACCCATTTGTTCACTCCACGCTGGTGTTTCCGAAATCGATTTGGGAATCAGCAGGACGATATGACGAAAAGTTGAGTATGTGTGTCGATTATGATTTCGTTCTGCGGGCAGCACGGTTCGGAAGCGTCGTCTTGCTGCCGGGTCGAACGGTTATATGGTATACGAATCCAACTTCCTTTTTTAAGAAGAAGAGTACGCAGGAATACCGGGACACGCTTACAGCCGTTAAGGTGCGGGCACGAAGACTGCTGAATTTACCCTTTTGGGTCCGACTCTATGACATGATTCCGATTTATCGGAGATTCTTAAAAATGGCGATGAGGATACAAAGGCAGAGTTGAGATTCGAGTCAACCGCGATTTCAATGCGATGAGAGAAAGATGAAACTGGTGGTATTAACGAATATTCTAACCCCGTATCGTATCCCTCTCTTTGAAGCTTTGCAGCACCGGGTGAAGGATTTTACCGTTTTGTTAATGGCACGGCATGAGGAGAATCGTCGGTGGAGGTTGGCGCCGCATTCTTTCAAAATGCAGGTCTTACCGGGGATCCACGTTCGGCCGCCCGGGTTCTTAATCTCGGTACATCTCAATTATGGTGTGATCAAGGCCTTGCGCAAGTTGGATCCAGATGTCGTTGTGAGTGGAGGTTTTGGGATCGCGAATATTTCGGCATGGATCTACTGCCGTCTCTTCCGGAAGAGATTCATCGGATGGGGTGAGTTGACATTGACTGATTGCGCAACGACATCGGTCATCCGAAGAGCAATCCGGCAACTCCTGACCCGTTATTCGGACGGCGTCATTGCCTCATCGCGTGTGGCACGAGACGCATTTCTCCATTATGGTGCGCGTGAAGATCGTCTCTTGACCGCAGTCATGCCGATTGAAGTCTCTTATTTTCAAAGGCAGACGGAAGCGTTTAGGCAATCCGAGGCGTGTAGGCGCCTCCGCGGCGAATATTCAGGACCGATTCTTCTGTCGATTGGGCAACTGATCCGCCGGAAGGGATATTTGGAACTTTTTAAGATTTATGAACAGATCGTGAAGCGGAGACCCGACGTTGAATTGCTCATTATAGGGGAAGGACCCGAACGCCCTCTATATGAAAAGATTGTGCAAGAAAAAGGGTGGGCGAACGTTCATTTTATCGGATATGTGCAGAAAGAAGAGTTGAGTAGGTATTTTTCCGCCGCGGATCTTTTTGTTTTTCACACCCTCTCCGATTCTTTCGGTGCCGTCCTCAGTGAGGCGATGGCGGCGGGGGTTCCCTCCTTGTCATCCGTTCACGCCGCGGCGACACATGACTTGATTGAGGAGGGCCTCACGGGATTTAAGTTCGATCCAAAGGAGATAGAACCGTCGGCTGAGGCCATCTTAAAAGCATTGGAGATGAGTGTTGAAGCAAAGAAGGTAATGGTCAAAGCAGCCTATGAACGGGTTAAACAATTTGATATTGAAGTCTCTGCAGAGACAATGATTCGGTTTATCGAAAGCGTATCCGATTCCGGGAGGAGCGGAGCAATGGATCTACGTTCGGATGGAACACTTAATCGCGTAGAAGAGAAAATGGCTAAAAAAGAGTTGGTTCTGGTGATCGGTCCAACGCCTCCCCCTCATCACGGTGTTGCGGTGGCCATTCAAACGCTTCTCGACTCTAGGGTCAAGGAAGCGTTTGAAATTCGTCATTTGGACCTGGCGGATCGGCGTGGCATCGAATATGTGAACGCACCGGACCTCCATGATGTCTTCTTATTTATCAAGCAATGGCTTGGTTTCATTCAAATCCTCATTCGCGATCGATGCAAGATTGTTTATGTTCCGATCTCCCAAAAAACGGTCGGGTTCATTCGGGATAGTTTCTTTGTCTGGCCGGCTATTCTCGTGGGAAGTCGGGTCGTAATTCATCTCCATGGCGGAGGACTCAGAACCTGGTACGAAACTCGGGGGCGCGTGTTGAAGTTCTACGTTCGACGTCTCTTCAGCGGAGTGGCTCATGTGATTGTTCTGGGGAACTCCTTTAGAAGCATTTTTGACGGACTCGTTCCTGCCGAGAAAATCTCGGTAATTCCGAATGGGATTCGATGGGACGACAATGACGCGGCATCGATCGGGACCGTTGGGAAGCGCCGCCGATACCGGATTCTGCACCTTGGCACATTAAGTCAAGCAAAGGGGACATTGGTATTGCTGGCGGCTGCGGCCATCCTTGTGAAAATTAGACGGGATATCGAGTTTGTATTCGCGGGAGAGTGGTCTCGGCCGCAAGAGAAGGAACAGGCACAATCTTTTATCACCCAAGAGGGTTTCGCCGACGCGGTTCTTTTCACCGGCTCTGTCGCGGGACAGGCAAAATCGGCATTATTCCGGTCGGCGGACCTGTTTGTGTTTGCCGGAGTTCAACAAGAGGGACAGCCGCTTGTTGTGGTTGAGGCAATGGCAGCCGGCCTGCCGATTCTCTTTACGGATCGAGGGTGTCTTCGCGAGACGGTCATTGAGGGAGAGAATGGTTTGGAGGTGAGATGCAATGATCCGGAGCATCTCGCCAAGCAAATTTTGTTGTTGTTGGAAAGTCCGGAGAGCCTGAAGAGAATGGGAGTTCGAAGCCGAGCGCGATATGAAGCCCTCTATACCGAAGAGCGATATGCGGAGAAGATCGTCGCCCTTTTTTTAAAAGTAGCGAAAGAGAACACTTAATGGCGTATTCACATTTGTAATCGAGGTGTGCATGAAACAGGTGATTCAAAATTATCGGACCGGCACTTTGAAGGTTGAGGAAGTTCCTGCGCCGACGGTGCGGGAGGGGGGATTGCTTGTGGCGACGCAGGTTTCTTTAATCAGCGCCGGGACGGAACGTTCGACCGTGCAGGTGGCGCAGAAAAGTTTGGCCGGCAAGGCGATGGAGCGGCCCGATCTGGTCCGAAAGGTCCTGAACAAGATCCAAAAAGAAGGGGTCGTCGATACCTTGCGGATGGTCTTCGAGCGGCTCGACACCCCGGCCGCCCTCGGCTACAGCGCCGCGGGCATCGTGCTCGAAGTGGGCAAGCGGGTCGAAGGGTTTTCGGTGGGGGATCGGGTCGCCTGCACCGGTCAAAATTATGCCTCGCATGCCGCGATGATCTCCGTTCCGAAAAATCTTTGCGTGAAAATGCCGGAGGGGATCGATTTCGAAGAAGGGGCTTTTGTCGCGCTCGGAGCCATCGCCCTGCAGGGGGTGAGGCAAGCCGAACCTCAACTGGGCGATCGGGTCGCCGTCATCGGACTGGGTCTTCTTGGACAGTTGACCGTTCAGCTGCTGAAGGCGGCCGGCTGCGTGGTCCTTGCCTCTGATTTTGATCCGGCGAAAATCGCCCTTGCAACCGCCTTCGGCGCGGATGTCGCAGCGCCCCCCGACCGATTGATCGAGGCGGCGGCCGGCTTCACGCAGGGCGCCGGGGTGGACGCCGTCTTGATCACGGCGAGCACGAAGGAAAACGGCCCCATCGAAACGGCCGGGGAGATTGCGCGAAAGAAGGGACGGGTCGTGGTGGTCGGCGCGGTGGGGATGGAAATCCCTGCGGGAGCCCTATTACAAGAAAGAGCTGGAGCTGCGGCTCTCCACCTCCTATGGCCCGGGCCGGTATGATCCCGAATATGAGGAGAAAGGGCACGACTATCCTTATGGTTATGTCCGATGGACGGAAGGGCGGAACATGGAGGCCTTTCTTGCGCTTATCGCGCAGAAGAAGGTTGATGTGAAGCGGCTGATCACCCATCGGTACCCGATCCAAGAAGCGGAGCAGGCTTATCGGTTGATGATGGAAGGAGCCGCCCCTTACTTGGGGATCGTGGTCTCTTATCCGGGTCAAGAGAAGGCGAAACCGAACCGGGTCGTGCATCTCCGCAAGGGGAGCCGATCGGGCCGGGTCCAGCTTGGAATCATCGGCGCCGGAAGCCATGTCAAAGACCGGCTTCTACCTGTATTAAGCGGTATCAAGGAAGTCTCTTTGAGGGCCGTCTGCACCGCCAGCGGGATCCATGCCAAAGCGCTGGGGGAGAAGATTGCCGCAGCCTACTGCGCGAGCGATTACCGGGATGTTCTAAAGGATGAAGAGATCAATGCCGTCTTGATCGGAACTCGCCATGGCGACCATGGACAAATGGTGGTCGAATCGCTTCGTGCCGGGAAACATGTCTTTGTCGAGAAGCCGCTCTGTCTTTCGGAAGAAGCGTTGGAGGAAATTACCGCCGTTTACGAGGCCAAGGCGACCGAAGGGATTCAACTAATGGTTGGGTTCAACCGGCGTTTCTCTCCCCACATGGCTCAGGCCCGCGCCCTGTTCCAGGATCGGAAAAATCCGCTGGTGATGCTCTATCGGGTGAATGCCGGGGCGATTTCGCCGGACCATTGGGTGCATGATCCGGAGATCGGCGGCGGCCGTATTCTGGGGGGAGGCCTGTCACTTCATCGATTGCATGCAGGCCCTCTGCGGATCAGTTCCGACGTCGGTGCACGCGCGCCGGATCGATCATCACACCTCCGGCATCACGGAGGATCAGAGCCTCCTCTCCTTCTCTTTCGCCGACGGCTCCATCGGCACGGTGATCTACGCGGCCGGCGGCGATACCGCCCTGGCGAAGGAGCGGTTCGAAGCCTTCGGGGAGGGGAAGGCGGTGATCATCGATGATTTTATTAAAACCGAATCTTTCTCCGGCGGAAAAGGAAACCGCTTTAAGACGACCAAACAAGACAAAGGATTCCAAATGGAGATGACTCGCTTTGTTGAGGCGATTCAGGGGGGAACCCCGGCAATGTCGTTTGCTGAAATCCAGGCCGTGACAAAGGCCACGCTCCGCGCGGTGGAGAGTTTTCGGACCGGCGCGGTTTACGCGTTGGGAGAGTAGACGGAATGGCCAATCTCAAGTGGATGGTAAAACGGCTTCGCGTCATGGGTCCGACGGAGATTGCGCATCGGATCGGGGAGCAATGGACGTTGAAGATGATGGCGGCCCGTTATCGAATGGGCCGGGGTGGGATCGTTTCGTCGGAGCGGGAGTTTTCCCGTTTCGAATTTTGTAGGGGAACAGCGCCGAAGCTTCCGACGCTCCCCATCAAAATTGCCGATCCTGAAGAGATCGATCGCCTCCTCTCCGGAAAAATCAAGATCGGAGACCGGCTCTGGCAGTGGCGCCCCGAAGGGGCCGTCTGGCATGAGGCCCCCGATACGGGGAAGAGCTGGCCGAGGCTCTTTTTCGGATCGATTTCATACCGGCCCGGAAATCAATACGGGGATATTCGAATCGCATGGGAGCCTTCCCGGCTCCAGCAGTTGGTCGGATTAGGACTTCTTTCGAAAGAGGCTTCTCCCGAGGTCGGCCGGAAGGCGGCCGCCCTTCTTGAAGCGCAATTCCTTTCCTGGATCGAGGCGAATCCGTTTTTGACGGGGATTCATTATATCTCCGCGATGGAGTGCGGCCTTCGCCTCATCGCGGCCTGCCACGCGCTCGATCTGGTTCGCGACCGATTGCGCGATCCTGAATCGGTTTGGTCTGCCCTGATCCGGTTGATCGAGGAACATGCGTCGCTCATCGAGAAGCGGCTCTCGGTCCACTCTTCCGCCGGAAACCATACCCTGGCCGAGGCGGCGGGACTGATCTATGCCGGCGTTCTTTTCCCGGAAATGCGAGGGGCGGATCGATGGCGGGGGCTCGGTCTCTCCCTTTTGGAGAAAGAGGCCGATCATCAGATTCTTCCGGATGGGGGCGGGGTGGAGCAGGCTTTTCATTATCTTCGTTTTGGGGTCGATCTCTACCAGTTGGCGGTTGCACTGTTGATTCATTACGAGCAGCCGATCCCGCCCGCTTTGCGGGAAGTGACGCAACGCGGCCGCCGGTTTCTCGGCGCCGTCGCCGACACGAAGGGACGCGTTCCCTCGATCGGCGACAGCGATGACGGTCACGCCCTCTCACCCTTCCTCCGTTTCGGTTCGGAAGAGGGAATTCGGGAAGGGCTGACCTCTTTTAATGAGGCCGGTTATTCTCTGATTCGAAGCGGCCAAGCCGTTCTTCGTTTTGACCATGGCTCCCTCGGCATGCCGCCGCTCTGCGGGCACGGTCATGCAGATGCCTTGTCGGTGACGCTCCGAATCGGAGAGAACGAATTCTTGATCGATCCCGGGACCTACAGCTACGCCGATCTGAAATGGCGGGCCTATTTCCGAGGGACCGCCGCCCACAATACCGTCGTCGTCGATCGGCAAGATCAAGCCGTTCAGGAGGCCCCCTTTATCTGGTCCAATCCGTTTGATGCCAAGGTCGTTCAGCGCGAGGCGCTCGACGACGGAGGGATACGGCTGTTGGCTTCGCATCAGGGATATGCGCGCTGCGGGGTAACACACTGGCGGGCGGTGTTTTTTGAACCGCCGGGAAGTTGGCTCATCTGGGATTTTCTTGCCGGCGCGGGAAAACATACGCTTGATCTTTATTGGCATCTCGGTGTAGAACCGAATCGAACCGGAGATTTCTTCCTCCTTTCCGATTCGACCCAAATCGTCTCGCTCTCGGCGGAGGGTGGGGCCCTCTCTCTCCATCGGGGAGAAACCGATCCGATCCTCGGATGGAGAGCGCCCGTCTACGGCAGTAAAGAACCGATCACAACGATCCGCGTCAGGCACGAGGGGACCCTCCCGCATTCATTCTTAACCCATATTGCATTGGGACCGGTCCCCACGACCGACCATTCCATGAAAGAAGCCTTGGCAGCGTTAAAGGAGTGGATCTCATGAAACCGAGAAGGATTGAAATTCTGGGGGTTCCGACCGATTGTGTCGACATGAGTCAGGCGGTGGCGCGGGTGGAAACGATGATCGAGGGGAGCCGGGGGGAAGCGGTAATCGCGGTCAATCCTGAAAAGGTGATGAAGGCCCAAAACGATCCTTTTTTGTTGAATCAATTACGCGGGGCCGGCCTTCTGATCCCGGACGGAATCGGCGTCGTCTTGGCGGCGCGTCTTCTTCGATTGGGCCGGATGAGTCAGGTCCCCGGCTCGGAGTTGATGCCGGCGATTTGTGAACGGGCGGCCCGGAAGGGGTACCGAATTTTCCTTTTCGGCGGGAGCGTCGAGGTCAACCAACGGGCGGGAGAAGTTCTTCGCGCGCGTTACCCGGGTCTGCAGATCGTCGGACAGCAGCATGGCTATTTAAAAGAAGAAGAGATGGGGGAACTGGTTCAGCAAATCAATGCCTCCGGGGCGGAAATCCTCTTCGTCGCCCTGGGAAGTCCGAAGCAGGAACTCTGGATGGCGCGCTACCTTCCGCAGCTTTCCATTAAAGTCTGCCAGGGAGTCGGCGGAACGTTTGATGTCCTTTCGGGCCGGGTCAAGCGGGCGCCCGCCTTGTTCAGGAAGATGCATCTGGAGTGGTTCTACCGGCTGGCTTCTCAGCCGCGCCGGTTGATTCGACAGACCGCCTTGCCGAAATTTGCTTGGTTGATCTTGAGGGAGAAGATCGTTCGATGAAGTCGATCCGACTTCCATGGAATCCGGAGGGACAGCGTCTCTTTTGGTGGGGCGCGGCGCTGCCGGCGGTGTTGCTCGGAATCATTTACAGCAACGGCATTGCCTATATGGTCCATAAGTGGTATGCCGACGAAAATTACGGCCACGGCTTTTTTGTTCCGTTGATCAGCCTCTATCTGATTTGGCAGCAGCGGCATCGCCTCCGGGAAAAAAAGCTTCAAGGGTCGTGGTGGGGGGTTCCCGTTCTCCTCATCGGAGTGGGGCTCTATTTCATCGGAGAGCTGGCCACCATTTACGTGGTGGTTCACCTCTCCCTTTGGGTCGTTCTGATCGGCCTCACCCTCGCCGCCATCGGCGGGGAGGGGATGCGGATCATTGCCTTTCCCCCTCTTTTATCTTCTGGCGATGATCCCGCTTCCCGATTTTCTCTATCAAGGTCTTTCAGGGTGGCTTCAGTTGGTTTCTTCGGCCTTAGGGGTCGGCTGCCTTCAGGTCATCGGGGTGACCGCCTTTCGGGAAGGAAACGTGATCGATCTCGGACCGATCCAGCTTCAGGTGGTGGAGGCGTGCAGCGGGTTGCGTTATCTCTTTCCGCTGGCGGCCCTGGCGTTGATCTGCGCTTATCTTTTCCGTGAAAAGTTATGGAAGCGGGTGCTCCTCTTTCTTTCCAGTTTTCCGATTGCGATTTTCCTGAATGGATTCCGAATCGGAATGACCGGCCTGTTGGTCGATCTTTACGGAATACAGACGGCGGAAGGATTTTTTCACAGTTTCTCGGGCTGGCTTCTTTTTGTCAGCAGCCTATCGATTCTTTTCGCCGAGATGTGGTTGCTCGCACGGATCGATGCCGGAAAGCGAAAGGATTTTCGAGAGTGGTTCGGAGCCGGGCTCGATCCGGTCGGGGCGCCGCGCCTTTCCGCGACGGCCTCCCTTCAAACGGCGCTTCGCCCGCCGCCGTCAACGTATCTCTTCTCGGTCGCCTTATTGGTTCCGGTTCTCTTTGTCTCCATGCAGATCAATGCCCGTGAGGAGATCGTCCCTTCGCGCGAATCGTTCACCGAATTCCCGATGCAGGTGGCGGCATGGAGCGGAAAACCGCTCGTGATGGAGGAAGCCTATCGCAACGCCCTTCGCTTCGATGATTATCTGCTGGCCGACTATCAGTCGCCGGAGCGGGCGCCGATTAATCTCTACGTCGCCTATTACGGCTCGCAGAAAAAGGGGCAGTCGGCCCATTCCCCCCGCACCTGCATCCCGGGAGGGGGATGGGAAATCACCTCGCTTCGGACGATCCGGATCGACGCGGAAGGCGCCGCGATCCCGCCGCTCTGGGCGAATCGGGTTTTGATCCAAAAGGGAGACCAAAAACAGCTCGTCTATTATTGGTTTCAACAGCGGGGGAGAATCTTGACGAACGAATACCTGGTCAAGTTTTATCTTCTCTGGGATGCCGTGACCCTGAATCGAACGGATGGGGCGTTGGTCCGACTGACCGCCGCGATCTCACCGGGGGAGAGCGAATCAAGCGTAGACGATCGTCTGGTCGGTTTTGCGAGAACCGTTCGACCTCACTTAGGCCGGTATATTCCGGATCACATTCAACCGGAAGACGATTTTTCTCCGTCTCCCATCGTACGGACAGCGAATGGTGATTAATCTCTTTTTTGTCTTTGTTTCCTCCTTGGTCATTTGTATGGGGCTGATCCCTTTTTTAATTAAAGGAGCGGCTTACTTCAACGTCCTCGACCTGCCGGGAGGAAGGAAGATGCATTCGGCTCCGATCGCCCGGGTCGGAGGAATCGCGTTTGCCGCCGGCGCTCTGGCGTCGATTCTCATTTGGGTGCCGGTCGATCGGATCATCTTTGCTTATTTAGGTGGTGCCGCGATCATTATTTTCTTCGGTGTGATGGATGACCGGATCAATCTAGATTTTAAGCTAAAACTTTTGGCCCAACTGATCGCGGCGGCATTCGTGATCGGCGTCGGGGAGATCCGTCTGAGCACCCTCCCGTTTTTAGAAGAGATCACCCTGCCGATTTGGCTCGGGTTGCCGCTGACGATCCTTCTCTTGGTGGGGGTGACAAATGCAATCAACCTCTCGGATGGGTTGGACGGCCTTGCGGGAGGGCTCTCTCTGTTAAGCCTCGGCGGAATGGCCTATCTCGCCTTTCTGTCGGACGATGCCCTTGTCCTTTCGATCTCTTTGTCGGTGATGGGAGGAATTTTGGGATTTTTGCGGTTCAATACCTATCCGGCACGGATTTTCATGGGGGACGGGGGGAGTCAATTTCTTGGTTTTTCAGTCGGGGTGGCGGCGATCTTGCTGACCGATCCGGGACGGGGGGGATACAGCCCGCTGGTGGTGCTGATGATTATCGGATTGCCGATTCTCGATACGATCAGCGTGATGGGGCAGCGGCGGGTAGAGGGCCGCTCCCTTTTCTCGGCCGACCGAAACCACCTTCATCACAAGTTATTGACGATCGGTTTTTTTCACCATGAAGCGGTCACGTTAATCTATGGGTTTCAGGGGGTGATGGTCAGCTTGGCCGTTCTTTTCTATTGGCGCGGGGAGGCGGAGATTGCGATTGCATTGACCCTTTTGACCCTCCTTTTTTTCTCCCTGATCGTTCTTGCCCGACGGGGCCGGCTGAAATTTCGTCGAATCGATCGGGAGGAGCCGTTCGCGAACGCTCCGAGTTTGAAAGACCAAGAGAGCCGCCCCTTGAACGACCTTCCGACCCAACTTTTGGGGATCGGTATTTCCCTCTTTTTGATCGTCAGCGTTTTTATTCCAAGGCAAGTGCCGATCGATTTCGGCCTGATGGCGATCGCTCTTTTCGGGTTGTTGCTGGTGGGACTTTGGTTTTTTCAGCGATCGGCGCCGCTTTTGGTTCGGCTGGGGCTTTATGTCGGGGGAACCTTCGTCGTTTATTTAAGCGAAGGTGCTCCCCCGGCGGGCGGTTGGCCGATCCATACAATTTTAGATCTCTTCTTTGTTTTTGCGGCGGTGCTGGTCTTCGTCAGTATTCAGCTGAACCGAGAGAAACCGTTTCAAACGACCCCGCTCGACTATCTGGTTCTTTTTGTGTCGCTGGTGGCGCCGGCGCTTCCCGGGATGCGAATCGGCGAAGTTCCGATCGGCCTGATGGGGGGGGAAATTGATCGTTTTATTTTTTGCTTACGAGCTGTTGTTAAGCCGTCTCTCGGCGCGGCTGACCCAATGGGGTCTGGTGGCCCTTTGGGCGCTTCTGGTGCTGGGGGTTCGGGCCTGGATGGTCTGAACATGTCATTGAAGATTGAAAATAAAAAAGCGCCTGATCGATCGTCTCAGGAGGAGACTCATGAAGGGCAATAAAATAGGATGGATTTGGGTATTCTCCTTGTTGATTGTCCTGGTCGGTTGCGGCGGACCCGAGGTGAGAAAAGCCAAGTATACAGCGCGGGCGCAGCAGTATATTCAGGAGGAAAATTGGCCGAAGGCGCGGGTTGCCTTACGCAATGTCCTGAAGATCGATCCGAACGACTCCGAAGCGAACTATCTGGTCGCCTTGGTGGAAGAAAAAGAGAAGAATTGGCTCAACGCGTTCCGGTACTATTCGAGGGTGGTCGAGTTGAATCCGGATCACCGGGCGGCGCTCGTAAAGCTTGGACGGTTTTACATGGAAGGGGGAGCGACCGATCGGGTGGTGGAGATCGCGGAGAGAATTTTGGAAAAACATCCCGGAGACCCTGCGGCGGAGGTTCTTCAAGCCGGTGTACGCCTCAAAAAAGGAGAAAAAGCCGAGGCGCTGGCGCAGCTGGAACAGTTGGTTCGTAAATATCCGGGGGAGCCCGACCCGGTCAGCTTTTTGGCCGCGCTCTATATTGATGGAAATCGTTTAGCGGAAGCGGAGAAACTTTTCCGGCAGGCGGTGGAAAAAAATCCGAAAAGCGTTGTCCTGTTGAATAATCTTGGAAATACGCTGGTCCGCTTGGGACGATCGGAAGAGACGGAGGAGATCCTTCACCGAATTATCGAGATGGAGCCGAAAGTCTTCCAACATCGGCTGAGATTGGCGGCGTTCTACCGCTCCCGGAATGATCTGGATAAGGCGGAGTCCACCTTAAGGGAAGCGGTTCAACTCGATCCGGAGAGTGAAGAGCGGCGGTTGGTTTTGGCGGAGTTCATCGCGACCAGTCGGAGTCTTCAGGAAGGGGAGAAGGTGTTTCTGGAAGCGAGGAAAACCTTATCGCGATCGATGAAGATCCGTTTTGCCCTGGGTCGGTTTTACGAAGATACGGAACAGCCGTCTAAAGCCCGGACGGTTTACCAGGAGGTGGTCGATGAAGAGGGAAACCGCCCCGCGGCGTTGGACGCAAAGGTAATGTTGGCGACGCTCGACTTGGCCGAAGGCAAGAAAGAGGCGGCCGAAAAACGCCTGAACGAGGTTCTTAAAGAGAACCCTCGGTCGTCGGAAGCGCTGCTTCTTCGGGGGAAGATGGCGCTGGCGAAGGAAGAGGAAAAAGAGGCGGTGCAGGCGTTCCGCAGTGTTCTCAAGGATCAACCGCAGCGCTCGGATATCCAAGCCCTGTTGGGGGAAGCTTATTATCTAGAGGGCGAGTCGACACTGGCGCGCGAGAGTTTGGAGAAGGCGGTTCTGCTGAATCCACAAGAAATCGGCGCCGTCCGGAGATTGGCCCAACTGGATGGGGTCGAAGGTCGCCATAAAGAGGGACGCCGACGGCTGGAATCGATCGTCGCGAAAACGCCTGACGATCTGGAGTCGCTCCAGCTGTTGATGCATGCTCAGCTGGCCGATCACGATTTTCGTGCGGCCGAATCAACCTTGACGAAGATCCGGGCGGTAACGGACCATTCATTCATCATTGGAATGGCGGAGGGGGATTTTCACCAGGCGAAGAAGAATTGGGAGCCGGCGATCGCCGCTTTTGAACGCGCTGCGGCATCCCGGCCCGATTCCCTCGATCCCCTCTTAGCGTTGGTTCGAATCGAATTGACCAGGGGAAATGGGGATCCGGCGTTACGGCGTCTTCAAAAAGTGATCGCGGCGCAACCGGATCATCCTTTTGCTCATGGAATGCTGGGAGAAGTCCTTTTAACGAAAGGCCGGTTCGAAGAAGCGGAAGCGGCTTTCGAGACCGCCAACCGAATCAAACCCGATTGGGTCGCCCCCTGGCTAAACCGGGCGAGTCTTCAGCGCGCTCAGAAGGATCTTTCCGGAGCGATATCACTTCTAGAGACCGGACGGAAGGCAAACCCGAAATCGACGGAGCTGCGGCTTCTTCTTGCTTCTATTTTGAATGAGACCGGAGAAGTCGATCGGGCGATTCAGCTTTATGAATCGGTTTTGAAGGATCAACCGAAATCGGTCGTGGCGGCCAATAACCTGGCGCTCCTTTTGGCCGATCACAAAGGGGATCCGAAGAGTCTCGAACGCGCCCTGGCGTTGAGCCGGGATTTTGAAAAGTATGCCTCGAGCAATGAACTACTCGATACCCTCGGATGGGTCTACACCAAGACGGGACAGTCGAAAGAAGCAGTTCGCTTGCTGCGGCAAGTGGTCGACAGGGCTCCGAACCATCCGCTCTTTCAGTACCATCTCGGGGTCGCTTATTATAAGGTGGGAGAGTCGATGAAGGCGAAAGAGGCATTGACCAGAGCGATTCAATCTGGAAAGGCGTTTTCCGGTTTAGAAGAGGCCAAGTCGATCTTGGCAGAAACGAAGGGGTAGGATGAAAAAATATTCGGTCTGGATCGTTCTTATATTTGTAGGTTTTTTTCGGGTTTTCTCCGTTTCCGCCCAGGAAGGGGTGGCCGGTCCGGGATATCTCATCGGACCGGAGGATCTGCTCCATATCTCGGTCTGGAGAGACGAAAGCTTGACCCGTCAAGTCGTGGTCCGGCCGGATGGAATGATCTCTTTCCCTTTGGTCGGCGATATTCGAGCGGAAGAGAGAACGGTGGATGAAATAAAAAACGATCTGGTTCGGCGTCTCGCCCCGTTTATGCCGAACGCGACGGTCTCCGTTGCCGTTGAGAAGATCAACAGCTACAAAATCTACGTGCTCGGAAAAGTAAATCGGCCCGGGGAATATTTAGTGGGGCGCCCGACCGATATTCTTCAGGCGCTCAGTCTGGCGGGGGGATTAACGCCTTACGCCGCGGAAAATAATATCCGACTCGTCCGCCGGGAAAAAGGGGGCCAGAAAAGCGCCATCTTTCGTTACGGCGAGGTTGTGAACGGGGAGAATTTGGAGCAAAATATTGTCCTGAAACGGGGTGATGTGGTGATTGTGCCGTGACCAACGTTTCACGCCGACGGCACGGTGATCGGCCCTTGTCACAAAGCCGTTTAGATTTTTTTCCACACAGCGGCCGCAGGCTCCTGGCGCTGATTGTTTTGCTCCTTTTACCAGCCCCTATGGAGGCGATGGAATATACGGCTCTTCCGTCTGTGAGCGTCCGAGAGGAGGTGAATGATAATCTCCTGATGACCTCACAGCCCCATGACACCGTCTGGGGGAGCCATCTTATCCCGTCGCTTCGGTTGAGCGCGGCGATGGAGCGGTGGCGGGTGGACGGGAACTTTTGGGCGAACCTCTCCCGATATGTGGGGGAGGAGGGGCTCGATATGAACGAGGCTTCTCTAAAGCTCTCTTCCGAATACCGGACGGAGCGGAATCTTTGGAGATTATTCGGAGAGGTCATCCGGGATGCGGCCTGGAAGAGCGAATTGCTGGAGACTGGGGTTATTCTGGCGATCCAGCGGCGCAACGTCGGGGTCTTCGGCGGAAGCTGGAGCGGCACGCTGACGGAACGGATAACCCTGATGGGAGAGATTGAATATCGCGAGACTCGCTACAGCGATGATCGGGAGGGGGGCTTTTTGATTATGAAGTCATTCTGGGAACGATCCAGACGATCTATTCCCTTTCGGAGAAAGATCAACTCAGGGCGAGCGTTGAGCTTTTGAACTATCGGGCCGCTTCGGTGGGGGTGCAGTCCAAGAATGTCGGGCTTCAGCTTTCATGGGTTCATCCTTTTTCTGAAACGTTCGAGGCGACCTTCTCCGTCGGAGTTCGGGAGTTGTTTAACGAGTTTTCAACCGGGGGGGAAACTCAGAAAGAGAGAGATCTCGGTTGGCTGGCGGGGGGGACGGTTCGGAAAACATGGGAGCGGACCTCTTTACGGGGAGAGGCGACCCGACAGGTCGATCCGAGCGGGGGAGGCTATTTGATCGAAGTGAATCGCCTCTCCGGCGCAATCGAACAAGAGCTGACACAGACCACTTCCGGCTCGCTGGTGGCCAATTTTTATTTGACCCGACCGCTTCGGGGCGAACTTTCCCCTCCCGACAGCACTTCTTACAACATCGGTCCGAGATGGACATGGAATTGGACAGAGGCGTGGTCGATGTTGATCGGGTACCGATATGCCTGGCTGAAACGGGACGACGGCTCCGAGCCGATTTATTCCAATTCGATCTCGTGGATGCTGACCTATCATGGGTTGGGATGGTCGAAATCGCGTTAGTTTTTTAATGAGACGGAAGCTTCATTTTCAGATGGGAGTGAACATGGAACAAAAGACAAAAACCCTCAGAGATTATCTCCATTTTGTACGGCGCCGGAGATGGCAGATGTTGGTCCCGATCATTCTGCTCATGATCATCGGGGTGAGCATCGCTTATTCACTCTCCCCGGTCTACCGCTCGACGGCGACCATCTTGATTGAAGAACAAGAGGTCCCGACCGATCTGGTCCGATCGACCGTGACCAGCTATGCCGACCAAAGAATCCAGACGATCAAACATCAGGTCATGAGCCGGTCGACGCTTCTGAAGGTGATCGATCAGTACAGCCTTTATCCGCAGCTTCGAGGAAAAGCGACCACGGAGGCATTGCTGAAACGATTTACCGATGATGTCCGGATCGAGGTGATCAGCGCCGATGTGGTCGATCGACGGACGGGCCAACAGACCCGCGCCACCATCGCCTTTACGCTCGCCTACGACGGGGAAACCCCGCCGCTCGCGCAAATGGTCGCGAACGAGCTGACGAGCCTCTTTCTTGCCGAAAATCTTCGAACCCGGGAGCGAAGCGCCCAAGAGACAACCGCTTTCCTTCAAAAGGAGGCGGAGAACTTATCCAACCGAATCGAAACACTCGAAAAAAAGATCGCGGAGTTTAAGCATCAAGCGGGAGGCGCCCTCCCGGAGCTGAACCAAGTCAACATTCAACTCATGAACCAATTTGATCGCGAGCTGCTCAATGCTGATCGGGAGGTACGCAGCCTGGAGGATCGAAAGATCTATCTGGAGGGTCAACTCGCGACCCTCAAACCGAACACGCCGATGGTTTCCGCGGACGGCGAGCGAATTTTGGATACGGAAGAGCGGCTCAAAGCGCTTCGGGCGCAATACGTGAGCAGCAGCGCGCTCCTCTCTTCAAACCATCCCGATATGATCAAAATGAAGCGGGAGATTGAAGCCCTCGAAAAGGCGGCGGGGGAATCCTCCGCCGCAGATGTCCTTTTTAAAAAATTAACCGAGGAGCGAACGAATCTAGCCGCGTTGACGGAACGGTTTGGAGAGAAGCATCCCGATGTCCTCCGCGCCCGGCGAGTCGTCGCTTCTCTTGAAGACGAAATCCGCCGGACGCGTCCCGAAAAAAAAGTAGCGGTCGCGCCGGAGAATCCCGCCTACATTATGATCCAAGCGCAGCTCTCCTCGACGATCAACGATTTAAAATCGATGCGGTCGACGCAGGCAAGCCTCAAACAACGGGTGGCGGAAATCGCCGGACGGTTGGAGAAGACCCCGATGCTGGAGCAGAAATATTTTGATCTCACGCGCGACCGGGACAACTCCGTCCAAAAGTATCATGAGATCCGCTCGAAACTTCTGGAGGCGAGGGTTGCCGAAGGGTTGGAGGCGGACCGGAAAGCGGAGCGCTTCTCCCTGATCGATCCGCCGGCGCTTCCGGAGCGCCCGGAAAAACCGAATCGTCCGGCCATTCTCCTTTTAACGATGGTCTTTGCGATGATCGGCGGCATCGGGTATGGCGCGGCCGTGGAAAGCCTCGATCATGCCGTCTACACGGCCGAGCAGATTTGGGAGATCACCGAGGTCTCCCCCTTGGCCGTGGTGCCCTATATTCAGAACAAAGAGGACACAGGGCGGCAACGCAAGAAAAGGGGTTGGTTGCTTTGGGGAGGAGTCCTCTCAGCGGTTCTGCTCGTGAGCCTTATCCATTTTTTCTGGTTTCCGTTGGATGTGATCTGGTATGCTGCGCTAAGAAAGTTGGGTCTGGAATAAAGGAGAAGCGATGGCGGAAGAAGAATCTTCGATAGATCAAACGCAAGAATTGCAGCGGATCGGAAACGGACATCTGCCGGATCAGCCCTCCCTCCATGTGATGGTCCCGGACAAGATTGTCTACACCCACACCCGATTGGTCACCCTCTCCCCCGCCCGTTTGCGGGAACGGCGGGTGATTGCTGCCTTAGAAGAGGGTCCTCTCACCGAGGCCTACAAGATCTTGCGCACCCAAGTGATGCTTCGGATGCGGGAGAATGGATGGAACCTCTTGGGAGTCACGTGCCCCGGACCGGGGGCGGGGAATACGTTGACTGCAGCCAATCTGGCCGTCAGCCTCGCGTTGGAGGTCCGCCAAACGGTTCTCTTGGTCGATGCCAACCTTCGTAACCCGGCGGTACATCAACTCTTTGGAATCGCGGAAAGCCCGGGCCTGGTCGACCATCTTCTGGATCAGAAGCCGGTCGAGGATCTTTTGGTTCATCCCGGCCTTCCGCGACTCGTTCTCCTCCCGGCGGGCAGAGCGGTCAGAAGTCCCAGTGAATTGCTGACCTCTCCCCGGATGCTCTCGCTTATCAGCGAACTGAAACACCGTTATGCATCCCGAATCGTTATTTTTGATCTGCCGCCGCTTCTACCGACCGATGATGTACTGGCCCTCTCCCCCTATATCGACGCAATGCTTTTGGTGATTGAGTCGGGACGCACTCAAAAGGAAGAAATTGTACAATCTCTCCGTCTACTGAAAGGGGTGCCGATTCTGGGCACAGTTTTGAATAAAGGGTAAGATCGATTGATTTGAATGGTACCCGTTATCTCCAAGCCATTGATGATTTGATGAAGGTTTTTTCGGGGAACGAATAGAAAGTTATCGTAAATTTATACATTTTTATTACAGTAAAATAAAAAGGAGTTAGCTGTTGTCCGCTAACTCCTTTGATATTTTTGGTGGAGCTGAGGGGGATCGAACCCCTGACCCCAAGACTGCCAGCCTTGTGCTCTCCCAGCTGAGCTACAGCCCCATATGATCCAAAATTGTGTTGAGGATGATATCATCCGGAGTAGGGGATGTCAAGGTTTTGTCTTGACATTAAAAATCATAAAACCTATGATGGGATTGCTTATAAGGCCGCCCGGCCTTTTTTTAATGACTTGAATCAGGACGAATCAATTATGAATTTAGTCGTAATCGGATCTCAGTGGGGAGATGAGGGAAAAGGGAAGATCGTCGATCTTCTTTCGGAGTCGGCGGACTATGTCATCCGTTATCAGGGAGGACACAACGCAGGCCATACCGTCGTCAGCGGGGAAACGGTCATTGTCCTTCATCTGATCCCGACCGGACTACTTCATGCGGGAAAAATCGGCGTGATCGGAAACGGCGTCGTCGTCGATCCGGGCGCCTTGCTGGAAGAAATCGATGCTCTTTCCGTCCGCGGAATCTCCGTTTCGGGGCGTCTCTTTATCAGCGAAGCGGCCCACCTCATTATGCCCTACCATAAGGCGATCGACAAGGAGAGCGAGAAGGTCAAGGGAACACGCAAGATCGGCACGACCGGAAGAGGGATCGGTCCCGCCTATGCCGACAAAATGGCGCGGATCGGAATCCGTGTCGTCGATCTGCTCGATCCGGGTCTCTTCAGAGAGAAGCTGGCGACCAATCTCGTCGAAATGAATTACTTCCTTGAGCAACTTTATAAGGTGAAAGGGTTTGATCTGGAGAAGGTCTATCAAGAGTATATGGAGTATGCCGACCGGATCAGACCGTATATCACCGACACGACCTTATTGATCGATGAAGCGATCGGTCAGGGCCGGCGGCTCCTCTTCGAGGGCGCGCAGGGAACCCACTTGGATGTCGATCTGGGGACCTACCCTTATGTGACCTCCTCCAACGCGACCGCCGGAGGGGCCTGTACGGGGACCGGTGTGGGACCGACCAAGATCAACGAAGTATTGGGGGTGGCGAAGGCCTATACCACACGGGTCGGGAGCGGGCCGTTTCCCTCGGAGTTGAATAATGAGATGGGTGAAATGCTCCGGTCGAAGGGGAAGGAATTCGGCGCGACCACCGGACGCCCGCGCCGGTGCGGATGGTTCGACGTGGTCCTGCTTCGATACGCCGTCCGGGTGAACGGATTGACTTCGCTTGCCATCACCAAGCTCGATGTGCTGGATGGATTTCCGGAAATCCAGGTCTGCGTCGGCTACGAGTTCGAAGGGAAGGTCTACCGGGAAATGCCGACGGCCTTAAAGACTTTGGAAAAGTGCACACCGATTTATGAACATTTTTCCGGCTGGAGCGAGCCGACCACCGGAATCACATCGTACGATCGGCTGCCGAAGAATGCCAAAACTTATCTCGAAGCAATTTCGGAAAAGGTCGGCTGCCGGGTCGATCTCATTTCGACCAGCTCCAAGCGGGGAGAGACGATCGTCCTGCGGAATCCCTTTCAATAAATCGGGACCGTTTTTTTTTCAAATCAGATAAAAACGTTTCATCCCGCCTGAAATGAATTGCGTCTCTTCTGCGAAAGATTTCCCGGCGGTCCTATTTTTCTCCCTTCAGCAAGCCCGTTTCAAAGGGTGATCTCCTTTTTTCCCGTCTGTAAGCCTCCTTAAAATCATTTCTCAGCGTCGATCGAAAGAGATTTTTACTTTGGAACGATCTTTGCTTTATAGTTTCCGCAAGATGATCAGACCAAGGATGAAAAGATGATTCAACCGGCATTCAGCACCCATTCTTTTCGGAACTATTCCATTTTGGAAGCGGTGGATCAAATCGCCGCGGCAGGTTATTCCGGCATCGAGATCATGTGCGATCGCCCTCATGCCTATCCAACCGAGCTCTCCCGGAGCACGCTTCGAAAGCTTCAGTCGATGTTGGCCCGCTCCGGGTTGAAGGTCGCGAATTTGAATACAAAGATTATTTCATCGATGGGAGAATGGGGCTATCCCTCTTGGATCGAGCGCGAAATGGCGGCCCGGGAAGTCCGAATCCTCCACACGATCGAATGTATCAAGCTGGCCGAGACGCTGGAAGCGGAGAGCATCTCGATTCCGGCGGGGGGGCCGTTGAACGTCAAGACGCGTGAAGAGGATCTCGACCTTTTCATGGAAGGTTTGAAGCGCATTCTCCCCCATGCAGAGGATGCAGGGGTAAAGATCCTCATCGATGCGGAGCCGAATTTCCTCTTCTCCACCTCTCGGGAAATATGCGAGTGGATCGAAAGGATGAATTCTTCCTTGCTGCAAATTTATTTTGATATTGATCATTTCTCTTGCGTCGGAGAGGATCCCCTCCAGGCGTTCCGCAACATCGGCCCTTACGTGGGGCACATCCATCTTGAACATATCGGGCCGATCGATTTTCCCGCCGAATCCTCTTCGGGGAAAACATGGCCTTCTCTTTCGAAAATGCTCCTCGCGTCGGAAGAGATGGGATATCAAGGATATCTGTCGCTGGCGCTTTATTCATCCGACAAAAAACCGTCCGAACTCGCCGCACTGGCCTTGGCGCAATTTAGAGCGGAAACTCATTTGACACGTCCCAATCATCCGGTGAGTCCTTCCCCTTCGACCGAACGGTCTAATGGGATGGCTGTTGGGGCGGCCCTCATTCACCTCCCCCCTACCTCGTCGCAATAACGAATTTGGGCTGCCCCAACCTTTTTAGAGAGAGGGTCGATTCGGAACTTTAGAATCGGCCCTCTCAGCGGGCGTTCATTTCTTTTCTTTAAAAACCGTCTCATAAAGAATGTGGGCGATCTTCCGGTATCCTTCCGGGGTAAGGTGGAGACCGTCTTGGGAATATTCCTCCAGGAGGCGTCCGGCGGAATCGGCCGTCGGCGTGAAGAGATCGGCAAAGGGGATTTTTCTCTCTTTTGCCGTTTCTTGAATTCGACGGTTTAGCGCAAGGCGGGGAGGGATAAATTCATCCGCGCCGAGGAGAGAAGGGACGGCGCAGGCAATCGGGGTAATGCCGGCCTTTTGAGCCGATTGATACATCCGGGCCAGGTTGGCGACGATCTGATCGATCGATATTCCCCATCCGAGATCGTTGGTGCCGCCGAGAATGATGACCTGGTCCGGGGCGTTCCTGATCACCTGTCGATCGAAACGCCGGAGCATATCGTCGGTGGTTTCCCCGCTGACGCCGGCGACGTAAATCTCCGTTTTTGGATCGAGCATCGGCTGGAGGAACTCGGCGTATGGGGTCGCTTCAAACGGGGAGAGGTATCCGACGGTAAGGCTGTCTCCGAAGGCGATGATCTTCATCGGGCGAAACACGTTGTTTATCTTTTCAGCTTTTTCCGAATCAGCTCCGCCCCTTTTCGTCCCGAAAGGAGCATCGAGCCGAAAGCGGGTCCCATGCGGGGGGTTCCGTAGACGGCGGCGACCGAAAGGCCGACGATAAAAAGATTCGGATAAACTTCGCCCGTTTTTTCCATGACCATTTCTTCGGAGCGATCGACCCACATCGCCCCGTTGCCGGGGATATTCGCGTAGAGATTCCGCCGGGCGAGGAGCTGCAGGGTCACGGCATCGTGTCCGGTGGCATCGACGACGATCTTCGACTCGAGCGCGATCGGATCGACATGGGCCGCATCGTGCCCCATCGCTTCGAGCGGATACCAGTTGACGACGAGTCCTTCCAATCGATTTTTATCCCCCCGCAAAACCAGGTCGACCACCTTCGTCATGTTCATCACCTTGACGCCGGCATCATAAGCGGACGCGATCAGCTTGGCGGTGGCATGGGGAGGGTCGACGATGTACATCTCCTTGGAGATTTTTTTAACCGGCACGCCGATCTTTTCCAAAATCTCCTGGGCCGGATGGGCGATGGTCGCCTTATTCATCAAATAACCGCCGTTCCAGAAGCCGCCGCCGAGATGGTTCAGCTGTTCGACAATGACCACTTTATATCCGGAAGAGGCGAGATCGCGTCCGCAGACCAGGCCGGACGGCCCGGCGCCGACGATGAGGACATCCGACTCGATCATCTGATCGAATTCTTTGTAATATTCCCGCGCGATGGTTCGCGTGATGTCGGCTTCTCTCAGCGGTTGAATTTCTCTTTCTTTCATTGTAAGTTCCCTTCCGTTATTCGTTAAAGGTTATTCGTTAATCGTAATATCTCTGCCATAATGCCTTTACGTTTAACGAATAACGAATCACGGTTAACGTTATTTGTAAATCTCCAGACCGTTCTTCTTGAATTCTTCCGCCTTCTCGATCATTCCGAGCTCCAGAGCGGCCTGTTCATCCAACGCCTTCTATTGATCTTCATCGAGCAGAACTTCGGGCCGCACATGGAGCAGAAGTGCGCGACCTTGGCGCCCTCGGGGCAGCGTCTCGTCGTGGAAAGACTTGCGCGGTTTCCGGATCGAGCGCGAGGTTGAACTGGTCCTCCCAGCGGAACTCGAAGCGCGCCTTGGAGACAGCGCGTTGTCGCGGACCTGCGCGCCCGGATGGCCCTTGGCGAGGTCGGCGGCGTGGGCGGCGATCTTGTAGGTGATGATGCCGTCCTTCACGTCGTCCTTGTCGGGCAGGCCCAGGTGCTCCTTGGGCGTGACGTAGCAGAGCATGGCGGTGCCGTACCAGCCGATCATCGCCGCGCCGATGCCGCTGGTGATGTGGTCGTAGCCGGGCGCGATGTCGGTGGTCAGCGGCCCCAGCGTGTAGAACGGCGCCTCGTCGCACCAGTCGAGCTGCTTGTCCATGTTCTCCTTGATCAGGTGCATCGGCACGTGGCCGGGGCCCTCGATCATGACCTGCACGTCGTGCTTCCAGGCGATCTTGCGTCAGCTCGCCCAGCGTCTCCAGCTCGGCGAACTGCGCCTCGTCGTTGGCGTCGGCGATCGAGCCGGGGCGCAGGCCGTCGCCGAGCGAGAAGGTGACGTCGTAGGCCTTCATGATCTCGCAGATTTCCTCGAAGTGCGTGTAGAGGAAGTTCTCCTTGTGATGCGCGAGGCACCACTTGGCGAGGATCGAGCCGCCGCGCGAGACGATGCCGGTGACGCGCTTGGCGGTCAGCGGCACGTAGCGCAGCAGCACGCCGGCGTGGATGGTGAAGTAGTCGACGCCCTGCTCGGCCTGCTCGATCAGCGTGTCGCGGAAGATCTCCCAGGTCAGCTCCTCGGCGTTGCCGTCGACCTTCTCCAGCGCCTGGTAGATCGGCACGGTGCCGATCGGCACCGGCGAGTTGCGGATGATCCACTCGCGGGTCTCGTGGATGTTCTTGCCGGTGGACAGGTCCATCACCGTGTCGGCGCCCCAGCGGATCGCCCAGACCATCTTCTCGACCTCCTCCTCGATGGAGGAGGTGACGGCCGAGTTGCCGATGTTGGCGTTGATCTTCACCAGGAAGTTGCGGCCGATGATCATCGGCTCGAGCTCGGGGTGGTTGATGTTGGCGGGGATGATGGCGCGGCCGCGCGCGACCTCGTCGCGCACGAACTCGGGGGTGATGGTCCCAGATCCAATGGATCCGAAGCGGGGCGAGCCCTTTCCGGATGTCGATCGTCGCGTTCGGGTCGGTGTAGGGACCGGAGGGGTCGTAGACGACGAGCGGCGGGTTCTCTTCGACCGCTTCCCCCTTCATGTTGCGGGTCGGGTTTTGCAGAATCTCTCGCATCGCCACGCGCACTCCCGGTTGCGTTCCCTGGACGTAGATCTTTTGGAGGAAGGGAGCGGTGTGGTTGTGAGGGGCTCGAATGAGTCCCTTTTTCGGTCAAGATTGCGTTGGCTTCACTGGCATTCGCTGGCGAGTTCTTCATTGTCATCGTGTCCTCTCTACGGTGAAGGTTATCATCTGCCCGAAACAAAAAAAGCCGCCACCCAAATGGGTGCGGCCCCGCCATGATATCGATTGAATTCCCTTCGCTGGCATTACCCAGATCAGGTTCAAAGGGTTGTCCCGACGTTGTCGAGACTCTCAGCCGTGGCGGCACCCCTGGATTTGTTTCGGATTATGGCATAGGCTGCTCGGTGGAGTCAATTTTATTTTATCCAGGATGATCCGTTAATCCCTGTAGATCAATCTGGATGGCTGGGTAATCATTTACATACCGCTTGGCGTGAATTGGCGAAAAAATGAGACTTTTTACCCTCTCATTTTTTTATATTCTCTAAAATCAACCAGTTAGAAGGCAACCGTTCATTCCGGCGACAGGCATGCTTTATGCTCATTACCTCCTGCAACGGGAGGTAAGAACCATGGCCAGCCAATGTAAACCAATGAATACAAAATCGAGATCGCTGACAAGAGGGAAGATCCTGGTGATTGATGATCATGAGTCGACACTCGATTTTATCGGTGAAGCATTGACCTGTATGGGATATACCCCCCTCTTGGCGGAGGGAGGGGACGAAGGCTTGGCCCTCTGCCGCGAGAAAGATATCCAGGCTGTTTTGGTCGATTACATCATGCCCCACATGTCGGGTCTGGAAGTGGCGGAAAGAATCAAGGCTTCCTCCCGTCAGCTCCCTGTCATTTTAACGAGTGCCTCTTATATCGATGCAACCGACGACATCGAGGCGAAAAGGGTCGACTATTTCTTGAATAAACCTTTTCGCTTGTCCGAGCTTGAATCGGTCATTGAGGCGGCCCTTTCCCGGAAAGAGGCGCGGATTTAAGCATCCGTTCCCTCAATTTCGTGAAGTCTTTCTGAATCTCCTCCCCCAAAATCGGAACCCTAAATACGGCCGCAGGATGATACGTTGGAAAGAGATGGTATTTCCTATCGTTATGGTCGATCGGATAAACATTTCCATGAATTTTTGTGAGGGATTCCTTTAAGAAGAGACCGGTTGCAACGGCTCCCAACGTACAGATCCATTCGGGCTGAACCAACTCAAGTTGGCGGTCAAGAAAAGGGCGGCAGGCCAGCAGTTCATCGGTTTTCGGTTTTCGATTTTGCGGGGGCCGGCATTTGACGGTGTTGGTGATAAAAATTTTCTCCCGGTCGAGTCCGGCTTCGGCCAGCGCTTTGTTGAGAAACATTCCCGCCCTTCCGACAAAGGGCTGCCCCGTTTTATCTTCTTCCGCGCCGGGGGCTTCTCCGATCATAAAGAGGCGCGCATCGATCGGGCCTTCTCCCGGAACGGCATTCGTCCGGTAAGGGCAAAGGGGACAGTGCTCAGTCGTTCGAATCTCCCGGTTGAGTTGCTCCAGCGCTTTTCGACGCTCTTTGATATCCATATGATCCATCGTAAGAAAATGAAGCCGACCGAGTCAATGTGGCCGTCTCACGGAAGCCGAAAAGGGGAATTTATATTGACAGTAGAACCTTATTCGGAAATAATATCAATGCAGTTTATGATTCATCCTATTTATGATTCATACAAATGGACTTATTGATTGGGAAGAAGGAAATAGATGGACGCAAAGGAACTTCAATCACAAATTGCCGAACTCATCGAACTTGTCTCCGGTCCCTCGGAGAATGAAGATCTGATCCGGGAGATCATTATCACCGCCCTCACCCTCTCAAAAAACCATGCCACCCGGGGGGATCTTAAAATCATCCATGCCGCTTTAAAAGAGATGCGGTATGCCTTCAAGCTGTATGCCCCATATAAAGACAGGCGAAAGATCAGCGTTTTCGGGTCGGCCCGGACCCGCGCAACCGAGCCGATCTATGCATACGCCGAGGAGTTTTCCAGGAAGATCGCGGCAGCCGGATTCATGGTGATTACCGGCGCCGGGGAGGGGATCATGCGGGCGGTTCAGGGAGGGGCGGGCCGGGGCAACAGCTTCGGGATGAACATCCTCCTCCCTTTCGAACAGGCGGCCAATGAATTTATCGAAAACGACCCCAAGCTGATGACCTTCAAATATTTCTTCACGCGGAAGCTCTTCTTCATCAAAGAAGCGAGCGCCATTGCCCTTTTTCCGGGAGGGTTCGGGACGCATGACGAGGGATTCGAAGCGCTCACCCTTTTGCAAACCGGAAAGACCAATCCGCTGCCGGTGGTCTTTGTCGATTCTCCCGGCGGAACCTATTGGAAGGCATGGCGCGCCTATGTAGAAGACGAGCTTCTCTCCCGGGGGCTCATCTCGGCGGAAGATCTCAATCTATTTAAAGTGACCGATAATGTCGATCATGCCGTGGAAGAGGTGGTGAAGTTTTACAAAAACTATCACTCCCTTCGATTCGTTCGCGACCAACTGGTGATTCGGCTCAATCATCCGGTCGATCGGAAAATGCTCGATCAGCTCAACACCTCTTTCTCCGATATTCTCGTCGGCGGAAAATTCGAAGAGACCAAAGCGCTGGCCGATGAGGCGAACGAACCGAAGTTCCTTCCGCTTCCCCGTATTGTGTTTCATTTCAATCGAAGAAATTTCGGCCGCCTGCGCGAGATGATCAACATCATCAATCAGTATTGAATTAGGCAGTATTGAATCAGGCGGGACAATCCATTCTTCTCAGGAGGAGTTTCAAATGAAATCGGTTCGCGTGTTCGCCCCCGCCTCCGTCGGAAATATCGGACCGGGATTTGATGTTCTGGGAATGGCCCTCGCCGGAATGGGGGATACGGTGGCGGCGACCCGCCGGCCCGAGCCGGGCGTCTCCATCACCGAGATCACCGGAGATCGGGGCCGGTTGTCATACAAGGCCGAGGAAAACACCGCGGGGATCTCCGCCCAAGCGGTTTTGGATCATCTCGTCTGCCGGGAGGGGGTCAGTCTGACCCTCCATAAAGGGGTTCCCGGAACCGGCCTCGGAAGCAGCGCGGCCAGCGCCGTTGCGGCGGCCTATGCCGTCAATCTCCTCTTCGGAGAGAAATTATCGAAGGCGGAGCTGGTTCCCTTGGCGGCGGTGGCGGAATCTCACGTGAGCCGCGGTTTCTTCCTCGATAATATCGGCCCCTCGATGATGGGAGGGGTGACCTGGAATAACCCCTTCACGAAGGAGGTGGTTTCACTGGGACGGATTGAAAAAGCGATCATCGTCGTCGCCATCCCTGATTTTCCGCTGCTGACGAAGGAATCCCGGCGCGTTCTTCCGGGAATGATTCCGATGGAGCACTTCATCTCGAACATGGCCTACGCCTCGATGATTGCATGGGCGGTCGCCAAGAAAGACGCCGCGCGTTTCGGCCGGTCGATTCAGGATCGCGTCGCCGAGGCGGCCCGGGCGCCCCTCATCAAAGGGTTCGAAGATGTGAAGAAGGGGGCCCTTTCGGCCGGAGCGCTCGGCTGCTCGATCTCCGGCGCCGGGGCCTCGATCTTTGCGGTCACCGATGATCCGAAGCGGGCCGAGAAGATCGGAAGGGCGATGGAAAAAGCGTTCCAGGGTCACCAGGTTGTTTCAGAAATTCGGATCACCCAGATGGACCGTCTGGGTGCACGGATGATCAAGTAAACTCTTTTACTACTCAGAATAGGAGCGCGCGATGGAGCTGGGGACCACCCTCACCCGATTTCTGATCGAACAGCAACGAAAACATTATCCGAAAGCGACGGGAGATTTCACCGGCCTTCTCGTGGAAATCGCCACCGCGGCCAAGATCATCTCGCGGGAGGTGAACCAGGCCGGACTGATCGACCTCCTCGGTTACAAGGGGAGAGAGAATGTTCACGGCGAGCGGGTCCAGAAGCTGGACGACTTCGCCAATGAAACCTTCATCAAGATGCTCTGCCACACCGGCCATCTCATCGGCATCGCTTCCGAAGAGTTGGATGGGATCTACCAGGTTCCGGACACCTATCCCAAGGGGAAATATGTTCTTCTGGTCGATCCGCTCGACGGCTCATCGAATATCGACGTCAACATCAGCATCGGCTCGATCTTCTCCATCCATCGGAGAAAAAGCACCGGCCCGGAAGCGACGATGGAAGACTTTCTCCAGCCGGGACGCGATCAGATCGGCGCGGGCTACATCATCTACGGCTCCTCGACGATGATGGTCTACAGCACCGGTTTCGGCGTTCACGGATTTACCCTCGATCCGAGCATCGGAGAGTTTCTTCTCTCCCATGAAAACCTCCGGATTCCGCCGAAAGGAAATATCTTCAGCATCAACGAAGGAAACGCCAACCTCTGGAGCGACGGGATCAAGCGGTATATCGAAGGGATGAAAAAGTCGGGCGCGACCGCTCGGTATGTCGGCTCCCTCGTGGCCGATTTTCATCGAAACCTTCTCAAGGGAGGAATTTTTCTCTATCCCGGAGACAGCAAAAACCCGCAAGGCAAACTTCGACTGCTCTACGAGGCGGCCCCGCTTGCCTTCATCATGGAACAGGCCCAAGGGAAGGCGACGACCGGGAGTCATCCGATCCTCGATATCAAGCCGGAAAAGCTTCATCAAAAGGTCCCCCTGATCATCGGAAGCGCGGAAGATGTCAAACAGGCCGAAGCTTCCCTCCGAGGACAATAAGATCTTAAAACAGGGGCCGATGTCGGGGGCCAGGGGTTGGATAAAAGATTCTGAATTCGTTTCGCCGGTCCCCGGCCCCAGGCCCCTGTCCTTTTCCTGATAATCCGGTTGACACCCTTCCAATCGCTGTGTTAAAGATAGCGTCTGCTGAATCATCATCCATTTGAATAGAGGAGAAAATTCATGGCGAAAGAAATTGAGGTGGGTGACGAAGCCCCCGACTTTATTTTGAAGGACCAAGATCAAAAAGAAGTGAAGCTCAGCGATTTTCGCGGCAAGAAAAATGTCGTCCTCGCGTTTTATCCGTTGGACTGGAGCCCCGTCTGCACCAATGAGAATAAATGTTTTACGAACGATCTTCCCAAGTTTCAGGACACCGATACGGAAGTCTTCGGGATCAGCATCGACTCCACCTGGTCGCACAAGGCGTGGGCCGACGCGCTCGGTCTGAAACATCGGCTCCTCTCCGATATGAAGCGCGATGCGGTGAAGAATTACGGGCTTTTCCTCGAAGACGCCAACATCGGAAAGCGAGCGACGGTCATCGTCGATAAAAAGGGGAAAGTCCGCTACAAGAAGGTCCAGGAGATCTTAACGGCCAGAGACAACAACGACATCTTGAAGGCCCTCGAAACCGTGAAGAACGGATAAGCGGTTCAACTCCCGGCCGGAAGGGGTCCCCTTCCGGCCATTTTTATATGGAAGAAGAGAAATGAGTGATTCAATCGAGATCCCGAGGGTCGATGACCAAAACTATCCCTCCTACCTATCCGTTCCCGCCGCGGTGGTTGTTTTTGGAATCGCCTCCTGCGTTCCGTGCAATGAGTTTGATCCGATTCTAAAACAAGCGGCGGAGAAATATGGGGGGTCCATAAAGTTCGGAAAAGCGCAGATGCATGTTCCCGGGGCCTGTCGCGAAATTAAAAAACAATACTCCTTCGAGACCTTTCCGACCTCTCATTTTTATAAGAACGGTGTTTTGGTCCATACTGCCGACGAAAAATTAGAGTATGATGAATTGATCCGTCGCATTGATCAGTACCTTCTCGTTTAGGTGAGATCATTTTCTGGAGTCGATGTCGATAGACAATCCGCAAAAACAATTGAAGAAAGTGCTCGTGATCGGAGCGGGCGCCGTCGGCGGTTATTTCGGCGCCCTCCTTTGCAGATCGGGAATCGATGTCACTTTTCTGGTCCGTCCGAAGAGCCACCAGGCGATCGCGGGGGGCGGACTTCAGATCAAGAGTGTCAACGGCGACTTTACGGTTCATCCGCCGCTGATTCAAAGCGTCTCTCAAATCGACTCGGTCGATCTGATCATCCTCGCCGTCAAAGCATATGACCTTCCGTCTCTCCTAAAGGAAATTGCCCCGCTGGTGGAGAGGGGAGCAACCCTTCTCACCCTCCAGAACGGCGTCGACTCCGAAGAAAGAATTCTTTCCTACTTCAAAAGAGATTGCCTGGTCGCCGGGGTCGCCTATATCACCTCGCGGTTGGCGGCGCCCGGTCTGATCGAACATTATCGACGAGGCATCATCTCCCTCGGGGAGCTCTCCGGAGAGAAGAGCGATCGGGCCGTCCAACTTCATCAACTCCTCTCCGACGCCGGAATCACCTGCTACTTGACCGGCCAGATCATGAAGGCGAAATGGGAGAAACTCTGCTGGAACGCGACGTTTAATCCTCTTTCCGTCATCCTCGATCATCCCATCTCGCTGATTCTCGATTCGGCGCCGCTCCTTGAAATCGTCCGGCAGGGGATTTCCGAGATCCTCGCGGTCGCAAAAGCCGAAGGAATCGAGCTGAAGGCGAATATCATCGAAGAGACGATCACGACCTCCGGCCAGTTCCGAGAGTATCACACCTCGATGTACGAGGATTTCAAAAATGGGAAGCCGACGGAGATCGAGCATCTTAACGGCGATCTGATCCGGCGGGGAGAGAAAAAGGGAATTCCGGTTCCGACGCACCGCGCGCTCTATGGACTGGTGAAGGGCCTGGAAATGAAGCGAGCGGGAGGGAAGCCCGAGTGAGTCACGCACACTCTGGAGAATGGGAGGGCCATGCCGGCTAAAATCAAAGGGGTTTTCTTCGACGCGGGAGACACCTTATTCGAAGTCAAAGGGAGTGTCGGCGCTCAATATAGTCGATTTGCAAAGAAGTACGGCATTGAGGTCGATCCGGCGCTTTTGAATCAACGATTCAAGGAGGTGTTTAAACAAAGTCCGCCGCTGACCTTCCCGGGCGTCAGCGGCCCGGAGCTGAAAAGACGAGAGAAGAAGTGGTGGTACAAGATCGTTCGTGAAGTGTTCGACGAGATTCGCTTCCCGGAGTTCGATGCCCTCTTCGAAGAGCTCTTTGTTTTTTTCAAGGGGCCGGAGGGGTGGTCGTTATTTCCGGAGACGAAAGAGGTCCTCGATCGGCTGCACCGGGAGGGGTATCATCTCGGAATCATCTCCAACTTTGATTCTCGAATCGACGAGGTCTGCAGATCGCTCGGCATCGGTCACTATTTCCGGACGGTGACGATCTCTAGTCTCGAAGGGGTCGCCAAACCCGCTCCGGAAATCTTCAAAAGAGCCTTGGAGAAAGCGGCCCTTTCACCTGAAGAATCGGTTTATGTGGGAGACAGCCCTCACCACGATATTGAAGGGGCCCGGGAGATTGGAATGCATGTCTTCTTGCTCGATCGTTCGGGACGCTACACGAAGGAGCGCTCCGTCCCGCGCCTCTCTTCCCTGAGCGATCTTTTAGACGCTCTGGAAAAAAACGCCTCTCCATCGGGCTGAGATGAAGAGGCGTTCCAGATAAAGCCGACCCGGTTTAGACTATTTCTTTACCGAAATCATGGTGGCGTGACCTTTTTCGGTCGTTTCCGCCTCGACCTTCGCCCCTTGCTTCACTTCGCCCGACATTTTGGTGCTCTTGTCGGTGTGAACCATATGCTCTTTACCTTTTTCATCTTTAATCGTGACCATGTCTCCTTCGACCTTTGTGATCTCGCCGGAGATTTTGTGATCTCCGCCGGCAAAGCCGACTGTGGCGAAGCTGAAGGCAACCATTGCAGCAACAAAGAACATGATCAATCTTTTCATTCTATTCCTCCTGTTTGGGTGGTTTTTATAACGGGTGGAAATTTTGCAATGCCTGTGCCGTCTTCTTTAAGATGATATAATATATTTTATTTTTAAAATCAGCAAGATACAATTAGGATGTCGATCACACTTAAAAATAGGATGACCGTATTAACCGAATTCGTATAATCACTACACCATTTCGGTTATTTGATCTGCAGCGGGGAGGATTTGATGCGCCTTAAAGATAAAGTCGCCGTGGTGACAGGGGGCGGGACCGGGATCGGCGCGGCGATCAGCGAGGCTTTCTTGAAAGAAGGGGCCCGGGTGGTGATCGGCTCCCGCCGGCCGGACCATTATAAAACCTTTGCGGAAGGGCTCCGGGCAAAAGGGTGGCCGATTGTCGGATGGGAAGTCGACGTGACCGACAAAGAGTCGGTCGATCGATTTGTGACGAAGACGGTCGAGGCGTTCGGGCCGATCACGATCTTGGTGAACAACGCGGGGACGTCCGGGCAGAATCCGATCGATCAAGAAGGAGACGATCGGTGGATGCGCATCTTGGAGACCAATTTAACCGGCGTCTATTACGTCACGAAGCGGGTCCTTCCGGAGATGAAGGATCAAGCCCACGGCCGAATCATCAACCTCTCTTCCGTCCTGGGAAAGTTCGGTGTGGCCGGTTATACCGCCTACTGCGCCACGAAACATGGAATCATCGGGTTTACCCGCGCGCTGGCGCTCGAAGTGGTCTCCCGCGGCATCACGGTCAACGCTCTCTGTCCGGGATGGGTTGAAACGGAGATGGCGCGTCTTGGATTAAGAGAGTGGTCCGAGGCAGCGGGGTTGTCGGAAGAAGAGGTCCGCCGTCAGGCGGTGGCGGCGATTCCGATGAAGCGGTTCACCGAAGGGACCGAAGTCGCCGAATTGGCCGTCTATCTCGCTTCAGACGCCTCCCAGGCGATGACCGGTCAAGCGCTCAACATTTGCGGCGGCGCGACCATGTCGTAAGAGTGGGGGCGGGGGCCAGGGAGATCAAAAAGAATGGAGAAGCAGATGCCGGAAGAGGGAAAGACAGTCGCCGAATCGGCGACGGAGATGGTTCAGATTGTCCTGCCGAATGACACGAACATGCTCGGCAATCTCCTCGGGGGAACGCTGATGCATTGGATCGACATCGTCGGGGCGATCGCCGCCAACCGGCACAGCCGAAAGCCGATCGTCACCGCCTCGATGGAGGGGCTCGATTTTCTTGTTCCGGTGAAGCTTGGTTTCCTGGTCATCTTGAAGGCGCGGATGAACTATGCGGGGAAAAGCTCCATGGAGGTCGGCGTCGAGGTCTACTCCGAGAACGGCCTGACCGGGGAGCGGGTCCACACCAGCAGCGCGATTCTGACCTACGTCGCGATCGATTTCAACGGCAAGCCGGTTCCGGTTCCAAAACTGCTCTTAACGACCGATGAGGAGCGCCGACGTTCTCAGGAGGCGCTCGAGCGCAAGCAGAGAAGACTGGAACGACTGGGAAGAGATCGCGCTTGAAAGAAGAGACCGAACTCCTGTAAAATCAAGAAAAATTGTTATTCGTTTAACGAAAATAAGAAAGGAATCGAATGTCAAAAACAACGGAACGGCCGGAGCAGTTTTTTCTGCAGAAGTACGGTCTCTCGACCTCTTCGCTCGAATCGGCGATCGGCCGGGTGTTGGGAAAGCGGATCGACTATGCCGATCTCTACTTCGAATATCAAACGAGCGAATCGATCAGCCTCGAAGAGCGGATCGTCAAGAAGGTTTCAAAAACATTTCCCAAGGGGTCGGCGTTCGGGCGATCGCCCAGGAGAAGACCGGTTATGCCTACTCCGATGACATCAACACCGATCAGCTTTTGGTCGCCGCCAAAACCGCCCGGTACATCGCCGAAGAGGGGGGATCGTCCGGCGCCGTTCCGGTCCAGGTGACCCCCCTCACGCAACCTCTATCCGGTAACGACCCCGCCGATCGAAATTCCGGTCGAGGAGAAGATAAAGCTTCTGGAAGAGATCGATCGGATCGCCCGGCAATATGATCCGCGGATCAAAAAGGTGATGGCCTCCTTCAGCAGCGAATATAAAATCGTTTTGATCGTTAACTCACAAGGGGTGGTCACCGGCGATGTCCTCCCGTTGATGCGGCTCAACGTCAGCTGCATCGCGGAGGAGCAGGGAAACCGCCAGGTCGGCAGCTTCGGAGGCGGCGGCCGGCGCGAATTCGGTTATTTCCTGGAGGAGCGGCGCTTCGAGGAGTACACCAAAGAGGCGGCGCGGCAAGCGATCTTGAATCTGAGCGCCATCGATGCCCCGGCGGGGGTCATGGAGGTCGTCTTGGGGCCCGGCTGGCCCGGCATTCTTCTTCATGAAGCGATCGGACACGGCTTAGAGGCCGACTTCAACCGCAAAGGAACCTCGGCCTTCAGCGGGAAGATCGGCCAGCGGGTCGCTTCCGAGCTCTGCACCGTGGTCGATGACGGCACGCTTCCGTGGCGGCGCGGCTCGCTCAACGTCGATGACGAGGGAACCCCGACCGGCCGGACCGTTCTGATCGAAAAGGGGATCTTGAAAGGTTATCTTCAAGACCGTTTGAACGCGACGTTGATGAAGATGCCGCTGACCGGCAACGGCCGCCGGGAGAGCTACGCGCACAGCCCGATGCCGCGGATGACCAACACCTATATGCTGGCGGGAGAGTCGAATCCGGAAGAGATCATCCGATCGGTCCGGAAAGGACTGTACGCCGTCTCCTTCGGCGGAGGACAGGTCGATATCACCAGCGGGAAGTTCGTCTTCTCGGCCAGCGAGGCTTATCTGATCGAGAACGGGAAAATCGGCGCCCCGGTCAAGGGAGCGACGTTGATCGGAAACGGCCCCGACGTCCTCACCAAGGTGACGATGGTCGGAAGCGACATGTCGCTCGACTCGGGGGTCGGGACCTGCGGAAAAGACGGCCAGAGTGTTCCGGTCGGGGGTCGGTTTGCCGACAATTAAAATATCGGAACTGACCGTAGGGGGAACGAAGGGTTAAACTTCGGAGAAAAAATGCAATTCGACCTGAATCGAGCCAAAGAGTTACTTAAAAGAGCGGAAAAACGGGGAGCCACCGGAGGGGATCTCATCGTCGTGGAGGGGGATTCTTTCTCGGCGCAGGTCCGCCTCAAAGAGGTGGAAAAGATCAGCAATGCCCGCGGAAAAAGCCTCGGGCTGCGGCTCTTTTTCGGGAACCGGTCGGCGATCACCTCCACCTCCGATCTGAGCCCCGCGTCGCTCGACCGCCTTCTCGACGACACCTGCACCCTGGCTCAGATCGCCGCGGAGGACACGTTCGCCGGTCTTCCCGCGCCGGAGCTTTTGGCCAAGAGCTTTCCTGAGCTCGATCTGGTCGATACCGAGGTGGAGAAAATTCCGATCGAACAGAAAATCGACCTCGCCCGACGGGCCGAGCAGGCGGCGTTGGAGCAGGACCCCCGGCTGACGAATTCGGAAGGGGCCGACTTCGGTCACTATCATACCTTCGTCCTCTATGCCGCGAGCAACGGGTTCCAGGGACATTATGAAACGACCGGCGCTTCCTTGTCGGCGATGCCGATCGCCGTTCAGGACGGTCAGATGCAGCGCGATTATTGGTATTCCTCCCGGCGGAAACTGAAAGACCTCGAGTCGCCGGAATCGATCGGCCGAACGGCGGCGATCCGGACGTTGCGGCGGTTGGGGGCCCGGAAAGTCACGACACAGCAGGTCCCGGTCGTCTTCGATCCGCAGCTGGCCGCCTCCCTCTTAGGACACCTCTCCTCCGCGGTGTCGGGTTATTCGATCTACAAAGGGGCGTCGTTTCTGATCGATCAGGTGGGGAATCCGATCGCGTCGAGCGGGGTGACGGTTTACGACGATCCGACCCTTCGCTCCGGTCTCGGCTCCCGTCCGTTCGACGGCGAAGGGCTTCCCTCGTATCGAAAGACCGTCGTCGAAAACGGCGTTCTGAAAACCTATCTGCTCGATACCTACTCCGGCAAGAAGCTCGGCCTTCCCTCCACTGGAAACGCCGTGCGCGGGATCGGCGATCCCCCGTCGGTCGGATCGAGCAATTTTCACATGAAGCCGGGGCCATATACACCGGAGGAGATCATCCGGTCGGTGAAGTCGGGCCTCTATGTGACGGAGTTGATCGGCTTCGGGGTCAATTCGGTGACCGGCGACTATTCCCGCGGAGCGGTGGGACTCTGGATTGAAAACGGAGAGCTGGCTTATCCTGTCGAAGAGATCACGATCGCCGGAAATCTGAAAGAGATGTTTAAGCAGATCGAGATGGTCGGAAACGATCTCGACCCCTGGCGAAAGACCGCCGCCCCGACCCTCAAAATCTCACGGATGACTGTGGCAGGAAATTAATTTCTGCAGGTCTTCTCCCCAAACTCTGAAATAAAAAATAAAAGAGCAAAGAGCCTGCGCGCCATGAGCGTCCTGTGCCCCACGACATTGATCCTCGCAGGTGGGGCCTGGGGCAACGCTCCAAAGAATGATCAGCGGTCGCCGGAGGGGGCGGCGAAGTGGTCCACGCGGCTGACCGAGACATCCGAGACGAACATCACCCCGGTATGGCGGTCGAAGAGCGGCTGTAAGCCGGCGAGAATCGGCTTTACCTTGTCGGGCGGAACGACCGTCATCAACATCACCAGACTGTCCATCTCATTGAACATCGGATGGGCCGAGTGAATCCCGTGGGTCCCTTTTCCCGAAATGTTGTGGATGATCGTGTAGCCGGTCGCCTTGACGCTGTCGAGAAGATCGGTCGCGAACTTCACATGCTCGCCCTGAATGATGATTCGAATCTCCTTCATCGGGTGAAGGGTCAGGCTGTTCATACGTTTTGCTCCTTCGCTAAAAACATTTCGTCCTGCGGAATCGCCCGCGCCTCCTTCAAGGGAACCCACTCCCGGCTTGGAAGATAGCGATAGAAAATTTTATCCCCCGGGTCGAGCGCGATCAAGTGGACCCATTCGTTGTGGTAATATTCCTGAAGCACTTTATGACGGCGGATGATCGCTCCGATCCGCTCCCGCGGCGCTTCGATCACGCTCAGCAGCCGCATCGGCTCATGATACGGCCGCTCCCCCTTCATCACCGTCTGCGCGGGGAGCCCCACGCGCAAATCGCTCTGCGGCCCCGACATCACCCCGAACCGGCCGACGACGTTGTGGTAAATCTTACTTCCGCTCCCGTAGACCCCATTATCGACCGTCGAAAAATAGTACTCCATGCTGATCCACTGGCCGACCACCTGGGGGCCGGTCATCAGAATCTCCAGCAGCCGGCCGGTCGGATCTTCCTGGGGATCATACGATTGTAAGAAAACCCGCCCTTCCAAATCAACCCGCCGGGTCATCCGCCGGCCGCCGATGACGAAGGCCGCGTTCCCCGACAGCCCCCACTCCGGCCGGACTTGGCTCCAGTCGCCGCTGCGCCGCCGCACCTCCCGCGCCGCTTGAGCGGGGGTTGGGGCCGATTCGATCTCCGGGAACCGCGCGCAGCGTCCAGGCTGGTCTGATGGCCGGCCTCCTCCAGATCGTCCATCAGCCGGTGCAGATCCATCCGGTGGGTCTGGGAAGGTGGGGGGGGGGGGGGGGGGGGGGGGGGGGGGGGGGGGGGGGGGGGGGGGGGGGGGGGGGGGGGGGGGGGGGGGATGAGAGGGTTCCCCGACAGCCCCCACTCCGGCCGGACTTGGCTCCAGTCGCCGCTGCGCCGCCGCACCTCCCGCGCCGCTTGAGCGGGGGTTGGGGCCGATTCGATCTCCGGGAACCGCGCGCAGCGCTCCAGGCTGGTCTGATGGCCGGCCTCCTCCAGATCGTCCATCAGCCGGTGCAGATCCATCCGGTGGGTCTGGGGAAGGTCTTCCAGATCGATGAGGGTCACCGCGTCGGTGGTGGTGTTGTGCTCGCCGGCGATGAAATAAGTATCGGGCGGAATCACGATGCCGTTCTTCGCCAGCGCCTCCCGGACGAGCGGCTTATTCGCCATCGCCGCCAGCACCCGCGCATTCGGCTTGCCGGAGTTTCCGCCGCAGGCGCCGCAGTCGAGCGCCGCCTCGAACGGATTGTTCTCCGAGGCGCTCCCATGTCCGCAGAAGAGAACCAACCGGGCGAAGTTTTTGGTCAGCCCCATCATCCGGAGCGCCGTCTCCACGGTGAAGAGCTGCTCCTGAAGGGTGAAGCCGGTCCGGGTGATCTTCTCCATCCGGGCGAACGACCAGCGCCGGTTGATCTGGTAGCGGGTGCGGAGATCTTCGACAAAGGCGGCCTCTTCCTCGGGGGAGAGGGCGTTGGGACGAACCGACCCTTTGACCAGCGGCGCCGGATCGATGTCGTCCATCGCCCGCCGGCGCAAGAACTCCAGCCGCTCCAGAGATAGGTTCAGGTTCCGGTCGGCGAACTGCTGCTGCAGCGCGCGCCGGATGATCGACCGCTGCTCGGAGGCGAGCATCTCCTCGACCTCTTTCCGGGAGAGCTTGTCGATCGTGAGCGAGGTGGCGACGGGAGGGGCGAAGAGCCGCCGGAACCAGGCGGTCAGATTCCGATACCCGTTGGTGAAAACCGTCTTGCCGATCAGCGGAAGCGCGTAGAACCAGCCGACCGACTCGACCATCACGTACGGGGTAATCACATTCTCCTTCAGAGAGTACAACAGCTCATGCCCCATGTGCAGCAGCTGCGTCCCGGAGAGATGCCGGGAGAGGAGCCGGCCCTGATAGGGGCGGGGGAGCTCCTGCACCAGGTTCTTCGCCTTCATGATCACCGGATACTGATCGGTCTCGTGATGATCGCCGAGCCCTTGATAGCGGATGAAGACGGTGAAGAATCCGGCGAAGCCGAACGTCTCGTAGTCGCCGACCGCCTCCAGATGCCGCCGGAACGGCTCGGAGCGGACATCGATACAAAAAACAGCTTGCGCTTGCGGCCGGACGGGGGTCGGGCCATGGCCGTCGAGCGCCGGTCCATTGGAGTCGATGAGATTCCCCCTCAGCTTGCTCATCAGCTGCTCTTGGTAGCCGACTTCGAGCGCCTTCAGCCAGATCGGACCTTGCTCCGATTCCGGAAAGGCGTCGACCCAGTCGAGGAGGGTCTTCAGATCCTCCGGCGGGGTTTCCAGGAAGAGGGCCGGATCGATCGCGAGCGTTTCGGCGAGGGCGCGCAGCCGCAAGGCGCCGTCGCGCCGGACCGCCTCCTCCCGCCGCGGCCCGATCTGCGCCGCATAACGCTCGGCGAGTTCCTCCCAGGCGTCTTTTTGTCCGACCGAGGAGTCGTTCCGCTCGCGGAGCCGATCGACCTGCGCGGCGTAATCGGCCGGCAGCCGCCCGGCGAGCCGGGCGCGCCGCAGATAATATTCCAGCGGGTGGCGTTGCAGGTAGGCCGAGATGGCGTCGACGTTTCCGGCGATTCCGAGATGTTCCTGGCACGCTTTCTCGACCAGCTCCTGCACATACCAGATCCGAACGGCGAGGTACTGGATCAGATCGGCGGGGTAGGCCTGCTGCCATTCATATTCGCTCTGATCGGAGCGCCATTTGATGAAGCCGATCCAGCCGGGGAGGGCCGCCAGATGGAGGGAGAGATATTCCTGCCACGTATCATGGGGAATGTCGAGGGTGACGAGGCTTTCGAAGAGCGCCGCTTCCGGCTCCTCCGGAAGGGCGGCGATCTTCCGGCGGCTGAGGGGGATGCCGCAGGGGGACCATTCGAGCGCGGCGAGCGATTTCAGGCGAGATAAAAACCTTTTCTCCCGTTCCGGCATCGGCCAGGGGGCCTCGCCCCTCGTCCAAAAAGGCGCCGCACCATTTGATCATCTCGCCGTTGATCTGCTCGGTGA
This sequence comes from Candidatus Manganitrophus sp., assembly GCA_028865235.1. GTDB lineage: Bacteria > Nitrospirota > Nitrospiria > SBBL01 > Manganitrophaceae > Manganitrophus. Next base: position 238,023 of record CP114561.1, read on the forward strand.
TGTTGGTTCCGAGGACCTGGTCGCACCAGGCCGACGGCGTCACCCGCCGGACCAGCGCCCCCCGCGCCGCATCGGCGTCGGCCCGCATCTGCTCCTGAAGATCGGTTGGTTTCAATACGGGGCCGAGACGGCTCGCCAGCGCCTCCAGAAAGGCCCGATCGGGAGCGGCGTCGAACGCGGCTTGGATGACCGCTTCGTCCGGGTCGACGGGGCCGCCGAGCCCCGCGAGCATGCAGGCGCGGAGGACGGCGAGTCGGGTGACCCGCTCTCCTCCCGCCGTCACGTACATGTCGCACGCCAGCGACCGGAGGGGGGCGTCGATCTGTTCCGGGAGAATTTTCCCGGAACGGAGATATTCCCGGTAAATCTCGCCGGAGAGATACCCTTTCGCCCCGAGGATCTGCTCTCCCTGCTTCACCGCCTCCTCGAAAGGGAGATGCTCCAGGCCGTGCAACGGGTTGCGGGTAATAAAGTTCCGCATCGGCCAGTAGTTGGCGATGATCTCTCCGGCCAGCCGGACCACCCCTCTGAGCCGCAGCCGCTCGGTTTCGCTGTATGGGATTCGGGTTATTTGCATAAGTTTAGTTTATTATAGGGGCTTGCGTCGGCAACGATTCGATGTGGTGGCCCGTGCGGTTCGCCTCCGGCGAATCCTCCGATGCCCCCACACCCCGCGCTCGCACCGGCAAAGCCGGCTGCTCGCTTTCCGACCAGGCCGGATGAGCCTCCCCCTCAACGCTCGCTTTCGCTCGCTGGAGATTTATCATAGGGGCTTGCGTCGCCCCCTCATGCGATGTGACCGCATGAGCCTCCCCTCTGCGCTCGCAGTTTGCTCGCTGGTGGGAGGAAGATCACTGGTCGCCGGGTCCGTTTGAAAAAGGCGTTCGGGGCGACTCCGATTACTAAAAGAATTAAGAGCGCGACTGCTAACGGGGCGGCTTCCCCGGTTCGCAGGTCGGTGTATCTGATGTCGGTGCGGTGCGGGCCGAAGAGGAGACGCTGCATAAAGTGGACGAAGAGCCACGACGCCCCCAGCCAGGCCAGCACGATCACGGCGAGATCCCACGAGACAGGGAGCGACCGGTTGGTCAGCATTTCCATCAATCCCGAAAAGAGTCCGAACGGCGGAAGCCCCATCGCGGCGGTTACCAGAAGGGCGAGCAAGAGGGCGAAACGGGGCATCGGCTTCGCGAGCCCGCCGATCCGGTCGAGATCCAAATCGCCGTAGCGCGCCCGCACCCTCCGCCAGGCGAAGAGGAGCCCCCCGTGATCAGCGCCGCGGCGCCGGCGTAGAGCGCCCCCCGCGGCGCGCCGCTGGCCGCGCCGGCGAGATACCACCAAAGAATCGAGAAGAGGGCGACCCCGCCGTAGGCGAGCAGCCGCTCCACCCGGAACTGGGCGACCGCTTTGACCATTCCGTAGAACGCGCCGAAGAGGGCGAGCAGGCTGATCGCCCCGCGGATCTCCGCCGGGATCTGTGGAAGCAGCCCGCCGATCGCGTAGAATCCCGACAAGGGGAGAAGCAGGGCGAGCAGCGCGGGGAAAATCCCCGGCAGCCGGGTCAGCGCCGCCACATAGAGCCCGTGCAGCGGAAAGAGGGGAAGGAAGAGAACGGCGATCACGAAGATCGCGAGATTTCCGGGGGAGAGATCGTTCACCTGCGCGGCGGCGGGGAGGAGCCGGCCGAAGGCGACGGCGAACGCGATCAGCCCGACGGCGATTTTAAACGGCATGCTCTGGTCAAGCCGGCGGGTCCATCGCTCGAGTCTTCGTCCGAGCCGGGCGTAAAACGCTTCCAGATAGGTCCGGTTCAGGAAGAAAACGTAGAGATGGGCCATCAGCGCTTCGGTCCGCTCCGGCATCCGGATCGCGAAGCCGTGGGTTCTCGCATAACTCACCACCCAGCCGGAGATAATCAGCAGCGCCGTCACCGCGATCAAAAAGTCGAAGAGCCATCCGTTCAACGCGGCCGCCTGGAAATAGCCGGCCGCCTCGCCCGGCGCGGGATAGAGAAAGTGGGTCAGGCCCTCCGCAGCGAAGAGATAGGTCAATACCACCAGGAGCATCGTGAAGAGCATGAGCGCCGCCACCTTCCAGGACGACACCGCCTGCAAGCGGTAGAGGGTCAGGATCGCCTGGGAGGAGGTGACCCAGATGAAGAAGAGAAAGATCACCACCCCTTGGGAATCGATCAGGGGGATTCGAGCACGCCGTGCGCCGTGAGGACGAGGATCAGCGGGAGGATGAGGGTCATGAGGAATCCGGCCCCCCACGTGAGGCGGGAGAAATCCTCCTTCTCCAGGGCGAGCTCCACCTGATCGTGTTTGTCGTGCAGCGGCGGGTGTCTCGGCTCCCGGCGGGCCGCATGGATGATATGGCCGCTGTCGAGGAAGACGGTCGCTTTGAAGAGGCCGTGCGCGATGAGGTGGAAGATCGCGAGGGCGAAGCCCCCCAGCCCGCACTCCATGATCATGTAGCCCATCTGCCCGATCGTAGAGTGGGCCAATGTCTTTTTGATGTCGTTCTGTGTCAGCATCATCGTCGCCCCGACGAGCGTGGTCACCGCGCCGATCACCAAGGCGAAATGGAGCGTGACGGGGCTGAGGCCGTAGAGCGGGGCGAGCCGGTTCATGAGGAATCCGCCGGCATTGATGATCCCGGCGTGCAGCAGGGCGGTCACCGGCGTCGGGGCGTAGAGGTTTCCCGCAAGCCAGGTATGCATCGGGAACTGGACCGACTTGCTCATGGCGCCGATGAATATCAGCAGGGTGATGACCGTCGGCGCCCCGATCGAAAATCCGCCGAGCGAAAAGCTCTCTTGCATCTGGGCCGCTTTGATGAAGAGCTGCGGGAATTCGAGGGTGCCGTAGGTCCGATAGGCAAGAACGACCCCGGCCAAAAAGGCAACGTCTCCGATCCGAAGGATGGTATAGGTCTTCCCGGCCGCTTGCACCGACGCGGGATGGGAGTAGTTGTGGACGAGCAGGTAGAGCATCCAGCTGATCAGCTGCCAGAAGACGAAGAGCATCAGGAGGTTGCGGCTGGAAACCATACAAAGGAGGATCAAGGTCATCAGGTTGAGGAGGCCGTGGAACCGGGCGCGGCCGGTCTCCTGCTCCATGTAGCGGATGGCGAAGCGGAAGATCAGGAAGCCGATGGTGCTGACCAGCGTCAGCATGACGGCGGCGAGGCGATCGATATAGAGACCGAACTGGAAGAGGCCGCCGTCGGCGGGGGAGAGGGGAACGTGGATCGGCTCGGTGCTCGCGCCGGCCTGGTAGAGGACGAGAAGGGAGATCGCGAGCGACGCAATTTGCGCGGCGGTGCCGATCCGATAGGCCTTCCGGCCGATCTGCCTTTCGAATAGGCCGATCGCCACGGCCGCGGTGAGCGGCCCCAGAAGGATCAGCAATGGGTAGTACGCAACCGTCATCTTCCTCCGGTGGTTCGTGATTTCTATCGTCAAAGCGGGGAAAAAGCTTCGGTAAAACGCGGATAATAATAAAAAAGCCGACCCAACCCTTCAATTATTTGAGTCGGCTTATAGCCTGACCGATCCTGACTTTTCAGGATCCTTCGGGCTATCTCCCGCGTATGGAAATTAAAAACCAGGTTGGTGCTCCAAGTCAAGGGAAATTAATGAGGAAGGGGGAGGTTTTGGATTTCGGTCTGGGATGAATTACTTTGGTTTTTAATTCCAGTTAAAGCATTGGTGTAAAAAGAAGTTCGTTCCATCGAGCTGTTTCATAGCCATGGCGTTCTAAACGGTCAAACTCTTGCGCCGTAAGGCGGCAAAGGGTTGTAGGATATCCGGCTGCAATCTGCACATCGTTACCATCTAGCCAACTTTCTGTGAGCAGCTTTTGGCAAACCCCATCGTTCTGAGCACGAAATTTTTCGATCTGGGACAATGCCTCAGTTCCAAGCTGAAGATATTTTCCACTAGAGGGGTTGGTCTTAATGAAATTAATAAAGGAACGGACACGAAGGGCACGGGTCTGGTCTAGAGCAATGTCGGCAACCCTCTTTGCTCGAAAAGGGTTGAGAGCCCATCCAAGAGGACCTCGCTTCAGGGATGCACCTGCATCCGAAACAATAATCCGGTCGACACCATCTTTGAGTTTCTGCGTTCCCATATCAAATAAAGGTTCAATGCCGAGATTATCATAAACACCACCGTCATAGATATGGAGCCGATCGAATGGAAGTTTTACTTCTTTTATTCGATTAGGAGGACTATCCCAAGACTCACGTCTGTACCACACGAGATCCTCTGTTTTAATCACGAAGGGACCGATACCGATGGGGAAAGCAGCTGAGGTCGCCATTGCGTCAGCAACCTTAAATCGATAAGCTTCAGCATATCCAAGTTCGTAATCGCCACAGCCACTCCGCTTAAAACGGAACCTACGGCCTGTTTCCGCTGTTGTCCCATTTACCGACCAGACAGGCATCTCCGGAAGGTTGCTTAATTGTGCTGAGATTCCCCAACAATGCTCGATGGTTTGTGAAATGACATTTGCTCGGGATAGAAGAAATCTCCAGTTTTTCGGAAGCAGGAGTCGTTTAATCGCAGAAATGAGTAAGTCCTTCTCAGTCAAGATTTTTCTAATTTGTGGATGATGAGACAATAAAAATTGTTCGGAGCTTGGCCATTGCCAATCGCTGAGCTTAAACATAAGTCCAGTAAATAAACTCCCTCCAGATACTGTGGAGACATGGACAACATCCTCTATCTGTTTATTTTCTGCCAGCCAGCGCAGGACGCCACAGTGGAAAGCCATTGCACGAACCCCACCACCGGATAAGGCCAAGCCAACCCGTCTATGTTCGCTCATTTATTCAACAGCCGCTTTTCCTACGATCCACCGCTCATCATTCTCTCCGACGATCAACATGACCGCCGGCAGGCCGTCGTCTTGAAGCGTCCGGGCCAGGTGAGCCAGTAGATAAATATCGGCCGCACTTGGAGATGACGAGCTGTTTTTCGGATGACTGTGCCATTCGCCAATATAAGAGACAATTCCTGCAGTTCGTTCCTCGGCTTTCTTAAGTGCAGTTTGAAGCCCCTCCACTCCCCTGGTAAATCCCGTCTGATCTCCCTGACTATCAGGCGGTGCAGGAAGTGCATCAACGACGTAAACGTTTCTCAACTTAAGATCAAAATACCCAAGGAGGATACCCCCAGTTTCATTTGGAAGACCTTTGGCACGTAACTGTCTGACCTTTTTGTGAAATCCTTCGTCCCAGATAATTTTCAGAGAACCAAGATTGCCAAGGTAGGAGCTTTCGGGAGAAATCACAAAAGGTGTCACACCTCCTGTAACAAGATCGGTGTGCCAAATCTGAATGGCAGCTTCAGGGTTTTCGGATTTTAACCGGACCTGGCGGGCCAGCGTGGCCGCGTGCAATTGGATCAACTCTATGGGGATTATCGCCGAGATGTCGCGGCAACCTGCACCAACAGTTAGGTGACCCAAGTGACCTTTGAGGTGTCCTTCCCCCACGGATTGTTAAGGATAGCGCGATAGTATTGGGCCTCTAGAGAATCGAGTCGTAGCGATCGATCAATATTCTCCAACAATAAGACAGAATCTGTACCAGAGGGCGTCAAAAATACTGAAATTGAACGAGGAGCATCGCTCTTCTGAGATAAATCGCGCGGAACTTCCAGCGTCGTAGTGGAATCAATGAGTAGATTTGCAGATCTTACGGTTTCTTGGAACTGCGGATTGAGCCAATTTGAGATACTTTCCGGAATCGCTTGGGAGGTGTAATAGCCGTCATGATAGGTTGATTCCACGATTTCTTTAACTGCATCGACTTTGAATTGGCCAATCTGCCAGTCTTTTGCAATGTGTCGAATCGTGTTATGAGCCTTGACAATATCGCCATCGATAAAGGTCCAGCGTCCCCATGCTTCTTTTGCCCATATCTCACTAAGCGAGCTTCCCAGAGCTCCGACTCCCGCGAGCACTCCTTCAAATTGTGCTGTCTGTGGATTCAGACCAGATGCTGCCCGCGCGAACGCTTGATCGACAGAGCTTTTCACATCGATCGGCATTACTTCGATATCCCGCCAAGCGGTAGCCGGTTTCGACTTCGATTCACCGAGAATCGGTATTGCATAATATTTCCCATTTATCAGGATCAGTGCGCCTATTGATTCGCCGAGTGTCGTAAGATCGTTGGGTAAGAGGAACGCGCGCGATTCATACCGTTCTGGCTCGGAATCCGGTGTGCGCTTTAGGGGAGTATGTAACAAAAGAAGACACCTTCCCAAGGGTCTCCTGTCTAGGCCTTGACCCGCTGCCTTCTCACGAATGAGATTGCAGAGAAGATCAAAAAATGCTGCACCCCGCTTTGAGAACTGATCATGCACCTGACCCAGGGTATTCGGGAAGGGTTGAGGGCCGCTATGAACCACCGGCGGCAACGACAAGGTTAATAAATTGATCTCAGGTAATTGGTTGGCTTGAGCTTGATCCTTGCGAATGAATAGCCCTCGGATTATTTTAAAACCGCCGACAGACCGCTCTATTAGTATCGGTATCAAGGAGAGGGTCTTATCTTTGATTTTGTCATCGAAGTCAGGCGGTAGGATAAGCTCAAAAGAGCCTTCGAAATAGTACATCTGCTCAAGTGGTTGATCTCGGAGATGCAGCGTTCCTTTAGCTGTTTCGGTGAGCCACCAGAAGATACGTTTCAGAAATTTTTGAGGGGTCCAAGTGCGCTCAATCCCAGTCCATGTGTCAATATAAAGGCAGAGCCCTACAGGCTGTCTCGGTCCGTAATAATTGAGGTGAAGAACTTCAAGGGGAAAATCTCTCCGAAGCGCACGAACTTCCGGCATTTGGTCTTCTTTCGATAGAAAAACAAGAGCCAGCCGCTCCCGCACCTTAATTCCGAACTGATTTTTAGATCCGATCTGATCATTAACGCAGTCCACGACGATAATTTCAGCAAAGACACCATTCAACAGCTGCAAACGTCGCAGTTCAACGGCCTCAAAATCTTTGCTGTTATAACAGACGGACAGTGTTCTTTTGGCGATGGGCAGTGTTAAGTGATCTGGATTGAGGTCGGGATAGGGTTCGCCAAAAGGGATAAAATCGCCCGGCATTTAGCCTGCCCTCGGAGCCGGGGTGGAGGTAATGATTGAAGCAGCCGAGGTGATTCTCCTCTCCCTCGTAATGCCACTGCTTTCGATCTGAAATACAATCGGCTCGGGTTTTGTTTCATTGGGGTCTTCCATTGTCACGAGGAACTTCGCCCCTTTCACCGATCTAAGATATTTCTCGTAGCATTTTTTAGCCTGAATATGAGGTGGCTGGTCCTGCTCACGACCTTCTTTAGTGTCGGCAATGGGCCGACTGGAACTGACGATATAAGAGCCCTCCTTGCCGGCTTCCAGTAGTTCCTTTACACGCGGTTTCGGTTCCGTCTCTGATTCACCCTTCTTGTCGCTGAGCGCGAGATAGCTACAATGATGAGGGATATTATAAATATCCCATTTCAGACGATCGTCATTACCATGACTCTTTGTCGTCTTCACGATCTCTTCTAAGTTTTCCCAATCGGCATCTCCGACCGCAAGGTAATCAAAAGTATTCGTGCCTGCTTGGAATCGGACATTGAAAATAAGACTCGCAGAGTTTCGGAGTTCATCGCCTCCATCGACATGTTTAATAAAAGGTGAGTGGCAGAAGAACTCTACACCATCGGACTGTAAAGTAAAGCCGGGAGCAATCTTTCCCGCATCGGTGATGAGATGCTGTCGCGATTCGAGTGTGAGGCCATTTTCCTCGAGCCATGCTTTCAACTTCTCCGGTTTGGAGAAAACACGAATACCTTTTCCTTCCTTCAAGCGGTGTCGTGCTTCCTGTCGTAAGATGACGAACTCCTGACCTTTCTGATCTGCAGTTGCTTCTTCCAAAATCATCGCGGCAGGAACCCACAGTTCGGAGATGACAACTCGGTCATCGCCTTTATATTTGTCCGCATGCCAGAGTTCAAAAAATTCGGTGCTCCCGCATATATGATCTTGATCGGCATGAGTAAACCCCACAACATCGAAGGAGTTACGGTTAGCTTCTTTCAACTCCTCTTTTAAACGTTTTTTGAGGTTGATAAGAGGACTGCCTTCTTCCTCGCTTTCTTTGCAATGACGGAAATCGAGCAAGATTCTTTTTCCATTCTCCAAAATAATCTGGCTCGTATCGCCATTGCCGACCGGATAAAAAACAATTTTATGCATTGAGGAGCCTCCGTATGTAAGGAACATTACAATACTGTTCGGTCATTATACCACATATTGAGATCCAAGGAAAACACACAACTACATCTTGTGCTTTCTGTGGATAACCTGTTTCTTGGCTGTGGACAAGTCAAAAGTGGTATATACCTACCTAGCCACTCTGGGGCTGTCAAGATGGGGGGCGTTTAGGTCGGTGCCATCCAGATAGGTCGAAGATCTCTTACCGAATCGTTCACTCTTCTCACCGTCAAAAGGACTCGTCAGTTTAAAATACACATAACGGCACGGCCAGCCGATAATTAAGAATAGGCTTTATCCTTATTCCTGGGAATGAAAAGAATTTGGAAGTGGTGTGAGATTGCAGAGCGGAGTAGCTTCTCTTAGAGTTATTTTACCTACCAGAGTCTACTTCAAACCGTCTTTCAAGATTTTCCGATAGAGAAAAGATAATCACCCGTTCGCCGCTCTTCGTGCTGATGTCGGTGTGAAGGCTGATCACTTTGAGGCCGGTCATCTTTTCGATCAGCTCCGAGAGGAGCCCGCGGCCTTGCTCCAGGAGATTGGAGCGGACTTGTTTGATGAGGTTGGTTCCTTCCGGGTTCTTCGCCAGCTGCTGCTCGGCGGGGGTGAGCACCCCCTTGAGGCGGACCAGGATCATGTCGTCGATGATGTAGGTCTGCGTTTCCTTGGGGCCGCGGCCCATGTAATCTTTTTCGAACTGAATGATCGCGTTGCTGATCTCCGCCTCGACCTGCCCCTTTGTTTTTTTTCCTGTCGGCATGATTCTCTCTGATAGACGAAATGACCGCTTCACTTTACATCAGAAAGCCGGACGCGTAAAGCGGAATTTAAATAGAAGGGGCTTTGCCCAAACGTTCACTTGAATAGGATCAAAGTCGTGGGACTCCTCGCCCCACCCCCCCGCCGCGGGGGGTGCGTGCCCACCCCCTTCGGATTCCCAGGGCAGCGGGGGCTGCCGCCCCCCAGCACCCCCCACGGTCACAACTCGCACAACGCACGGAAGAACACCGTGGATTGTGCTTCAAACAATGGTGACCTGATTTGGTAGATGAAACGTCTGGACAGAAGAACGCAGGAGAATGGGGGGCACAGGACGCCCACGACGCGCAGGCTCTTCGCTCTTGGGTTTTGATTTAATTCTTAGAATTTGGGGTGATGTTCTGTGGGCCTCTGCGCCCGCAGCGCAAGGGACCCACTGGGGGATGGGTGGAGCGAGGACGCAGTGGCCCACTAACAATCAAATCGTTCCACCTACCAAATTAGGTCAGCATTGTTTGAAGCTCAATCCATCGGCTCTCTTCCGTGGTTGAGCGAGTTCTGACCGTGGGGGGAGCAGGGGGGGGCTTGCCCCTCCGCTGCCCTGGGAATCCAAAGGGGGTTGGGCAAGCAACCCCCGTGGCGGGGGGGGGGACGAGCAGCCCCACGACTTTGATCCTCGCGGGTGGGTCGTGAAGCAAAGCCCCATTCCAATGCCCTTTTAATTTTTAATTTTCAAACTTATCATTTCTTATCGTGCATCAAAAAATCATCAACCGGCCAATCGCCTCCGTATGCTCTTTCCACTCCGAAAATCGATTCAGCTCATATACGGCAAGCGGGGCGGCCGACATCTGATCGAGAATGACTTTGGGAACCGCTTTGGAGGAGGCCGGCTTGAAGGAGATGCCGCTGCGGAAAACGGTAAAGGAAGGAGAGGGAGAGCCCCCTCGGTCAAGAGGAGACGTCCGCGCGCCGCATCGATCTGCAACACGCCGACAAGATAGCCGTAAGGAATCAAAAGGGCCGCGTGGCAACGGTCGGCCCAAACCAACTTCTCCCATTCGAAGGGAGCCGCGGAGGCCGGATCGGAGGTGGCCTGCTCGGTTAATGAGAGCCATTCCAACGGAGTCCGCTCGTAGATACAAAGATACGCGTCATACCGAAGGACATTCCCCATCCCGATCCCGGTTCCGACCTGCTCGATGCCGTACCCGCACGAGAAGGGCTCGATCCCAAACTCCCGGGAGAGGCTCCTCTGCTGGCGTGTTTCAACCGGCGTTGCGGCAAGTCTTCCCGAGAGATATAAAAGTTGGTGGGGAGAGGAATCGCCGCCGAGGCGAAGAGAAGGGGAGACCGCTTGACAGGTCCCGAATGTAAGATACGCTTCATGACAAAAGACGGCGGGAGCGCCGAGGTGATTTTTGAAAACAGTCGAAAAAGGCTGCTGTTGCCCGATCAACATCGATCCCTCCGTTACGCCGAGCATAACACAGTCGGCGGTAAAGAAACACGATCGGCCCTTTCGGGTATTGGGCCAGTTTGGTTTTAAGTGCTCTCTTTTTTTGGCAGTCATTCCTGCGCAGGCGGGAATCCAGGAACTGAGACCCTCTGGATGCCCGCTTCCGCGGGCATGACGCGCTTCGGAATTTTACAAAATGACCCACTACCCCTTTTCAAATCCCCGCCATTTTGATGATCTACGTCACTCTCTTTTGAAAATTTAAATAAAAATGGATTGATCCGACGTTTTTTGTGTTACAATGCAGCGGCTTTTTCATTTTTTTCTCGTTTTAAAAATCCTCGCATCGGATATAATAATATCAACCTTCTCTGTATCGGTTTGAGGTTCTATGCGGAAAGTCGGACTCGGCTTAACCCTTTTTTTTCTTATCGCTCTACCTCGTGTCGCATTGGCTGCCCGAGGGTGATTCAGCCCCCGAAGGGGAGACCGGCTCGGTGAATGAACAATCGGCCGAGGGATTGTCCTCCGAGATCGCCCCCGATATCCTTACCGCCCTGGCCCCGGAGAGGGCCGAAGACATCGTAAAAGAAATCGTAAAGGAGCATACCTTCAAATCAGGTGATTCGCTTTTTTTCTGTTCTCTCCGTCTTGGGGATTCCCGATGCGGAGATTTTCGATATCATGAAAGCGGCCAAAAAAGTATACGATCTGAGGAAGATCATCCCCGGGCAAAAGATCATCGTCTTCTTGGAGGAAACCCCTCAAGCGGTCGGTAAGATGCTGGTTCAGATCGACCCGTTCCGTTCTCTCAAGGTGGAGCGCTCGGAGAACGGGTTCCAAGTGGTCGAAGAGAAAACCCCACTCGAACGAGACATTGTCAGTCACGACGGAGTCATCTCAGACACCCTCTATGAATCGGCGCGGCGCTCCGGGGTGCCGGCGGAAGTCATTCTCGATCTTTCGGATATTTTCGCCTGGGACGTCGACTTCAGCACCGAGATCCAATCGGGAGGGCACTTCCGGGTCGTTTATGAGGTGTTTAAAAATGAGGAAAAGGTCCTCCGGACCGGCCGGGTGTTGGCGGCCGAGCTGATGAACGAGGGAGAGACCTACCGCGCTTACCATTTTTCCAACGACGGCGGAAAAGGGGATTACTACGATGAAAACGGAAGGTCGCTGAAGAAGGCTTTCTTGAAATCGCCCCTGCGCTACCGCTACATCAGCTCCGGATTTACGACCAAGCGCTTCCATCCGGTTCTCAAGGTGAATCGGCCTCATTTGGGAGTCGACTATGCCGCTCCCCGCGGCACGCCGGTGATGGCCGCAAGCGACGGCACCGTCAGCTTCGTCGGCTGGAACGGCGGGCACGGAAAGACAGTCATCATCCAGCATCGAAACGGGTACAGCACCCTATACGGACATCTTTCAAGTTACTGGGAGGGGATCCGGAAGGGGAAAAAGATCGCGCAGGGAGAGATGATCGGACGGGTCGGATCGACCGGATTAAGCACCGGTCCGCATCTTCACTACACCCTCATGCGACACGGCAAACCGATCAATCCGAAAAACGCCGACGTCGTTCGGGGGGAGCCGCTTCCCAAAACCTCGGAAGCTCCCTTCAAAGAAAATGTCGAGGAGATGAACCGTCACCTCGATTCTGGAGAGCCTGGAAACGGCCGGATCTAAACCGCTTCATCTTGTTCGACGACAGATCGACGCATCTTATTTTCGTAAACCGTTTACCTCATTGAACACCGGCAGCGCGGACCTCTCTGCGCTGCTTTTTCTAACCCCGCCTATTTTCATGTTTATTCTCCTTTCCGATTTGACAATCCGAATCCCTCTGTTAGATTTGTAAAGGCGACTGCGGAAGGAAACTTTTCGCACTCCAGCTCGGTCTATCCCAAAAACTAACGGAGATCAAGATGCGTCGATCCATCATCATGTCGTCATGGCTCGTACTGTCTACTTTCTTCGCACCGCTCGCCTTTGCAGCGCCGGAATCCCTCTCTGAGTTGAGCGAAAGGGTCGAGAAGATCGAAGAAAAAAACAAACGACTGGAAAATGAAATCGGAAAACAAAGAGAAACGATCGATTCTTTATCCCCAAAAACAGATGCGTTGGGGCGAAACAATTTCCCCGAGGAGGATGAGGCGCCCTTCTTTACGACGGAGAATCGGAAGGTCAGGACGGCGGAATTTCGACGCTGAAAATAACGGGATTTTGGGATTTTGGTTTCAATGCCACCATCGGCGAAGACGAACACAGCAAGTCGTTTACAACAGGGGAACTCGATTTGTTCCTCACCGCTGAAATTTCGGAAAAGGTCAGCTTTCTGACGGAGATGGTCTTTTATCCGGTGGCGGTCCAAAACCGACTCGTTTTCGAGATGCAGCGGGTCATTCTAAAGTATTCATTCTCCGATCTTGTCAATCTGCAGATCGGCCGAATGCACACGGCTTTGGGATACTGGAATCATACCTTCCATCATGGAACATGGCTTCAAACCACCGTTCTGAGACCCGAAATCTATCGCTTCGACGAATATGATCACGGCCTCTTGCCGGTGCATTCCGTCGGGGTTGAATTCTTCGGGACAAAGGCGTTCCGCCCTCTTCATTTGGAATACCATCTCGGTGTGACCAACGGTCGGGGCAAAACGACGAATACGGCCGATGCGATTCAAAACCTCAGAGACGACAATGATTCAAAGGCCTTCAACTTCTTACTCGGCCTCACGCCGCGGCTGATCGAAGGGCTTCAGGTGGGGGAAGCCTTTATCTCGACAAAATACCGGCCGATCCGACCAAACCGGCGAGAGTAGAGCCGATCGACGAGCGGATTACGGGAGCCTATGCGGTCTATTTCCGTCATCAGGCCGAGCTCCTCGGAGAGATTTTTAAGATCGATCATCACGATCAAACATCGGGAAAAGATTTCGACACGCTCGGATTTTATCTGCAGGGGGGGTATAAGACGGATGAGTGGACCCCGTATTATCGGTTCGATCGGGTGAACGTCGGGGAAGGGGATCCTTATCTGACTTCCAAGCAGATCGATATCACGAAACATACCTTCGGACTCCGGTGGGATCTGTTTTCCTGGAACGCTCTGAAAATGGAATACGGGTTTGCTCGCAATCCCGGTGATGAACGGTCTCAATTCATCAACCTGAACTCTTCCGCCACTTTTTAGCCAACGGTCGGTGTTGAAAAGCTTATCGCTCACTATCCTGGTAATCCTATTGACCTCCACCCTGTGCGCCGGCGCGTATGGTTTAGAGCTGGCCGTCATCGTGAACAAAGAGAATCCGATCGATGATCTTTCGTCGGAAGAGTTGGTCCGGATTTTCAAACAGGAAAAACAATATTGGGATCAGCGGAAGAAAATTTATTTCCTGATGCAGGAAACCGGGAGCGTTGAAAAAGAAATCGTCCTCCGGAAAATCTACAAAATGGACCCTGAAGCGCTGAAGAAATTTTGGCTGGCCAAGATGTTCAGGGGAGAGATCTCCTCGTTTCCCAAAACGCTCAGCTCCAACGGTGCGATGAAGCGTTTCATCAGCCGTTCTCCAATGTCGATCGGGTACATTGATGCCGCGGAAACGGATGACAGCGTCAAGGCGCTTTCTATCGACGGAAAACGGCCGGGGGAACCGGGCTACTCTCTCACCGATCGGTAGCCGCTGAAAAGGCATTATGAAGATTCGGACAAAGACGACCCTTATTTTTCTCACCTTCTCCCTGATCCCACTGGTCCTCATCGGCGCCTTCGCTTACAAAACCGGTCAAACCGCCATCATGCAAAGCCTCGGGGGAAGCTTCCAACAGATTGCGAATCAAACGATCGACAAGGTGGACCGCAGTCTCTACGATGTCCATCGCAATGTAAAAACGTGGGCCGAACTGGATCTCATGGAAGAGGTGATCACGGGCGATCTGGACGGAAGGATCTCCTCCTTCCTGATCCGATTGTCGAAAGAGTACGGCTCTTTCTCCTCGATCCATGTTCTCAATACGGATGGAACCATCATCGCTTCCAGCCGTCCGGACCGGATCGGCTCGGAATTCAACCAAGAAAATCTCTTCATGAAAGCGATCCGAGGGGAGGGGGCCATTCAAGATATCCACGAGGAGGACACCGAGAAGGGATGGGGGGTGACCTTCGCCTTTCCGATCCGATCGAAATCGGAAAAAGAGAAGGTGATCGGCGTCCTCACCGGAAGATGGAAGGCGGATGAGCTCGCCAAGATGACCCAGGTGGTCCAAGGGGAAAAGGGATCGCCGCGTCTGCTGCTCATTCGCGGAGACGGCTTGGTCATTTCCGCTCCCGAGGTCGAGCAGGAGATTCTCTTTAAACGGAACCTGGTCGAGTTCAAGTTGCAATCGGCCGCGTCGGCCATCCGAAAGGGAAGGGGATATTTGATCGAGAATGACGAAGAGGGGAGAGCGTCTCTCATCGGCTATGACTATTCAAAAGGTTATCGCGATTTTCAGGGGCTCGGTTGGAGCGTCCTGGTCGTCAGAGATCTTGAGGCCGCTTTCGAACCGATACAACAAATGAAGTGGACCATCTTGACCGTCGTGCTCGGGGTCGGAGTCCTTGTCCTGACCATCTCTGTCTTCGTTACGCGAACGCTGACCAATCCAATTCTGGAGATCTCCCAAATCGCAAGCCGCGTCGCACAAGGAGATTTCGAAGGCAAAGCAAAACCGCTTTCAAAAGACGAGATCGGATCGCTCACCCTGACTTTCAACCGAATGATCGAGGACCTGAAAAAACAGCGAGATCAATTGGTCGATAAAAACTATGTCGATTCCATCATCGAGAACATGACCAATAGCTTGATCGTGATCAATACGGAAGGATTGATCGAAAGGGTCAACAAGGCGACGCTCGATCTGCTTGGGTTTACAGAGAAAGAGCTCATCGACCAACCGGTCGGCCTGATCTTCCCGGACGACCTTCTCACGATGGTGATGGCGCTGAAGGCGCCGATGGAGAAAGGGTTCCTCAACAACATCGAAACGGCGTATCTCTCGAAATCCGGACAATCGATTCCCGTCTTCTTCTCCGGCTCCGTCATGCAGAACAATCAGGGAAAGATCGAAGGAATCATCTGTGTGGCGCAAGACATCACGGAGCGAAAGAAGTCGGTCGAACGGCTGAACTATCTCGCCAGCCACGACGCGCTGACGACTCTGCCGAACCGGACCCTTTTCCACGACCGACTTGGACAGGCGATCTCCCGGGTGGCGTGGCGGAACCGGCTGGTGGCGGTTCTCTTCCTCGATTTGGATCGATTCAAAGTGATCAACGACACGTTGGGGCATGCCGTCGGCGATCTGCTTCTGCAAGAGGTCGCAAAGCGGTTGGAGCTTCTTCTCCGCAGCGGGGATACCGTGGCCCGCCTCGGCGGGGACGAGTTCGTGATCATTCTGGACGACGTGGCCAAGGCCGAAGATGTCGCCAAGGTCTGCCAAAAGATTTTGGACGCCCTCTCCAAGCCTTTTTTGCTCAAAGAGCATGAGCTTTTCATTACCGTCAGCATCGGGATCAGCCTCTTTCCGAACGACGGTCGAGACGCCGAGACCCTTCTAAAGAATGCCGATACCGCCATGTACAAAGCCAAAGAGCAGGGGCGAAATAACTATCAACACTTCTCCCCGAACATGAATGTAAAGGCTCTGGAGCGACTCGCCCTTGAGACCAATTTGAGGCATGCGTTGGAACGGAATGAATTTTTGCTTCATTTTCAACCTTTCGTCTCCTTGGCCACCGGAGAAATCGTCGGAATGGAGGCGTTGATCCGTTGGCGACACCCCGACCTTGGAATGGTCTCCCCCGCTCAATTTATCCCGCTCGCCGAGGAGACCGGCCTCATCGTTCCAATCAGCGAATGGGTGTTGAAAACAGCGTGCCGGCAAAATAAAAAGTGGCAGGAACTGGGGTTGAGGCCGATCCGGATGGCGGTCAACCTCTCGGCGCGTCAGTTTTACGAGAAAGATTTTCGAAAGGGGGTCGTCGCCACCCTTCGAGAGACCGGACTCGAGCCGCATTACCTTGAGCTCGAGCTGACGGAAGGGACGATCATGAAAAGCACCGACGTGACGGTCACGGCGTTGGATGAATTCCACCAACTTGGAATCGCCATTTCAATCGACGATTTCGGCACCGGTTACTCCTCCCTCAACTATCTGAAACGGTTCCCGGTGAACAAGCTGAAGATCGATCAATCGTTTGTCCGCGACATCGTGAAAGATCCGGACGATGCCGCCATCACCAATGCGATTGTCGTCCTCGGTCACACCTTGCAGCTGAAAACGATTGCAGAAGGGGTGGAGACGCAGGAACAGCTCGCTTTTTTGCGTTCCATCGGATGTGACGAGGTGCAGGGATATCTCTTCAGCAAACCCCTTCCCGCCGAAGAAGCGACGAAAATATTAGCCGAGGGAAAACGTCTCTAGCTCCGGCTCCATGTCAGGTAAAAATCATCGCGGTCGGTTCGAGAGAGGCGGAGAGCGCTCATCTTTCTTTTCCGTCGAGCTTGGCAACGGCGGCCGCGAGCTGCGCCGGTTGGACCGGTTTCGAAAGATGGGTCTGGAAGCCTGCCGAAAGAATTTTCTTGCCGTCTTCCGTTCTTGAATAGGCCGTCAGGGCCAAGGCGGGAATATTCCCCCTTGCTCCGGCGCCAGCGCCCGGATTTTCCGAATCAGGTCGTATCCGTCTTCTTCGGGCATGGCGATATCGCTCACCAAGATATCGGGGCGCGCTTCCGCAAAGACTCTCATCGCTTCTTTCACCGATCCGACCGCCGTGACCTCCGCCTGACACTGTCTGAGGGTCGTCATCACCAGATCGCGCGCGTCCGCTTCATCGTCCACAACCAACACCCGTAAACCACGGCGCAGGACCGGACGCTTCTCCGGGCCGCCGGGCTGCATCGCGGCGGGAAGCCGCCGCATCTCCTCTTTCACCCGGACCGGCCGGCCGGGCAATTTAACGGTGAAGGTGGCCCCTTTTCCTTTTCCGGGGCTCTCCGCGGAGACCGTTCCTCCGTGGAGTTCGACAAGATGGCGGACGATCGCCAGACCCAGGCCGAGGCCGCTATGCGTGCGGGTGCTCGAGGAGTCGGCCTGCCGGAATCGATCGAACACATAAGGAAGAAAATCGGGAGCGATCCCTATTCCGGTATCGCGAACGCGGATTTGGACATCGGGATCGATTTGATCCGCCTCAATGGAAACGCTCCCTTGCCGGGGGGTGAATTTGATTGCGTTGGAGATTAGATTCCAAATGACCTGTTGAAGCCGATCGGGATCTCCCAAGACGGAGAGCGACGGATCGGAGAGGCGCGATGTGATGGAAATCCCTTTCGCGTCGGCGGCGGGCTGAACCGAATCGATGGCCGCGCGGAGAACCGGGGCGACCTCGATTTGGCGCGCCTCCATGTGGAGTTTTCCGGTAATGATCCTGGAAACGTCGAGAAGGTCCTCGATCAGCTGCGCTTGCGACGTTGCGTTTCTTGAAATCGATTCCAGGGCGCGGCGGTTCGTCTCCGCGTCGAGCGTCTCTCCTTGCATAATGTGGGACCATCCCAAAATAGCATTGAGGGGGGTCCGAAGCTCATGGGAGACCACCGCCAGAAATTCGTCCTTGGCGTGGTTCGCCTCCTGGGCTTGCCGGTAAAGGCGCGCATTCTCGATGGCGAGGGCGGCCCGCCGGGCAAGATCCTGCGCCAGGGCGAGATCCTTCGGGCTGTAGATGCGGCCCGACTCGGCGGAGAGGAAAGTCATCGCCCCGATCGGACGACTCTGGATAATGAGCGGAACGATCATGACCGATCGAGGCCCGATCTCCCGCAGCAGTCGAAGATGGGCTTCATCCCGGGCGGATCCGGCCAGATTCGCGTCGGAAATTTCCGTGTAGATCTCAGGACGGCCCGACCGCAGCACCTCCGACACCCCCTCGGCCTGATTCGGATCGATCGGATAACGCTCCTGGATCTCCTGGAGCCGTTTCGCCTTTTCCGGATCGACATGAGACAACGCGACGGGATGGATCGATCCATCCTTCTCGACGATGCTGACGGTGCACCCGTCGGCCAGGCGGGGAACGGCCAACTCGGCCAGGCGGGTGAGGATCGCCTCGTATTCGAGGGAGGAGGTCAGCAGCGCCCCGGCCTCGGAAAGAAAAGTCAGGCGCTCTTGGGCCGCTTCGGCTTCGATGCGCGCCGTCTGCTCTCGGACCAGTTGCTCCCGCTCTTCCTCGGCCTTCTTTCGCTCGGTGATATCCTCGGAGATGCCCAAGAGGTAGAGCGGTTTTCCTTCTTTGTCGTAGAGGGGGATCTTCTTGGTATGCAGAATCCTCATGCCGAGGCGCCTTGTCTGGATCGGCTCTTCCGGAATATCGACCAGACGGCCCTCATTGAGGACCTGGCGGTCTTTAGAGACGAAAAAATCGGCCTGATCTTTTGGAAAAAAATCATAGTCGTTTTTTCCGATCAAATCCTCTCTGGGGTAGCCCAACAGCGCTTCGCCGGCTTTGTTGAATCGCACGAACCGAAGCTCCTGCGCCTCTTTCACGAAAATCATGTTCGGAAGGTTTTCGACGATGGAGTTGAGAAAGTCTTCCGCGCGCCGCAACTCCTCTTCCGCCTCGCTCCGCTCCGTAATGTCCTGCCCGGTGCCGATCATTTTTATCGGTTGGCCGTCCGGGCCGCGATCCACCTCCCCCCGCGCTTGAAGCGTCCGGACGGCGCCGTCGGGACGAATAATCCGGTGAGAAAAGCTGAACGACGGTAGGTCGGAGAGCGCCCGTCTGATCATTTCCTGCGTGCGGGAGCGGTCGTCCGGGTGCACACGATCGAGGAATGTTTCATAAGTCATTTCTGAAAACTGGGGGGTGAGACCGTAGATTCGGTAGAGCTCATCCGACCAGGTCACCTTGTTTTCTCGAATATCCCACTCCCAACTTCCGAGGGAGGCGATCTCCTGCGCCACGGCGAGTTGATGCTCGCTCTTTCGGAGCTGCTCTTCCGTCCGGTTCTTTTCGGCGATCTGATGCTGCAGTTCCGGATTCACTTTTCCGATGGAGCCGTCCGATCGACGCGCCGTTTGGACGAATGCACGGCCGCAGCCAAGAAGCTGATCGCGATCCCTTCGAGAATGAAGAGGCTGAACTGGGTCAGGGTGCTCCGGTCGAATCGTCCAAAGGAGTGGAGGGGAGGGAGGAAAAAATAATCGGACGCGGCGGCGGCCAGGAAAGTCGTTATGAGGGCGGGTCCCGGCCCGCCGCGCCAGGCGCTGATGAGGACCGGGACAAAAAGAAGGAGGAAAGCCCCTTGCCCACTGAATGCGGCGCCCGTCCATTCTTTAAGGAGGAGGGCGACCATCAAGACCAGCGGCCCCAGGCCGTATCTCAACAGGAGTCGATGATGTTTCTCAAACATTGATTTCTCATAGCCCTGTTTGAGTATAATTTAAAACAGATAATTCATTATATCGACACTTACCGAAAAATCAAGGCTTGAAAATCCGTTGCCCCTCTCCCTTGGATTTTATATAATTTCGAGTGAAGGGGAAAGCGAATGAAGATCGCCGGCAAAACCGCATTGATCGTGGTAGACGTTCAGAACGACTTTTGTCCGGGAGGCGCGCTGGCGGTTCCCGCGGGAGATTCGGTGGCTCCCATTCTAAACCGGTATGCCGATCTCTTTTCAAGATCCGGCGCGCCGATTTATGCGACGCGCGATTGGCACCCGGAAAATCATCTCTCTTTTAAAGCGCGCGGCGGCCCCTGGCCGCCGCATTGCGTGCAAGGAACAAAGGGGGCCGAATTTCACCCCCGTTTGTCCCTCCCGAGGAACGTGACGATGATCTTAAAAGGAACCGATCCCGACAGAGAAGCATACTCCGGCTTTCAAGGAACCGATCTGGCGGAACGGCTCCGGCGGCAGCAGGTTGAACGGCTCTTTGTCGGAGGCCTCGCCACCGATTATTGCGTGAAGAGCACCGTCCTGGATGCGCTTAAAGCGGGGTTCGAGACGGTCTTTTTGAAGGATGCCTCACGCGGGGTCGACGTCCAACCCGGCGACAGCGAAAAAGCAGTCGAAGAGATGAAAAAGGGGGGGCTTCCGTCTTGACGATCAATCAGATTGATCCTCCAGATTAACGCGCTCTTCAGCGGATTCGGTTTTCTTCGGCCTATTTTGGATAAACCAGAAAAATCGGTTTCTCCGATTGTGTAAACCTCGCCGGAAGAGATCCGATCGTTTCCCCATCTGCATGAATGATCCCTTCTCCCGCCGCTTCAATCACCCTTCCTTCAACATATTGAACGTCCTTTCCCGGCTTCCTTCGCAACAGAAGGGGAGGGAGCATGCCGAAATATCCGAGCGGACCGGTCGGTTTGACGAGACAGAGGATGAGCGAGCGAGAACGGAGATCCGATAAGGGTGAAAAGATGAATGGGCCCGCGATCAGCCTTGCCCGCGCGACGACCCCCGTCGAGCCGGTATAAGAAGCGCCGTCGGCTGTAAAACGAAGGGTCGGATAACGATAGGTGAAGAGGCCGATAAAACCGAGAATGAAATAGACCCAGAGCTTCGGGATTTTTCGAAGCAGGCCGCTGCGCCGCTCGACCCAGCCGCTGACATACCCGTCGAAGCCGGCGCCGGCCAGGAGAACAAAGTAACGATGCGCCTTGGCTCCCGAAGGATTTTCCTGCCAAGTCACTCTGCCGAGAAAATCGGTTTGGCCGTTCCGGTCAGAAGGGCCTGGTACGCCTTCCAGGG
Organism: Candidatus Manganitrophus sp.; assembly: GCA_028865235.1. Lineage (GTDB taxonomy): Bacteria > Nitrospirota > Nitrospiria > SBBL01 > Manganitrophaceae > Manganitrophus. The sequence goes on from CP114561.1 coordinate 259,317, forward strand.
ATCGAGCGGAAGGCCGATCTCGCGCGCCAGTCCGTTTCCGGTTCCGGTCGGTAGAATTCCGAGCGGGGGAGAAGGAATTTGATCCGATGCGGGATCGTCTTCATCGATCATCCCGTTCACGACCTCGTTGATCGTGCCGTCTCCTCCCGCGCAGAGGAAAAGGGTCCATCCTTCCGTTCGTTTCTCCTTGATGAGCCGCGTGGCGTCCCGGACGGCGGTGGTGTAGATAATCTCGAGAGAGGAGGCCGCTTGGCGGAGATGTTCGATGATCCGGCCGAGCTTTTTCTCTTCACGCGAGATCCGGCCGCCGGATTGACGATCAACAGAACTTTGGCGAGCGAAAGGGAGGGGATAGCTGTTCCGGCGGGGTTATTCTTCTTTTCCAATTCGGATATCGGTAAAGTAGCTCTCGGCGGAAGAGTGGGTATCGTCCGAATCGATCATGATGGTGATCCCCCCGATCTCGGGAGGCTCTTCCCCGAAGAGGGTTTTATAATCTTCATAGACATTTCTCGTCTCCGTCACCCATTTGCCCAGATTTTCGGGACCGCTTTGGAGAACGATGTAGCGGGTGTTCGACGATTTCCGGCTGGTGATTTTGTCCATCTTGGGGGCGCTGGTCTCCCAGATATAACCGACCAGCCGGGTATTGACCATCTTGGGGAATCGGGGAAACATCACATACATCTGGGCGGCTTGATCGTCTTTTTTCTTGTCCCGGACATCGGCCCCTTCCGGCAGCCGGGTCACCTTCCACTGCCAGGAAAGAATCGGGGTCTTCTTTGGATTGAGCTCCTTCTCCCGGTAGACGCCGAAGCTGTTGCCGTCGCTGACCAGACGGAGCGCCGTGACCCCCGCTTCTTCGACCGTCTCGATCTTTCGCGTGTTTCCGAACCATTGCTTGAGCTCCCACCCCTTCGGGAGCCCCTCTTTATCGAGACCCGCAGAAAAGTCCTCTTGAAACAGATCCGCTGCAAGAAGGGTGAGGGGAAATACCAGAAGGATCAATACGACACCCAGACGAAACAATCTATTTCTTTGAATAATCATCTTCGACTCGACTCCGAATTTTAGAAATAATACCATAATTTTAGTTGAAAACAGGACCGGTTTGATATAATGATAACAACTGTTCTCAAAAAGCAATCTACCGAAAAATATGGATCTCCATTTTCTGACTCTGAATCGGGCGCAAGCGAACGGGAATTGTGACGGCCATGATGGAAAATATCGGTTTATTCAGCGGTCTCCAAACCCCTAAAAAGGAAATCTGGGCGGTCGGAGGGGGAAAGGGGGGACCGGAAAGAGCTTCTTGGCCGCAAACCTGGGGATCGCCCTGACCAGGATGGGAAAGCGGGTCCTTCTGGTCGATGCCGACCTGGGGTGCGCCAACCTTCACACCTGCCTCGGCGTCACCCCCGGGACGACCCTTTCCGACTTTATCCAGGGGAAAATCAGAAATATCGAAAGTGTCCTGACACAAACGGAAATCCCGAACCTGGCCCTGATCTCCGGCGCTCAAGATTATCTGGAGATCGCCAATCCGAAACACAGCCAGAAAATGCGGTTGATCCGCCAGATTCATGAGTTGAACTTCGAATATATCATCCTCGACCTGGGGGCGGGAACCTCTTTTACGAACCTCGATTTTTTCCTGAGCGCCGATACGGGGATCCTCAGCGTCATCCCCGAGCCGACCTCCATCGAAAATGTCTACCGGTTTATCAAAAGCGCCTTTTATCGCCGATTTAAGAAAATCGCCCGAGATCCCGAAGTAAAAGAGATGATCACCCTCGCCATGGATGAGAAAAACGAGCGGGGAATCCGAACGCCGCACGATCTGATCGATCAGGTCGCAGCGATGAATGAAAAGGCGGGGCAGAAGCTGAAAGAGGCGGTTTATACCTTCGCCCCGAAAATCGTCGTCAATCAGGTTCGCTCCAAGGACGACATGACCCTCGGCTTTTCGATGCGGAGTTCTTGCGGAAAATATTTCGGGATCAAGGTTGATTATGCGGGATACATCGAATACGATGACCATGTCTGGCAGGCGACGAAAAAGAAGCGTCCGTTGCTGCTTGAATTTCCCTATTCGAGTGCCGCCCGTTGTTTGGAGCGAACCGTTTCAAATCTGATGAAAAAAGAAGAGTTGAAGTTAAACTCGATTGTAAACCAATAGCCATAAAATGGGGCGGTCACCAGCAACCAATTGAGTATGAAGAGATTTTCAGATCAGAATTACTACGAGATCCTTGAGATACCGTATCGGGCGACGTGGGGAGAGATTCAAAAGGCTTACGAATTGGCGAAGAAGACCTATGGGAGCGATTCCATCGCATCTTATTCACTTTTCGATCAAGGCGACCGGGAATTAATCTTTAAGAAAATCGAAGAAGCCTACCAGACACTCATCGATCAGGAAAAAAAAAGAAAATATGATGAATCGCTGGCGCAGGCGGTCGAGGAGGTTGCGCAGCGGATCGCCTCTTCCGCTCAAGAGGCGCCGGCCGCCCCTTCCCAGGAGGAGGCGCTTTCCGGGGAGATCACCGGAAAGACGCTCAAAGGGATGCGGGAGCGGCAAGGGGTCTCTCTTCAGGAAATCGCCGACCGGACCCGGATCAATCTCACCTATCTCCTTAGCATCGAGGAGGATAATTTCCGGACCCTTCCGGCCGAGGTCTACCTCCGCAGCTACATTCACCAATATGCCAAAATGCTCCAGTGGGATCCGAACAAGATCCTCGAAGGTTATTTAAAAACATACCAACGCTGGCAAAAAGAGAAAACCTCCTCTACTTAATTTCAGACGTCACCCGCTTGATCTCTTCACCGACGATTCGAATCAGTCTTTCCAGCTCCCGAATCGAAATCGACAAAGGGGGCATCAAAACGATCACGTTGCCGAGCGGCCGGAGAAGCACCCCCCTTTCCTTTGCGCGGCGGCAGACCTGCGCGCCGACCCGCCATTCGATCGGGTAGGGGGTCTTCTCTTTTTTATCCGCAACCAATTCAATCCCGACCATCAAGCCGGCCTGGCGGATCTCCCCGACATGCGCCCAGCGCTTCCAGGGATCGAGTCGTTTTTTGACGAATGCGATTTTCGGCCGGAGCCGATCGAGCACTTTCTCTTTTTCGAATATTTTCAGATTGGCGATCGCGGCGGCGCAGCCGAGCGGGTTTCCCGTGTAGCTGTGTCCGTGGAAGAAGGTCTTGAATTCGGCATATTCCCCCAGGTAGGCCTCGTAAATCGGTTGCGTCGTCAGGGTGGCCGCCAGCGGGAGGTACCCTCCCGTGATCCCTTTGGAAATCGCCATCAAATCGGGGGTGACCCCCTCCTGCTCGCACCCAAACATCCGGCCGGTCCGGCCGAACCCGGTCGCCACTTCGTCGGCAATCATCAACAGGTCGTATTTGTTGCAGAGCGCCCTGATCCGCTTCAGATATCCGGGAGGAGAGGTCAAGATCCCCGCCGCCGCTTGAACGAGCGGCTCGATGATGAGGCCGGCCAGCTCCCGGCGATGACGCTTGATCGTTTTTTCGACCTCTTCAATACAAGCCATGCCGCAAGAAGGAACGGTCAAAGAGAGAGGGCATCGGTAGCAGGTGGGGGAGGGGACCTTGATCGTTTCAAACAAAAGGGGGGCGTACGCTCGGTGGAAGAGATCGATTCCTCCGACGCTGACCGCCCCGATCGTATCGCCATGGTAGGCGCTTTTGAAAGAGATGAATTTGCTCTTTTTTCGATAGAGCCCTCCGCGTCGTTGCCAGAAACCGTAGGCGAGCTTGATCGCCACCTCGACGGCGGTCGACCCGTTGTCGGAGTAAAAGACCTTTGTCAGGCCGGGGGGGCGATGTTCAGGAGCCTCTCAGCCAATTCGATCGCCGGGAAGTTGGTGAGACCGAGAAGGGTGGAATGGGAAATCCGTTTAATTTGATCGATCAGCGCTTCATCGATCTCTTTTTTGCGATGGCCGTGGATGTTGACCCAAAGGGAAGAGACGCCGTCGAGGTATCGCTTTCCTTCGGCGTCGATTAGGGTGACCCCTTTTCCCCGGTCAATAATCGTCGGGACCTCTTTCTCCCATTCCTTCATTTGGGTGAAGGGGTGCCAAATCAACCGCCGTCCCTTTTCAATCCAATCGGCGGAAATCCCATGACCCTCTGTTCCCTTCCGAGAGGTCTGTTTTCCCCTTGGATGTTCCAACTTAGGTTCCCCTCGGACATTGCGCTTTTTGTCTGATCTCTTCAATCGCCCTCAGTCTCTTTATCTCATTGATAGTTCAATAACTTTACTTTCCGAAGACAGCTATAGTATAATGCGCCAACATACACCAAATGAAAAAATAATTCATTCATCTTTATCCATCTTCATGAAGGGCGTCGGAAAATTGTTAAGTCGCTTCTTCATTAATTGCGGTACACACCGGGGGAAATGAATGTCAGATGTTCATCATGAAATACGGCCGAAACGGCTTGTGTTTTCCATTTTTTTAATTATTCTTGGAATCGTCATCGGAATTACGCTTGTCTCCGAGTTTCGTCTTCTTCCATTCGGGGCGGCGGTCAACGATCCTCAAAAATCGAAACCCCCCGCCATCAGCCAAGCCGAACAGACCTTTGTTGAAATCTCCAAATCGGTGACACCCGCGGTGGTCAACATCGCGACCACGCGGGTGGTCAATCGCGGGGAAGAGGCGCCCGGTTTCCCGTTTGACGATCCCTTCTTCAAACGATTCTTCGGCGATGAGCCTCCCCGTCGCGGCCAGCCGCGCGAACGGCGCGCGCAGAGCTTGGGATCGGGGGTGATCGTCGACCCGAACGGCCTGATCCTCACGAACAATCATGTCGTGGAGAAGGCGGATGAAATCAAAGTGGTGCTGGGAGACAAGCGGGAGTTCAAGGGCAAACTGATCGGCAGCGATCCGAAGACCGACCTTGCCGTCATCCGAATCGATGCAAAAGAGCTTCCCACCGTTTCCTGGGGAGATTCGGACAAGCTGCAGGTGGGGGAGTATGTCTTGGCGATCGGCAATCCGTTCGGGCTGAACCAGACGGTGACGATGGGGATCGTCTCGGCGGTCGGGCGCGCCAACGTCGGCATCGCCGATTATGAAGACTTCATCCAAACCGACGCCGCCATCAACCCCGGCAACTCGGGGGGGGCGATGGTCAACACGCATGGAGAATTGGTTGGGATCAATACGGCCATTTTCACCCAGAGCGGCGGCTACATGGGGATCGGCTTCGCCGTTCCGAGCAACATGGCGAGATCGATCATGGAGAGTTTGGCGAAAGACGGCAAGGTGGTCCGCGGCTGGCTGGGGGTCTCGATCCAAGAGGTGACGCAGCAGCTCGCCAAGGAGTTCGGCCTCAAAGAGTCCAAGGGAGCCCTCGTCAGCGATGTCCTTCCCAATAGCCCTGCAGAAAAGGCCGGCTTCCATCGGGGGGATGTGGTCGTTCAGTTTAACGGTCAAGTGGTCGAGAATTCGACGCAGCTCAGAAATTTGGTGGCAAAAACCGGCGTCGGGACCAAGGCCAAGGTGCGTGTGGTTCGTGATAAGAAGGAGAAAGAGTTAGAGGTTACGATCGAGGAGCAGCCGAAAGATATCGCCGGAAGCGGCGATGTGGAACCGGACCCGGAAGCGACCAGCACGGCTCTTGCCGGAATCGAGGTCCGGAACCTGACCCCCGAGGTAGCGAGACAACTCGGCTTGAATCGAAACGACAAAGGGGTGGTCATCACCCGGGTCGATCCGGGAAGTGTTGCGGACGAGGTCGGGCTGCAACGCGGCGATCTGATCATGGAGGTCAACCGCAAACCTGTCCGAGACACGGATAATTATGATGAACTGATCTCAAAAATCGGAAAGGATGAAGCGGTTTTGCTTCTCATTAACCGACAGGGAAGAACCATGTTCGTCACGATTGCTCCTTGATTACTTAAATCATCGGCGGAGAACGTATCTCTATAAATACCGTTAAACCGGATTTCAGAGAACTCATTCGAGTAATGATGATGGCGCAATCGACTCTTGTTTCACCAAACGGGTGGAGGGGCGGCTATGATGGTGGGAAACTACGCAATACATGCCTTTTTTATTCTGCTCAGTACCCTTACCGGTTATTCGGTCGCCTCTCGACTTGTCGCAGAAGGGGATGTTTTCTGGGGCGCCCTGATCGGGCTGACGCTCGGAGGAGGATTGGTCGCTTTCGGTCTCTATTTGGAAAAAGCCGCGGTCAAAAGGCTTTTCTGGGGCTGTTTCGGGTTGATCGTCGGGGTCCTATCAAGCGGTCTCCTCAACCTCATGCTCGATCCGGTCTTCTCTTCCAACCCCTCTTTATTTTTGCTCTGGAAGGGATTCTCTCTTCTCTTTTTTTCCTATATGGGGCTGGTGCTCGCGCTCAAAGTTGAGAAAGATCCGGGTCTGCTGCTTCCTGCAAAACGCCAGGCCGACCCCCCCGCCGCATCGAACAGCAAGATCTTGGATACCAGCGTCATTATCGACGGCCGGATTGCCGATCTTTGCGAAACCGGTTTTCTGGAGGGAACGTACATCATTCCCCAGTTTATTCTGCATGAGCTTCAGCATATTGCCGATTCATCCGACTCCTTAAAGCGGGCCCGGGGCCGCCGGGGACTCGATATCCTCCATCGCATCCAAAAAATGGTCGATATCGACGTCCGGATCGTGGATGATGATTTCCCTTCGATCAAAGATGTCGATTCGAAAATCGTCGCCCTTGGAAAACGGATGTCGGCAAAAGTGGTAACCAACGATCTCAATCTAAACAAAGTTGCGGAACTTCAAGGGGTTCGAGTTTTGAACATCAACCAACTCTGTAACGCCTTAAAACCGGTGGTGCTCCCCGGCGAGACGATGCGGGTTTTCGTCCTAAAGGAGGGAAAAGAATCGGGACAGGGGATCGCTTACCTGGATGACGGCACGATGATTGTTGTGGATGAGGCGAAGAAGTGGATTGGAAAGAATATCGATGTCGTCGTCACCAGCGTGTTACAAACCACGGCCGGGAGGATGATCTTTACCCGCGTCCGTGAAGAGCCGGAGCGCGAGGAGTACCAGGCGGTGAGAGCCAACTGATGATCCATGCGGTGATTCCTGCCGCCGGTCGGGGAACGCGGCTGGGAGGCAAAATAAAGAAACAGTTTCTGGCGCTCCAGGGTATCCCTGTGGCCGTCCACACCCTCACCGCTTTTCAAGATGCTTCCCTCATTGATGAGATTGTCTGCATTACTTCTAAAGAAGATCTCTCCTTCTTCGAGCGTCTCGTTTCGGATCATTCGCTGACAAAGGTGACGAAGATTCTTCCGGGAGGGGAACGACGCCAAGATTCTGTTTGGGCGGGGATCTCCTATCTGGAAGAATGGAGCGATCAGAACGACCTGATCGTGGTTCATGACGGTGTCCGGCCGCTGGTCACCCCGCAATTAATCGAAAAGGTGATTGAGGCGGCCAAAGCGGAGGGAAGCGCGGTTGCGGCGCTTCGGGTCACCGACTCGCTGAAACAGGTTTCTTCTGATAAAATGATCCTAAGGAGCCTTCCGAGGGAAAATGTCTGGGCGATGCAGACGCCGCAGGTCTTCCGATTGGGAATCCTCCTGGACGCGTACCGGAGCGCGGCGCAGGCGGGGTTCGAAGCAACCGACGAGGCGATGCTGGTTGAAAGGCGGGGGGTGCCGATTCGCTGTGTGGAGGGATCGATCGAGAACATCAAGATCACCCTCCCTCCCGATCTGGAGACGGCCGAAATCTTCCTTCGGGCGCGCGGAAGCAGGCTCCATCGATGATCCGAATCGGCATCGGGTACGATGTTCACCGACTCGTCGAAGGATTTCCCTGCATTCTGGGGGGGGTCGAGATTCCTTTCGAGAAGGGGCTCAAGGGATATTCGGATGCCGATGTCCTGCTCCATGCGATCTGCGATGCTCTCCTCGGGGCCGTTGGAGAAGGAGACCTGGGTCGGCACTTTCCGGAAGGGGACCCGAAGTGGAAGGGGATCTCGAGCCTCCGGCTTTTAGAAGAGGTGGCAATGATTCTGTTACAAAAGGGTTATCAGGTCGTCAATATTGACTCCGTCATCATTGCCGAAAAACCGAAGGTTGCTCCTTTTGTCGATCCGATGAAGGTGAACATCAGCCGCCCCCTTTCGATCGATCCGTCCGCGGTGAGCATCAAGGCGACGACCAATGAAAAGATCGGTTTCATCGGGCGGGGAGAAGGAATCGCCGCGCAAGCGGTTTGCCTCATCGAACGGCGCGGGTGACGATGACAATTGAAAGAAAGGAAACTGGTTTAAAGAATGTTGAAAGAAATTAAAGAAGATATTCAAACTATTTTCGAGAGGGATCCTGCCGCCCGGAACATTGTCGAAATCTTATTGACGTATTCCGGCTTTCATGCGACACTCCTTCATCGAATCGCCCATTTTCTCTGGCGGAAAAACGTGCCGGTGATTCCCCGGCTGGTCTCTCACTTTTCTCGATTCATCACCGGTATCGAAATCCACCCGGGCGCCACCATCGGACGCGCTTTTTTCATCGACCATGGGATGGGGGTCGTCATCGGTGAGACGGCGGAAATCGGCGACAATGTCACCCTTTATCAAGGGGTGACCCTCGGGGGGACCGGCCAGGAGCCGGGGAAGCGCCACCCGACGTTGGGGAACAATGTCATTGTCGGCGCCGGGGCGAAAGTTTTGGGGGCGATCGTTCTTGGGAATCACGTCCGGGTCGGCGCGAATTCGGTCGTGCTGAAGTCGGTTCCGGACCATGCGACGGTCGTCGGCATTCCAGGAAAGATCATCCATCGCCGGCAGGAAGAAGGGGTACTCGACCATACCAATTTGCCCGACCCGATTGCGGAAAGGCTGGAACGGCTTGAGAGGGAAATTCAAGAGCTGAAGCATGAGATCCAACAGCGGGTTTCACACACGATGGGAGGATTTTCCGGATGAAGGAGAAAGTTCTGATTGTGGACGACACCGAGTTCTATCAGAAGGCATACAAGAACAAACTCCTCTCAGCCGGATACATCACCTCTGTCGCAAATAACGGGGTGGAGGCGTTGAAGGCCCTCACGACCGATAAACCCGACCTGATCCTTCTTGATCTGATGATGCCGATTATGGACGGATTTAAAGTGCTTCAGACGGTCAAAGCCAATCCCAATCTTCAAAGTATCCCGGTGATTGTTTTTTCCGCCAAGGGTGCGAGCGAAGAGATCAGCAAAGCGCTTCAAGCCGGGGCAAGCGATTTTCTGGTAAAAGCGACCACCACTCCCAATAAAGTCGTTGAAAAAATCAAAGAGATTCTCCAAAAGTAAAGCGAACGGTTTTATCCCCAGTATAACCCACCTTTATTGACTCCAAACGATTGATGTCTAAGGTCATTGATCAAGACGAAATTGGTTTTTTCACGCGGAATCTTTTGAAGTGGTATCGTGTCCATGGACGCGATCTCCCCTGGCGGCGAACGACCGATCCCTATGCGATCTGGGTTTCCGAGATCATGCTGCAGCAGACCCAGGTCGTAACGGTCCTTCCCTATTACGAGCGATTTCTTTCGAGTTTTCCCGCGATCCGCGATCTTGCCTCGGCCTCCCCCGACAACGTTTTAAAAGCGTGGGAGGGGCTCGGATATTACGCGCGGGCAAGACATCTGCATCGGGCGGCGAACGAGATCATGATCCGCTTCGGCGGAAAATTTCCCTCCCGGTTCGAGGAGATTCTCTCCCTTCCGGGAATCGGCCGATCGACGGCGGGGGCGATTGCGACCCTCTCCCTGGGCCAAAGATATCCGATTTTGGACGGCAATGTGAAGCGTGTTCTCTGCCGCTATTTCTGTATTGAAGAAGATCCCAAGAAAAAGGAGATCGAGGAACAACTCTGGGACTATTCCGAAAAACTTCTCCCCCGCAAAGGAGCCGACGACTACACGCAAGCCGTCATGGATTTGGGGGCGACCCTCTGCACGCCGGCGGAGCCTCGCTGCCCCTTGTGTCCTGTGCGCAATCGATGCAAGGCCCGGGAAAAGGGGGTCCAGGAAAAACTGCCGATCAAGGGGGCGGGAAAAATCATACCTGAAAGGGACTATGTGGCCGGGATTGTGTTTCGGAAAGAGAAGGTGTTGATTCGACGGCGCCCTGCGAAAGGCCTTCTTGGAGGGTTGTGGGAGTTTCCCGGAGGACGGGTCGAGTTAGATGGAAGGGCAGGTGGATTCGAGAAAAAGATAAAAGGAACGCTTCAGAAAGAAATTCCATGGACGGTCGATCAATGGGCTCCCTGGGGAAAAATAAAACATACCTTCACCCATTTTAAAATGACCCTCCATGTTTTTTCCGGACGGATCGAGGAGCGAAAAGGCAAAAACACCGACGCGCAAAAATGGGTCGGTGTGGAAGAATTATCGAACTATCCCTTTTCTTCCGCGCATCAAAAAATCTTGTCGAAATTAAAACAGCCTGATGAACAGCCACGGCTATTTTCGTGAGCGTTTAAACCAAGAATCGAGTGTTCCCTCTTTGATTTCTTCGAGGGCAATTTGGTTAAAACGATGGTATTGAATCCAGTGAGCCAATTTCTGCATCGCCTCCAGATCTCTCCCTTTTTTCTTTTTCAGCCCCTTCCACTTTTCATCAATCATCTTTTCAGAATAGACCTGGACCTTTTCCAGAAAGTCATAAACGACCGCAGCCTTGATCTCCGGCTTTAGCTTCACCGCTTCCCTTCGATATTTTTGATGATAAAACGCCATCGGATTTCTCCTCCTGATGTAGTGAGCAGGAGAATATACCATAGCTGCAGATCGAGTAAAACAGATAAGAAGAAGCCGGCCGTTAGTTGGACTGGGACGCGCTCAATGTCACCGCTTGATCGGCGGCCTTGGGAGAGAAGGGATAAACGGTGAAGAGAATAATTTGCCGGCGCTTGGAAGCTCCGCGAAGCAGCTCGAGGGCGGTTTCTTGCGACGCGGGGGCCAAAATGCTGAAGGGTTCATCCAAAACAAGGGGGAAGGTCACATTCGAAAACTGATCAAGCGCGGCCAGGAGAAAAGAGAGAAAGATCTGATCGGCCGTTCCGGAACTGACCTGATCGATCCCGACGCCGCTCACCTCGATCTCGCCGTCCTCTTTTAGGTGGAGTTTTCCGTTCTGTGTTTGCTTAAAGAGGGCGTACAGGATGTTCGTTTGTTGTTCGGCCTGCTGCAAAGCGAAGGGAGGATTTTTTTGTTTTCCGATGGAGAGGGCGGTCGGAACAAACGAAAAAGGGGCGTTTGTGTTCACGGCGGTCGGCACCGGGCCCAAATCAGGCATCTCGATCGCTTGAGCCTCTTTGGCAGGCTCCGAGTGGCGAAGGGACTCTTCTAGGCGGTAGAGCTCTTCGGTTAAACCGCTATAGCCCTGAAATTTTTCCTCCAGGATCTTTGCCTCTTTCTCGGCCTCTTGAATCGTCTGGGTGATCTCCTCGACCGTTTCACCCTTTAAGAGAGCCTCTCTTTTTTCCATGACCTCTCGCTTCTTTTGAAGATGCTGCTGATACGCGCGTTGACGATCTTTGAACTCCTGAATCTCTTTACAGCCGGTTTTTGTGAGAAGCTCGGCGGTTTCCTTGTGCTCTTTGTCGAATTTCCGCTGCAGCGAGTTGGCTTTTTCATTTAAGCCGGTCATTTTTTTCTCGAGGGCCTTCTTCGCTGCGGCGCGTCCGGTCGATTGAAGATAAGCGAAGAGAGAAAGGCCGATTCCCGCAAGGACCCCGATCGGGAAAAGATAACGGAACGGACCCTGGAGGGTCACAAAGAGGGGAGCAAAAAGGAGCAAACCGTCACCACGATGCCGATACGCAGTTTTTGATCTTGAAAGAGGTCGGTTTCACCCATGTTCGCCAGGTTGGCTTGAATCTCCTCCTTCTGTTCTTCAATCTGGGTTAATTCCGTTTGCTTATTCTGTGCGGCTGTTTCATATTGTTTGATCAGATCGGGTCGAACGGTTTCGATTCCCGCAAAAGCGGCGTACTTTTTTGTTTCAGCATCCTGAATATGAGTGGCTTCATTATCGAGCTCGCGCAATTGATTTAATCTCCGCTTCGACACGGAGATTCGATCTCGGGCATTCAGCAGTGTCTCTTCGACCTTGGCCATCTCATCCAGCTTCCGCTGGATCTCTTTCATCTGAGTTTGTTTTTCAGCGCGCAGCTCGGGGGTGAGAATCGCCTGTTCATTTTCCGCCGATTGGGTGACGGGAAAGTCAAATTTTTTTGGAGCCGAGCCCGGCGCGCCGGAAACCATGTTCGGCCGATGTACGCCTGATCCATTTCCATGTGAAGCGGCGGAGGGGAACTGAAGCCGGTCGATCAGGAAAAGAGAGGAGAGATCTCCTTCCTGTATTCCCCCTGCCTGCTCGCAGATCCAGGCGGTAATCTTTTTCCGGTCTTTTTCAAGGAGTGTTTTTTGTCCCGACACATCGAGCTTGGAGAGATTGTAGACCCCCTTTTGGTAATCGGCGGTGATCCGATAGGTTCCTTTGTCTCTTCCTTGTAAAATGACGGCGGCTTGCGCCGGCTGATTCTCGACGAACCGAATTCCCTTGGGGTCATTTCCCAAAAGCAGGGAAGAGAGAACCCGGCGGACGGTTGTCTTGCCGGCGCCGTTGGCTCCGAACACCAGATTCAGGCCCGGTTTGAGGGAGATTCGGGTCGGTTTATGGAAAGGCTCGATTCCGTAAAGATCGATTGCGAGAAGAAGCATGCGCCAGGATCCGTTTTACGAAGCTGTCGTTGAGAGATTTAAAAAGAAGTATACCAAAATTATGGAAGAATCGGGGAGGGAGGGTTATTCCATTTTTGTATGACTGGAAGAAATCGGTTTACAGACAAATACGGACCGGCCAAAGAAACCGCGAAGTCATTCCGCCTGGAAAACTAGATCGTCGGCGGCTTTTCGACTTGATCGATCATCTGGGCTAGGTTAAAATCTCTATCCGTGATTCCTCCTTGACTGTGCGTCATCAACTTGAGGAGGACCCGGTTATAGTTGATCATCATGTCGGGATGATGATCGACGGAGTCGGCCAGCTCCGCCACCCGATTTACAAATTGCATGGCCGTTTTGAACGTTCTGAAGGAATATTTTTTCTGAAGCATGTTGTCGTAGAGTTCCCAACCTTTGAGGTCGTGGATCTTCCGGCGAACTTCTTCCATCGAAAGGAGTCCCATCACCGATTCTCCTAAAACACAGATGAAGCGATCGTAAGCAACTTGTTTACAGCGTATCATGTCGGAGGAGAAGAGGTCAATCTCGCCGGGACAGCACATATAATCAATTTTCGACAAAGGAGTCATCATGATATCCAGAAATGCCGTGCCGATCAAAATTGAAAACGTAAAGGGGGAGGGTATTCGAGTCACCTGGAGCGACCAGCATCAGGCGGTCTACCCTTACGCTTACCTTCGGGAGAGTTGCCGTTGTGCATCATGCATTCATGAATGGAGCGGTGAGAAATTGATTCCTCCCGGAAGCATTCCGGAAAATATCGCTCCGACTCAGATTGAGGCGGTAGGACACTACGCCATTTCGATTCATTGGAGCGACGGCCATGACACCGGAATTTATGCCTTTGATTTCCTAAAAGAAATTTGTCCATGTGAAACCTGCTTCAAAGAACGCCTCAATGCAGGGGCAAAATAGGAGGACGAATCTTCATCCCATTCGATTTGCTCATCTCCTCCGATCGGAACCTGCATGAGACTGACTCGATAGACAAATCGAGCCGACGGAAAAGCTGAGCAATCCTAGGAGTTTGTAAGATCACCCCTTCAATAATCCGTCCGCATTGATCCAGACAGATTGAGCTTCCTGTTAAAATCGAATAGAATGAAGTTAAACGATAGAATGGGAGCGCGCATATGGATATCAAAATCGAATGGCAGAATTCAAAACCGTCACCCTACTGGAACGATATCATTCAAGACCATATTAACCGCCTTAAAACCGGGCGGCAGAAAATTACGCATGCCCGTGTCACCCTCCGGAAAAGCCAACACCATCTCAACGGAGCCGATGAGGCGACGGTCGTTCTGTCCGTTCCTGGAAAAACGCTCACTGCCAACAAAACCGCCGAAACGATCGGCGATGTGATCAATGAAGTCTTCAGCGCGGTTGAGCAAGAGCTGCATCGCTACAAGGAAAAGCGGGAACAGGTCGGACAAAAAGGCGCGGCGCGCAGCCATCTTCAAGGGGTGATTGTCCGGTTGTTCAAGGACCGGAATTATGGATTCATCCAAGCCGAGGGACAAGAAGATATCTATTTCCATCGAAATTCCGTGTCTGGGATGCCGTTTAACGACTTGGAGACGGGGACCCGTGTCGAGTTCGATTCGGAGGAGGGAGATGAGGGACCGCAAGCGTCACGCGTAAGCATCAAATAGGAAAACTTCATTCCTCTCCCAATAATTATGTTCCAGGTTCCTTTGCACGCGGGACCGATCGATTCGATCGGTCCCGTCGTACTTTTGAACACCAGCCGAACACTGCAAATTTGATTTTCATGACCCGTCCAATTCAGTTCAATTTCGTTTTCTTCCGTGATATAATTGCGCGCGAAAAGATGTATTTTTAGGGGGACGGCGCCAGGAAATTCTGCGGGGTTCATATCCTCTCACCCTGCGCGCCTTGCCCCGCGTACCATGAGGAGACAATTGGATGGAAACACTTTTTTCAGGCATTGAAATGTGGTCGTGGTATTCCGAAGAGAAGGGGATGAACTTCAACGGATACCTGATCGGGCAGGGGAAAGAGCGCGTCGTCATCGACCCGCCGCAGATGACCATCGACGACAAGCAGGATCTTTCGATCGACGGCGCCAAGGCGGTGATCTTAACGAATCGCGATCATATCCGGGAAGCGAAGGAGTGCCGGCTTCTGTTGAACACCAAAGTTTGGGCCCCCGAAGCGGACGCCCCCGAAATGGGATCGGTCACTATCGACAAGACCTACAAGGATGGAGACCTCTTGCCGGCAGGACTGAAGGCCGTCTCCATCCCGAATGGAAAATCGGCGGGGGAATCGGCCCTTTATCTTAACCAACACGGCGGCATTTTTATTTTGGGGGATGCGCTCGTCGGCACGCCGGACGGGACATTAAAGCTCCTTTCCCCTGATAAATATACCGACGTCAAGAAAGCTAAAGAGGGGCTTCGCCGTCTCCTCGATTATGAATTCGAGATCGTCCTGGTCGGCGATGGGAAACCGATCCTCTCGGGGGGGAAGAAGGCGGTCGAAGCGTTTCTGAATCGCGGATGATCACACATTCCTTTCTGCAGCTCGGGAACCGTGCATTTTCAACCGGGGATTATGCGACGGCATTGCAATATTATCAAAAAGCGCTGGAAGGAATCCGAGGGGACCCCGATCAGCTTGCCGATCTTTACGGCAATATCGGGAATGTCTATGGCGCCATCGGGCAGACTGAACAGGCGATCGACTTCTATAAAAAAGCGGTCGAGATATTAAGACGCTCGGAAGCATATGCCCGCCTGGGAGTCACCTATGTCAATATCGGCAACCTTTACGCCGACGAAGGGAATTTCGATCAGGCGATTCACTTTTATAAGCAGGGAGTCCTCCTTTTAGAACGGGAGGAACAATGGGATCATCTCTCCGTTCTTTACGGGAATTTTTCAATGGTCTTGGTCAGAAAGTCGGAGTTCCTGAGCGGCCTGGAATATGCGGAAAAAGGGATGGCGCTGGCGAAAAAATTAAAACGCCCCGCGCTTCTGGCCGATGCTTCCCATCGGCTGGCGAAGGCAAAGGGGGCGATGGGAGAGATCGAGGAAGCCCGGCGTCTCAGCGAATCGGCCCATGCCCTTTACACCGAGCTGAAAAATGAAATGGGCTGCGCGGCGGCCCTTTATCATCAAGCTTTTTTACACGAACAGCAAGGAAATCTGGCGGGGGCGATCCGCTGCTTGGAGCAGGTCGTCGCCATCGATGAGAAGTATGGTCTTCCCAAGCTGGCCGAGAATAAAGCAAGACTCTCCCGGCTGCGCGCCGTAGGAGATTCGGACCCTTTCCGGGAACCCACCTAAAAAAAAGAAAATCATTCCCTATCCTCGTTTTTCCTCTTCGTGGTTCCAATTCGTATGGTATAAATAGATCAACGCATCGTCTGAATCGGAAAGATCCTTGGAAAAGGCAGTTGCTCCAGAGAACGAACCTTCACCGGAACCGCAGATCCAAAAGAGCCTTCAGTTTGCCGTTCGAGACGGTCTCTTCTTTTCGGTCATGTCGGGCGTCGGAGAGAGCTATCTCGGCGCTTTTGCGATCTTTCTCAAGGCGAGTAATCCTCAAATCGCGCTTCTCGCCGCCCTTCCTCAACTGGTCGGCGCGTTTTTCCAATTTCTCTCCGTACGACTCCTCAATTATCTAAAAAGCCGCAAGAAGATCATCCTCTATGGTGTGATCGGTCAAGCCTTGGCATGGCTCTTTATCCTCTCGACGCCGCTTTTTTCCGAAAGACGCGCCGTCTCCTGGTTGATTGCTTCGGTCATCCTCTACTCGGTGCTCGGCAGTTTTGCGAATCCGGCCTGGCACAGCTTGATGGGGGATCTGGTCCATTCGAACCGGCGCGGCAGGTATTTCGGGAGAAGGAACGGGGTCATGAGCATCGCCGCTTTCGCCTCCCTCTGCTTTGCGGGACTCCTTCTTCACCGGGCGGAAAGCCTGGGACGGGTCGGCTTCGGTTTCGGTCTCCTCTTCCTGATTGCATTTACAGCCCGGCTGATCTCCGCCTATTATCTCTCCCGTATGAGCGAGCCGCTGTATACGCCGCGCGCGGAAGACCATTTCTCCATCTGGCAATTTCTTCGGGACGGACGAAAAACGAATTTCGGACGATTTGTTCTCTTTACCGCCTTGATCCATTTTTCCGTTCACGTTTCAGGTCCGTTTATCTCTCCTTATCTCCTGCGCGACCTGAATTTCAGCTACCTTCAATTCATGTGCGCTTCCGCGGCGACGGTTCTGGCCCAGTTCCTGACACTGCATCTGTGGGGACGATTCGGCGACCAATTCGGGAACAAAAAGGTCTTGACGATCACCGGCGTTTTGCTTCCGGTTCTCCCCCTCTTTTGGCTATCGACGACGAATTTTTATCTCATCCTGGCAATCCAGATTTTCGGCGGAATCACCTGGGCCGGATTTTCTCTCTCCATGGGGAACTTCGTCTTCGATGCCGTCTCACCGGCAAAACGGGCCCAGTGCAGCGCCATCTACAACTCGGCGAACGCCGTCGGGATTTTTCTGGGAGCGCTGCTCGGAGGAAATTTAAGCCGCTGGCTTCCGAAGCAGATCGATGCCGGCTTTCTTCACCTGTCGCTGGCTTCGAATCTTCAGCTTCTCTTTCTACTCTCCGCGCTGCTACGGTTCATCGTCTCAATGAAGTACCTGCCGATGATCAGAGAAGTCCGGGAAGTCAAACCGTTCGGGGCGAAGGATTTTTTCGTCGCCATGGCTCAAATGCGGCCGGTGTCCGGATTCAAATTCAATCTCTTTACCCTCGGAAGAGAACGGGCTTCCGCCGTTCTGAAAGAGATCCACCGACCCGAGGCAAAAGAAAAGCTTCCCGTCACACTCGGCGACAGGAAAGAGTAGCAGTGCGCTCCCTCTGTTGATTTACGCTCGCCCCGCGTCCAGGGGATGAAAAAGCATCGCCCCCGTTTGAGCATTTAAAAGTTTTTACACATCTTCAGTCAAAAGGTCTTGTCATTTTGATTTTATTAGTGCTAAAATTTTTTAAGATTTCCGAAGGGGGACATTCAATCGGTCTGATCGGCTGTTGAATGAAGGGGTCATGAAAACAAGACGGCATACATCATCGGGCGGCGTCATTTATAAAGCGAAAGAAGACGGTATCCAGGTCGTGCTGATCTCACATTACAACCAAAAGGGAAAACTGATTTGGTGCCTTCCGAAAGGTTCCGTGGAAAAGGAGAAAGCCTCCAGGAAACGGCGATCAGAGAAGTGCGTGAAGAGACCGGCGTGTTCGGACGCGTTTTGGAAAAAATCGGGCAAATACAATATTGGTTTTATTCCAAAGAGGAAGAGACAAAGATTTTCAAGACGGTCCATTTTTATCTTTTGGAATATTTAAGAGGGGATGAAAAGGATCATGACTCCGAGGTGGATGAAGCCCGATGGGTGGCCCTGCAGGAAGCGATGGGAATGTTGACCCATAGCAGCGAGAGAACCATTATGGAAAAGGCGACCCGTTACCTGACGGCCGCATACGGTCAGAAAATACCGGTTCCTTCTGTGAAGGTCGAAGAGATCGTTCCGAACGACACGGAAAATTCAAATACGGTCTAAATTGAGCACGAACGCGAGACGATGGGTTTGATGGAGGTTCGACCGATGGAGCAAGTCGATAAGAGAAGAAAAGCACTCCAAGAGATACTTTTGAACAAGAAAAGAGAGGTGGTCCAGCAGATCGAGAATTTAATGGTGGCCCAGGAAGACACCCCGTCCGGCATTCTGGATACGGGCGATCAATCGCTCAAGAATCATGAAACCGATGTCGATCTGACCCTTCTCGAAATGAACAATCGTCTCTTGAAAGAAATAGAGGACGCGCTGATCAAGCTGCCGGAAAACCGATACGGTATATGCGAGGAGTGCGGCGCGGAAATCAGCGCCGGCCGGCTCAAGGCCATGCCGTTCGCAAAATATTGTGTTACTTGCAAGGAGCGGCAAGAGCTTTTCGAAAAGATCGAAAGAACCAGAACCGAAGCCTAAAGACAGGCCGACCGACCGGCCGATTCATGAAGCGAATCGAGCGGCTTCTTCGGAAGTTTCGCGCTCCGTCCGATCTGTTTTCTCGGGGAATGGCCGCGTGTAAGGGGTGAATCTCTTTCTCGACGAGGTTCACCCCTCGTTATTTCTATTTTGTATTCCGATAACCCATTCCCTCTCCAACCCCTTCCTTAGGGAGCGACATCCCGCATTCAAACAGCGATAAATCCTTGAAAAAATCATCAATTCACATTTCCGTTGTTTGACAGAAATCAGGTTCTAAACTAAACTTAATTTTCAAATCATCCTGATCGAGAGTATCATGCTGAAGGATCTTATTGCGAACCAGAAGGTGCTGTTTTCAAAGAATCTTTACGCCGCGGGCCATATCGAAACGATCTTCAACGATCTGAAATCAAAAGGAGATCTGGTCACCGCCGTTTTATTGCTGGAGGAGAAAGACCGCTCTCTTCTTCTTTTCATTTTACAGGATGATCTTTACGCCGCGGTCGAACTGAAGGAAAATTCTTTCTCGCCCCTTCCCTTTACGGATTATTTTACCGAGATGTCCCAGGCCCAGGGGGCCATCCATCTCTACGTCACCAATCCGATCTTTTTCAAAGCGCTTCTTGTCTTGGCTCAGAAAAAACCGAATATCGTGGCGACGACCGACATCCTCAATATCGAAGCGCTTTTAAATCAAGTGCAAAGAAAGAAGAAGGAGGCCGTTCTCCTGCTGAAGAAGGGGGAGGAGATGAACCTCTTCTACTTCAGGGGAGGAAAACTCTCGGAGACCTATTTCCAAACCGCGGGCGAAGTGACGAAAGAAGGGAGCCTTCAGGAGCAACTCTTAATTTATACCTACTCGTCGGATGGCGCCGAGCCGATGGAGATCCAACTCTTTTATGATCTGGACGTCTCGCCGGCGGCCGATGTCGACGATGCCCTTGAAGCGTTAGGGGAGGGGGTGGAGCGCCATCTTGCCTCCCGACCCCGCCTGATTCTGAAAGAAGAAAAACCGGGAGCGCCGGTCGAAAAGATCCTCGATAAAGGGATCTTCACGTTGGGCCGTGATCTTAGGAGTGATTGGGCGATTAAAGACCCGATGGTTTCAAGAGAGCATGCGATCATCAAAGAGGACCAGGACGGATTTTATATCGAGGATCGGGGGAGCCGAAACGGGACCTTCGTAAACAAGGAGAAGGTCCTCCGAAAAAAACTCTCGGATCAAGATGAGATCCGGATCGGATCGGCGACTTTTCAGTTCTCCGGAAAAGAAGGACAGACCGATTCGGGAATCTCCGCTCCGTCGATCTCCGAGCCGATTCAGTCCGCCCCGCAGGAAAATCTCGGAGCCTGGGCTCTCGAAGTGATTTCCGGAAAAGAGGTCGGCCGCTTTTTTGAGCTTTCTCCCAAACTCCTTTCGATCGGCAGGGGAAAAACCGACGTCGTCGTGAACGATCCGAAAGTCTCCCGTCATCATGCTGATCTGGAATGGTCCGAAAAGGGTTTATTCTCGTCGATCTCAAGAGCACCAACGGCATCTTTGTAAATGATCAAAAGGTCGACAGAAAACCCCTCTCCGCAGAAGATGTCATTACAGTGGGGGACACCCGCCTGAGGGTCGTTTGTAAGAAATGAACCAGGCTTCCTGGCGCATCGATCTTTCCCGCCTTTCTGACGATCCGGTTCTTTTCCTTCAACAATGGATATCAGACGTTTCAAAGCCGACACTCGTCGGTTATCTCTCTCTTTTTTTCCTGATCGCCATCGGGATACCTCTTGCCCGGCGTTATTTTTCCATGCGTCCTTCGACAAATACATACAACCCGTTGAAAGAGGCCAAAGAAGCCGCCAAATCGCGAGATCCATACCGGGCGGCCGAACTTTTCGAGCAAGCCGGCGAATATGAAGAAGCGATCCGTTTATACAAAGAAGGAAAGGCCTATCAGCAGGTCGGTCGAATTTTCGAATTAAAAAAGCAGTGGCAGGAATCGGCCCAATTCTATAAGCTTTCCGGGGATACCGAAAAGGCGGCCGTGATGTACCAAAAGGGAGGAGAATACGTCCGGGCGGCGGAATGTTACTTGACCTGCAAAAAAATATCATTGGCGGCCGAGGCATACGAAAAGGCAAAGCGGTTCAAGGAAGCGGCGAAGCAATACGAAAAGTTCGGAAACCTGCTCAAGGCGGCGACTCTCTACGATCAAGCCAACGATCCCCCCAAAGCGGCCGAGATGTACGAAAAGTATTTTTTGAGGGAGAAACGGGCCCGTTCGGGTCCCGCTTCCGAGAAAACAAATCAAATCGCTCAGGCCGCCTTCCAGAGCGGGCAAATTTACATGAAGCTGAAACAATTTCCAAAAGCGGTCGAGATCCTCACCGCCGGAGGCTTTGCCTTAGAGGCGGCGGAGGCAGCCGTGCAAGGAGGAGAAACGGAGAAGGCGGCGGAATTGTTTCTGACCGCAAAGGCGTTTGATCGCGCCGCCTCCCTTTACGAGCAAATTGGAGATACGCGCCGGGGAAATCGCGTCGTCGGAAAGAAGTTCCAGGAGGAGGGGAAATTCCTTCCCGCGGCGGAAGCCTTCGAGCGGGGAGAGAGCTGGGTCGAAGCGGCCGAGTTGTACGAACGGATCGGCGATAAAGCAAAAGCGGGCGAAATGTTGATGAAGAATGGAGACTATCATCGCGCCGGCGACCTGTACCTCTCGGTCGGAGACATGGCGTCGGCCGCTCAGGCGTTGGAAAAAGGGGGCCGATTCAGAGAGGCCGCCGATCTTTATATGCGCCTCCAGCAGTTCGATAAAGCGGCCCAAATGCAAGAGTCCGGCGGGAATTATTACGACGCGGCCCTTTTGTATAAACAGCAGGGGAAATTCGATCAGTCGATCTCCTATCTTCAGAAAATCGATTCTCAATCGTCCGAATATCATCAGGCGTCGCTTTTACTCGGACAGCTTCTTGTGGAAAGAGGAATGATCGATGCCGCGCGGGAGAGATACCAAAAAATTATCTCACAGGAGACGATCGGCCCGGAGAATCTGGAGTTTTATTATCAATTGGCCCTGCTGCATGAGAAGCAGAAGGAGTTCGAAGAGGCGCAAAATCTGTATGAGAGGATACTGGCGGAAGACTACAGCTATCGGGATGCCAAAAGCCGCAGCACGCTTCTCAAAAGAGCGCTTACCGAGGTGAAGAAAGTCCTCGACGCGACTCGGATCGAGGAAGCCACCGCGCGTCCGGTCGCCGCGCCGGTTCAGCCGACCACCTCGCGGTATAAGATCGTCAAAAAGATCGGGCAAGGCGGGATGGGGGTGGTGTATCAGGCGGAAGATACCCTCTTAAAACGGCTCGTCGCTTATAAAGTCCTGCCGGCGGCCATTCGTGAGAACGAAGCGATGCTCCAGAGCTTTCTGCAAGAGGCCCGGATTGCCGCGGCCCTCAATCATCCCAACGTGGTGACGATTTTCGACACCGGTAAAAATGGAGATGAAATTTTTATCACCATGGAATATGTCAATGGAATTACACTCAAGGAGTACCTGGAGAAGAACGAAACGTCGATACCGAAATTAGTCGAAATCATGAAAGAAATCTGTGTCGGTGTTTCTTACGCGCACAGTAAAAATGTCGTCCACCGAGATTTGAAGCCGGCCAATGTCATGCTGACGCATGATCATCGGGTCAAGATCATGGACTTCGGTCTCGCAAAGGTCGTCAGTGAAACGGCGGCGGATAAAACTTCAGTCAAAGGAACCCCGCTTTATATGGCGCCCGAACAAATTCTCGGGGAGAAAGTCGATCATCAGTCGGATATTTATTCCCTCGGTTGTACCTTCTACCGGATGGTGGCGGGCCGCCCTCCGTTTGTTCAGGGAGACGTTTATTACCACCATCTTCACACCCTCCCCGCCCATCCGCGCACCTTGAATCCTAAACTTTCGGAAGCGCTCGACCGGTTGATTATGAAAACGATCGAGAAGGAAAAATCGAAACGTTATAAGAAAGTCACCGAAATCATCGAAGATCTCGGAAAGCTCGCCTGACCGCCAATCGCCCTTCCCTTTTCCTTTTTTCCGCATGCCTTGACAGCCTCTCGAAGAGGAGATTACACTCAAGGCAATGGGAAAGCCGTTCCTCGATTCTTGAAAGCATCGACGTGTTGAGTCCTGATACGTTTAAATTTCGATTGACAACTCATTCGGCACTCCATTAGAGTGCTGATCATCGTGCGGAGGGTGTTGTGAAGAAAGCGATTCCGTTCATTTTTTTCCTCTTGTTGACCGCTTGTGCAACCGGCCCCGAGCGAATGGAAGCCGCGCCTGAGGATCTTCCCAAGGAGGCCGTCATGTTCAAATTCGGTTATCCGGCGGCCTTCGGTCGGATTGTTGATGCGCTGGAGGCGGAAGGTTATGACGTCGCCGTCGCCGATGAACGCGCCGGGTTTATTCAAACGCATCCGAAGGAGATCGGCGTCACCCCTGAAGATCCGAAACTCCAATACCGGGGGCTCTACCGGATTCAGGTCGACGGAGATCGCGACCGCTCATGGGCGCTCATCCAATTTATGGTCGTGCCGGAATTGCCGGGCGAGCGGGAAAAACTGGTCAATCGGATACAAGGAGGGACTCCACCCGCACCATGATCCATTGGACCGCCTTTCTTCTATATCGGATGAGGGGATTCGCCGCCCCCATACTGCTTCTCGTTTTTTTGACCGGGTGCGCCTCTTTCACCGTCGATCAAAATGACAAAGCGCAGATTCGGATTTCGAACGGCGCCATGGGATCGGGTTTGGAACTCAATCCCCCCATTCTGAAAATCGAACCGGGAGAAACCGTCTCCTGGAGTAATTTTACAACCTATGATCTCCGGATCCAGATCGATCCGGCCTCGCCGGCGTCCGATCCACCCTCCTTCATCTCACCCTTTACGACGGTTGAAAAAAAATTCGAGGAGGCCGGGAGTTATGATTATACCCTTGTCTTCTCAACCGATAAGACCTTCGGCCGTATCACCGGAACGATCGTGGTGGGGGATCGTCCGGCAAGCCCGCCGCTAAAAAGAGATCAGCCCGAATCGCCTCCCCCGGGAGAGAATCCCTGACACAGAACCGTTCATTATCTAAAGGCCGAGCCTCAAAGAGAGGGATGTCGATCCAGAGATGCTGGACCGCCGCGCTTTTGTTCTCGCTTTTATTCGTATTATTCTTTTTCTCCACCCTCGGCCTTCGTCGGAGACGAGGAAAACACGATCGAGATCTATCAGCGCGTCAATGCCAGCGTCGTCAACATCACCAGCATCGCCGTCACTTACGATTTCTTCCTCAATCCCATTCCTTCCGAAGCCTCCGGCTCCGGCTCCATCATCGATAAGAAGGGGTATATCCTCACCAATAACCATGTGATCCGCGATTCCGAACGCCTGGAGATCACCTTGGCCGACGGGAGCAGGTGGCCGGGAGAGCTGGTCGGGGCCGATCCGCAGACCGACCTCGCCGTCATCAAGGTCAACGCGCCGCCGGAGCGGCTGACAGCGATCCCGATGGGGGAATTCGGACGGGCTCCGTCCCGGCCAAAAGGTCCTGGCGATCGGGAATCCTTTCGGGCTGGAGCGGACCCTCACCGCCGGCATCATCAGCTCCGTTCGGAAGAACATTCGCGCCGGCGACCTGGAGATGGATGAAGTCATTCAGATCGACGCCGCGATTAATCCGGGGAATTCGGGCGGTCCGCTTCTTAATTCGGAGGGAAAGATGGTCGGGATCAACACCGCCATTTTTACCCCGTCGGGGGGAAGCGTCGGAATCGGCTTTGCCATTCCGATCAACACCGCCAAACGGATCTTGAACGAGCTGATTACGAAGGGCTATGTCGCCTATGCCTGGATGGGTATCGATACCCAGACCCTTCTTCCCGAATTTGCGGAGGCCCTCTCGCTGCCGGTCCGGAAAGGGGTGATGGTCGCCCGGGTGGTGCGGGGCGGTCCGGCGCACCGGGCCGGCATCCGGGGAGGGACCCAACGGGTCGAGGTGGGAAACGCGATTCTGGTGGTCGGCGGGGATATTTTGGTCGCCGTTGATGGGGAAGAGGTCACGTCGGCGGAAGCGTTCCACGAAGTGATGAAAACCAAACGGCCCGACGATAAGATCCGATTGACCCTCTGGCGGGGCCGGGAGAAAAGGAAGTCGAGATCAAGCTGGGTGAACGCCCACGGCGGGGATGATGACCTGCCGGGTCGCCCCTACAATGCTCCAATGAGGTATGGTATGATTGCTCGGTGGTTATTTTGACAAAGATGAATTTGAGATTGAGATGAAGTTCCTGAACCTCGTCCATGATTTTGAAAAGCTGGAAGCGACGTCGAAACGTCTCGAGATGTTTTCGATTTTGTCGGATCTCTTCCAGCAGGCGAACGCGGAAGAGATCGACAAGATCATCTACCTCGCCCAAGGAGAGCTCCTCCCTCCTTTTCATGGGATCAACATCGGCATGTCGGAGAAATATCTCCTTCGCGCCTTGGCGAAGGCGGGCGATGTCGATCCGGAGATGATCGCGAAACAGTACCGGATCGTCGGGGACCTCGGCGGATTGGCGGAGAAGGTGATTCACGGCGAAGGGAAGGGGCTCACGGTCGCCGAAGTCTACGAGCGAATTGATGCGATCGCCGCGATGTCGGGGGAGGGGAGCGTGGAGCGGAAGATTGATGCCGTTTGCGAGCTCATCGGCGCGGTTTCCCCCCTAGAAGCGAAGTATGTCGCCCGGTTTATGGCGGGAAAGCTCCGGCTCGGCGCGGGAGATGCCACCATCCTGGAAGCGCTGGCCCTCTCGAAAGGGGATCGGGCCTATCGAAAGGAGCTCGATCGGGCCTACAACATCACCTCCGATCTCGGCCTCGTCGCCAAAACCCTCTACCAAGCGGGAGAGGAAGGAATCCGCGCCATGTCGGTCCGGATGGGTTATCCGATCCGCCCGGCCCTCTGTGAACGGCTGAGCTCCGCCGAAGAGATCGTCGAGAAAATCGGCCGCTGCTCCGTGGAGGTGAAATACGACGGCCTTCGCTGCCAGATCCACAAGAGCAAGAATGATCTCGCCATCTTCTCCCGGAACCAAGAGCGGACCACCCCGATGTTCCCTGAAATCGCCGAGGCCTGCCGGAATCTCTTCGGCGAACAAGAGATCATCATCGAGGGAGAGGCGCTGGCTTTCAATGAGGCGACCGGCGATCTTCTTCCGTTCCAGATCACCAGTCAGCGGAAGCGCAAACATGGGATCGAAGATATGGCGAAAGCTTTCCCGCTCAAGTTCTTTGTCTTCGATCTTCTTTATTTGAACGGCGAGGATTATACCCATCATCGGGTATGCTCAGCGGAGAAAAAAACTGTTCGAGCTGATCAAGAAAAACCCGGTGATGGAAGTCTCCCACGCCATCGAAACGGAAGATCCGGTCGAGATCCAAAAATTCTTCGACGCGTCGATCGAGCGGGGACTGGAAGGGATCGTCGCCAAACGGCTCGATGGACCTTACGCGGCCGGTTCTCGGAACTTCAATTGGATCAAGCTGAAGCGGAGTTATAAAGGAGAGCTATCCGACTCGGTCGATCTCGTCATCGTCGGCTATTTTGCCGGCAAGGGCCACCGGGCGAAGTTCGGCATCGGGACGATTCTCTCGGCCGTCTACGATCCGGAGGAAGATCGGTTCAAAACCGTTACCCGGATCGGAACCGGTTTTTCGGAAGAAGAGCTGGTCCAGCTGAAACAGCTCCTCGACGAAGAGGCGGCCCCGGAGCGTCCCCATCCGGTCGACTCGGAGATCACCCCCGATGTCTGGGTGAATCCCAAATATGTCATCACGGTGACCGCCGACGAGATCACGCGATCCCCCAACCATACCGCAGGAAGAGACGCGGATGGGATCGGTTATGCCCTCCGTTTCCCCCGCGTCCAGGGGTTCATCCGGACCGATAAAAGCCCGCAGGACGCCACCACCGTTTCTGAAATTATCGATATGTTCAACCTGCAAAAACGGGTGAAGATGGAATGAGTGCGCTTCGCTCGTATCTGAAAGTTCGGATGAAGGGGCTTGTCCGGACATGGACGGAGGAGTGGGCGACCTATTTCATTCTCGCTCCGGTCATGATCGGCGCCGTCTTTCTGTTGGGACGGCGGATCTTTCACGATTTTGCTTCCAAGATCGGCACGGTCCAGTCGATCGCCATCTCCCAAGAGACGTTGCTTCAAGGGGTGCTCGCCGTCCTTTCCTTAAAGATCTTCTTTAACTTTCTCCCCCTTTCAAAACGTCTCTATCCGACCGAGCAATCGCTGACGATTGATGATCTGTTGCCGATCCGGCCTGAGACACGATACGTGATGTTCTATATCGAACAGCTGATCCGAGACTTTCCCTTCTTTCTCTTCGCCCTTTTCGCCGTCCTCTTCTTTGATAAGCCCGACCTGATCGGGTGGGTCTTTACCTTTTGGCTTTTCTTTCCCGGCATGGAGATCGGGTTGACGATCTTATGGAATCATCTTCATCCGCCGAGCCGGGCGGAGCTCCTCTTGGCCCTCTTCATTCTCCTCTGGCTGATCTGGTTTCTCCCGATCGAAAGCATGGGCTGGTGGCTCGATTTCGCCGCCCCGTTTCTGGTGACGGTCGGATTTTGGGGATTCGGGCGGTGGCGGTACAGCGATGTCTCCGGGGTCGAGCAGCTTCTGCTTGAATCTCAATCGAAGGGAAACCTCTTGAACCGGATCGGCCGGTGGCTTCCAGAGAGTGTCCGCCCGCTGGTGGTGCGCGACTTTCAGTTGACCCTGCGGAATTTCGCCCCGCTCTTCTGGCGCAATCTGGCGATTGCCTTCATTCTGGTTGCGGCGGTCGTTCTGCGCGGAAATATTCCCCCCGCGGTTTTCTGCGCGGGGGCGGTCTATTTCCTCTCCGCGACCGCTTCGACCCTCTTTGCCCTCCAGCGGCCTTATCGCGCGATGGATTACATTCTTCCCCTTGCGGTGGAGCGGATCTGGCGAGGAAAGGTCCTCTATGCGGTTTTTCTCTCTTCCGATTCCCTGGCTGGTTTGGGCCGTCGAAATGATCGTCCGTCCGCTCTCCTCGGCGCAAGGTGTCTCTCTGCTGTTTCAACTGATCCTCGTGGGACTTGCAGTATCTGCCCTGACGGGGGGGACCGTCTGCGAGGGGGACCAAAAGCCGGCGCTTCACTACATCGTCGCCGGCTTCCTCTCGTTGCTCGCCACCCTTTTTATCGCCGTTTTTCACCCGCTTCTTTTTGTTCTGGTCTTTCCGGTTCTGGGGAACCTGCGCGGTTCCGCAATCACGCGTCTTGAAAATGAGGAGGAGGCGGCCTAGCCATGTCGATTCAGCTCCAAGGGGTCACCAAACGCTACGGCCGGATTGTGGCTGTCCAACCGCTCGATTTAAAAATCGACGGGGAAATCTGCGGTTTGATCGGCAACAACGGGGCCGGCAAATCGACCTTGATGAAGATGATCACCGGGCTGCTTCACCCCGACGCGGGGCGGGTGGAGATCAACGGGATCGACTTGAAGAAAGATCCGGAGGAGGCCAAGCGCCAGATCGGCTATCTCCCCGAATCGCCGATGCTCTACCCGCGCCTCACGCCAGAAGAGCTTTTGACCTACATCGCCGAGATCAAGAATGTTCCTTCCCCGGCAGCGGAGATCGATCGCTGGTTGGCGACCTTCGGATTAAGCGAAAAACGGGGAGCGCTCCTGCGCGATCTCTCCTTCGGGATGAAGAAAAAGGTCGCCCTCTCCACCGCTTTCATCGGCTCGCCGCGCCTTCTGATCCTCGATGAGCCGTTCAACGGCCTGGATGTCGCCACAATGGAGCGGCTGGCGGAGATGATCGTCGAATTCAATCGAAACGGCGCAACCGTCTTGATCTCCAGCCATCTGATGGAGTATGTGGACCGCCTCTGCCGGCGCGTCTTGATCCTCAAGAAGGGGGCCGTCGTCCGGGAAGGGACGCCGGAGGCATTAAAGGAAGAAGCCAAGGCCTCGTCCTTTCATCAGGCATTTCTTTATTTCACCAGTGATGGGTACCAGGAGACAAAAAATTGAAAGTCGGTTTCGTCCAATTCGATTGCAGGTTCGGAGAGGTGGAGAAGAACACCGACCGCGCGGCGGAGTGGATCACGCGGCAGCGGGCCGACCTCTGGGTTCTGCCGGAACTTTTTAACACCGGCTATCAGTTCACTTCAAAAAAAGAGGTCGCGGCGCTGGCCGAGCCGGTGCCGAGCGGGCCGACGACGCAGCGGCTGATCCGGATCGCGAAGGAGAACAAGACCCATCTCGTCGCCGGGCTGGCGGAGCGCAGCGGAAAACAGTTTTACAATTCTTCAGTCTTGGTCGGGCCGAAAGGGTTTATTTCAGTCTACCGGAAGATCCATCTTTTCTATGAGGAAACACGTTGGTTCACCCCCGGCAATCTTCGATTTCAGGTCCACCCGGTCGGCAAAGCGCGCGTCGGGATGATGATCTGTTTCGACTGGTTCTTTCCGGAGGCGGCCCGAAGCCTCGCCCTTTTGGGGGCGGACATCATCGCGCATCCTTCCAATCTCGTCCTGCCGTATTGTCCCGATGCAATGCCGACCCGCTGCTTGGAGAACCGCCTCTTCGCGATCACCGCCAATCGGGTCGGGTCCGAATCGCGCGGGAAAGAAACCCTCACCTATATCGGCATGAGCGAGGTGGTCGATCCGAAAGGGAAAATCCTTTATCGGGCCTCCGATCGGAAAGAGGAGTCCCATGTGGTTGAGATCGACCCGAAGCTGGCCCGGAACAAATCGCTCAATCGCTACAATCATCTCTTAAAAGATCGGCGCGACCGACTGTACGTCAAATCCTAAAGTAGGATATCAATTCTTTGCTCTTGATCTTCACCCCTCATTCTTCGTTTCCAGTTCTGTTATGATAAAACCATGAGAGATCCGACGGTTCATGAAACCCGGCCTGTTCTGATCACGCGCGCCTTCATTCTTCTCTTTGCCGCTCATCTTCTTTTTGGGCTCTCTTTTTGGCCATACGTCCTCCTCCCGGTGTTTCTTCAGCAACTGGGGGCCGATCTTTTTACGGTCGGCCTGATCATGGGGACCGCCTCGTTTTCAGGAATCCTCATTCGTCCGTGGGTCGGCGCGGCGCTCGACCGGATCGGTCGGCGGAAAATATTGATCGCCGGCGGGGCAATCTTTTTAGGGGCCAATCTTTCTTATCTGGCCATCGATGAGGTCGGGTGGACGATCTTCGTTGTCCGGCTGCTTCATGGGCTCGGGATGGGAATTCTCATGGCGGCCTTCTTCACCCTGGCCGCCGATCTGTCGCCGGCAACGCGGAGGACGGAAGGGATCGCCCTTTTCGGGGTGTCGGGGCATCTCTCCGGCGCGATCGGTGTTTTGGTGGGGGAGCAGATTATCCGGCTTGGGGGATATTCCGCCCTCTTTCTCAGCAGCGCGACCCTTGCGCTTTTATCGATCTTCACCAGCCTCTTTATTCGCGAACCCGAAATCCCTTCTCACGACGCCGAACCGGAGGGCTTCTTCTCCGTCCTGAAGGGGCCGGCGCTTCGCATTCCGCTGCTCGGAACCGTCGCCTTCTCCTTCAGCATGACCTCCTACATGGTCTTTCTCAAGCCGTATGCCCTGAAGATGGGAATCGGCTCGATCACCCCTTTCTTTATCGCGTATACCCTCACCGCCGTGACCGTCCGGCTGGCCGGGAGCAGCTGGCCCGACCGGTTCGGGCTCAAGAAGGTTCTTTATCCATCGATGATTTCAATGGCGGTCGGGATCGTCGCCCTTCTGTTCTGGCCGACCCACGCGGGGTTGATCGTGGGCGGCGTGCTCAGCGGGATCGGGCATGGGTTCATTTTTCCGATTCTTTCGGTCCTGTTGATCGAGCGGGCGCGGGAAGAAAACCGAGGAAGCGCGATCACCCTCTTTACCATGCTCTACGATTTGGGTCTCTTCATTGGAGCGCCGCTGCTCGGCTTCATCGCGATCGGAGAGCGTTACGGAAGGATGTACGTCGCCGCCGCGGCGGTGCTGATGGTCAGCCTGATTGCATTCATCCGGTTTGATCGGGAAAAGGGGGAAGGGGAGAGCGGGCCGCCGCTCAGGGGAGGCGGAGGATGAAGTCGGCGATCGCCTTGAAGTAGGCCTCGCCTCCGACCGCTTCGGTATTGTTATGGCCGGCGCCGGGAATCGCATAAAAGGTCTTCGGCCCGCGAGCCGCCTCGAAGAGCTTCCGGCCCTGTGCGAAGGGAATCGTCTCGTCCCGGTCGCCGTGGAGGATCAAGATCGGAATCTCCAATCGTCCGATCTTCGAGAGATTATCGTAGCGGGTCGTGATGAGCCCTCCGACCGGAAGCCAGGGGAGGGCGACCCGCGCCATCTCTCGAATCGAGGTGAAGGGCGCCTCCAAGACCAGCCCCTGCACCTTTCTCTGGAGGGCCAGCTCGACCGCCACCGCCGCCCCGAGCGAAGCCCCGAAAGGAATGATCCTCGCCGGATCGACATCGTCCCGGGTGAGAAGGTAATCATACGCCGCAGCGGCATCCAGATAGGTCCCTTTCTCCGAGACCCCCCCGCCGCTTCGCCCATAACCCCGGTAGTCGATAATGAGAACGTTTGCTTTTAACGTGTGATGGGAACGGCCGATTCGCCCCACCCGGTGGCTCATGTTCCCCCCGTTTCCATGCAGCCAGAGAAAAGTCGTTTGCGCTCCGGGGTGGGGGACGAACCACCCGTTGATTTTGACGCCGTCGGCGGTGATAAGGGTGAGGTCTTCGAATGCGAGGCCGGCGTCGGCGGGGGTGAGGGTGATCTCTTTCTCAGGGAAGAAAATGAGGCTTTTCATGGCGCAACCGCTTTCCAGGAGAAAGGCCGATAAGAACCAGAAGGTGAAAGATTGAAAGAATCGCATCCGTGGCGCTTTCACCATTCGAGTCATGGAATTTTCATGAGCGGAGGGATGGCCGGGTGAAGCGGCTTTTCCGCCGAATCGATGAGGCCAAGGAAGCCTTCGGTCGGCTGGAGCGCATACGATTTCCAGAGCGCTTCGGAGACCCAGACGGGGCGGGCCGTTTTGTTTTTCATATCGACCTCCCACCACCAGCCTCGCAGAATACCCCGCCGGTCATCCTCACGCGTGCCATAGGTATAGCTGATGAGGTAGACCGCCCCTTTCCACTCGGTATACCAGCCATAGACACAGTGGGTTTGATCTCCCGTCCAGCACTCCTCGCGCTCGGCGTAGGCGGTCGTCTCTTTCGGAAGATCTTTGATCCCCTCCATCAGCATGTTCTGATAGTCGGCTTTGATCAGCTCCACCGCGGCAAGGGAATCGGGTTTCCAGATGGAGGGGAGGAGGAAGGAGATAATAAACCCACCCAGCGCGAGCCCCAGGAAGAGGATGACGAAATAGGGCCCCAGCTTATTGACCCAGCCGGTCGGTTCGATTTCTTTCGGCTCGATGGACACGCATCTCGGCGTTGAAGGTGAGTGGATCTTTCTTAGACCCAGGCGCGCGTTTTCTCGTACGCGCTGATCTTCTCCTCTTGTTGAAGCGTCAGACCTATATCATCCAGCCCGTTGAGCAGGCAATGCCGCCGGAACGGATCGACATCGAAGAGAAAAAGCAGCCCGTCCGCCGACGTGATCTCCCGCTTTTCCAGATCGACATTCAATCGATAACCCTCCCTGGCGCGGGTCCGCTGGAAGATCGTTTCGATCTGATCTTCGGAAAGGACGATCGGAAGCATCCCGTTTTTAAAGCAGTTGCTGTAGAAGATGTCGGCGAAGCTCGGCGCGATGAGGCGCGGAAGCCGTAATCGAGGATCGCCCAGGGCGCGTGCTCGCGCGAGGAGCCGCAGCCGAAGTTGTCGCGCGCGAGGAGGATCGTCGCCCCTTGGTAGCGCGGCTGGTTCAGCACGAAGTCGGGGTTAAGCGGTTCGGCTTGCCTGCTCGAGATAGCGCCATTCGTCGAACAGGTTCGGGCCGAAGCCGGAGCGCTTGATCGACTTCAGGAACTGCTTCGGGATGATCGGGTCGGTGTCGACGTTCGGGCGATCGATCGGCGCCACGAGTCCGGTCAATTTGGTGAATGCTTCCATGAATTCTCCATTTCTACTTTAGAATCGATTGCCGCACGTCGACGAAGTGGCCGGCGACCGCCGCGGCGGCGGCCATGGCCGGGCTGACGAGATGGGTGCGCCCGCCGTGGCCCTGGCGGCCCTCGAAATTGCGGTTCGAGGTCGAGGCGCAGCGCTCGCCGGGCTCGAGGTGGTCGGGGTTCATGCCGAGGCACATCGAGCAGCCCGGCTCGCGCCATTCGAAGCCGGCGTCGGTGAAGATGCGATCGAGCCCTTCCTCCTCGGCCTGCTCCTTCACCGGCCGGAGCCGGGCACGACCATCGCATGAACTTTTGGCGAGACCCGGCGGCCCTTCACGACCTGGGCGGCCCGGCGCAGATCCTCGATGCGGGCGTTGGTGCAGGAGCCGATGAAGACCTTGTCGATCGCGATGTCGTCGATCCGGGTGCCGGGGCGCAGGCCCATGTAGTCGAGCGCGCGCTCGGCCGACTTCCGGTCGTTCGGATCGGCCTCGTCGGCCGGATTCGGCACGCGGGCGTCGATCGGCAGGACCTCGCCGGGGCTGGTGCCCCAGGTGACCTGCGGGGTCAACGTCGCGGCATCGATCTTGAGCGTTCGGTCGAAGTTCGCGCCCGGATCGGTCGGCAGCGTCCGCCAGCGGGTCACCGCCGCGTCCAAGTCTTTGGGCGCGCACGGGCGGCCCTTCAGGTAGTCGAAGGTCTTCTCGTCGGGCGCGACCATGCCGGCGCGGGCGCCGGCCTCGATCGACATGTTGCAGACGGTCATGCGCCCTTCCATGCAGAGCGCGCGGATCGCCTCGCCGGCGTATTCGATGACGTGGCCGGTGCCGCCGGCGGTGCCGATCCGGCCGATGATGGCGAGGATGAGGTCCTTGGCCGTCACGCCGAGGGGCAGCGGGCCGTCCACGTCGATCAGCAAGGTTTTCGGCCTGTCTTGAAGCAGCCTCTGCGTCGCCAGCACGTGCTCGACCTCGGAGGTGCCGATGCCGAACGCCAGCGCGCCGAACGCGCCGTGGGTCGCGGTGTGGCTGTCGCCGCAGACGATGGTCATGCCGGGCAGGGTCAGCCCCTGCTCCGGCCCGATGACGTGGACGATGCCCTGTTCCGGACTCTTGAGATCGAAGAGGATTACCCCGAACTCTTTGCAATTGCGCGAGAGGGTGTCCATCTGTTTGGCCGAGATTTCATCTTCGATCGGGAGGGCGCGATCGGTGGTCGGGACGTTGTGATCCATCGTGGCGAACGTTAATTCGGGCCTCCGCACCTTCCGCTTGGCCAGCCGAAGTCCGTCGAAGGCTTGGGCCGAGGTCACCTCATGAATCAAATGCCGATCGATGTAAATGAGCGACGGCTTCCCGGCCTCTTCATGGACGACGTGGGCTTCCCAGATCTTTTCAAACATTGTTTTCGGTTTCATGCTGTTCTCATCTCCCGATCAATCCGTTTAATGACGATGCGAGCCGCCATTATAACCGAAACCAAGTGGCGTTGAAAAGTGGTTTTCAGACGGACTTTGTTTTGATTATTTCCCTTCTCTTTGATAAGATGCTTTTCATTTTGAAAACGAGGGGGCGTAAAACATGTCGAAACTCATTTGGGCCACGGTGGCGGTCGGAATTTTACTGGCAGGGTGTTCTGGTGGAATCAGCGATGAGGCGCTGGCGGGCCTTTCACCGGCGGAGGCGGGGCGGAAGGTCTTTGATGCCAAATGTAAACGGTGCCACGTGATCAACGGCTCCGGCGGGACGCGCGGACCGAATCTCTCAAACGTCGGTGGACGTTTGGAAGAAACGGCCCTCCGGGAATTCCTCCAAGATCCGGAAAAAGCAAGACCGGGAACCCGGATGCCGAAGGTCGGCCTCACCGAGAAACAGCTCGACGCGGTGGCGACTTATCTTGCGGGACTGAAGTAACGCCGATAGAGTCAAGAATGGAAAATCTTTCTCTCTGATACGGATCACCGGCTTTCTGAATTCTTGATCTCGTCCCTGGATCTCTCCGATGAATTGGTGGATGCTCTCTTTTTATCTGCTCGTTCTCTTGGCGGCCGGCGCCGTCTTTTCGGTCAAGAAAGACGCCTATCCTGACCGGGGAACCCTGTTCGACCGACAGGGCTGGAGCATTTGGATCGGCATCTTCGCCGCGACCCTTCTCAAATCGGTCAGCGCCATCGTTCTTTGGTCTCCCTGGTCCTTCCGGAATCAACCGGCCATCGTGCCGATCTATTTTCTGGCCGAAATCTCGGTCTTCGTCGGCATTCTCCTCTTTTACCGGCTCATCACCGGTCAGCCTTTTACCCTCCTCGGCTTTTCGTCGGAACGATTGGGAATACGCCTCCTCTTCGCGATGAGGTGGATTATCGGAGTGTTCTTCGTTCTTTATTGCGTTTTCTATACCTTCCTTCTGTTTCAATCGATCGAGGTGTCTCAAGCCTGGTTGATGCGGCTTTACCGAAACCGCGATCTCGTCACCGCCCTCATGCACTTCTTTGAAAAAATGTGGGGGCTCCCTTCCGTCGTCATCCCGATCCTATTCATGGTGGTCCTTCGTCCGTTTGCGGAGGAGATCGTCTTCCGCGGCCTGTTATATGGGCCGATCCGCCGGAAGTCCGATCCGATCATGGCGGCGCTCATCTCCTCTTTTCTTTTCACCCTGGCGGACGGATCGATCGCGAGCCCCCATCTCCTCACCGGGGTCCTCTCGGCCTATCTCTATGAGCGGACGGAAAGCCTTTTTCCCGGAATGATTTTACATGGGCTGCTTAATCTGGGAAGTGTCGTCTACTACTTCGGCGGGAAAAATGTCATCTCCGTCGTCGTGCGCAAAGCCGAGGCGGGTTGGATGACCCTTTTGCTTGCGGCCCTCTTCGTCGGGGTCGTCATCCTCTATCGCGTTCTGCTGAAGAAGGGATACGGATGGGGAGGGACGGTTTCAATTTCTTAATCGAACCGGCAATCGAGGGCCAGCACCTTCTCAAGACGTCTCATGTACTCCGGGCGTGAAATCTCGACGGCGCCGAAACTCTGCAAGTGGGAGGTAATGAACTGCGTATCGAGGAGAATGTAGCCCCGATTTCTAAGACGCTCGACCAAAAAGGCGAGGCAGATCTTCGAGGCGTCCCGCTGAACGGTAAACATCGACTCCCCCATAAAAGCGCCGCCGAGCGCGACCCCATAAAGCCCTCCCGCCAGCGCCCCCTCCGCGTAAGCTTCCACAGAATGGGCCTTGCCGGACCGGTGAAGCGCCAGATAGGCCCGGATGATCTCCTCGTTGATCCAGGTCTCTTGCCGAGAGGCGCAGGCCCGAATCACCGCCTCGAAGTTCCGGTTGATCACAATTTCAAAAGGTCCCCCGCGAATGGTCCTGGCCAGCCGCTTCGGGAGATGGAACGATTCGAGATCGATGATCCCCCGGGGATCGGGAGAGTACCATCGAATTTCTCCCCCGTCGGCCATCGGAAAGATTCCCTGGCGATAGGCGGCCTCAAGGAGTGCGGGGGTAAGGGAGATCTGCATGGAGAGACTATACCTGAACTGATGCAGAAGGGTAAAGTGGAGATGGGGGAAATAAAAACGGATTAGATGGGGACGGCGGGTGAACAAGATTTGTGTCACCACTCCGATCTCTCTAATCCGTCTTCAATGAATCCGTGTCGGACCGACGCTACGCCGCTTTGCGCAGAAGATCATCCCGAAGGGAAGAGAACTTTTTCGCCTCGCGCGTAATCGCCTCGTAATTTTGGCTCTCCACATGTTTGCGGGGAGTCAGCAAACCTCCCAAGGCAATCGCCTCCACCCCGATGGAGAGGTACTCTTTAAACGAGTCATAACTCTTGACCCCCGCCGGAATGATTTTAAGAAAGGGGAGCGGCTTGAGGATCTCATCGATATAATCCGGGCCGCCGAGGGCATCGACGGGGAAAACTTTGACCATATTCGCCCCTCCACGCATTGCCGTATAAATTTCGGACGGAGTTGAAGCTCCTAATATACAGGCAACGTTGCCGTCTCGGCAAACCGGAACCATTTCCAGGTTTCCGACCGGTGAGGCAACAAAGTGACAACCCAGGCCGATCGCCGAGCGCGCTTCACGGAGAGTCAGCACCGTCCCGGCGCCCACCAGGATATTCCTTTCCTTCATCAATTCCCGAATCACATCCTGCGCATCCGGAATGGTGTAGGATATTTCAAAAATACAAACCCCGCCTTCCATGACAGCCTGCACGGTCTTCACGGCTTGATCGGCATTTTCGGTTCGAATGACTGCGATAATTTTTTCTCTGGTAATACGCTCAAGCACGTCATTTAACATTTTCCCCTCCGGATCAATAGGCCAAGATTTTTTTGCCGAACCACATGAAAGACCCTCTTCCAGTGTTTCTTGTAAATAAGCATCCGATCTCTCCCAACCGCTTGAGAATGCGCATCGACCATGAAAGAGTAATCTGTCTGTTAGGGACTGATCTGCGGCGGCATTCTTTTCAAAGCAGAGAAAGATCGGTCTGCATCAAAACAAATTTTGCAAAACAAATGCCGTAAAATCCGGCCACACAAGCGATTTATAGACCGCTTGCGCCTTCCTTGTGCAAAAAAATCACAGACGCCGGCCGACTAAGCCGGTTCTGAGAAAAAGAGGTTCGGACAATAAACACAGGGCGTCTGCAGGGGGCACTTCCATTTTGAGCGCCCCTTTGAACCGGAGGAATCGACCTTCTACTAACCCGAGAAAAAAATCACAATTTCAAAATAAATTTTAAAACCACTCTACCGATTTCTGATTCGGTGCGTTATTCGGCAATGTCATCTTCCCTACTTTGGGTAAAAGTGAGCATTTATTTTCAGCTTCCAAACACGGTTCAGGCTGAGGTTTCTCCAAAAGCCATTCAGAAGATTTTGCAAATGCCTGTGTGAAAATGCCGAGCCTCCGGCCGGACGGTGCCTCCATCCTCGGTGATAATCATGAATGTGTTCTCTTGATCGACCGCGGGAACGCCTGGATCGGTCCTTCATTTCAGGACGGGTTTCCCGATCCGGCCACTCACAAAATAGGCTTCAATCGCGGAGAAAGACTCATTCTCAAGCAAAAAGGCTTGACATGTTTGCATCGTCTCGGCTAGTATCCGGCGATGCCCTTTGGGTCCCCATCGTCTAGCCCGGCCTAGGACATCGCCCTTTCACGGCGGTAACCGGGGTTCAAATCCCCGTGGGGACACCAGATGCCTTTTTAAAAGTGTCGCTCTTTCCCAAAACCGTACTGATCTATACCAAATTTAATTTCAATCATTTCTCCATTTCGAGCGGAAGAGGAAATTTTACCTTCGGCCGTATCTTTATAAAAGAAGGGAGTTCCGATGTCAAAGAGAGTATTAATCGTTGATGACAACCAGGACGCCATCCATATTTTGTCGGCGGTCCTGAAGAGGGGAGGCTACGCCGTCTCTGTTGCGAAAAACGGAGCCGAGGCGGTCGAGATGGTCCGTCAGGGGCATCCCGCTCTAATCCTGCTCGATATCATGATGCCGAAAATGGACGGCTTCGAGGTTTGCCAGGAAATCAAGGGAAGCCCGGAAACACGCAATATTCCGATTCTCATGATCACCGCGAGAAAAGACCCGGAATCGCGGAAACGCGGTCTGGAGGTGGGCGCCAGCGAATATCTGGTCAAGCCGATCCACCCCGCCGAGGTTTTGCGGAAAGTTCAGGAATATTTGGGGGACGACCGATCTTCTCCGCCTTCCCTGAAGTCTATTTTTCTGCCGTTTCTTCTTCTTCGAGAAAAAATCACTTTTGAGTTGGGAGCGTTTGCCTACTGCTCCGCCGTCGACAAAAAACCGACGGTCTAACAAACGCAGGAGAACAACGGTGGAGACCCGATACGCCGTTGTTCAATTCCGCCGCTCTCGTCAGAGAGATGCTCCCTCCCGCCGCGGCTTGTCTTCTTCAAACCGAACATGGTAGATTGATTTATTGACGGATTCCATCGGAATGCTCGATCATTCTCACTCGAAGCCGGGATAAAGAGGATCGGATGAAGATCGATTTCACGAGAAGCGGCGGCTTCGCAGGAATGCGATTGGCCGTCCGGATCGATACGGATACCCTTCCTTCGACGGAAGCGGATCGACTGCGCCGCCTGATCGAAGAGGGGCGTTTTTTCAATCTGCCGACCTCCCTCAAATCGAACCTTCCGGGGGGTGACCGTTTTCAATATCGGATCAGGGTGGAAGAAGGGAGCAAGCGGAAGGAAGTTTTTACCGATGAAGCCGCGGTCCCGGAAACCCTTCGACCGTTGATTGATTATTTGACCAACTGGGCCCGCTCCAGCCAAAGAAGAAAATCGGTTTAACTTTCGAACAAGCTGACAATCCGTCGAAATTCATTCCTCTTCTGCCTCCGAAAAATCTTTCTCTATCACAATCTCAACCTCATCCTCGGCGGAAATTCCCCGGTTCCGAATGTGGGCTTTCAGATCGGGGTGCCGGCGCAAGAGGGTGAAGATCGACTTGAGGATTTCCGGCTTGATTTGCCCCTCCCACCGCTTCAGCCAGGCGTAGTCGTCTTCCTCTCCGTCGTAATTTTCGGGAAACCGGGCTTCCAAACTAAACCGCAACACGAACGTCTTCTCTTCGCGAAACACGTTTCCTCTCTTCCGTGGGATGGGTCATTACGTTTTTGAGATGAACAGCCCGATCTGGCTTGCCAAGAACCGCGCGACCTCTGCGGTTTCAAACGGCCAGGCATACAGAATGGAAAGGCCCGGGTGGCGGCGGCGGGCTTGCTCGATCGCCTCGGGAATTTCCGCTTTGGAGTGGGCGCCGCCGGGGGTCATCATCGGCGTAACGACGATCACCTGCTCCGCTCCGACGGCCGCCGCTTGATCGATCGCTTCATCCACAGTCGGCGCGCAAAATTCATTGAATCCGATCACCACTTCGCATCCCATCTCCTTCCGAAGCTGTTTGGCGAGGGCCTGCGATCCTTCGAAAAAAGGATCGTTCTCGGCGGTCCGAGGCCACGTCCGCATCTTCGTGTCGAGTTGATGAAGCCGCTCTTGGAGCGGAGTCCGTTCCGCCGCGGGGGGGTGCTTGAGCTTGGCGCGCAGGTCAAAGAGCTCCGCCCTCTCTTTTTTGGGAAAATCGTTTGCCGGCGCCCCATGCATGGCGAGAACAACGACCCTCTTCAATGGAATCCTCACAAAGGGGTTTATTATTCGGTGTCAAATCAATGTCATGACGGGCCGAGTATAACATGACCGCCTCTCGAATGCTTCTGGAAAAACCGAGAAGGTTGCTGTAGAATAGGCCGACTCATGGAGGAAAAATTGGCTAAAACGGACGGGAAAGTAGAAGCGAAGCGTCCCCTCTTGGGAGCGCATATGTCGGTGGCCGGCGGGCTCGATCAGGCGCTCTACCGCGGGCGGACGGCCGGGTGCGATGTCATTCAGATCTTCTCGAAGAACTCCAACCAGTGGAAAGCAAAACCGCTGACGGTAGAAGATATCGCGAACTTTAAAAAAGCCCGCCTGGAGACGGGGATCTTCCCCGCCATGGTGCATAGCTCTTACCTGATCAACCTCTGCTCCGACAAGGAAGAAGAGTGGAAGAAGTCGGTCGAAGCGCTCTACATCGAAATGGAGCGGGTCGAGGCATTGGAGATGCCCTATCTGGTCCTCCACCCGGGGTCACACCTCGGGGCCGGGGAAGAGGTGGGGATTTCCAGGGCGGCCGAGGCGCTGAACCTTCTTTTTCAACGGACCGCCCGGTTTAAAATGCAGATCCTCATCGAGCTGACGGCCGGGCAGGGGAGCTGCATCGGGAGCCGGTTCGAGGAGGTCGGCGCGATTTTCGACCGGATCAAAGCGCCGGAGCGGATCGGGGTCTGCTTCGATACCTGCCATGTTTTTGCGGCCGGGTATGACTTGAGAACCGAGACACACTACCAGGAAACGATGGACGCCCTCGACCGGGCGGTGGGCTTGGGACAGGTCCGGGCCTTTCATCTCAACGATTGCAAAAAAGAGCTCGGCTGCCGGGTGGACCGGCATGACCACATCGGCCAGGGGAAGATGGGAACGGCCCCCTTTTCATTTTTAATGAACGACCCGCGTTTCTTCGGCTTACCGATGGTCCTGGAAACCCCGAAGGGAAAAGAGCTCAAAGAGGACATCCAAAACCTGGCCGTTTTAAGAGGACTACAGAAGTAGGAGACGATTGCGGATGTGGATTTCGGTTGTGGTTTCCAATTCTTATGTAGGTCCCGGCGGGACGTCTCTACAACATCTTTTTTAATCTACAATCCGCAACCCGAAATCCATACTAATTGGGGTTGATTTCACGCCGATGCGCTGCTAGAATCGGGCGAATAAGTCCTGGCCGTTCCATTTGCTTTTCAGCGCTTAAAAAGGTATGATCGGCCCGCTTTGGGGAATCCCGAACAGGCGGTTCCTCCAGTTGAATTTTTGTATTCATGAACCGACGCGATGCGGATTGTATTGGAGGAGGATCGATGGCAAACGAA
Source organism: Candidatus Manganitrophus sp. (assembly GCA_028865235.1). Taxonomy (GTDB): domain Bacteria; phylum Nitrospirota; class Nitrospiria; order SBBL01; family Manganitrophaceae; genus Manganitrophus. The sequence goes on from CP114561.1 coordinate 300,773, forward strand.
AAAAGACAGTATGTGAACTACATTTTCTACAAGTTGGATCCGGCGTGGCGAAGGTTGCCGGTCGAAGAGCGCGAAGCGGGGAAACGGGAGCTGTCCGCGGCCATCGAAGGCTTCACGTCGAAGGTGCTGGTGATCCCTTATTCCACGGTCGGAATCCGGGCCGAGACCGATATCATGCTCTGGCGGATCAGCTACGATCTGGAATCGTTTCAGGACATGACGGTCAAAATGCTCTCGACCAGCCTGGGCAAATACATGAACACCGTCTACTCCTATATCGCGATGACGAAGCGGTCGATCTACGTCGACAAACACACCCACGAAGGCCAGGAGTCGAAGCGCCTCACGATCGTTCCCGGAGAGTCGAAATACCTCTTCATCTATCCCTTCGTCAAGACACGCGAATGGTATCTTCTGACCAAATCGGCCCGACAGGGGATGATGAACGAGCATATCGAGATCGGCCACAAGTACCCGACGGTGAAAATCAACACCTCCTACTCCTTCGGATTGGACGATGCCGAGTTCGTCGTGGCGTTCGAGAGCGATCATCCCTCGGACTTTTTGGACCTGGTCATGGAGCTGCGCGAAGCCGAGGCGAGCCGATACACCCTGCTCGACACGCCGATCTTCACCTGCGTCCGAAAAAGCCTGAAGGATGCTTTGAACGATCTGGGAAATTAAACCGCACATGACGGAGAAAATCGAAAACGTCATCATCATCGGCTCGGGGCCGGCCGGCCTCACGGCGGCGATTTATGCCGCCCGGGCGAATCTTCATCCCGTCTTGATCGAAGGGGCCCAAGCCGGCGGGCAGCTGATGATCACGACCGACGTGGAAAACTTTCCGGGATTCCCCGACGGCATCCAGGGGCCGCAGCTGATCCTGGAGATGAAGAAGCAAGCGCAGCGCTTCGACACTACTTTTATCACCGGGGATGTCACCTCCGTCGATTTCTCTCAGCGCCCCTTCAGCATCGTGGTCGACGGGGAGCGGACCTACCGGACCCGATCGGTGATCATCTGCTCCGGCGCCCGGGCCAAGCTGCTCGGGATTGAATCGGAGGCCCGGCTGATGGGCCACGGCGTCTCCGCCTGCGCCACCTGCGACGGGTTTTTCTTTCGCGGGAAAGATGTCTTTATCGTCGGCGGGGGCGACACCGCCATGGAAGAGGCGACCTTTCTGACCCGTTTCGCCAACCAGGTCACCGTGATTCACCGGCGGGATAAGCTGCGCGCCTCCAAGATTATGCAGGACAAGGCATTCAAGAACCCCAAGATCAAGTTTGTCTGGGATACGACCATCTCCGATATTTTGGACGGACCTTCCGGAACGGTTTCGGCGGCGGTCCTCCAGAATCTGAAAACCGGGGAGACTTCTCAGCTGAAGATCGACGGGGTTTTCATCGCGATCGGGCATGAGCCGAACACCGCTCTGTTCAAGGGCCAGCTGGCGCTGGATGATCGCGGTTACATCAAAACCCAGCCCGGGACACCGCGCACCAACGTTCCGGGGGTCTTCGCCGCGGGAGACGTGCAAGACCCGAACTATCGCCAGGCGATCACGGCCGCCGGCACCGGCTGTATGGCGGCGATGGATGCCGAGAAGTTTTTAGAGTCTGAGGAAGGACATTGAATGGCTGAAAGACCCGATATTCTGTTGATCGCTTGCAGCGAAACCGACTCCAACATCTATTACGCAACCAAGTTCCTCGCCCCCGATAACTTCATCTTCCTTCGCGCCCGCGGTAAAACACTTCTTCTCATGAGCGACCTGGAAGTCGACCGCGCCCGGGCCCAATCGTCGGTCGATCAGGTCCTCTCCTATTCGGAGTATGAAGAACGGACCAAAAAGCGGGGGATCGATCGCCCAGATATGGCCGATGTCGTTCAAACGCTCCTCCAGGAACAAGGGGTCAAGGAGCTGGTCGTTCCGGCGAATTTTCCGTTGGAATACGGCGACGCGCTCCGGTCCCGCGGTTTCACCCTCTCGATCAAGAAGGAGCCGTTCTTCGAAGAACGGGCCCTGAAGACGCCGGAGGAGGTGGCCGCCATCCGAAAGAGTCAAATTGCCGTGGAAGAAGCGGTCGCGGAGGTGTTCGATCTTCTCCGAAGGGCAGAGATTAAGAACGGTCAAATCTATCTTGAGGGAAAGGTCCTCACGTCGGAGTCGGTCCGAAGCCATCTCCACCTCCGGATGATGGAGAAGGGATGCATCGGACAGCACACGATCATCGCCTGCGGGGTGGATGCCTGCGATCCTCACAATGAGGGATCGGGCCCGCTGCGGGCGAACGAGCCGATTATCTTCGATGTTTTTCCCCGATCCTCCGAGACCCGCTACTTCGCCGACATGAGCCGGACGGTGGTCAAAGGACGGGCTTCCGATGGAATGAAGAAGCTCTACGACACCGTTTTGGAAGGGCAGGAGCTCGGCATCAGCCGCGTTCGAAGCGGCGCCTCCGGGAAGGCGATTCATGAAGAGATCGTCGGGCTCTTCGAGAAAAAAGGCTATCATACCGGCAAGGTCGGCGGGAGAATGCAGGGATTCTTTCATGGGACGGGGCACGGCGTCGGCATCGATATCCATGAGCCGCCGCGAATCAGCCGGGCCGATTGGATCCTCAAAGAGGGGGAAGTAGTGACCGTGGAGCCGGGGCTTTATTACCCGGAGATCGGCGCGGTTCGGATCGAGGATATGGTCCTGGTTGAAAAAGACGGATGCCGGAACCTCACGACCTTTCCCAAAAACTGGAGATTCCCTAAGTGGCTTCCAAACGCAACGGAAATCGATCTGCCGTCGAGAATCTCAAAAAGAGCGTAGAGGCGGAGACCCCGGCCCTCAAAGAGCTGGTGGAAAAGCTCCTGATCTCGTTGGGAGAAGATCCGTCCCGGGAAGGGTTGAAGGGAACGCCGGGCCGCGTCGAGCGATCGCTACGTTTCCTGACCAGCGGCTATCAACAGAATGTCGACCGCATTTTAAACGATGCCTTTTTTACCATCGACCATGAAGAGATGGTGATCGTCAAGGACATCAACTTCTTCTCTATGTGCGAGCATCATCTTCTCCCCTTTTTCGGAAAGTGCCATATCGCCTATCTTCCGAACAAGAAAGTCGTCGGGTTAAGCAAGCTTCCCCGGGTGGTGGAGATTTTCTGCCGTCGGCTGCAGCTTCAAGAGCGTCTGACCGGCGAGATCGCCCATGCGATTGAGGACAAGATCCACCCGCACGGCGTCGGCGTGGTCATCGAGGCGCAGCATCTCTGCATGATGATGCGGGGTGTCGAAAAACAGAACGCCAAGACGGTCACCAGCGCCATGCTCGGGGTCTTCAAGACCGATCCGAAAACCCGGGCCGAATTCCTCGACCTGCTGCGACACGATAAGATTTAATTCTCCGACACCTCACCGTCTTGGGTTCGCGATGATTTCCGTTGAAGAAGCCCAAAAGATCATTCTCGCCGAAATCCGCCGGATGGGGACGGAGCGGGTGCTGCTGTCCAATGCGCTCGGGCGGGTTCTTTCGGAGGATCTGCTCTCCGCGCTCGATCATCCCCCTTGGGACACCTCCGCGATGGACGGCTACGCCGTCCGTTGGAACGACACCGTCGGCGCGTCCAGAACAAACCCCCGGACACTCAAGATCATCGAAGAAATCCCCGCGGGGACCCTCCCTCAGAAAAAGATTGAGCCCGGAGAGGCCTCGAAAATCATGACCGGCGCGCCGGTCCCGGAAGGGGCCGAGGCGATCGTGAAGGTCGAGGAGACGGAGCGGCACGGCGATCAAGTAAAAATTTTCGAGGCGGCCGATGACGGCGACTTCATCCGGAGAAAAGGGGAGGCGATTCGGACGGGGGATCTGATTTTAAAGAAAGGGATCCGGATTCGTCCCGCCGACATTGCGATGATGGCGTCGATCGGCCGGTCGGTCGTCCCGGTCTATCAGCGGCCGCGGGTGGCGATCCTCTCCACCGGGGACGAGCTGGCCGAGCTCGACGAGCCGCGCGGGCCGAACAAGATCCTCAACAGCAACGGCTACGGCGTGGCGGCGCAGGTGATCGAGGCGGGGGGGCTCCCCGATCAACCTCGGCATCGCCAAAGACACGCGGGAGGATCTCGACAAAAAGCTGAGGGGCGGGCTGCACGCCGACTTTCTGATCGCCTCCGGGGGGGTCTCGATGGGCGATTATGATTTCGTCCAGGAGGTCTTGATGGAGCTGGGAGCCGAGATGAAGTTCTGGAAGGTGGCGATGAAGCCGGGCCAGCCGCTCGCCTTCGGGGTGATCGGCGGAAAACCGGCCTTCGGGTTGCCGGGGAATCCGGTTTCCGCGATGGTTTCTTTCGAGCAGTTCGTCCGCCCCGCCCTTTTAATGGCCGGCGGCCGGACTGAAGTCTTCCGACCGATTATTCAAGCAACCCTTGAAGAAGAGGTCCGCAAACACCCCGGCCGCCGCCACTTCATGAGGGCGATCGTTTCCGTCCAAAAAGGGGAGTACCGTGTCCGGACCACCGGCGATCAGGACTCCCACATCCTTCTCTCGCTGGTCAAGGCAAACGCGCTGATGATCCTGCCCGAAGCCGGCAACCTCCACAAAGCGGGAGAAAAAGTCGCCGTCCAGCTCCTGTCCGATGTAGCCGTTGCCGGAAACGAGCTAAGTGGATTAATATAGAGTCTGTTCCCAATCCTTGTCACACCCTTCCCTCAGCGATCTTGAAACCCGCATCAAGTCACTGATTGTTGGCGCTCGACAAACGTCTCACTGAGAGGAACCTCATCATGACTTACAAAATAGAATTCCAGCATAAGTTGGAAGGTCGCTTGCGACCCTCCGACACGAGCCAAGACCAGGAACTGATCTTTAAACAAGGAGAATTTATTCCGATCCCCAACGTCGGCGACAGTGTGACTTACTCCCATGATAACGAGCGGAGAAGCTATCGGGTCTTTAGCCGGCATTTTAGTTATTCATACACTCCCGCAGAAGGCGAACTCTGTCATATCAATATCGTCGTGATCGATCTTTCGAACGACGAGGAGGCGGGGCGGCGGAAGGGATAAGCCAAAAAACGGGCGCCCGAAGGCGCCCGTTTTTCCAATCATCTATTCTGATCATCCCTTACCGGGGAGGCCGTTTCACAAAGATCGGCCGATGATCGTCGCAAAAGATCGTGTAGGCGATGCCCGGGCCCTGAATGTTGACGAACATCATCCTGCCGTCGTTCGAAAAACAGGCGCCGCAGAATTCACTAGTAAATTGTTGCGGCGAACTTGAAGAGATTACCGTCGTCGTCCACGCCGACGACGAATTGCTCCCCTCCGCCATCCTCACACATGTAATGCGCACCGTCCGGCCCCACCGTGATATTGTCCGGGTTGTCCAACACCCTCCCCGCTGGTCGATTCCACCAGCAAGGTGACCGTCTCGCGACGGGGTCGTAGGCCCAGACCTGGCCGTTCCCTTGATCGCCGCCGCCGGTGCAGACAAAGTGGGTGTCGGTGGCCGGAAAGATCGTTCCATCGCAGACCGCCATGGTGGATAGATTCTCCGCCTGACGAGACGGCCGCCATCCGGACCCGCTCGTCTGAAGGGAGGCTAACGCAACGAAAATACAGCTGCCTTATGAAGGTGTTAATTTTCTGTTAAGGATGAATTTAGGATGGGAATCGAAGGGACTCGAAAGGCTTATGATCCGTACTCGTCCTGGTAATCTTCCATTGCGGCCTTGATCACCCGCTCCGCATGCTCCCGGTTGTACGCAGCATCGATGACCACATGCGACGACTCGCCGGGGACAAGCTTGTAAGTGCTGAAGTAATGCCGAAGCCGCTCTACCAGGACGCTCGGCAACTCCGAGATGTCCTTCACATCGGACCAGAGATGATCGTTCTTGATCACGGCAATGATCTTGTCGTCGGCTTCACCGTCATCCAGCATCGGCAATCCCCCCACCACGCGGGCTTGCAGAATGACGTCGGACCGGTCGATCGGTCGCTCGCTGAGGACACAGATATCCAATGGATCGCGGTCCCCGATCTTGGCGTTCCGCATCAGCGCGCCGACGCGCCGGCCGCAGTAGGTGCGCGGAACGAAGCCGTACAGGCTGGGAGGGAGGGCGGAGGACCGTTGAGGACGGTCTACGTGCAAATAGCCCGTTACCTTGTCCAATTCATATTTGACCGTGTCGAAAGGGGTGATCTCAATATAGGCGTGAACCAATGAGGGAGGATTCGGACCCACCTCGAGACCGTGCCAAGGATGCGGCCTCCATCGATAGAAAGGGGAAGGAAAAGACATGTCGTTTCTCCAATGGTTTGGGGGAATAAGATCTCACCGGTATGATCGCCGGGCGGTTCTGTTTTAATCATCCGGTTATGAAAAAAAGAACGGGTCACATTCAATGATTATACACGATCCACTTAAAGACGTTTTCTTAAAAAAACGGACCCCTTTTATAAACCAGTTAGACCTGCATGTCAATCGGTTATTCTGCAGGAGAATTCAGCAGTCCTAGGAAGGAGATGCAGAAGTGTCGTTTTCCAGATAAAGCGCGACAGCGGCCCGGGGACTGGGGGCGCTGATCGTCTTTTTGACCGCAAAACCCCGTGCGGTCAGACTCTCTTCCCGCCAGGAATTGCCGTGGACGCCGAACATGAGATTGGCGGTCATTCCGATGCCGTTGAGGATCGCTTCGCCCATCTCTTCGCTCGCGGCAATACCGGTGATGAAGCCGATCACGAGAATGGCCAACACGACGCCGATGCTCAGCTTCCACATTTTTTTCATCATCGCCCAGACGAACCCAAAGAAGAAGGCGGGCCAAGACCAGCCTTGTTTCACCGCCTCGATCGCGCCGGAAGGATGTTTGAATATCTTAAATTGCTTCATGCCGGTTGCCTTTGAACCTCATAAAATTCACGAGCTTGGTTATTACGTCTCTGTTTTTATATTTCAACTCGCCTCCGTAGTCAACAGCTAATTCCGAAGAATATGAATATCGTGAGAAAGAATAGGGGGCTCGGAAGAAAAGGGGGACAGACCGCCTGAGTCACCTGTCCCCCTTTCTCCGGCGGTAGATCGTCGGCTAGAACGCCCTTCGGCCGGGATGGGGCGCCGGTTTAGTGATCCCTCTGCGGACAACCTCGACCGCTTTGGCAACCTGCTCTCCATATTCCGGGTCGGCGTTACGGAAATGCGCAATGGAACGTTCGATAATCTCCTCACGGCTGACCCGTCCCAGGGTCGAAGCGATCGCCTCGATCAGACGTTTCTTTGCATCCGGGCTGATCAGCCGATAAAGATCGCCCGCCTGGACGAAGTCGTTGTCTTCGGCATGGCGCGTCGCTTTTTGCGCGCCGGTCATGCCGTGCACCGCCAAAGGAGCGTCGTGCCGTTCATTGCTCTGGGCGGGACCGTTGTCGCTGTTCGGTTCGTAGTTCTTCGCGCGTCCGGCGTTGCCGTCGAAGCACATCGCGCCGTCGCGTCCATAATTATTGACTTCAGCCGCATGCGGCCGATTGACCGGGAGAGAGGTGTGGTTGATGCCGAGACGGTAGCGGTGGGTGTCGCCTTAGGCGAACAGACTTCCCTGAAGCATTTTGTCGGGGGAGGGACCGGCGGCGGGAAAATCCTGACGGCAACCGGATACCAGTGTTTGAAGTTCTATTTGCGATTAAATTGTCAGTATTAAGCCGCTTCCTGCTTTTCCTCCGGCGGCTCCTCGGATTGGACTTCGATCCGTCTTCCGTTCCCCTCCGTCGCGGGAAGCGTCACGAAGAGAACCCCTTTGTCAAACCAGGTTCGAACCTCCTCTTCTCGAATCGGCCCCGGAAAGACCACCGCCCGCTCGAAGCGGTCGAAAGAGGACTCCTGAAAAATGCACTTCACCGGATCAAAACCCTCCGGCGGTTTCCGTTCACCCCGAATATAAAGTTGGTTGTCCATGACGGAGAGAGAGACATCTTCCGAATGAACCCCCGGAAGCTCCACCCGGACGACCCAGTATCCGTCCCGCGTATAGAGATCAACCGAAGGAACCCATTCGCCCGGCTGATAGCCGGTGCCGAAGGCCCGTTCGCCGAAAGTCGTTCGGAAGATCACATTCAACGATCGGATGAGATCGGCCATTTCTTCAAATGAACGCCATCGGAAAGCTTCTCCTGCCATACACTTCACCCTCCTTAATCAAAACTGTCCTTATGGTTTGGTTTCAATTTGAATTCATCGGTTTTCTCTGTCGCCAGGTCTAAGGGGCTGCTCGTCTGCGATGGATCCGGAATTATGCCGCTTTCGGCGTTTCCTCCGAGGACGCTTCGGATTGGATTTCGATTCTCTTTCCCTTCTCCGCCGTCTCTGGAAATGTCACGTAGAGGATCCCTTGGCGGTAACGGGCCTTGATCTGGTCTTCCGGAACGGGAGCAGGAAGGCTGATAATTCTCTCGAAGGGACCGGTGGAACACTCGTGAAGAATGCAATATTCCGATTTTAAGGCCTCCGAAAGCTTTCTCTCCCCCCGGATGATCAATCGATCATCGACCACCGAGACGGAAACGTCATTCGGGTTCACTCCCGGCATCTCGACACGGACGACCCACCGGCCGTCCTCTCTGTAGAGATCGACCGGCGGCGTCCAGACCGTTTCTTGATCGGTGTCGAGCCCGGCTCCCAAGGAGCGTTGCCCAAAAATCATCTTGAAAAGATCATAGAATTGGCGTCTCAGCTTAAAAGGATGCTGATTGAAACCCCCTCTCCTCATCGACACCTCCTTTGTTTCCTTTATCGACTCTTTTATTTATTATGAGCGTATTGATTCAACCCGGTCAAGGTTCGGCGTGGACGACGAGATGGGTAGGGATTTAATTTACAAGCTAAATGCAGCGGCGGAACAGACGAAGAAGATCCTGAAGCAGGCCGAGCCCTGGCTCTTCCGTAATAAGCCCTTATTGTTTTTAGGTTAGTGCCGGATATTCAAAAAAAGATAGGTTCCGATTCCGATAAAAAGGAGATTGGCCCCCCAGGCGGAGAGCCAGGGGGAGAGGGCGTTCACGTGGCCGAGCGAGATCGTGACTGAAAAAACGAGATAATAAAGCAACCCCAGAAAAAGGCTGATTGCTCCCCCCGGGCAACTCCCGTACTCCTCCGGTCATGAAGGGCAAATGGAATTCCGACCAAAACCATCATGAAGTTGATAAACGGAAAAGCTTGCCGGCCGAGAAGATCGACGCGGTACCGCGTCGCATCAAATCCATCTTGGGAGAGCTGATCGATATAGGCTTCAAGGTGCTGATAAGTCATCTCCTCGGGCTGGGCGACCACCTGTTTAAAGTCTTCCGGCCGTTTGTTGATCGGAATGATCTCTTCATCGAAACGTTTGATCTGAACAGTTCCATCCGGCTGAAATCGACGGCGGATTCCTTCCGAGAGGACCCAGCTCCCATCTCGGTAGGTCAGCGCTTCGGCCTCAATCGTCTCCGGCAAGGAGAAATCGTTCCCGAGATAATAGATCTTGATCCCATGCATCTTCCGCCGATTCGGCTCCGCGAGTTCGATGTTGAAAAGGGTGCGGCTGTCGAGGCGGAGCCAGAATTTGTTTTGAACCAACTTTCCGTCCACATTCTTCTTTTCGATCCGGACCTCCTGAATCACTCTGGCTTGTTTGTATGTCGATGGAACCAGGGTGCCGTTGAGAAAGAAGAGAACGCCGCTGAAAAAGGCGCCGAAGAGAAGGAGGGGAGCGGTCAATTTGAGAAGGCTGACCCCGAACTTTTGAATGCAATGATCTCATTGTTTCGCGACAACATTCCCAACGTTAGAAAGGTCGCAATGAGAACGGCCAGCGGGGAAATGTCGAAAAGGATCCTTGGAAGCTTGTAGAGAAAATATTGAACGACCAGCAGAAAGTCCGCATCCCGCTCTGAGAACTTCCGTATTTTTTCCAGAAACTCGATCGTCAAATAAACGAGGGAGAGGACCGCCAGCGTGACCGAAAAAAACTTCAGGTACTCTTTCAGAATATATCGTGAAATGATCGACACAGCTAGGGCCTCTTGTTGCCGAGTTGAAGGAATTTGGGATACGACTCCCGCGCCATCGCCCTCATCAGATAAAGGGTCAGGGGAATGAGCGCAAAATGGGGAACCCAGACCGCCAGAAAGGGGTGGCGAACCGGATTGTGATCAAGTAGTCCCCCAATGTATTGAGCAGATAATAAAGGGTGATCAACCCGATTCCGACGGTGAATCCTCCCAAACGGCCGGTTCTTCCCGAGATAATGCCGAGCGGAACGCCGACCAGACCGAAAACAAGCGAGGCGAGAGAGAAAGAAAAGTTTTTATAAAATTCAGACAAAAGACGCAAGGCGCGAAGATCTTTTCCGCCGGATGCCTCCACGTTTTTCTTAATCTCCTGGTAAGTGGGGGTCTCCAAATTCGTATTTCCTCCCTGAAGGACCGACCCCAAATCCAATCTCAAATCATACGTGGCAAAAACCACATGCTGATAATCGGCGCCCTCTTTTCTCTGCGCGTGGAGACTTCCATTTAGAAGATGAAACTCGATGGCGCCGGTGCCGGGATCGTTCAAGAGGATTCCTTTTTTTGCAACGATGATCTTGGGAGCGTTCTGATCTCTCACATCGTAGATGAAGACCCCTTCCATTTCCGTGAAGGTCGGCATCGACTCGACGTAGATCATAATATCCGAAAACGTCCCGTTAAATTTCCCCTCCTCGATTCCGACGCTGGCCCGCTTCTTCAGGATCTTCATCGCCAGTGATTTGAAGGAGCCCCCGCCCCAGGGCTGAGCGATCATTCCCATAAACAGGGTAACGAGGGCCGCCGCGACCGAAAAGAAAAGAACCGGACGGAGGTAACGATAAAATCCGACGCCGGAAGATTTCAAAGCGGTAATTTCGTTGTCATTCGAGAGTCGGTTAAAAGTCATGACCGAGGACATCAGGACGGCCATCGGAATGGTCAAAAGGAAAAAAGAGGGGAGAAGGGTAAGAAAGATCTGTCCGACGCTGAGAAGATCGACCCCCTTGTCGATGACGAGCTCCATCAACCGCAAGAGTTGATGAATGAGAATTAAAAATGTTAGTATAAAAATGCCGAAAAAAAGGGGATCAGCAGCTCTTTGAGAATGTAACGATCGAGAATCCGAATCATGATGTGACACTATACATGGGAAGTGATCCAATTGTAAATATGGATCATTTCAATCCTATAGTAAATAAAAAGCGTGTCGAAAAACGTCGCGCATTACAGGGAAGATCCATGGAACCTCGGCGCGATCGGATGAAATACACGCTATTTTGATCGGCGAAAGGGGAATAAAATGAAGAACTGGATTAGATTAGCCGCTGTTTTGCTCATTGCAACCGGTTTATCCGCCTGTTATGAGCGTCCTCAAGAGGAACAAAGCCCGCAAACACCCGCTGAAACACCATCACCCGCGACACCCCCTGAGACACCACCGGGAGAACCTCCTGCAGCACCCGGTGGGACGCCTGAACAGCCCCCTCCGGCATCACCGTAAGAGGGGCCAGGCGCAGCCTGGGTCATTATATTCAAACAAGAAGCCTGCTGGTCAAATCTGGATATAAACCAGCAGGCTTTTTGTTTGGTTTTCTTGACACATCGGGGGTTCTATGATATCTCCTAATACGAGTACATAGAGGGGATATCTTTGTCTTCCGATAAGAGTTCGATCATCGAAAAAGCCCAAAAACTCGCGGCAAAAGGGCAGATCGACAAGGCGATTGAAGAGTGGCAAAAGCTCATCGCTGAAACCCCCAACGACGGCAACATCTATAACACCATCGGGGATCTTCATTTAAAGGCAAATCATACCAAAGAGGCCATTGCGGCCTATCTGAAGGCCGCCGATGCATTTCGAGGGGCCGGCTTCGAGTTAAAAAGTATCGCGGTTTTTAAAAAGATCGTCAAGGTCGATCCGACCCGCATGGATGTTTATGAAAAACTGGCCGATGTTCACGCGGAACGCGGGTTGGTTGCCAATGCCGCAGAGGACTATCTAAAGGTCGCGAAGCATTACGCAAAGGAAGGCGACATGCAATCCTCCATTGCAGTCTATCGAAAGCTCGCGAATCTCGACCCGAAGAACTTTGCGGTTCGACAAAAACTCGCGGAGATTTGTCAAAAGTGGGGCCTGGCGAAAGAGGCCATCGAAGAATATAGCAAAGTGTTATCGATCTTTAAAGACCGGCAGATGACTTCCGAGGCGCAAGAAGTCATCGACAAGGTAATGAAGATCGATCCTACCTTTGCAGGGACGACCTCACCTGTCGATGAAAATGTTTCAGCCGAGAAAAGCCAGGCCTCCATCCCTCCCTCTGTCATAGAAGCGGGGGCGCCTCTCCAGGAAGAGGTCTCTTCGCAAGAAACATCCCTTCCTCAGGAAGCATCTTCTCCTCCGAGCCCATCCGAACCGATCATCCTTCCTGCCGCCGAGCCGGCACGGGAGGAAGTCCCCTCGCTGTCGGTCAGGATGGAAAAGGCGTTTCAGGAGGGGGACTGGTCGGCAGCCGAACTTCTTGTTGAGGAAGTTCAAGATCAACCCGCGGAAGCCTTTGCGTATTTATCAAAGTGGGTTGATTTTTTTCTTGAAAGGGATTCATCTCCCAAGGCCTTCTCGATTCTTCAGAAAGCGGTTCCTCTCGCCGAATCGCATCAGCTCTTATCCGAGAGCCGATCACTCATACAGCGTTACCTTGCGGCGAATCCGGAACAAGTATCGGCCCACCAGCTCCTCGGAGAGTTTTTCGAGCGGTCAGGAGAGGAAGGAGAGGCGATCCAGTGTTATTCAAAAATCGTTTCTCTCCTTCATCATCAACGATCGACGACCGATGCACAAGCCTATTATGAAGAAATTAAATCACGCCTCCCCGGGATTTCCGAGGACGAGCATTGTCGCCGGCTCTTTGAACCGGAGGAAGAAGCGGCCGAAGAATCCGCCCAAGAAGCAGCGATAGAACCGTTGCCGCTTGAGCCGCTGGAAGAACCGCTTCAAGCGGAGGCGGCGGCTCCGGTCATCGAGGAAGCGTTGCCCGAACTCGAACCGGCCGCCGAAGAGTTGCCGGAACCGGTGGATATCAATGAAGTAAGCCAGGCCCCTGCCGAATCGGTCTCGGCGGAAAGCAAATCTGCAGAAGCGCTCGTCGATGAGATTTCCGAAACGACATTCCAGGGCCACTTGACGGAGGCCGAAGTCTATATCAAATACGGACTCAACAGTAAAGCGATTGAACAATTGACGCTCCTCCGGAAGCTGGCGCCGTCGAGGGAAGAACCTTCCCTTCAATTAAAAGAGCTCTATTTAAAAGAGGGAATGCGAGAGGAGGCGGTCCAAGAATGTCTTTTTCTCTCCGACCTTTATGGGAAAATCGGCGCGGAGGACAAAAGAACCGCCATCTTGGAAGAGATAAGAGCCCTCGATCCCGAAGGACAATACCGGCAGGAGGCCGTTCGAGAGATCGCCGACGAAGGATCGGCACCCGCGGAGCAATCGCCCGCAATCGAAGTCCTCGACCCCCCATCAGCGCCGGAAGAGGAAATCGGTGAAGTTGCGCATGAAGCCGAGCCGCTCTCGGTCCTAGAGGAAGGGGACTCCTCTTCCCAAGAAGAGGCCCCCGTCGGGGAAGAAGATCTTCAAGAATCGGATGAAATTAAATTAAAACTAACGCAAGCGGAAGAGTACATACAGGACGGAAAAAAAGAAGCGGCCAAATCACTCCTCTGGGAAATATTGAAAAGAGATTCCGGGTGCGCAGAAGCACGTTTGATGCTGTTAAATCTCCAAGCGAAAGAAAAAGAAAAAAAGAAAGTATCCTCTGATGAAGAACGTGAAGTTGTAACCGATCCGCCGCCGACAGGGGAAGAAATTTCTTTCGAGGGACTCTCCGAGCTTGAGGAAAGCCTGGACGGCCTCCTTGCAGACGAAGGCGAGGAAGAACCTTCGGAAAGTGAACAACTATCGGAGGAGATCTCATCCGAGCAGGCTGAAGGACCGGCGAGGGAAGAATATATTGATCTGAAATCTATTTTCGGAGAAGAACTAACTACGGAAGCCGACGATTCATTCGATATCAGTATCCCCGGCTTGGAAGCCAGCATCAATGATTTAAAAGCAAATATTCAGAGAGGACACGATGAACAAGAGTACGAGACCCACTATAATCTCGGCATCGCCTATAAAGAAATGGGCCTGATTCCGGAGGCGATCAAGGAATTCGAGCTTGCATTCCAGGGGAACCTCCGTTTTCAAGACGCGTCGAGCATGTTGGCGAGCTGCTATAAAGAGAACGGGATGATCGATACCGCCGTGGAAATTATTCAAAACGCGTTGGAAGATCCGCGGTGCAAAGATGAAAATGTCATTGCGCTGAAATACGAATTGGCGATGCTCTATGAGATTCAAGGCGTTCTGGATCAAGCAAAAGCCCTTTATGAGGGGATCTATCTCATTGACCCGACGTTTAGAGATGTTGCAGCAAAAAAGACGATAAAAGTGGAGCGACAGGAAGAGGCGATGAACCCGGCTGTATCCTCGATCTCGGAACCGCCCCAAAAACCGAAACGGCAGGATACTAAAAAGAAGGATAGAATCTCTTATCTATAATAAACGATGAGTTATCTTGAATTTTATAATTTAAAAGAACAGCCTTTCTCGATTTCCGTTGATAATCGATTCTACTTCAACAGCAATCAGCACGCGCATGCCTTGGTCAAACTTCGATATGCGGCTGAAGAGAGGAAAGGGCTCGCCGTTCTGGTGGGAGGGGTGGGAACCGGCAAAACAACGCTGGCGCGCCGGATGCTCGATGAGCTTGAAGAATCCACGTTCGAATCGGCATTGCTTGTCGTGATTCATACTTCCATTACTTCGGAATGGCTTCTGAGAAAAATCGCCGTCCAATTGGGGGTACAAAACCCGTTAGACGACAAGACAGAGCTGTTGAGCCAGCTTTACAATCGTCTCGTAGAGATTTATGATTCAGGGAAAAAAGCGGTTGTCCTCATCGATGAAGCGCAGATGCTCCAACGCCGGGAGGTGATGGAAGAGTTCAGAGGGATTCTGAATATTGAGCTCGATGGACAAAAACTCATTACCTTTATTTTTTTCGGGTTGACCGATTTGGATACCTATCTGGCGCTGGATAAACCGCTTCAGCAGCGGATCGCGGTCCGTTATGAATTGGAATCATTTACGGAAAAAACAACGGAAGAGTATATTCGGTACCGTCTTGAAGTCGCAGGGGCGAAGAGGGAGCTCTTCACGAAGGGGTCATTAACCACTATCCACCAGTTCTCGGAAGGAATCCCTCGATTGATCAACAGCATTTGCGACAATGCCCTTCTGGAAGGATATCTCCGAAAGAAAGATCGAATCGACGAGGAGATGATTAAGGAAGTGATTTCCGATCTCAAACTCGTCGGAACGGGAAAAGACCCCGTCTAAAAAGGATGTTTGAAACAACCCGCCTTTTTTGGGAAACGACATTTACCGATCCTGATTTACGATAAACACCAGAACCGACACACAAACAATTTAAACCTCTCTTGATGAAAGGTGTAGAAGATGCGCGTCCCTTTGCTTGATTTAGTCGCACAGTATCATACTATCCGACCGGAAATTCAGAAAGCGGTTCAGGAGGTCTTTGAAAGTCAGCAATTTATCCTCGGCCCATCCGTCACAAAACTTGAAGAGGAGATTGCGGCACATTGCCAAGTCCGGCACGCGATCGGCGTCGCCTCCGGATCGGACGCCCTCTTGCTGGCCCTGATGGCGCTGGGCGTGGGACCCGGTGATGAGGTGATCACCACTCCCTATACATTCTTTGCCACCGCCGGCTCAATTGCTCGGCTCCAGGCCAAGCCTGTTTTTGTCGATATCGACCCGAAGACCTATAATATCGATTCCTCCCTGATCGAAGGGAAAATCACGCCTCGGACCAAGGCGATCATTCCCGTTCATCTTTATGGCCAATGCGCCGATATGGATCCGATTCTAGAGATCGCAGAACGGAGACACATTCCAATTGTTGAGGATGCGGCCCAGTCGATCGGCGCAACGTATAAAGGACGGCAAGCCGGCTCGATGGGCGCGGTCGGCTGCCTCTCCTTTTTCCCGTCAAAAAACCTCGGCGGGGCGGGGGACGGTGGGATGATCCTGACCCAAGACGGGCACTTGGCTGAAAAGATCAAAATCCTCAGGGTCCATGGAAGCCAGCCGAAATATTACCATCAGGTCATCGGCTGCAATAGCCGCCTCGATTCGGTCCAGGCGGTGGTCCTCTCGGTAAAGCTCCGTCATCTTGAAGGGTGGAGCCAGAAACGGCGCGAAAATGCCGAATTCTATAATAAACACCTCGGCTCCCTGGGCAATGTGGTTGTCCCCCATGTTGAATCTCACAACAAATCAATTTATAATCAATATGTTATTCGAGTATCCCAGCGGGATCAGCTCTTAAACTATCTGAAAGAGAAGGGAATCGGGACAGAAATTTATTATCCTGTGCCACTTCATTTACAGGCCTGCTTTAAATATTTAGGATATTCAGAAGGAGCTTTTCCCGAATCGGAGCGGGCCGCACATGAAACGATTGCGCTCCCCATTTATCCGGAGCTGACAATGGATCAAAAAATCTATGTGGTCGATCAGATCAAGCGGCTTTTATTGTCTTGACTTGCCTGGTTGACCTCTTTATAATGGTAAAAATTTTTTTGTCCAGCGGGGAATAACTGTATCATGTTGGAAAATTTAACAAAACGGCTCGACTCCGTCCTCAAAAATGTCCGCGGAAAAGGGCTCTTGACCGAAGAAAATATTGACGAAGCCTTGAAGGAAGTCCGGCTTGCATTATTGGAAGCGGACGTTCACTTTAAGATCGTCAAAACCTTCAACGAATCGGTCCGTGCAAAGGCAGTCGGAAAAGAGGTCTTAGAGAGTCTCTCCCCCGGACAACAGGTCGTGAAGGTCGTCTGGGAAGAGCTGACCAACCTGATGGGAGAAAAGGGGGTCGGAATCTCACTGGCCGCTCAACCGCCGACCCTGATCATGCTGGTCGGTTTACAGGGTTCCGGAAAAACAACCACGGCCGGAAAGCTGGCCCGGCTATATAAGAGACAAGGGAAAAGGGTCCTTCTCGTTGCGGCTGACCTTCAGCGGCCGGCGGCGGTGGATCAGCTTCAGATTTTGGGGAAAAATATTGAAGTGCCGGTTGCGGCTCCCCAATCCGAAAAAGATCCGGTCGATGTCATCACGAGAGCCGTCGCGCAAGGAAGAGAGCAGGGGTTTGACCTGGTGATCATCGATACGGCCGGCCGGCTCCAAGTCGATGAGCCGCTCATGGAAGAGTTGGTCCGAATCAAATCAAAAGTGCTCCCGCATGAAATCCTCTTCATTGCCGATGCGATGACCGGACAAAATGCGGTCAACGTTGCAGATACTTTTCATAAGCGGCTCGGTCTCACCGGAATCATTTTGACCAAAACGGAGGGAGACGCCAGAGGGGGCGCAATTTTATCGATGCGCTCCGCCACGGGCGCCCCGGTTAAATTTATCGGAACCGGAGAGAAACTGGATGCGTTCGAGCCGTTTCATCCCGATCGAATGGCCTCTCGAATCCTCGGCATGGGAGATGTTCTCTCTCTCATTGAACTCGCAGAGGAGAACTACTCGAAAGAACAGGCGGAGGTCCTTCAGGAAAAGCTTCGCTCTCAACAGTTCACATTGGAAGATTTCCGCCAACAGATGAAGCAGATCAAAAAACTGGGAAGCCTTGAAAAAAATCTTGGAGATGATTCCGGGGATGCAAAGCGTGAAAGATCTCCCTGAGCAAGGGCAGATCGATAAAGAGATGCGCCACATTGAAGCGATCATTTCCTCGATGACTCCTCGTGAACGCAATGATCCCGGAACCATCAACGGAAGCAAGAGAAAAAGAATCGCGAAGGGGAGCGGAACCTCCGTCCAGGAAGTCAATAAACTCTTAAAGCAGTTCTATGAAGCAAAGAAAATGATGAAGCGTTTTTCCGGCGGGAAAAAAGGATTGGGGCAAATGCTGGCGCGATTCAAGTGAGAGTTCAGACGGCAGGCTGTGAATCGTTTGAGCGATTTTTAAACAACGAGGCGAGAATAACCTCACACAATAAAGGGGCGATACGTGGCAGTTAAGATCAGATTAACCCGGATGGGGCGACATAAACGGCCTTTCTATCGGATTATTGTTGCCGACTCTCAATCTCCAAGAGACGGACGATTTATCGAGATTCTAGGAACCTATGATCCCTTGGCCGACAAAGAAGGGGTGAACATCAAGGAAGAAAAAGCGATTGGATGGCTAAAAAAGGGGGCTGAGGTTTCCGAGACGGTCAGAACCCTTTTTACAAAGGCCCAGTTATTTAAAAAAGCGAAAGAGTCGAAAGCGAGTTAGATCGCGGGTAGAGTAATGTCGTGCGCCGAGGAGTCGTTCTTGGCGCAGATTCCTGTGTCGCCTGTGAATGCAAATGGAGGTAGCGTCGATGAAAGAGTTGATCGAGTACATCGCAAAGTCGCTTGTTGATCGACCTGAGAATGTGGTTGTTAAAGAGACCGAAGGGGAAAAAACGACGATTATTGAGTTGCGCGTTGCCCAAGAAGATTTGGGCAAGGTCATCGGCAAACAAGGCAGAACAGCGAGAGCCATGAGGACGATCCTCAATGCGGCAGGGACAAAGATCGGCAAACGCTGCGTTCTTGAGATCCTAGAATAACATGTTTGAAAATGTCGATTGCGATTGGAACCATACTGAAATCGGTCGGTCTTCAGGGTGAGCTGAAGGTTTCTCCCCTGACCCATTTTCCTCAGCGCTTTAGACAGCTTCGGGATATCACGATTCAGAAAAAGGGGGGGCAATCGCAAACATATCGTATCGAGCAGGTACGGTACGCGTCTCCGTTCATCTACATTAAGTTGGCCGGCCTTTCTTCCTTGGAAGAAGCTCAATTATTGGCAGGGGGATCCATCCTTATTCCCGAGGAAGATCGCATGCCGCTTCCGGAAGGGAGTTATTATCAATTTGAAATTATAGGCCTCGACGTCTACCTGGAAAACGGTGCCCGGCTAGGAAGGATCGAGTCTATTATGGAAACCGGCAGCAACGACATTTATGTTGTAAAAGCGGAGGGAAAGGAGTTTCTGATCCCTGCCCTTTCTTCCGTTGTAAAAGAAATCAATTTACCGGAAAGGCGGATGACGATCCGCCCCATGCAAGGGTTGCTTGAACTTTGATGAAGTGTGATATAATAACGCTTTTTCCCGGGATGGTCGCTCCCGCGTTACACGAGAGCATCTTGAAACGGGCTCAGGAGCGCCGTCTTCTGGAAATCGGCGTCCATCAACTGCGCGACTATGCGACGGATAAACATCAGACGACCGACGATGTTCCGTATGGCGGCGGCCCGGGAATGGTTCTTAAACCGGAGCCGATTTTCGCTGTTGTAGAAAAAATCCGCCGGGAGCGGGGGGAGACGCGAATTATCATGCCTTCTCCCCAAGGAAAACGGTTCGATCAGAAAATGGCCTCTGCATTTTCAACAGAAGAGAAAAGCCTTGTTTTTATCTGCGGACATTATGAAGGGATTGATGCCCGGGTAAAAGAGGGAATGACGGTCGAAGAAGTCTCGATCGGCGACTATATCCTCACCGGGGGAGAATTGGCCGCGTTGGTGATGATCGACGCGGCCGCAAGATTAATCCCGGGGGTCTTAGGAGAGCCTGCCTCCCTCGAAGAGGAATCCTTTGCATCTTCTCTTCTAGAATATCCTCAGTACACACGTCCAGTGGAGTTTCAAGGGCTTCGGGTTCCGGATATCCTTCTCTCCGGAAATCACAAGGCGATCCGAACCTGGCGGAAACAGCAAGCCCTTCTCAATACCCTTCGGAAACGGCCTGATTTGTTGGCAGCTGCCTCTTTAACCGAAGATGAAAAGGAATGGGTCGATCGGCAGTACGACACGGTTAAATCTCACTCTTGAACTGAAAAAGGAGATCAACTTCAATGAATCGGTTAGAGCGGTTGGAAAGAGGACTTTTAAAGCAGTCGGTCCCGGACATTAAAATCGGGGCGACCGTAAGAGTTCATGTCAAGATTATCGAGGGCGAAAAGGAGCGTATTCAGGTCTACGAAGGGGTGGTCATCAGAAAGAAGGGAACCCGTAACCGTGAAACCTTCACCGTCCGGAAAGTATCGTACGGCGTCGGCGTTGAACGGGTCTTTCCGATCCACTCCCCCTATATCACCCAGATCGATGTCGTCCGTGAGGGGAAGGTGAACCGGGCGAAACTCTACTACCTGAGAGAAAGAACAGGGCAAGCCGCTCGTATCAGTGAACGGGGAAAAGCCTTTACATCGGAACCGAAAACGGCCTCCCCGTTGAAGAGCCGCAGCCCGTGAAGGTGGAATCTTAATTCGCCCTGAATCGGTTTCCTGATTTTCGGTGACCGCCCTTCCTTCCGATGAGGAGGAAGCGGTTCACTGAAAAGAGGGAAATGCGCTCTCGCCTCATTTACGATCCGTCGGTCACACCATTTCCGGCAAGATCTCGATCTCACTCCTTGGGTTGGTTTCGACGCATGACGCCTCTGAAAACGGAAGAAGCGCATCGCCTGTTTGGAATGACCCTCTTCGAGAGGTCGCTCTCTTCCTACGGCTATCAAAATGATTTGCGGTATCGATGAGGCGGGACGGGGCCCCCTGGCCGGGCCGGTCGTTGCCGCGGCCGTGATTTTACCGTCGGGATACACTGCCGCCGGAATACGCGATTCAAAACTACTGACAGAAAAACAGCGCGAGACGCTTTATGATAAAATCTCCCTGGAGGCGGTCTCCATCGGAATAGGCATCGTCGACCACACCACCATCGATGAGATTAATATTTTGCAAGCGACCTACTTGGCAATGGAATCGAGCGTACGAAACCTTTCCGTTCAACCGGACCACCTCCTCATCGACGCCTTGACCCTATCCCGGATCAACCTTCCACAAAAGGGAATTATTCGCGGCGACAATCTCTCCATCACGATCGCAGCCGCTTCGATTATCGCCAAAGTCACGCGGGATCGTCTGATGACGGAGTACCATCGGGACTTTCCGGAGTACAATTTTCTATCCCATAAAGGTTATGGGACGGAAGAACATCTTCGAAATTTACGAACGTTTGGACCTTGTCGAATTCATCGGAAGACATTTCGAGGCGTTCTCTCGTGACGGGGGCGGAAGGGGAGAAGATCGCGGCGGAATTCTTGCGAAAGATGGGCTATCGGATTCTGGAGCGGAACTTCAGAAACGTTTTAGGGGAAATCGATATCATTGCGCTCGACGGGAAAATTCTGGTTTTCGTCGAGGTCAAAGCCCGTTCCGGAGACCGCTTCGGCGCGCCGCAATTCGCCGTGGACGCGAGAAAGCAGGCCAAGATGAGTCGGGTTGCCCTCGCTTATCTCAGCCGAAAGCAAATCGCTCCGTCCGAATGCCGATTCGACGTCGTAGGGATTATCCGCAACCCGAACGGAGCGACCTCAATCGAACATTTAAAAGACGCCTTCGAAGGACAGGAAACGGGAAGAGGATGTTAAGCGGAATTAATACCGATATTCAATTCAAAGGCGAAGTGTATCACGTTCAAACGGAAGACGGGGGAACAAACAATCCGATTATCACGACCTTGCTTTTTAAAGGGGGGGGCGATCTTTTCATCCAAAAAAACGAACTATGCAGAAATCCTTCAATCTCCTTCTTATCAAGAAGTGGTCAAAGAGCTCATGAAGGAGCAGCACAAAAACATGGTCCGAGATTTGACTGCCGGCAAATTTCAGACACCGGCCCCAAAAGAGTTCCGAGAAGATCGCACGGCGCCCGACGTAAAAGCGCCGTCTCCGGCGCCCGCTTCGCCGCAAAAGGCAAGCCAAAAGAAAAGCTTGGATGATCTGATTCTCGACTATCTTTCTGAAAAGGAAAAAGACGCCGATTAAGATCCAACTCCTTTGGATAATTCTTCCTGCTTCTTTTTCTTTATCACGACCGACTCTTTCGCTCCGCACGCGGATACCACGACAAATCAACTGCGAACCACGACCAGTGACGCTCGTTTTTTCGGATCGTTATAAAAAAGGTTGGCAAACGATGATCCAGATGTTTCACGTATATAAATATTATGGCAAACACCACGTCGCTCTGGACGATATTAATTTGAAAATTGAAAAAGGGGAGTTTGTTTTTCTGGTCGGGTCGAGCGGCGCCGGGAAGTCGACGCTTCTTAAGCTGATGATCTGTGAAGAAAGAGCGGAACAAGGACAAATTCTCATCGGAGGGAAAAATATCTCTCGGTTGAACGAAAATCAGGTTCCGTTTCTCCGTCGCAATATCGGATTTGTCTTTCAGGATTTTAAACTGATTCGGCGCAAGACCGTTTATGAGAACATCGCGCTTCCGTTGGAAATCGTCGGGGCTCCCGGTGGAGAAATCAGAAAAAGGGTTCAAGAGGTCTTAAAGATGGTTCAGCTGGAACATCGCCGGAATCAATTTCCACAATTCCTCTCCGGAGGGGAACAGCAACGGGTCGCGATCGCCCGGGCGTTGATCAACCGCCCTCTCTCCTATTGGCGGATGAGCCGACCGGTAACCTGGATGAATTCCTTTCGGTCGAAATTATGGATCTGCTCAAAAATATTCACATCAGCGGAACCACCGTGATCGTGGCGACACACAATCAGCATCTGATGACAAAAATGGGGAAGCGAACGATTGTCCTACAAAAAGGGAAAATTTACTCGGATGGGGCATCGGCATGAGGAAAATACTCTATTTTTTAGAACGGCTGTTGAAAATCTGCAGATCAATCGAATGATGGCCTTCTTTTCCTTTCTCTCACTGAGCCTCACGTTGACACTATTTGGTGTTTTTCTTCTTTTCTATTATAATGTGCAGGATCTGCTTCGATCGATGCAGGAGGATGTTCAGTTCAGCATCTACCTCTCGGATGGAACGGCGGAGGAGGATGTACGCTCGATCAAAGAACGATTATCGAGCGATGACCGTATCTCCTCCGTAACGTATATTTCCAAAGAGGAGGCGCTCACGATTTTTAAAAAAGAGTTTCATGACGAATCGTTGTTAAACAGCCTGGGAGGAAATCCGTTACCGGCTTCATTTGAGGTCAAAGTCAAAGCGGCGTATCAAGATCCGCAACAGCTTTCAGTGATGATTGATCGTTTTAAACGGCTTCCCGGCGTAGAAGAAATCGCATACGGATCGGAGTGGCTCCAGAATCTCGACGCATTTCTGATTCTATTGAAGAAGGTCGGAATCGGCGTGGGAGGATTGTTATCGGTCGCAATCGTGACCATTATCGCGAATACGGTCCGTCTGCACTTTTATAGCCGGAGAGACGAAATCGAGGTGATGAATTTAATCGGGGCGACGCACAGTTTCATCAAGATTCCCTTCTTCATTGAAGGCTCTCTCATCGGTTTGATCAGCGGCTGGATCTCCGTGTTGATGCTATTTGCTCTCTTTCATTTTTCCCAGCCCCACCTTCAATCGATCGGAGGGATGATCGGAGGCTTTCTTAATCCGCTCTTTCTACCTGCGCCGTTTCTCATCGGCATTCCGGCGGGAGGGGTGCTTGGCGGGATTGCCGGCTTTCTTTCCTTGTCCGTCTTACTGAAGGCGCGTTTTCCGACCGATGGAAAAAAGCAGACTTAACCGATTTGGAATCTGTCTTGTGATCTTTTCTATGATCGTGATAGAACGGATCCCGCCCGGCTGCGGAGAAAGCCCCCCTCGCTGAATGAAAAAATAAAACGCGAGAAAAAGGAGCTCGAAAAATTAAGAGAAGAAATCGAGGAAAAAAGAGACAAGAGCATCACCATCAAGAAACGGGAGGGTTCCGTTTTATCACAGCTGGAGGAAATGGATCGCCGGCTGCGGCTTCTCCAAAAAGAGGCCGGCCTCATCGAGCTAAAAACGCGTGAGAAAGATATCGAGATGGAGGAGCTCTCTACGGTGATTGGCGGGCTGAATGAAGAGATACGGGAAAAGAGGGGCACCATCTCAAAGCGGCTCCGGACACTTTATCAAGAGAGACAGACCGGCTCCCTTAAAATATTGTCCGCCGCGCGAGATTACCCCGACTTCATGAGACGGCTGCACTATTTGAAAACGATCGCCCGCAAAGAAGGCGAAATGTTGTCTCAATTTAAGGAAAAGCAGAACGAACTGGAAGGGAAAAACCATCAAGTGGGAATCGTGAAAGAGCACCTCATTCAGGAAAAAGAGGCGCTTGCCCAGAAGCTGGCCGAGATACGGTCCGAGAAAAGAAAAAAGATCAGCTTCTGGCGCGGGTTCGAGATGAAAAGGTATTTTACGAAAGGGCCCTCGCCGAGTTGGACGAATCTTCTCTGCAGCTTCAAATGTTGATCAAAAAGATGGAGGAGGAAAAGAAACGGCTGCAGCAGCCTGCCTCCGGTAAATTCTCAAGGGAGAAAGGGCGCCTGACCTGGCCGAGCGACGGCCAGATCGTCTCCCTGTTCGGAAGACAAAAACATCCTAAATTTGACACCTTTATCTACAAAAAAGGGATCGAGATCGAGCCGTCTCGAGGCGACGAGGTCCGCGCGGTTTACGATGGAACGATTATTTTTGCGAATTGGTTTAAAGGATATGGGATGGTCATCATCATCGATCATGGCGAAAATTATTATTCGATCTATGCGCATCTTGCGAAGTTATTGGTTTCCGTCGGTGATAAAGTAGGACGAAGCAGATCGATCGGACAGATTGGGGAGACAGGGCTTTCCCAGGGAAGCAATCTTTATTTTGAAATCAGACACCAAGGGGAGCCGCTCGATCCTTTGACCTGGCTCCAAAAGAAGAGATGACCCGGAACCAACCGGTTCTATCAGCAAGGAGGAATAATATAATGACATTCAGCAAACGGGCACGGATCACCTTTTTGGCGATGATCATACTTTCCATTTTTAGTATGAGCATCTTTGTGGAAAGGGATCTCGAAGGGAAGGTTTCGGCTGAATCCGATAGCTACGAGGACCTGAAGCTCTTTTCAGAGGTTCTCTCCACCCTTCAGAGAAATTATGTCGAGCCGGTGAAGAGCAAAGAGTTGATGTACGGTGCCGTCAAAGGAATGTTGAATACCTTAGATGCCCACTCCGCTTTTATGCCGCCTGAAGTATACAGAGAGATGCAGGTGGATACAAAGGGGAATTCGGCGGGTTGGGACTTCAAATCGGGACGAAGGAGAATCGGTTGGTTGTGATCGCCCCCATCGAGGGAACCCCTGCCGAATTGGCCGGAGTGAAGCCGGGGGATATCATTCTCAAAGTCGATGATCAGGTCTTGACGAAAGATACCAGCCTGATGGACGCCGTTAATAAAATGCGGGGAGAAAAGGGGACAAAGGTCATCCTGACCATTCAGCGAGACCAAGTTCCAAACCCGCTGGTTTTTGAGCTCGTTCGAGACATCATCCGCATTCAGAGTGTCAAATCAAAAGTCCTCGAGCCGGGGATTGGTTATATTCGACTTACCCAATTTCAGGAGCAGACGGCAAGAGATCTCTCAAAAGCAATTTCGGGTTTGCGTGAAAACAACATTCACTCGCTCATTCTCGACCTTCGAAACAATCCAGGGGGTCTGCTCACTTCGGCCGTCGAGGTGACGGAGCAATTCCTCGAAAGTGGAAAGCTGATCGTATTTATCAAGGGAAGAGACGGCAAGAGAGATGAGTACCTTGCAAGCAATTCAAGCGCGTTAAAAGAAATTCCGATCATTGTACTTGTGAATGAAGGAAGCGCCTCCGCGTCCGAAATTGTTTCGGGGGCGTTGCAGGATTGGGGCAGGGCCATGGTCGTGGGAACCCAAACCTTCGGAAAAGGTTCCGTTCAAACAATTCTTCCCCTGTCCGACGGCTCCGCACTCCGTTTGACGACGGCGAAATATTACACCCCGAAAGGACGTTCGATTCAAAATACCGGGATCGATCCGGATATCGTGGTCAAACCGATTTTGCCGAAAGAGGTCAAGAACGCCCCAATCCTCCGTGAAAAGGATTTGGATCGGCACTTGAAGAATGAGCTTAGACCCGATGCAGATAAACCGGATAAAGTCGATTTAGACCCCCAGAGTTCATCGGATGAAATTATCGGGATCAATGAGCCTCCTCAAGATAAAGAGGAAGACGCTCAGCTTCAAAAAGCGATTGATCTTCTGAAGAGTTGGAGGATCTTCAAGGACCTTTCCCCGAAATTGACGGCGCAGCAAAGTATCAGGTAGTCGGCCCAAGCTGTTATACGACAGAATACGGAGAGAAATCGAATCCAAGTTTTGAGAAATTTTATTCTCAAAATTAAAATAGGACTTGATTTTGTTCTTGGGATTGTTATATATCTTATTAGCACTCTGAATGAGAGAGTGCTAATAAGTAACTCTCCATTCTAAATACCTTGTAAATTCAGACTAATTTCAATTTTGAAGGAGGGAACCATGGCACAGGCTACGAAATCTGCCGTTAAATTCAAACCGCTCAAGGAGAGAGTTTTCGTCAGCTACTCAGGCGAACCTGAAAAGACTTCCGGCGGGCTTTATATTCCGGATGCCGCCAAAGAAAAACCCCAGAAGGGTAAAATCGAAGCAATCGGCGGAGAAGTGAAAAACGTCAAAGTCGGAGATACCGTCCTCTTCGACAAATATTCAGGCAGCAAAATCACCATCGACAATCAGGAATATCTGATCTTAAAAGAAGAGGACATCCTCGGTATTCTCGAATAAAAAAATTCTAGAACTTTAAACTGTTAACCGCTCAGAAGGAGGAATTCGATGGCAAAGCAGATGGTATTTAGCGATGAGGCCCGCGCAGCCATCCTACGGGGTGTCAATCAGCTTAGCAATGCAGTAAAGGCGACATTAGGTCCAAAGGGAAGAAATGCGGTCATTGAAAAGAAGTTCGGCGCACCCACAATTACAAAAGACGGGGTGACGGTTGCGAAGGAAATTGAGCTGAAAGATCCCTATGAAAATATGGGCGCTCAGCTGGTGAAAGAAGTGGCCAGCAAAACGTCCGATGTGGCGGGCGACGGAACGACCACCGCGACCGTTTTGGCTCAGGCTATTTTCAGGGAAGGGGTTAAGAATCTTTCCGCCGGCGCGAATGCAATGGAGTTGAAGCGGGGGATCGATAAGGCGGTTGAAGCCGTGACGGAAGAGCTCAAAAAATCTCCAGGCCTTGCCAGACAAAAAAAGAGATTGCCCAGATTGGAACGATTTCGGCAAACAATGACAAGACCATCGGTGATCTGATCGCCGAAGCGATGGAGAAGGTCGGCAAGGACGGCGTCATCACGGTCGAAGAGGCCAAGAGCATGGCGACTTCGCTCGATGTCGTCGAAGGAATGCAGTTCGACCGCGGCTATCTCTCGCCGTACTTCGTCACCGACTCGGAGAGCATGGAAGTTTCGCTCGAGGATCCGTTCATCCTCATCAACGAGAAGAAGATCTCCACGATGAAGGATCTCCTCCCGGTTCTCGAGCAGGTCGCAAAAATGGGCCGTCCGCTCCTGATCATCGCCGAGGACGTCGAGGGGGAGGCTCTCGCGACCCTGGTCGTCAACAAGCTCCGCGGCACCCTTCAGGTGGCAGCGGTGAAGGCGCCGGGCTTCGGCGATCGCCGCAAGGCGATGCTCGAGGACATCGCCATTCTCACCGGCGGCCAGGTCATCTCCGAAGATCTCGGATTCAAGCTCGAGAACGTCAAGATCTCCGACCTGGGCCGGGCCAAGCGGATCACGATCGACAAGGACAACACCACGATCGTCGACGGGGCAGGGGACGCGCAGAAGATCCAGGGCCGCGTGAAGCAGATCAAGGCACAGATCGAGGAGACCACCTCCGACTACGACCGCGAGAAGCTCCAGGAGCGTCTTGCCAAGCTCGTCGGCGGCGTCGCCGTCATCAAGGTCGGCGCGGCCACGGAGACCGAGATGAAGGAGAAGAAGGCCCGCGTCGAAGACGCCCTCCACGCCACCCGCGCGGCGGTCGAAGAGGGCATCGTCCCCGGCGGCGGTGTGGCGCTGCTTCGCTGCATTTCAGCCTTGGATAAAGTAAAAATTGACGGGGATCAGAAGATCGGCGTTGATATCGTACGCAGATCCCTCGAAGAGCCGATCCGTCAGATTTCCGAAAACGCCGGCGTTGAAGGTTCTGTTGTCGTAGAACGGGTGAAACGAGAAAGCGGCGCCAACGGATTCGATGCAGCCTCCGAGTCCTATGTCGATATGGTCCAGGCTGGGATTATCGATCCGACCAAAGTCACCCGCACCGCGCTCCAGAATGCCGCCAGCGTGGCCAGCTTGATGCTGACCACAGAGGTGATGGTTGCCGAGATCCCCGAAGAGAAACCGAAGGGACCTGCCATGCCTCCCGGCGGAGGAATGGGCGACATGTATTAAACATAAAAACCTCTTGATGTCGGAAGAGGTGTGAGCATTCGAAAGCCCCCCATAATCCTCTTTGGTATGGGGGGCTTTCATTTCTTCTCGTTGACTTGGCTCGGCAAGTTGGATAAAATGGACTCAACTTTTGAAAGGGAGATGAGATGGGAAATGCAGCAAAGGTAACCAGTCAAACCTGGGAACAAGAAGTACTCAAATCGTCCGGTACGGCCATGGTCGATTTTTGGGCGGCTTGGTGCGGCCCCTGCCAAATGATCGCGCCGACCATTGACGAGCTTGCCGTTGAATATGCCGGAAAGTTGAAAGTCTATAAACTCAATACCGATGAAAATCCAGATATCGCCGGAAAATATCAGATTATGGGGATTCCGACACTGCTTTTCTTCAAGGATGGAAAACTGGTCGATAAGATTGTGGGAGCGGCCTCCAAAAAACAGTTCAAACAAAAAATCGATTCTATTCTATCTTCATCATAACGCATTCCAAATATGCTGAGAGAGCTTCGCATACAAAATTATGCAATTATCTCCGAAGTCTCTCTTGAATTCTCTGAAGGCTTAAATATCATCACCGGCGAAACGGGCGCCGGAAAGTCAATCCTCATCGATGCGCTCTCCACTCTCTTAGGGGGGCGCACTCTCCCCGAAATCGTTCGGGAAGGAAAGGACGAAGCGCTCCTGGAAGCGCGCTTTGATTCGATTGACCTTCCCCTTCTAAACGATTTTCCTTCAAGCGAATGGCTGATCCTTAAACGCATCCTTTCGAAATCGGCTAAAAATAGAACGTATCTGAATCATTCTTTCGCAAACCTATCGATGTTGAAAGAAGTCGGCCAGCGGCTCACTGAGATCCACGGTCAACACGAACATCACAACCTGACCAATTTAGAGTGGCAGCTGAACCTCCTGGATGCTTTCGGCAGCCTCTCTGAACAAAGGAAACAGGTTGCAAACGGCTACCGCGTTTGGCACCAGCTCCTACAGGAACGGACGGCGCTTCAAAAACTTGGATCGGAGGGCCAACAGAAGCAAGCGTTTCTCGAATACCAGCTCTCGGAAATAAACAGCGCAAACCTCCAGCCCGGAGAGGATGAAGCGCTAGAAAAAGAAGAGAAGACGCTGAAGAACTGGGAAGCCTTTTTTATCAGCCACGGAGACATCCTATGCCCTCCTGTCGGAAGAGGGAGGCATCTTAAGCCGGTTGGACGAAACCGGGAATGCGATTGACCGGCTGAACCAGATTACAAATGACGCCTCGGAGGAAACACAACTCTGGGAAAACGCCCAAATCAACCTAAAAGAATTATCGACCCTCCTGCGGAATCGGCTCAATGCGCTCGAGTATGATCCCCATCGTTTACAGGAAGTCACAGAGCGGCTCTACCTGATACAAAAATTGAAGAAGAAATATGGTTTATCCCTTCAGGAAATTCTATCGCTCCGCTCCCAATTGGAAATGGACCTTTCTAAAATTTCCGGTTGTGAAACAGAGCTGGCAGAAATAGAACGGAAAATTGAACGCGCCGAGAAAGATCTTAGGGAAAAAGCGGATTCTCTCTCGCGCACGCGGCTGAAAGCCAAAACAAAGTTAGAAGAGAAAGTTCAGGAAGAGCTGCAATTACTGGGGATGGAGAGGACTCGCTTTCAAATCTCTTCCGAGCGAAAATCTCTCTCGGAAGATGGAATCGATCGGATTGAGTTTCTGATTGCGCTGCCCGGAGAAACGCCGCAAAGTCTCGGGAAGATCGCCTCCGGCGGCGAACTTTCGAGAATCATGCTGGCGCTGAAGGTGATTCTTGCCGAAGTTGATCCTGTGGAGGTATTGGTCTTTGATGAAGTGGATGCCGGTATCGGTGGCGGGGTGGCCGAAAGGGTAGGCAAGCGGCTTTCAAAACTATCAAAAACCCATCAAGTTTTTTTGTATCACCCATTTACCGCAAATCGCTCAATTCGCGGATCATCATTATTTTGTCGAAAAACAGGACTTGGAAAACAGGATCACCACTTCGGTAAAAAAATTGTCTAAAGAGGGGAGAGTGCACGAGCTGGCGCGGATGTTGGGGGGCGTCACGATCACCCCGATTACTTTACAGCATGCAGAAGAGATGATCGACCAAAAGACATCGCAAGAAAAAACTATATCATCGCGGCAAATAAAGCAATTGAGAAGAGAACATAGTAAATAAAGAAATTTGAGGGTGTGACCAAATACCGCTCCGTCCAAAGATAGAGCAGTAGCAAAACACCTAAAATTAGAAAAGTGACCGTGTTCATATCAATTTCTTTTAACTCCTTTGCTTGGAAACGGCGTCCGTTTCTTTTGACCCTTCCCGCTGTTCTTTAAAATAGGTCTTGATCTCCTCCAGGCTTGCATTTTCGCCGAACGTGCTGCCGATCTCGCTGAGGAAACCTTTCAGTTCTTCCATCTTTTTCTTTTTATTAAGCGCTTTATTGATAATGTTAATAATTTCCGAAATATTAAAAGGCTTGATCAAATAATCGCAAGCGCCATGTCGAATCCCATCGATCGCACTCTTTAAGCTCCCATATCCAGTGATAATCAACACCTCAATATCGGGATTTTTTTGCTTGATTTGCTTCAGCACTTCCCCGCCATGGGGACCCGGCATCTTGAGGTCGAGCGTCACCAGATCGATTTCCTTCTCTCGGATAATCTCAAGGGCCTTAATGCCATCTTCAGCGGTCTCAACATTGTAAAAGGGTTTCAGAATCATCTTCAGGGATTCACGCGGTCCGATCTCATCATCTACAATTAGGATTGTTCTTTTAGAGACCATCAACTCCTCCAGCTGTTTGAGTGCCTCCATTCTTTGATGCAAGAGAAATACCCAATTGAGTCATACCCATCTAGAATATAACCTCCTAATTTAAAAAGAAAAATTTCAAAGAGAGGTGGACAGATCATACTTTCTGGAAAAAGCATGTGTGCAGTTTTGAACTGATGCACATATATGTTCATCTGGGAAGTATCAACGTTTCGCTCTGTTCTAACAAAATATCTCCATGCTGACTGAATTCAATAAATATTTTTGTTGTGATTTATAAATGAAATGATTTAAAAGTGAATTAAAGATGAAAAGCGGATTTAAATCTTGACAAAAAAATTACTGGAAAGTAGAATCACGCCCGTGAATAGCCTCGGGAAAAAAGGAATTCTTCTGATTGTTTCCAGTCTCATTCTGATCCTTCCATCTGTTTCAGACAAAGCATTTGCCGAACGCCCCTTTCTCCTGACTGAAAGGGCGATCCCTCTGGAGAGGGGGAATTATCAATTGGAAACCGGTCTGGTTTTAAATCGGTTCTCCTCCGACACGCGTGATGCAAACCTGCTCGTCGATATTCGATATGGTCTCATCCAAAATCTGGAACTGGACATCCTTCTTCCATATTTATTTCGCGAAGAAGATGGAGAACATGAAAACCAGATCGGGGATCTATTACTGCGTGCAAAGGTACGCTTCTTAAAAGGACGGGAGGCGAATCCACTCTCGATTGCAGGACAACTTTTTATAAAAGTACCGAGTGCCGGACGTGATCGCTTCTTCGGCACCACCGGGGAACCTGATCTTGGCATTGTCGCCATCGCAAGCAAAGAATTCACCCCTGTGACGGCCCACATTAATTTCGGTTATATTTTTATCGGGAATCCGCCCCTTGGGGATCTGCCTGATCAGATCCTCTATGCACTCGGTTTGGAGCTCCAAACGATCGAGGAACCGTTGTCTCTCATCGGGGAAATATCGGGAAGCACCGAAATTGGAAATTCGGCTTCGAAGGGAATCTTAACTCTACTGGGAGGGGTCAATTACAAATTCGAGAGAGCCGTCAGCGCCGATGCTTCGGTCGGGTTTGGGCTCACTGACGACAGCCCCGATTACCTTGTTCAATTTGGGTTCACCTACCTCTTTGAATAAATCCTCGCAATGCACATTGCTTGTTTATTGAACCAGCCGATTTCTCCGTAACCCTTGGCCCAAAAGTTCTCCTTCCGCGGCAGTGAGAAGATTACCCTCTTTCCGGGGTGGCGTATTGGAGTCACTAAAGCCAAAGGCCGCTTGCAGCTTGAATCTTTTATCTTGAAAATCCCATTCAGATCCTTCAATCATCTCTTTTACTTCTCCGGAAAGAAGCCGGGCCTGCTCGATTGTTCGGTTCGGCATCAACCAGAGGAAAATGGAATCTTTTTTGTAGCTGATCACCTCAGATGCCTTTAGCATCGAACCAAGTTTAAGTGAAAGCTTCAGGAGGATCTCGTTTTTCAGATGGGGAAGTTTGATAAAAGAAGGAAAGAGAACTTGAATCGCCATACAAGCCAGCGGAAACGGCTGCTGCTTTAATTTCGCCAATTCCTCGGCCAGTCGAACTTCCAGATAAAGTGAAGAAGAAAGGCTCCGGTGTCCATTCTCTTGAGAATGGGTTCCATTTTGCTCAAGAGACGGCATCCCGGAAGAAGGGGCAGATAACGCCTCTTTCAGTTTATTGATTTTTTCAGCGGCCTTGCTGACAAAAAAACCTTCCTCAATGAGTTTCTTTACCTTCTTTAAGGTTTCGACATCCTCCTCTGTGTATCGATTAAATACTTTCGCACCATGCATCTGCTTCATCGGTTTGATGACGCCGATCATTCCCCAGTAACCGAGTTGGCGTTGTGAAATACCGACAGATTGACAAACCGCTTTTGGGCCATATGTCTTTTGCATTTTTTCTCTCCCTAATCATTCAAGTAGCCGTGGAGGAAATTCCCCTAATCACAGGAATTTGCAAGTGAAATGCCATCGTTGATCAATTGTGGTCGATGTAGACAAGATTGATTTTCGATGAGAATCCAAATGCTTAGGCTTGGAATGCCCCGTTAACCGGGGCGCGGGAGAGAAAGATCAAGTTGAAGGATGGTTTACCGGAAGTAGATTACTTAGTAAGAGGACATAATTTGTCACGGCTGAGTGACCGGACTTTATCCTGCTTTAATGACTTTTCCTGCCTTGATACAATTGGTGCAGGCCAGAATCCGCTTTACCGTTTTACCGATCAAGGCGCGAACAGTTTGAAGATTCGGCTTGAAGCTCCGTTTACTTTTGTTATTCGCATGGCTGACCAAATTACCGATCTGATGCCCTTTGCCGCAAACCTCACATACTCTTGCCATGATCCAGAAATCCTTTCCGTTAGTTGTATCTCGTTGATAAAAAAGCGACCCTATGCTATCATGAACACTTCGAATTGGCAAGAGAAAAAGCGCTCTGCTTCCTGAGAATCACCTCCTAAAACGCGATGACCGAACAGGCCAGACAGATCATTGACTCAAGCCCATTTCCATGGGATCAGCCGATTCAGTACCTGAAAGGAGTCGGCCCGAAGAGGGCCGTTCTTTTCGGCAAGCTTGGAATTGAGACCCTTGAAGACCTTCTCCTCTTTTCCCCCTTCAGGTATGAAGATCGAACCGCTTTAAAAAAAATCGCTCACCTTCAACCTGGGGAAGAGCAGACGATCTTGGCCGAAATTAAAGCAGTCTCCCTGGTTCAGACACCCCGACGCAGAATGAAGATCGTCGACGCGGCCGTGATGGACGAAACCGGTCTTCTCCACGCAAAATGGTTCAATCAACCCTACCTAAAGGACCTCTTCAAGGTGGGCGAAAAAATCATGCTTTCCGGAAAGGTAAAAGCAAATCACTACGGCGGATATCATCTCGAAATGGAAAGCCCCCTCTACGAAAAGGTCGATGAAGAAGAGGTTCAGATTCATATGGGTCGGATTGTTCCGATTTATCATGAAACCAAAGGGGTGACGAGCCGCCAGATTCGATCCTTGATGAAGGTGGTGCTGAATCAATACCTCGCCAAGATTCCAGATATCCTCCCGTCCACCCTGATTCAGAAGTATAATCTGATCCCTCTCTCCCAGGCGATCTCGGGGCTTCATTTTCCCGCATCGGACTCAGCGCTGGACCCATTGAACGCCGGCCGGAGCCCCTCTCACCGCCGCCTCTCGTTTGATGAACTCTTCCTTCTCCAAACCGGTTTGGCCCTCCGCAAAAAGCGGTTTTCAACTCAGGAAAAAGGAATCTCCTTCCAGACCTCCGGACCACTTCCGGATCGGCTTCGCGAGATTCTTCCTTTTCAACTGACGCCGGCGCAGGAAAAGGTCCTTGCGGAGATCAAAGAGGACATGGCCTCGGATCGTCCCATGAATCGGCTGGTCCAAGGGGATGTCGGATCGGGCAAAACACTGGTCGCCCTCATGTCGATCCTGATTGCCCTTGAAAATGGATACCAGGCGGCGCTGATGGCTCCCACCGAAATTCTCGCCGAGCAACACTATCTCTCCATTCGGGGGTATATTGAGCGGTTA
This sequence comes from Candidatus Manganitrophus sp., assembly GCA_028865235.1. Taxonomy (GTDB): domain Bacteria; phylum Nitrospirota; class Nitrospiria; order SBBL01; family Manganitrophaceae; genus Manganitrophus. Next base: position 335,665 of record CP114561.1, read on the forward strand.
GGGAGAACGATCACGTTTCTCACCAGCGAGATGCGGAAGAAAGCCAAAGAAGAGATCCTGGAAGGAATCCGAGCAGGAGCGTACGATCTGGTCATCGGAACACATGCCTTGATCCAGGAGGGGGTAGAATTCAAAAAGCTGGGGATGGTCGTTGTCGACGAGCAACACAAGTTCGGGGTGCTGCAGCGGGCGAAATTAGCGGGGAAAGGTTATCGCCCCGATGTCCTCATCATGACGGCGACGCCGATTCCTCGGACCCTGGCGCTGACCCTTTATGGAGATTTGAATGTTTCCATCATCGATGCGCTGCCACCGGGCAGGTCACCGATTCGCAATTTCCTTTTCTATGGAAAACAGCGGGAGCGGGCTTATTCCTTTCTTGAGAAAGAGCTCGCGAAAGGAAGACAGGCCTATGTCGTCTGTCCGCTGATCGAAGAATCCGAGAAAAGTGATCTCAAAGCCGCCTTTGAACTGTCCGTGACCCTTCAGCGCGAGATCTTCCCACATCGACGGATCGGGCTGCTCCACGGTCGATTAAAGCGGGAGGAGAAGGAATCGATCATGCGGGAGTTTAAAGAGGGTCGAATCGATCTTCTGGTCGCGACGACCGTCGTGGAAGTGGGAATCGATGTGCCGAATGCGACCCTCATGCTGATCGAGCATGCGGAGCGATTCGGTTTGGCCCAGCTTCATCAACTCCGTGGGCGGGTCGGGAGGGGAAGGGAGCAGTCCTTCTGTCTCTTGGCCGCGGAGTATCCGATCAGCGCCGAGGCGAAGCGCCGTCTGGATGCCATGTTGAAGAGCAATGACGGCTTTAAGATCGCCGAGATCGACTTGGAAATCCGCGGTCCCGGCGAATTTTTCGGAACACGGCAATCCGGCATTCCGGAATTGCGGATTGCAAACTTGATGAGAGACACCGCCATTTTGGAAACGGCCCGCCGCGAGGCCTTCACATGGGTCGATCGAGATCCGGATCTGACCGAAGCGGAGAGCCGGCCGATCCGCCTCCTGCTGGAAAGAAAGTGGAAGGGAAAACTCGAGTGGTTGACCACCGGATAATGGTCCGGATGAAGTGAGGATGGAATGGCCCTTTCGTGGGAGATCTTTTTAAAAAGTGGTGGAAACCGGAGCGGGGGGCTCTTCCCAAAACATTGGAAAGAGGATATGATTCGGGGCTGGCAAGCGGTCCAAACCCGCTCCGCCTCCGCCGTCGACCGCTCCTTCGCCGAGGCAGAGCGCATCCGGATCCGTTATCGTCTGGAGAAAACAAATCGGAAACTCGTTGAAGCGCATCAAACCCTGGGTAAAAGGGTCCACGATCATTGGTCCGGGAAGGGGAATCTGACCGAGGAAGAAAGGAAAAGGGAATTTCGACGCATCGGACTCTTATTGGAAGAGCAAAAGATTCTCCTCGACCAGATGAAAGAGATGGATCAGCCATCCGACCCCGATGAAAAAGTATCGCCTTGAAAGTATCGCCTTGATTGAGGAGAGAGCAGGTTAATGGCAGTCATTGCAGGAATCGACATCGGCACGAACACCCTTCGTCTTCTTGTGGCGGAGTTGGAAAATACACAGTCGCTCCGTGAAATTTGCTCCGCAAAGGAAACCACCCGGCTGGGAGAGGGCTTTTCAACAAAAAAGGCTTTCCTACCCGCCGCCGTCGAGCGATCGGTCGCGGCGTTAAAGCAATTTAAGGAGATCCTCAAAAATTATTCGGTGGACAATTTGATCGTGGTCGGCACCAGCGCGGTTCGGGAAGCGGAAAATCGTGATCTCTTTTTAAATGAAGTGAAACGGCAAACCGGATTCGATGTGCAGGTCATCTCAGGAGAGGAAGAAGCGCTCTGCACCTTTCTGGGGGTGAATCTTGTGATAAAAAACCAGACCGAGCCGATGCTCGTTATCGATATCGGGGGAGGAAGCACGGAATTCATCGGCGCCGAAGGAGACGCGCCTAATTTTCTTCTCAGCACCGAGCTTGGGGTCGTTCATCTGACCGAGAAGTATTTGAAGGCGGATCCTCCGACGCCGGAGGAGCTCAAAAACTTGCGGCTGGCGATCGATAAAGTGATCAAACCGATTGGTTATCATTTTCCTCCGAAGGGACTTTTTGTCGGAACGGCGGGGAGTATTACCACCCTCGCGGCGATCGACCAAAAAATGACCACATACGATCCACAAAAGGTGAACCGCTATCCTCTCTCGCGCGCCGCCATCGAGCGGATCTATAAGGAACTCTCCCTGATGCCGCTTGAACAGAGAAGAAAAACGCTGGGACTGGAAAAGGGGAGGGAGGATATCATCCTCACCGGAAGTTTGATCTTGCTTGCCGTGATGGAGCTTTTCGGATACGATCCGGTCTATGTGAGTGATTACGGCTTGAGGGAAGGGGTCCTGATTCATTTATATCAAAAAGAATATGAAGAGGCATCGTCTTAGAAATCGACCGATTCGAACGACCTATCCGGAGTTCATCCACCGGCCATTCCGATCAACCAAAGGGAAAGCAGACGAAAATGATGGAGAAGCGAAAACACATTCGGGTGACGATCAAATCGATCGCGGAGGTGGTCCTGCCGGACGGCGATTTCGATCAGGCCTATGTCGGCGGCATCAGCCGGGGTGGATTGGAGATGTATACGAGCAAAGAGATTAAAAAAGATACCTCTGTAAAAATCACACTTCATTTCTTGCTCGAAGGGCAGGAAGAGACCGAAGCCCTTCAGGGGAAGGTGAAGTGGAGCGCCTCCTTCAAGAACGCCTTTGTTTCCGGGGTCGAATTCTCCAACATCCTGACCGCGGAGACACATCCGAACCTCACCCGGTGTATCGAGCAGGCGGAATCGTATTATAAATAGTTCCTTATGGAGTATGCATGCAACCTGTAAAGTGTAGCGCGGAAGTGATCGACATCCATGTTCTGACGCATGATGTCAAAGAGGTCAGCTTGAGGATGATCGATCCCCCGCAGCTTGAATTCACCGCCGGGCAATACATCTCGATCGAGGTCACCGAGATGAAAGACGGACACCCCCGACTAAACAATCGGCCTTACTCGATTGCCTCCTCTCCGGAGGAGAAGGAGATCATCCGGCTTTGCGTCAACCTGGTGAAAGGGGGGGCCGGGATCGACACAGATCCACTCGCTTCAGATGGGGGACAAATTGAAGTTCCTCTATCCGCTCGGTTATTTCACCGTCAAAGAAGCGGCCACTTCGCTTCTGTTTGTGGCGACCGGCACGGGGATCGCGCCGATCAAATCGATGATCGTTCACCTTCTTCGGAGCGGCAGCCGCCGCCCGATGACCCTCTACTGGGGACTCCGAAGCGAAATCGACCTTTATTACCAGGAAGAGTTTACCTCCCTCGCAAAGGAGTATCCCTTCTTCAAATATTTCGTCACCTTGTCCCGGCCGACCGATGCATGGAACGGATTGAAGGGACGGGTGACAAGCCTTCTTCCCGGCCTGATTCAAACCGTAGAGAATCTAGACGCCTATCTCTGCGGCAACGGGGAGATGATCAAAGAGGTCCGGACCCTTCTCATCGAAAAAGGGATGCCGCGAAAATCGGTCCACTACGAAAAGTTTTATTAACCGATCTCCCGCTCCGATCGCTCTCCGCAATCGTTCCGTACCATAGGAAACCCTCTCGTTCGGTCATTTTAAAAAGGAAAATGCCTCCTTATTTGACAAGATCCCACTTTGTGATAAATTTTTAGAAAAACACAAAGGTTAAATAAAGGAAGGCGCCATGAGCCGGTTCCTGGGCGAACACCTGATTGCAGCCAAGAAGATCACCGAAGACCAACTTGAGAAAGTGCTGGAGCGGCAGGTCACGGAAGGGGGACGCCTCGGAACGAACCTGATCGAGCTGGGATATCTGACCGAAGAAGAGCTGACCCATTTCCTGAGCGAGAAGTTCCAAATTCCGATCGTCCCTCAGGTCGTCCTCGCCCAAATCCCGAAAGAGGTGATCCAGCTTGTCCCCAAGGGGCTTGCGATTCAATATGAGATGATCCCGTTCGGGCGGCAGGAAAATATCCTACGGATCGCCGTGGCCGATCCGACCAATACCCCCGAGATCGCGACCCTTCCGATCTTCCAGCCGTATGAGCTCCAGTTTCACGTCGCCTCCGAAATCCGAATTCAATATTTTCTTGAAAAAGTATTACCAGGCCGACGCCAAGATGCGGTTTCTCTCCATTTTGCACCGAGAGCAGGACCAATCCAAAAATGGAAGCCGGGTCGATCGAAGCAACGAAGATGTCGATCCGTCGAAAATCGAGCTCTACATGGAATTGGCCAAGAAAGATCTTCTCCTGATTCAAGATCAAGACGAGGTCATCCGGTCGCTGATCCGCTATCTCTCCTTCTTCCTGGAGCGGGTTTACTGTTCTTCTCCGTGAAGAAGGGAAAACTGAACCTTTGGATGAGCATCCCGGAAGAAGAAGGCCACGACCTGAGCCTCCCCACCGACGATCTTCCGCTCTTCAAGCAGGTGATCAAAAACAAAACATTCTACGATGGCCCGATGATCTCCTCCGGTATGGAGAAGCTGATCGAGGCCCTCGATATCCAGGTTCCCCCGCAGGTCGTCGTCATCCCGATGTTGATCCAAGGCCATGTCGTCTGCGTGATCTACGGCGACAACTTTTTCTCCAGACGGATGATCCCTCACATCCCCGCCATCAAAAGCCTCGTCGCCAAAACGGCGATGGCGCTGGAAATTATCATCCTACGGAAAAAGATCATCGACGGGTAGTCCAGGCGGCTAACGTTTAGCGAGTGCTTCAGCCGCCTTAAGATAACCGGCCATGATCGTCTGAAGCCGGGAGGAGAGGGTCGGATCTTTTAACGTCCCATCTTCCGCGAACGCCTTGTCGGCCACCGCCAGCGCAAACATATCCGGGTAGAGAAAGACTCCCAAACCTTCCAACGGAATCCGGAGTTGCCAGAGGCCTCGAATCCCGCCGACAACGGAGGTGGCGGCGGACAAAAGAAGGCCGCTCTTCCCTCGAAGCGGCATCGGCTTGGCGCGCGAGACCCAATCGATTGCGTTCTTCAATGTGCCGGGGAGAGAGTAATTATATTCAGGTGAGGCAATAATCAACCCATCCGCTCCCTCAATCCGCCGGACCATTTCCAACGCGCCAGGAGGCAGCCCCGATTGGGCTTGAAGATCGCCGTTGTAGAGCGGCATATCGAACTCATGAAAATCGGCCAGATCGACAACATGGCCCGCCCCTCGGACGATCCCGGCCGCCAGGCCGATCAATTTTCGGTTCATTGACTCTTTCCGAAGAGAGGGCGGCAAACATCAGAAACTTCATTCAGTCCTCAACGAATCTGTTTCCGGATTCATGATACGCGATTGCTCCAAGCGTCGCAATCACTCACCCGATTATATCGAAAGCAGTCGGTCGTGTGATCGTTCACCATCCCGACCGCCTGCATGAAGGAATAGCAAATCTTCGTCCCAACAAACTTGAAGCCTCGCTTCGTAAGATCCCGGCTCATCCGGTCGGAAACATCCGACCAGCAGGGGAACCTCCTTGAAGGTCTTAAAGGAATTTCGGATCGGGCGGCCGTCGACAAAACCCCAGAGGTAGCGATCGAGCGATCCGAACTCTTTCCGAATTTCGAGACACTTCTGCGCGTTGAGGACGGCGGCGTAGATCTTCAGACGATTTCGAACGATTCCCGGATCGTCCAGCAGACATCGGATCTTCGCATCGGTGTACCACGCCACCTTCACCGGATCGAAGTCATCGAACGCTTTCCTGTAATTCTCCCGTTTCTCTAGAATGGTCCTCCAACTCAGTCCGGCCTGCGCTCCCTCCAGAATCAGAAATTCAAAGAGCCGGCGGTCGTCGTGCAGCGGCACACCCCATTCTTTGTCGTGATATTCAACCATGAGCGGGAGATCTCCCGCCCAACTGCACCGGACCATTCCATGATCTCCTGATCTTGAAGTTAACGGCGGGCCACTGGAATGACGAACTTGTTGGCGGTATGGGTTTCGGAGAAACGAGCCACTTTGACGGCGACCAATCCGGCCTCTTTTGCCGCGGACAAGATCTCACTCTCCTGGATCCCTGTTTTGCCTTTCGGCGAGATCGTCCAGATGGCTCCTTCTCTCTTAATTGCTTTTACCAAGGTTTTTAATTTCTTTAAATCGGATAAAGTCTCGACACCCAGAAAAACCAAATCCGACCCTTTCTTCGCCTTATCCTCCGAGATCTCTTTTGCCCGATCCTGCAATTCTTTCCGAAAAGACTCCTCTTGAACTTTCAAAACCGAGACAATAGAGTCGGTCTTGACCCCCAGCTTGTCGATCAGCCCCTTCGGGTTCCGGATCTTCTCCGCCCATTTTTCCGCCTGTAGACCCAATTGAAAAAGGGCGACCCCCTCTGGAAATGTCACCTTCAACACCCGATCTTCCACCACGAGGGACTGAATGGTCTTGAAAGAAATCTCCAGGCGGAAATCGCCTCGAAAGAGGAGGGTGTCGGTCTCCAACAAGGCTTTGCCTTTGGAAGATCGCCCCGAAAAGACAACCGTGCATTGCTCTTCCAGTCCCATCATTGCCCCTCCTAATGAGTCACCCGATGATCTGCTCCGCCGAAATGTAGCAAAACCATCGGGAGAAATCCACATCGATCTCTCAGTCGGCCGGCGCGGAAAGGATTCGCTCGTTCCAGGAAAATCAATCGACCCTCCAAAGAGAAAACGTTGAATTCATCTTGACTTTTTGGACGTAAATCGTACATTATCTAGCGATTCTTCATCATGTAAATCCAACTTCCCCTCTCTGAGAGGGGGCACCCAGGGAGTGAGGCGATTCGATGAGCATAACAAGTGTTTATACCAGCCCGGAAAAGCAGCTTGAAAAGTGGCGGGAACTCAATGATTTTATCAAGAAACAGTTCGCCAAAGATGCCATCCCGGACGAAGCCTTCAAGGCGATCGAACCGAAACTGAAGGGGTTGACGAGCAAGAGTCGTCTTTTCTACGGATTCGGCGACAACGGCCAAGGTCAAGCCGACCCTTTTTTGACGGGACATATCTTCGCGACTTACCTCACGGGAAAATACCACCTCGATAAATCCCGTTTCGTCGATTTTTATCCGTCTCCGCCCGATCCGTTACGCTTCGACTTCTACCGGCCGAAGATCAAAATGCGCGACGGCGCCGCGCCCCGCCCTAAAGGGTTTTATATCAAAGAGCTCCTCCCGAAAGATTATGAAGAAGGATTGGGCGCCTCCTACAAAGACCAGTCGCCGAACGACATCCGGAAAATGTCCCCTTGGGGGATCGGTCCGGAGGGATTCGAGTTCCTCGCGGTCGAAGAAGCCCTATTACCCGCTTCTATCCGAGAAGAAGGTCCCGGTCTATGTCCTTGGCGATTACTCGGTTTCTCCCTACGGCGAGAGCGATTTTTCCAGCACCATCTTCATCGGCGCCGCTCGCGAGAAGGTGGAAATCGGCTGCACCAATTCCCAGGACAACATCGCGAAGTATCGCGCTTCCCATTTTGCATCGTAACCTCTTTTGTCCAAGGGCGAACAGGCCGGCTTTGCGTAAAGGCAATCCGATCTGTTCGCCCTCGTCTTTGAAACATAGAATGAAGGATTCCAGATCATGCCCTCCAAGTTAAAACACAAAAGCCACATCATCACCGACGGTCCCGACCGGGCCGCGGCGCGGTCTTACTTCAAATCGATCGGTTTTACCGACGAAGATCTGCGCAAGCCGATTATCGGAGTTGCCAACACCTGGATCGAAGCGATGCCTTGCAACTTTCACCTCCGGCGTCTTTCGGCGAAGGTGAAAGAGGGGATTCGGGCCGCCGGCGGAACGCCGATGGAATACAACACCATCGCGATCTCCGACGGAATCAGCATGGGAACGGAAGCGATGAAAACGTCGCTGATCAGCCGGGAGGTGATCGCCGATTCGATCGAGCTCTGCGCCCGCGGCTACCTCTTCGACGCCGTCGTCGCCCTCTCCGGCTGCGACAAAACGATTCCCGGCACCGTCATGGCGCTCGCACGATTGGATCTTCCCTCGGTGATGCTCTACGGCGGATCGATCGCCCCCGGACGATTCGAAGGACGCGACGTCACGATTCAAGATGTTTTCGAGGGGATCGGCGCCTTCGCGAAGGGGAAGCTGACCGAGCTTCAGATGGCCGATCTGGAAGAGCACGCATGTCCCGGGGCCGGCGCCTGCGGGGGACAGTTCACCGCCAACACCATGGCCTTGGCGATGGAGGTCCTTGGCATCTCCTTGATGGGAACCGCCGGCGTGCCGGCGGAAGATGCCGAGAAAGACCGGGTCGCCTTCGAAGTCGGACGCCAAATAGTTGAAATCCTCAAGAACGATATTCGCCCGAGCCGGATCATCACCCGCAAATCGATCGAAAACGCCATCGTCTCGGTCGCCGCAAGCGGCGGCTCGACGAACGCCGTCCTCCACTTTCTCGCGATCGCGCGGGAGATGGGCATCAAGCTCGACATCGACGACTTCGACAAGCTGAGTTCCAAGACCCCGCTGCTGTGCGATCTGAAGCCGGGGGGAAAGTACGTCGCCACCGACATGCACCGCGCCGGGGGGAACCGTCTCCTCGCCAAAAGACTTCTTGATGCAAAGCTGCTACATGGAAATCAGAAAACCGTCAGCGGGAAAACGATCGGGGAGGAGGCGATGTCGGCGCAGGAAACGCCGGGACAGATGGTCGTCCGCCCTCTGACAGATCCGATCAAAAAAAGCGGCGGGCTGGTCATTCTCAAGGGAAATCTCGCTCCGGAGGGCTGCGTTGTGAAGGTGGCCGGGCATGAGCGGATGCTCCACAGCGGTCCGGCGCGTGTTTTCGATTGCGAGGAAGACGCCTTCGCCGCCGTCCAAAAAGGAAAAATCAAAGCGGGGGATGTCATTGTCATCCGCTACGAGGGACCGAAGGGGGGCCGGGAATGCGGGAGATGCTCGGCGTCACAGCGGCCCTGATGGGGGCGGGGCTCGGCGACTCGGTCACGCTGCTGACAGACGGGCGCTTCTCCGGCGCGACCCGCGGCCTGATGGCGGGACATGTCGCTCCGGAAGCGGCGGTCGGAGGACCGATCGCCGCGCTGAAGAACGGAGACATCATCACCTTCGACATCAAGGCGCGTGAGCTGAGCGTCGCCCTTTCGCAAAAAGAGATCAAAATCCGCCTAAAAAACTGGAAAGCACCGAAGCCCCGCTACAAGAGCGGCGTCATGGCGAAGTATGCGCGCCACGTCTCGTCGGCGGCGGAAGGGGCGATCACCACTTAGAAAGGGAAAGATGACCGAACCGATCGCACTTCCCCCGAGCATCTCAAAATCCAAACAAGGCCAAACCGAATTCGTCACCTCCGATTTCGGCCATGTCTACGTTCCGTCGCGCGTCCTCTACAAAGGAAACACCGGCTTGCAGGAGATCGAGGTGTATGAGACCGACACCTTCGGCCGGATTATGTTCCTCGATGGAAAGATCCAGGTCTCTTACCTCGACGAAGAGCGCTACCATCAATACCTCGTTCAAGGGCCGCTCCTCGCCTGCGAGAATCCGAAGAGCATTTACATCATCGGCGGCGGGGACGGCGGCGCAATCGAAGAGGCGGCGAAACATCCCGGCATCGAGCGGATCGTGATGGCGGAGATCGATCAGGTGGTCATCGACAAATCGAAGGAATATCTTCCGGAGATCTCGCGCGGCGCCTTCGACGACAAACGGCTCGACCTTCGCTGCGTCGATGCGCTGAAGGACTTGCACGAAGAAAAAAACCGATTACGACGTGATCATTGTCGATCTCACCGAACCGCATGGCCCGTCTAAGATGCTCTACACGAAGGAGTTCTACCAGCTCCTCGCCTCGCGCCTGACGGAAGGGGGAATGGTCGGCGTTCACACCGACAACTTCGATCTCTTCCCCGAATCGTATGGGACGATCTACAACACATTGAAGTCGGCCTTCGGCGCCAACATTCTCACCGCGCATGTCGGGATGCCCTGCTTCGGGATGGAGTGGTCGTATCGGATCGTCTCGCCGTATCGGATCAACTTCGAACGGATCGAGAAGAACTTCCGCGCCGCCGTTCAACACGGCATGCAGCTCGATTATTTCCATCCCTCCACCTATCTCGCCCAGCCGACGGCGCGCGAGCGTGCCGTCATCGAAAAGTTCAACCGCGTTTCCACCAATGCCAGCCCCTATGACAAGTTCGAGCAAGCGGCGAGCTACATCACCGGAAAAATATAGAGCGGGGAGTCATGGGAACAAAACCGGGCGAATGGGCAGTGAAAGCACCGCTGAGCGCCCCGCGATCCCATCCCGCCGTCGCTGTCTATAACGGCGAAGATCTACTCTTTCGGCGGCGGCGGCCCCGCCTTCAAAAGCCTCAACCTCTCCGAAGTTTACGATCCCAAAACCGACCTGTGGTCCTCGCTCCGTCCGATGCCGACGCTCCGCTCCGGCGCGATGGCGGCGACGATCGGCGACGTAATTTATGTGATCGGCGGCGGGTTCAAAAACCCGACGGCAAGTTTAAATTCCTCACCACGGTTGAGCTCTACTTTCCAAAGGAAGACCGCTGGGAAACCGGCCCCGACCTGCTCCAGCCGCACGACTATCCCGCCTCGACGATTCTCGACGGAAAGATTTACATCATCGGCGGCCATCACCCGAACGCCACCGAAGGAGGCCCGCAGACCGATCCGGCTTTTTCGTTCTCAGAGCGCTGGTCGCCCGGAATGAAAGGATGGGAAGAGATCGCCCCGATGCCGACGCCGCGCTTTGCCGCCTCGGCCGTTGTGACGCACGGGCAGCTCTGGGCGCTCGGCGGGGTTGCCTTCACGCCGCAGGGGTTCAATGAATATGATCGGATTGAGATCTTCGATCCGAAGATGGGAAAGTGGACGGTCAATTCGCTGAAGCTCCCCTGGGGCTCGGCAGGGCAAGGGGCCTGCGTGGTGAACGGTCGGCTCTACATCTTCGGCGGCTTTCGGGGAGATGAGGGGATCGGCACGCATGGCGCGGTCTATGATTCGACTTCAAAGAAATGGTCGGAGCTTCCGCCGATGCCGGAGGCGAGGGCCGCGATGGGAATCGCCGTCATTGATGGAACGATCTACCTCCTCGGCGGCTGGGCGAAGGATCGATCCGTGATGGGGTCGGTGGTTGCTTTTTAGAGGAGTAGTAGAATTGATTTAAACCTTCTAAACACTCTGATATAATTCAAGGGTGATCTTTTCAAAAAATAAGAAGGAATATCGATATGCTGGATTTAAAACGACTTAAGCTTCAATACGTTACTGATAAGGGTGGTGAGAAAAAGGCGGTTATCTTACCCATAGAAGAATTTGAGGAGCTCATTGAAGATATTGAAGACCTTGCTGCTGTTGCAGAGCGCCGCGAAGAGCCGACCGTCCTACATGAGGAATTAATCACAGAGCTGAAACGAGATGGCCTTATTTAGTATCCGTTGGAAAAGCTCCGCCGTAAAAGAATTAAAAAGGCTTTCCAAAGATACTATTTCAAGAATTATCAAAGCTGTAGAAAAGTTATCCGAAACACCGTATCCCGACGGCGTTCGCAAACTAGTAGGGTCGGAACATACCTATCGTATTCGGGTCGGGGACTACCGGGTCATTTACACCATACTCCGCTCAGACCTTGTAATCGAAATTGTCCGAGTGGGACATCGCAAAGATATTTACAATAAATAAATCCTTTTTCACTCTTTTTAAAATCTAAATACATAAAACGTCGCTTCTCTTGCTTCTTTAGCAAGGGATCATAGAAAATACCTTTCACAATGGTTCTCCATCACACACCTTTCTCATGCTGCCCGCATCTTCTTGATAAATAAACCTTGACCTTTGAAAGTAATTTCAACTACCCTCAATAATTGACCGACCATCCGATTTCGGTCTGATTCGGCAAGATCGATCCAGGAAGACAAACCATCAACCGTCTAACCAAACAGAGGGGGAACGAAGATGAAAAAATCTCTGACATACCTCCTGATAGGTGCCGCGCTCATCCTGCTTCAAACCGCACCCGCTTTTTCGCACGAAGACAATGACGATGGACCGCCGCCCGCTCGACCGCCCAGGCCGATCGGACTCTCCGCCCGATTGGGGGGCTGCCCGAGGTTCCTTCGGTTTCGTCCACGGGGAGTGGTCAATTCAAGGCAACCGTCAATGCGGATCGGACTGAAATCACCTGGTCGTTGAGTTATGACAACACAGAAGGGGAAATCTTCATGGCCCATATCCACTTCGGACAGCAACATACCAACGGAGGGATCTCCGTCTGGTTCTGCGGCGATCCCGACAGCCCCTCTCCACCGCCGCCATCGGTTCCCGCCGGTCTTCCCATCTGCCCGCTGAGCGGGACATTGGAGGGATCGTTCACCGCCGCGGACGTCATCGGTCCGGCCGGGCAGGGGATCGCCGCCGGGGAGTTCGAAGAGTTCGTGAACGCCATCCTCAGCGGAGCCACGTACGTCAACGTGCACTCCCTCAAACATCCTCCCGGCGAAATCCGCGGACAAATCGATTCACGCCGGTTCGGCCCGCGCTGAGATTTCGTCTACGTTCCGAAAATCGACCGGCCAAGGGGGTTGCGCCCTCCTTGGCCGGTTTTGTTTAGCTGTCCTTCAAAGAAAGATGAAATTGATTTTGTAAAGAACATGGCCTATAGTATAAACCGGTCAAAAGGATTGATCCTTCCCTTATGAACAACGCGTCAGAGCAGACCCCGGATCAGCAGGTCGGGCGGTATCGCTCCCTGCTGGAAGTTACGGAGGCGATCGCCCTCCATCGGGATCTTCATGAACTCTTTCGAGATCTCGCCCAACGTCTTCCACAAGTCGTTTCCGTTCATTTCGTCGGCCTCTCCTTATACAATGCCGAACGCAACACGGTTCGCCTTCATACCCTCCAGGCAAACGTTCCGGCGGAGATCATCGGCGGTCACGAATCATCCCTTGAAAACTCCCCGGCCGGGTTCGTCTGGAAACAACAGGATGCGCTGATCGTTCACGATGTGAATGAGGAAGACCGCTGGCCCGAGACAATCCGAAGAATGAAGGAGGACGGGATCAACTCATTCTGCGTTGTTCCACTGACGACACCGGTAGGTCGATTGGGTGCGATCATTTTTTCTAGCTTGAAGAAGGCCGCTTACGATGGTTGCGATCTTGAATTCTTGAAGCAGGTCGGCAAACAGGTCGCGCTCGCCGTCGAGAATGCGCTGAACTTCCAAAACGCCCAGTCGTATCAGAAGCAGCTGACGCGTGAACGCGACCGGCAGCGTTTACTTTTGGAGATCAACAACGCGGTGGTTTCCCACCTTAATTTGGGGGATCTCCTGAAAGCCATCTCCGCCTGCCTGCGCCAAGTCATCCCGCACGACCTGGCCGCCATCTCGCTTTATGACCCCGAGAGTCGCCAGTTGCTCTCCCATGCGCTCGACTTTCCAAAGAATCAGGAGTTCTTCGGAATCGGCCTTCCCATTCCGATCGAGGGGACACCGGCCGGGCGCGCATTCACCTCGCGCCAAACCGTCCTCGTGCGCCATCTCGATCTCGCTCAGTTTCCGGAGGAATTGATCAAAAGCGCCGCCGCGGAAGGATTGAAATCGGGTTGCAGTATTCCTCTCATCTCGCATCACCGGGTGCTGGGAACGCTCGAAATCGCCAGCCTGCATGACGATGCCTTCACCGAACAGGATGCGGAGCTTCTCACACAAGTCGGAAGCCAGATCGCGATCGCCGTCGAGAACGCCCTCGCCTATCAGCAGATTGAAGCGCTTAAAAACAAATTGGCCAAAGAGAAGCTTTACCTTGAAGAAGAGATCCGCGCCACCGGACACAACTTCGAAGAGATCGTCGGTGAGAGTGCGGCGCTGAAGCGAATCCTCCAGCAGGTGGAGACCGTGGCGCCGACCGATTCCACGGTGCTGATTCAGGGGGAAACCGGCACCGGCAAGGAGCTTATCGCGCGGGCGATCCACAATCTCAGCGGACGACACGAGCGGACATTCGTGAAGATGAACTGCGCCGCGATTCCCACCGGATTGTTGGAGAGTGAGTTGTTCGGCCATGAGCGGGGCGCCTTCACCGGCGCGATTGCGCAAAAGATCGGCCGGTTCGAGTTGGCCCATCAGGGAACGTTGTTCCTGGACGAGATTGGGGACATCTCTTTAGAGCTGCAGTCCAAATTACTCCGAGTGCTTCAGGAACAAGAATTCGAGCGGCTCGGGAGCAATCGAACGATTAAAGTGAACGTCCGCCTGATTACGGCGACAAACCAGGATCTTGCTCAAATGGTCGCCGAGAAACATTTCCGGGGCGACCTTTACTACCGTCTCAACGTCTTTCCGGTCACCCTCCCTTCGCTGCGGGAGCGCACCGAGGATATCCCTTTGCTCATCCGTTATTTCGCCCAAAAATATGCACGGCAGATGAATAAACCAATCGAGACGATCCCAGCAGAGGCGATCGCGGCCCTCTCGAAGTACCCCTGGCCCGGCAACATTCGCGAGCTCGAAAATCTGATCGAACGCTCTGTCATCCTCTCCCAGGGGACCGAGCTGCGTGTTCCTCTCGGAGAGCTGAAAGGGTCCGCGGCGGCTTCGTCTGATGGAAACGCCACACTGGAAGCGGCGGAGCGCAAACATATCCTCCGTGTTCTCCAAGAAACCAATTGGGTCATCGGCGGGCCCTCCGGCGCCGCAACCCGCCTCGGAATGAAGCGGACGACCCTGCAATCGAAGATTCAAAGGCTCGGCATTACCCGCCCTTCATAACGCCGACCTTTCGGCACCTGCCGATATATCGGCACGCCATCATCGGCACCTTCCCCCGAATCCTCCATACAGCTTTTCCGAATAAATCCTATTTCTCTTTGTTTATCGGGCTTTAACTCCTTGCCCAAACGCGAGCCTCTTTTGGAATAGAGATTGCTCTCTGTTGGAGGCAACAGGTTGGACGAGGAGTCGATGCACCATGTTGAAGATCACGACAGAAACAGACCCCGGCCGAACAGGGATCACCCTCGAAGGAAAGCTGGCCGGACCGTGGGTGAACGAGTTAGCGCTCTGTTGGCAAGCCGCCGCGGCCCAGTCGCCGAACAGCGTCCAGGTCAATCTCGTCTCGGTCACGTTTATCGATGAAGAGGGAAAAGCGCTCCTGATGGAGATGTACCGGAGCGGTGTTGAACTCGTGGCGAACGGTTGTATGAACCGGTGTGTCATTGAAAAAATTATCTCTTCCGTCGAAGAACGGAAGAGAAAGATATAAAGAGGGGGAGGAACAAAATGAACCTACTTTGGAGACGGAAACAGATCAAGAGAAAAAAAACAAAAGGGGGTGTCGATTCGCGGACGGGGATGCGCCTGTTCGCCCTCCTCGTCTTCCTGGCGGTGGGGCTGCAAGGCTGCGGCAATGAGGCGACCTCCGCGGCGCCCCCTCCCGTCCCGGAAGTGTCGGTGGTGACCGTCTCGACAGAGACGATCCCCGATGAGCCGGAATTCATCGGACAGGCGGAGTCTTCCCGGCCGGTCGAAATCCGATCTCAGGTGACCGGCATCGTGAAGGAGCGATTCTTCCCGGAAGGCCGTGAAGTCAAGAAGGGGGATCAACTCTATCAGATCGATCCGATTCCGTTCCAGGCCGCCTACTCCAGCGCAAACGCGCGGGTGGCCCAAGCCGAGGCGCGGCTGAAGCAGGCAAGGCAAAATATCGGTCGGATCCGTCCTCTTTTGGAAGACCAAGCGGTCAGCCAAAAGGATTTCGATGACGCCGTTGCCGAAGAGCTGGCGGCGGAAGCGATTTTGGAAGGGGCGAAAGGGGAGTTGGTGAAGGCGAAGTTCGATCTCGACAATACCCTGATCACCGCCCCGATTTCCGGCCTGATCGAGCGGACCCGGGTCTATGAAGGCCGCCTCGTCTCGGCGCAGAGCGATCTGCTCACCGTCATCCATCAGGTGAATCCGATCTATGTCACGGTGAACGCGCCGGAAAGCTACTTTTTACAGAAGCGCAGAGAGATCGCAGAAAGGAAGATCGCGGGAACCGACCTCTACCAGCTTCGCGGGGTCATCACCTTCACCGACGGCACGACCTACTCCCACGAAGGGAAATTGGATTTTGCCGATGTCGTCTATCGAAGCGAGACCGGATCGCGGCAGGGACGGTTCGTCTTCCCGAATCCCGACCGAATCCTCCTCCCCGGGCAGTTCATTAAAGTCCGCGTGAAGGGTTATACGAAGCCCGACGCCATCCTCCTACCGCAGCAGGCGGTGCAGCAAGGGCCGAAGGGACCGATCGTCTTTGTGGTGGGAAAGGAAAAGCGAATCGAGATCCGGAGCGTCCAGGCGAGCGGATGGATCGGGAGCCGGTGGCTGATCGAGCAAGGGCTCCAGCCGGGAGAGCAGGTGGTGGTCGATGGGCTGCACCGGGTGATGCCGGGAGCGCCGGTGAACCCGGTCCCGATGATCACCGCGAAAGCGGCTTCCGCCGGTCAATTAATCGAATTGAAGGAGGAAGTCCGATGAGTCCGCGATTCTTTATCGATCGGCCGATCTTCGCGTCGGTCCTCTCCATCGTCATCGTGGTCGTCGGACTCGTGGCGATGCGGGCCCTTCCGATCGCTCAGTATCCCGACATCACCCCGCCGGTGGTGCAAATCGACGCCGACTATCCAGGGGCGAGCGCCGAGGTGGTGGCGAACGCGGTCGCCCGTCCCATCGAAGTGCAGCTGCCGGGAATCGACAACCTTCTCTATTTCGAATCGACCAGCACCAACGACGGCCACATGACGATCAAGGTGACCTTCGAGATCGGGACCGATATCGATATCGCGCAGGTCCAGACGCAAAACCGGGTGAAGCTTGCGGAGCCGCAGATCCCGCAGGAGGTCACCCGCCAGGGGGTGACGGTCAAAAAACTCTCCTCCGATCTTTTGGCGGTGATCACCTTAAGCTCCGACGATCCACAGTACGACACCCTCTTTCTTTCCAACTACGCCACGCTCCAAATCCTCGACAATATCCGGCGTGTGCCGGGAATCGGCGACGCGACCGTCTTCGGGCAGCAGAACTACAGCATGCGGCTGATTCTCAACCCCGACCGGATGGCGCAGCTTCAAATCACGCCGACCGATATCGTGAACATCGTTCGGGAGCAGAACCGCGACTTTCCCTCCGGCACCATCGGACGGGAGCCGGCGCTCAAAGGAACCCTGTTGACCTTCCCCGTGATCACGCAGGGGCGTCTCACCGAGGTGAAAGATTTCGAAGCGCTGATCATCCGGGCCCTCCCGGACGGATCGATGGTCCGGCTCAAGGATGTGGCCCGCGTCGAGCTCGGCGCCCAGAGTTATGCCTTGGAATCGCGGAAGGACAAGAAGCCAACCACCTTCATCCTCGCCTTCCTTTCTCCGGGAGCGAATGCCCTCGATTCCATCAGCCAAGTCCGTCAAGCGATGGGGGAGATGTCGAAAAACTTCCCGACCGGCCTCACCACCGAAATCCCCTTCGACACGACGCGCTTCGTCGAGGTCTCGATCCGCGAGGTGCTGAAGACCCTGGGCGAGGCGATGATCTTGGTCGTCTTCGCGGTGGTCTTCCTGTTCCTCCACAACTGGCGGGCGACGCTGATCCCGACGCTGGCGGTGCCGGTCTCGCTGCTCGGCACCTTCGCCGGCCTCTACCTGCTCGGCTTCTCGATCAACACGCTGACGCTGTTCGGCATGGTCCTGTCGATCGGCATCGTCGTCGACGACGCGATCGTCGTCCTCGAGAACGTCGAGCGGCTGATGCGCGAGCAGCACCTGTCGGCCGCGCGACGCGGCGATCAAGGCGATGGGCGAGGTCACCGGCCCGATCGTCGCCATCGTCCTCGTGCTGTGCGCGGTCTTCGTCCCGATCGCCTTCCTCGGCGGGCTGACCGGCGAGTTGTTCCGCCAGTTCGCGATCACCATCTCGATCTCGGTCGTGCTCTCCGGCTTGGTCGCGCTGACCATCACCCCGGCGCTGTGCGTGCTGATCCTCAAACCGGGACACAAGCGAGCCGAATCGCTTCTTCCGTCTGTTCAACGGGCTGTTCGATCGAATCCGCGACGGCTACAGCGCCGGCGTATCGTCGCCGGAATGTTGAAACGGTCTCTCCTCTTCGTCGGGATCTTCGGCGTCGTCTTGTTCCTCTCGATCGGCATGTTCAAATTCATTCCGAGCGGCTTCTTGCCGGACGAGGACCAGGGCTACTACATTATCGGGATGGTCTTGCTTCCCGACGGCGCCTCCTCAAACAGCGGACCGACGAGGTCGTCGCTGGAGCGTCTGGCGAACTATTTCCACTCCGATCCGCGAATCAGGACATACCAATGTCCTCTCCGGACAGAATTTCGTCTTCAGCACCCGGGGTCCAAGAACAGCGCGGCGACGATCTTCGTCTCCCGTTGCAGCACTGGGACGAGCGGAGCGATCCGCGGGATCATGTCAAGTCGCTGGTCGGCGACCGCGTTCGGTGAAGTCCGGCGAAAATCCCCGAAGCGCTGGTCCTGGCCTTCAATCCCCCTCCGATCTTGGGTCTCGGCACCACCGGGGGATTCTTCGCGTTCTAGCTGCCAGACCCGCGTCGGGGGAGATGCCAGGAGCCTTCTCCCAGGGGATGCGACGCAGGAATTCATCGCCAAGGCCCGTCAGAGCAACCGGCTGATCGGGGGGATCGGGACCAACTTTCGCGTCAGCATTCCCCGCGGCTCTACGTCGATCTCGACCGCGAGCGGGCGAAGGCGCTCGGGGTGTCGATCTCCGATATCTTCGACACGATGCAGGCCTATTTCGGAAATTTCTACATCAACGACTTTATCAAATCGGGGAGGGTCTATCGGGTGCAAACCGAAGCCGACCCGGAGTACCGCTCCAGCCCAGACGATATCGCGAATCTCTACGTCCGGGCGCAGAACGGGAAGATGATCCCGCTGAGCGCCGTGATCACCACCGAATTTACCAGCGGCCCCGATCCGGTCACCCACTTCAACGGCCTCAACTCTGCCCTGTTGCTCGGATCGGCGGCACCCGGTTACAGCTCGGGCCAGACGCTCGACGCCGTGGAGCGTTTGGCAAAAGAGGTCCTGCAGCCGGACAGGGTTACCAACTCGACTGGAGCGGAATCTCCTATCAGGAACGGAGGGGGAGCAGCCAATCGCTTCTGGTCTTCGGGATCGGCCTGTTGATGGTCTTTCTGGTCCTGGCGGCCCAGTACGAAAGCTGGTCGCTGCCCCTTTGTCGTCAATCTCGCCGTTCCCTTCGGGATCTTCGGCGCCTTAGCGGCCGTCTGGCTCGCGCGGGCTGACCAACGACATCTACTTTCAGATCGGCCTGGTCACCCTGATCGGCCTCTCGGCGAAGAACGCGATCCTGATCACCGAGTTCGTCCATCAACGCTATAAGGAAGGGGTGCCGTTAATTCAGGCGGCGGTGGAGGGATCGCGGCTTCGGTTCCGGCCGATCATCATGACCTCGATGGCCTTTATCCTGGGGATTTTGCCGCTCGTCATCGCGAACGGGGCGGGGGCGGCCAGCCGTCACTCGATCGGCACCGGCGTCTTCGGGGGGATGTTGGCCGAATCGGTCGTCGCCATCTTCTTTACCCCCCTCTTCTTTGTAGTGGTCCAGAAGTTCACGAGCCGATTCTCCATCCGGAAGCCGGCCGCGCCGATCCCGGCGAATGCCGAGCCGGCCACACTCCAACCGACCGTAGGAGGACATTGACATGCGCTTCATGAGCCTGATCATTCTATCGCTGTTGATCACCGCGTGCGCCATGGGACCCGATTACACCCGGCCCGACGTTCCGGTTCCGGACTCTTTCCGGATGGCCGATACCGAGGAAACCCAATCGATCGCCAACCTCCCCTGGTGGGAGCTCCTTCGCGACGAGGAACTTCAGAAGCTGGTTCGAATCGCGTTGCATGAGAACAAAGACCTGCAGCTCGCCGTCGCGAGGGTCGAAACGTTCCAGGCCTTCCTGGGGAGCGCGCGGATGGAATTCGCTCCCCAACTGAACGCCACGGCCAATCTTCCGTTCGGCAAGTTAAACGCGGTCAATCTCCCCAGGGTTCCCTCATCCACCAGTTATTATGGACAGGCCAATCTGTCGTGGGAGCTCGACATTTGGGGTCGGGTCCGAAGAGCGAACGAGGCGGCGCGGGCGCAACTCTTGGCGGAGGAAGAAAATCGGCGGGCCGTGGTCTTGGAGCTGGTGGCAAGCGTCGCCCAAGCTTACTTCGATCTTCGTCAGTTGGATATGCAGTTGGAGATCGGAAAGGAAGCGCTCCAGTCGTGGGAGGAATCGGTTGAGATTGCCGAAGCGCGATTGCGGCAAGGGCTGATCACCCGGTTGGATGTCGATCAGTTCGAAGCGGAGCGGGCGAACGCCGCGGCCCGGCTGTTCGAGCTGGAGCGGGCGATGATTCAGAAGGAGAACGAGCTGAGCGTCCTGCTGGGGAGAAATCCGGCTCGAATCGGAAGAGGCCGATCGCTGACCGAGCAGGGAATGACCCCCGAGGTGCCGGCCGGTTTGCCTTCGGAACTCCTTCAGCGCCGGCCCGACATCCTCCGATCGGAACAAGACCTGGCCGCCGCAACGGCCCGGATCGGAGTGGCCAAGGCGTCCCGTTTTCCGACGATCAGCTTGACGGGGGTCCTCGGTGTGGCAAGTCCGCAACTCTCCGGCCTGGATGAGGGGAAGTTCGGAGCGGCCGGTGTTGGATTGTTCGCTCCTCTTTTCAACGCCCGGACATTAGGGTTCGAGCAGAAGGCGGCGGAGGCGGAGGCAAGACAGGTATTGGCGCTATACGAGCAGACGGTGATCATCGCCTTTAGAGAGGTTGAAGATGCGCTTGTAGCGGTTCGGACGGCGCGCGATCAAAACAAGGCAGAGGAAAGCCAGGTTGCAGCGCTGCAGTCGGCCCTTCATCTGGCCGATCTGCGCTATCAAAGCGGGCACTCCAATTATCTCGATGTTCTCACCGCCAAGCGCAATCTTTACGAAGCGGAGCTGGCGTTGACCTCCACCCGCCGGCTTCATCTTGTATCGATCGTCCAGCTCTACAAGGCGCTCGGCGGGGGATGGGAACCGGCGATGGAAACAGCCTCGATCGACCCGGTTCCCTCCTGATTTACATTGGGGGGAGCCGATCCAACCGGATGACAAAATAGGCGTCCTGTTTTTACGCTCCCTTTTGACAGCGGGAACCGGTCGTGATATCTTCGGTCCGGGAAGGTATTCCGATGGGGAAAGCCGATGACAAAAATCAAGATCCAACCGATGCGACCGGTCCGGGAGAGCCCCTTTCACCGTCGGTGATTCGATCGAAGACCGCCGGTCCGGAGCGTTTGTCTCCCGCCACCGAGGTGTTTCGCCATCCCTTTTTTATCCGGCTCACCCACTGGATCAATGCGCTTTGTCTTCTTATGTTGGTTATCAGCGGTTTTCAGATCTACACCGGCCGTCAATGGCTCTTCGGCCGGTGGCACCACTTCTTATTCGCCTGGATCTTCTCATTCAACGGGCTGGTCTATGTCGCTTACAGCCTCGCCAGCGGACATCTTCTCAAAAATCTTTTTCCGGGTTGGAGCGACTTCCGGAAAATCGGATCGACCCTCCGGGACACGCTCTTCTTTCGCCATCCGAAAGGAGAGGAAGCGACCCGATACAACGTCCTTCAAAAAACCGCCTACACGGGGGTCGTTTTCATTTTGGGGCCGTTGATTCTTCTGACCGGCCTCGCCAGCTCCGCGCGGGGCGAAGCGGTCTTTCCCATCCTGCATGACCTCTTCGGCACCCGTAAAAGAGCGCAGTCGATTCACTTTAACTTGACGATCCTCTTCATTGCTTATACCGCCCTCCACCTTTTGATGGTGATCCTCACCGGATTCGGCAACAACCTCCGGTCGATGTTCACCGGCTGGTACCGCGTCCCACCTTTGGACGAAGGCAACGAAAAAGAAAAGAGGGGATAACGGGGATCAGGCGGCTTTAAGAAAAGAGGGTCGCTCCGTTTATTCCGGAAGCGGTTGGCGGGCGAAGAAGAATCTCCCTCCGCTTCTAGGTCAATTGAAGACCGATGTCGAACGTCCCCGCATATCCACCCTCCGGCTGTTTCGTCAGCGGAAGCATCAGCTCTTCGCCGCCGTTTTCAAAAATGCCGTCCTGGTGATTCGTCGTTCGCCGCCCTTTGCTGTAGGGGGGTTGGGTGAAGACCTCGTCGGTGAGGGCATCTTCGAAATAGATCTGCGAGGTAAATTCGTACCCGAACATCGACGATGGGTTGAGGCGGATCTTAAAGTGAATGTGGACCGTTCTGCCGGGGTACCAACCGGGATAAATCGTCAGAAACGACGCCGTCCCGTCGGCGTCGGTCATCTGGTAGCCGCGCAAGAACTTCTTTCCCCGCGTGTCGAAGGAGTCGTCGCGAACATCCGAATAGACGCCGGCGGCGTCGCATTGCCAAACATCGACCATGGCCCCTTCGATCGGCGCGCAGGCATTGTCCCGAATGCCATGAACCCGGATCGCCAGTTGGAGCGGAACCCCTTCCTTGACCGATCCGTCCGTGGGGTCGGAACGAATGTCGGAGCGGTTGAGCCGCTCATCGACAAAATAGGGCCCTTCCATCTGCTCGGGACGCACGATGCAGGGAGGGATGGAGGCGATCGCCGGCTTTCGAGACCAAAGTCGCCGCCACCAACCGGGGCCGGCGCCCGGCTCGCACCCCACCAGCAGCGCGGCAGCGGCTGTCCCTATCAAACCGAGCAATGATCGTCGGCTAAGCGCCATTAGCTTTCTCCTTTAAGCAATTTTCCCATGATACTATTTTCAGACCCCGCAGGTAAAGGAAGCAGGGTCTGTAACAAAGGGCAAGTGAGTCTCTGTGCGGATGCTGATTTATCGGAGGCTAATACTGGATCGCTTTACGGCTTCAAGCGCTTTCGATGTTCCAATCCTTTCGAGGGCGGACTTCGCATCCAAGCTGACGATCAACTCCTGATCATCGAGGAGTGCGATGAGGGAGGGGACGGCTTCAACCGCGGGCTGCTCCATCGATTTGATCGCGTAAGCCGCCCACGAACGAACGATAAAATTGGTTGAACCGAGCGCTTCAATCGTATTCGACAATGCGGAGAGACCGATCTTTCCGAGCGCGCGCGCCGCGGCAAAACCGATCTCCTGATCGGCCATCGCGGCAACGAGCGGAGAAACGGCATTTTTCGATTTGGAGCCGCGGGAGCCAAGCGCATTCACCGCCGACAGGCGCGCTTTCGGGCGGCTCTCTTCGCTTTTTACGAGCTCGATCAGCGCTCCTGTCGGATCAATCTCTTCGGGTAAATGATAAAATCCGTTTTTTGAAATCAACTCTCTCTGCCGATCACTTCCGCTTTTGATGATTTCGATAAGATCATCGACCTTGCCGATCTTTCCCAACGCGACAGAGGCGCAATCAGGAACATCCTGGCTCACTTCATCGAGCAGATCGATCAGGGCCGGGATCGCTTCTTCCGCTTCTTTTCCCATTTTTCCTAATGTCTGGCAGGCTCCGAGACGGATGTTCGGGTCTTCGTCTCTTAAAGCATCGATGAGGGCCGGGATCGCCGTACGACGCAGATTGGAAATCAAGGTCATCACGACGTCGCGTCTTTCGCTGTCCGGCTCTCGAAGATAAGCAACCATGACAGGAACCGCCGACTCGGTTTCATTTCCCAACGACGCGAGGAGCGCCGCTGCATTGAGCTGAACATCCGCGTCTTTATCCTCGAGCGCTTCTACCAGAAGAGGGAGATAGTGCACCTGTTCTGCAAGCGCGAATCGGCCGACCTCCTGCAAAGCCAGCAAACGCACAAACGATTGGCTCGACCGAAGCCGCTCCGGCAGAGGGTTGGACGATTGGGCCATGAGCGAGGGCGAAGCATAGAAGAAAACCATCACGACGAACAAGAATGTTTTTATTCGTGGAAACATCATTATTGAACTCACCCGACGTCGATTGTTTTGGTTGAATGCCAACGATATCGGTTAGTATACCAAAGAAGTAAATTTCGGAGGAGACCCGATTCCCGAAAAATGAGACTCTTTCTCCTCTGTTCGCCCCTTCGTCAGCTGATTCCATTCACCCGCCTTTCGTCGCATTCCCCACAAAAATGTAGATCGCGAGCTTGAATGAAAAAAGCTTCTCCACATTTTTATGCATCCCATACTCGTATAAAAAATAAATATTCTTAATACTAAAACCATGAATGGTGTGCGTCTCGGATGAAAAAGGGCCAGGCGGTCATTCTGGCATACCCTTTGCTCTTACCGGGGGAGAGAAGACAATGAAGCTCTTCAAGGAGCAATGGCGCTCCTTACCTGAACGGGTAGGGAGCGCTTTTTATTTAACGGAGGGGACGATGCAGAGTTCATGGCAAGTTGGAGCGTTTATCATCAGTTCTCTTTTGATGTTGGCCCTGTTTGTTCAATCGATGATCTCCATTGACAGAGATCTCCGAAATCGTCAGGCCCGAATCAAAGAAAAGGAATCTTCATTAGAACAATAGGAGGAAGCCATGTTTGAAGAAATTTTGGAGTATGGAATTCCAATCATGATCGCCG
This sequence comes from Candidatus Manganitrophus sp., assembly GCA_028865235.1. Classification (GTDB taxonomy): domain Bacteria; phylum Nitrospirota; class Nitrospiria; order SBBL01; family Manganitrophaceae; genus Manganitrophus. Next base: position 360,359 of record CP114561.1, read on the forward strand.
CGGCGTTTGTCAGTTTTATTTGGGCGTTCATTCTGACCGCAGTGAAGTCGCCCGAGCCTTTGGAAGAAAAACCGATTCAGTCCAAAACCGATCCGAACTGGGTCTATCCGATGCCGGCCCTGAAGGAGTCGGAATTGGCCTTCTGTGAGAGATCCGAATCGCACGAAATCGAGCCGCAAACCACGGCGGTTTGATCTTCCCGGAAATAGAGGCATGATCGTATCGAACCGATCCTTCCTAAACGAAGGAACGGGGACGAAAATATTCTTCCAAGAATACGCTTTCCTTTCTCCCAACGGAAAATCCTCTTTTCACCCTCACCTTAATCGGGTATCATAAATATATTCTATAACGACACCTGAACTCCGTCCAAAAAGAGAGGCGCTTTCCGATGTCATCGAAAATCCCAGGCATGTTGACGCAGGATGAGCTCGCCCGGCGGGTGAGCGCGGGGGAGATCGATACGGTCCTGCTCGTCTTCACCGATCACTACGGCCGCTTCATGGGAAAGCGGCTCGACGCCGATTTCTTTTTGGAAGACGCCGTCAAAAAGGGGACCCACGCCTGCGACTATCTTCTGACGGTCGACATGGAAATGGAGCCGGTGCCGGGATACCGGTTCGCCAATTGGGAGAAGGGCTACGGCGATTTTCATCTCGTCCCCGATTTCGCCACGCTGCGGGTCGCGAGCTGGCTGGAGAAGACGGCGCTCCTGATTTGCGACGTGGAGAACGAGAAGAACCATCGTCCGGTTGCCCAGGCCCCTCGTTCTATTTTAAGAAAACAAATCGACCGGGCTGCAAAGATGGGGTACCGGGCGATCGCCGCCTCGGAGCTTGAGTATTATATCTACAAAAACTCTTACCGCGACGCCGCGGCCAAAGGCTACAATGGGCTTGAGCCGGCCGGCTGGTATCTGGAAGATTACCATGCCCTGCAAGGGGCGCGCGAAGAGGGGTTCAACGGCGCGGCCCGCCGCCACCTCAAACGGTCCGGCATCCCGGTGGAGACCTCGAAAGGGGAGTGGGGGCTGGGGCAACATGAGCTAAATGTCCGCTACGCCGACATCCTCACCATGGCCGACCGACACGTAATCTTCAAGCAATGCTTGAAGGAGATCGCCGAGCAGATGGGATTAAGCGTCACTTTCATGGCGAAGATCGCCGCCGACCAGGCCGGATCGAGCTGTCACATCCACTTGAGCCTCTGGCAGAAAAATCACCCCGCCTTTCCCGGAAAACAGCGCCTCGGTCCGGTCGCCTGTTCCGAAACCTTTCGCTGGTTTCTTGGCGGCTGGATCGCCCATGTCCCGGAGATGATGGTCTTCTATGCGCCGACGATCAATTCATACAAACGATACCAGGCCGGCTCCTGGGCGCCGACGCGGATGGCCTGGAGCTACGATAACCGGACCGCCGGCTTCCGCGTGGTGGGGGAAGGGAACAGCCTGCGGATCGAGTGCCGGATCCCCGGCGCCGATTGCAATCCGTACCTCGCCTTCGCCGCGGCGCTGGCCTCCGGGCTTGACGGCATCGAGAACCAGATCGATCCGCCGCCGATCTTCGAGGGAGATGTCTACGCGGCGCAGCACCTCCCCCGCGTTCCGCGCACCCTCCGCGAGGCGACCGATCTCTTCGAAAAGAGCGAATTCGCGAAGAGCGCTTTAGGCGAAGAAGTGGTCGAGCACTACCTTCACTTCTATCGAACGGAGCAGGAAGCGTACGACAAAACAGTAACCGACTGGGAGCGCCGACGATATTTTGAAAGGATCTGACCGAATGTCCCCTCCGCTCATTGGGATCACCACCTACGGCCGCGATGAGAACAACCGATTTTATCTTCCGGCGCAGTATGTCGATGCGGTCCGCCGCGCCGGGGGCATTCCGCTCCTCCTTCCTCCCGGAGAGCCTCACACGGAGAGTCTCTTGGTTCAACTCGAAGGGTTGATTCTGACCGGCGGCGGGGATATCGATCCATCCCTCTACGGCGGCGCCCCCCATCCGGCGATCTACATGGTCGATCCGGAGCGAGATAAAAGCGAGATCGCCCTGGTCCGATACAGCGCGCAATCGGCGTTGCCGACGTTGGGAATTTGCCGCGGCAGCCAGGTCATCAACGTCGCCCTGGGGGGGACATTAATCGAACACCTCCCCGATGCGGTCGGTGAAACAACCTTCCACCGGCTGCCGCCCCGGGAGCCGACACAACATTCGATTCGGCTCACGACGGGATGCCGTCTTGCCGAAATCCTCTTTCAAGAGGAATTCCTCGCCCCCTCCTGGCATCATCAGTCGATTCGCCAGCCGGCCCCCGGTTTGAAGGTGGTCGGACAGGCTCCCGACGGAACAGCGGAGGCGGTCGAGATGACCGGTCATCCTTGGCTGATCGGCGTTCAGTGGCATCCGGAGCTGGCTGCCGCCGATGAGCCGCTTCATCAAAAGCTCTTCAACGCTCTCGTAAACGCCGCTTCAGAGTGGAAACGAAGATAAAAAATAAGGAGAGGACGATGCGGTTAAGAGACAAGGTCGCCCTGATCACGGGGGCAGGAAGTGGAATCGGGATGGAGGCGGCCCTCCTTTTTTCGAGCGAAGGGGCCGGGATCGTGGCGGTCGATGTCAACGACGACGCCGGAAAAGAGACGGTGAAACAGATCGAAGCGAAGGGGGGCAAAGCGATCTATGTTCACGCAGACGTTTCCAAAGGGGATGACTGTAACAAGATGGTCGCCGCGGCGGAACAGACCTTCGGAAAACTGAACATTCTTTTCAATAATGCCGGGATCATGGACAGCAACGACGACAACGCCATGACGACCGAAGAAGCGGTCTGGGAGAAAACGATGGCGATCAACCTCAAAGGGGTTTTCCTTGGCTGCAAATATGGCATTCCCGCGTTAAAAAGGGCCGGAGGGGGATCGATCATCAACACCGCCTCGTTCGTCGCCGTTCTCGGCGCGGCCACCCCGCAATTGGCCTACACGGCGAGCAAAGGGGGCGTTCTGTCGATGACGCGGGAGTTGGCGGTGATTCATGCGCGGGAGGGGATTCGGGTCAATGCCCTCTGCCCCGGTCCGCTCCGGACGGAGTTGTTGATGAAGTTCCTGAACACCGAGCAGAAGAAGCAGCGGCGGCTGGTCCACATTCCGATGGGCCGGTTCGGCGAAGCGAGAGAGATCGCCAAGGCGGCCCTCTTCCTCGCCTCCGACGATTCGTCGTACATGACCGGCGCGTCATTGATGGTAGACGGCGGCATCACCGCCGCGTATGTGACGCCGGAGTAAGCCCCTCTTTATGGAAGAGAAATCACAGGAGGAAAGCGGTGTATCTGAAAGTCATTAATCCTTATGATCAAAAACTTCTCATCGAGCTGCCGTTCGACCGGGGAAAGGAGATCGAAGGGAAAGTCGCCGGCGCGCGCAAGGCGTATGAGCGATGGCGCCGTCTTTCTCTGGAAGAACGGGCGCGCCGCGTCGAACAGGGGGTGAAATACTTTCGAGATCATGCCGACGAAATCGCCCGCGACATCACCCTGCAGATGGGAAAGCCGTTGACACAGGCGCGGAATGAGGTGAAGGGCTTCTTCCATCGGGCCGAATATATGCTCTCGATCGCGAAAGAGACCCTCGCCCCAGAGATCCTTCCGGGAAAGCCCGGTTTTCATCTCCGGATCGAACATGCGCCGCTCGGCGTCGTCTATAACATCGCCCCCTGGAATTACCCCCTCCTGACCGCGGTGAATGTGGTCGTTCCGGCGCTCCTGGCGGGGAACAGCGTCCTGTTGAAACACAGTCCGCTCACACCGCTGATCGGCCGCCACTTTGAAGCGGCCTTCGGCGAGCTCGACCCGCCGAATCTCGTTACCAGCCTCATTCTAACCGACAGGGACGCCTCTCAGCTGATTGGCGACCCACGGATCAACTACATTGCCTTCACCGGATCGGTCGCCACCGGAACGAAGGTCTATCAGCAAGCGGCGAAGCGGCTGATCGACGCGGGGCTCGAGCTGGGAGGAAAAGATCCGGCCTACGTGGCCGCGGATGCCGATCTCGATTTTGCCGTGGAGAACATCGTCGACGGCGCCTGCTACAACGCCGGGCAGTCGTGTTGCGCGGTGGAGCGGGTCTATATCCATCAGACCCTTTATAAAAATTTCATCGAGCGGGCAAGAGAAGTGATGAAACAATATCAGCTCGGTAATCCGATCGACGAGAAGACAACGCTCGGTCCGCTTGCCCGTCGGGAAGCGTTGCCGTTTTTGGAAAACCAGGTGAAGGAGGGGGTTCGCCGCGGGGCGCGGCTTCTTCTCGGCGGCAAACGGGTCAAGGAGATGAAGGGAAATTTTTTTCGAGCCGACCCTGCTGGCCGACGTTCCGAATCATGCCAAAGTGATGCAAGAGGAGAGCTTCGGTCCGCTCGTCCCTGTCCTCTCGGTCAAAGACGACGGCGAGGCGCTCGCCCGGATGAACGAGAGCCGCTACGGCCTCACCGCTTCCATCTGGACACGCGATCGGATGCGGGCCGAGCTCATTGCGCGGGAGTTGGAGGCGGGGACCGTTTTCCAAAACCGCTGCGACTACCTCGATCCTTGCTTACCCTGGACAGGAGCAAGAGAAAGCGGAATCGGCTCGACGCTCTCACGGTATGGGTTCTATCACCTGACGAGACGGAAGGGGATTCATTTCAGGATAGGGAAATAACACGCCACCGATAGATAGATTACTCAAGCCGCCAAAGATCGTTTAACGCTGCAAACGACTCCGTACCGCCGAACAGCAGGAAGTGCCCGGCCGGAACAGCCGTCGGAAAAGTCCGCGCGGGGGGTCCTCCCGAGGGTCCATTCGCAGTGGCAAAAGTATCGTCTTGTAAAACGAAGGCATAGATTTTATCATCGGACGAATTATTGAATGTGCCTCCTCCGAAAAGAAGAAACTTGCTGCCATCCCAGAATGATGCCGCACAGCAACGGGCCGAAGGCGCCGTTCCTCCCGAAGGAGTGAGTTCTTTCCATGTCGCCGTTTGGAAGGTCGCATCAAATGTTAACGTCCAAAGATCTCCGAGCTGAACCGGCCCGCTCTGGCCAAATCCCGACCCGCCGAAGACAATCATTCGACGATTTGTTGAATCATAACCGACCGCCATGCAGCAGCGGGCCGAAGGGCCTCCCGTCGCAGGCATGGAAATTTGCCGCCAGGTAGGAATAAACTGGGTCGCGTCCTCCAAAACCCAAACATCATTGAATATGGCTACTCCGGTCTGAGCGCCGCCAAACACGATCATGATATCTGCTTGTTCGTCGTATACCGCTGCGTGGCCCCAGCGGTTTGAAGGGAGTTGACCAGATTGAGAGAGAGGTAGCCAGGTGGGTGCAACCCCACTGTTATCTGCATTTGAGAGCGACCAAAGGTCCTGCTTAAGAAGGGAGGCCCCGTCAGTACTACCCGATCCGGCAAATACAATCATCTTATTGGTCTGTTTATCATAGACCGCCGTGTGACTGGCACGGATTGGGGGAGGAGAGCTCACATTCGGCGAAGTCCAGACCGGATTTCCTGCTGAAGCGCCTGAAGCATTTGATAAGACCCACAGATCTTGTAATGTTGTCGCTGCTATCCCTTGAGTTTTCCCGCCGAAGACGATCATCTTATCCGTCGTAGGGTTATAAACCGCCGTATGACTGTCGCGTGCCGGAGGGTCGATCACCGTCACCTGGTCCAACTGCGTCCACTTTCCCGGCATTGCGCCGACAACCGCGGAAGGATCGCTTTCGCTGCCGCCTGAAACCGCGGTGACGCCATAGAAGCGGGGAATGCCGTTGCTTAGATTGTCGTGGAGGAATGGACTGGTCACCCCTTCGATCTTATTCCAGGTGGGGGTCGTGGTGTCGGGAGAGGTAGACCAATAAATGTTAAACGAGTCGGCGTTTCCGGAGCTGAGCGCAAAGGTCAACGTGTTCTCACCATCTCCCGGAACAGCCGAGATCGACAGGTTGGGGTTCTGCGATCCTCCACCTCCGGTGCTTCCTCCACCGAAGCAGTTTGCAACAGTGCAAACTCCACCGCCGCCCCCCTCCGGTCGCACTGTCGCCGTCGCATCCCGCGAGGAGAAGGATCATCGTGAGAAAACCCAGAAAAAATACCGTCTGCCGTTGAATTGAAATCGATTCCATCTTATCCCGCCATGGTAAATTAATTTATAGAGATTAACTGAATTCTAAAATAGATTCAAGCCCTATCTGACGAACCGCCGCCATCGCTTGCCTCTCCTCCCATCTTTCCTTTACCATGATAGAAAGAGATCTCGCCTCAACGGCCCTCGTTTATTATAGCGTATGACGCATGGCGCTTCAAACGATCCCCAAAATTTCAGATTACGCCCTCATCGGCGACTCCCGCTGCGCGGCGCTCATCTCCAATACCGGGTCGATCGATTGGCTCTGTCTGCCCCGGTTCGACAGCCCGTCTATCTTTAACCGTCTCCTCGACTCTCTGCGCGGGGGTTATTTCGCCGTCCGGCCGACGGAGGCCTACTCGACCCGGCGCCGCTACATCCACGACACCAACCTCTTGATCACCGAGTTCCACACCCGAAGCGGCATCGTTCGAATGACCGATTTTATACCGGCCCTGACGGAGGAAGAAAAGCAGGAGATGATGATCCCGTTCCGCAGCATCTTGCGGATTGTGGAGGGGATTGACGGAAATGTCGAGATGGAAGTGGACTGTTTTCCTCGCCCGAATGACGGACAGCTGATCCCCCAATTCAAACGGCGAGGCCGGGAAGGTTACTTCGCCGATATCGACGGCGGGATCTTTCATCTCGCCTCCGATTGTCCTATAGAGATGAAGCGTGAAGGGCTGTCGGGGAGGTGGACGATCCGAAGCGGGGAGCGATCGGTTCTCTGGCTCGCCTATGCGCGGGATGCCCCGGCCGTTTATCCGCGGCTGGACGAACGGGTCGATGATGTGAAGGAGCGTTCGATTCGATACTGGCGAGCGTGGGCCGGTGGCTGCAATTACCGGGGGCCCTACCGAGATGCGGTGGTCCGAAGCGCGCTTGCTTTAAAGCTTCTCTCTTATGCCCCCTCCAATGCCGTTGTGGCGTCGCCGACAACGTCGCTCCCGGAGGCGATCGGATTCAACCGAAACTGGGACTATCGCTACTGCTGGCTGCGAGACGCCTCCTTCACGGCGCAGATCTTCTTCCGCCTCGGATTCCGGGAAGAAGCCGCCGGGTTTGTTCAGTGGCTCATGCATGCGACACGCCTGACGCAGCCCTCATTGAAGGTCGTGTATGACGTCTACGGACGTCTCGGAAAACCTCAACGGGAGGTCGAATATCTCGAAGGTTATCGCGGCTCGCGGCCGGTGCGGGTCGGCAACAACGCGGAAGCGCAATATCAGCTCGACGTCTACGGCGAAGTGATGGACGCTTTGTGGCTCTATACGCAGAACGGATGCCGTTTCGACAAGGACATGCAGCGGAGTTTCTGCCGGATGGCCGATTACGTCGCCGACCACTGGAGTTATCCCGACCACGGCATTTGGGAAATTCCCGGACCGCGCCGGCATTACGTCCATTCCAAAGTACTCTGTTGGACGGCGCTCGATCGAGCCTTACATATTGCTCAAAGACTCGGCCTCTCATGTAATCAGAGGCGATGGGAACGGGTCGCTCGGGAAATTCGGGAGATCATCCTGAAAGAAGGATTCTATCCGGGGCTCGGCAGCTTCACGCAAACGCTCGGAGGATCGGCGCTTGACGCAACCGCCTTTATCTTCCCGCTGATCGGCTTTATCGAGCCGAAAGATCCGCGACTGACCTGGACGGTCGACGCGCTGGAGAAAGCGCTCGCCCTTGAAGATCTGGTCTACCGCTATCGGATCGACGACGGATTGGAGGGGGAAGAAGGGACCTTCCTCGCCTGCGCTTTCTGGCGGGTGGAGGCGCTCTGCATGCTCGATCGTCGCGCCGAAGCGGCCGCCCTCTTCGAGAAGCTCAACCGCCGGGCCAATGAAGTCGGTCTCTACTCGGAGGAAATTCGCGAAGACGGCCTCTTTCTCGGCAACTTCCCTCAGGCCCTCTCCCACCTTTCGCACATTGCGGCGGCGCTTCGACTGGCCGATCACAAGTTATAAAAGGACCCCAGGACCAAACCAAAGGCGAAATGAGCGATCATGGTGACGGTCGGCGTCTGATAACCATAATGCAGGGCGAGGAAGCCGGGGGGCTCCAGAAGCCGGGTGGGGGTGGGTCCCCAGAATTCCGAAGCCATCCTCGGATGAACTCCCGGCAGAAGGGGAAGGACCACGATCAAAACGAACGCACCGTGAGCGATCCCCATCAGCGCCCCCAGCCACCAGGAGACGAATCCGAATCCGCTGAAGAAGGCCGCATAAAGGAGGGAGAAAAGAAAGCCATTGAGGAAGTGAACGACCGATCCGATGACCTTGGCGAAATCGCGGTTCGACGTAAACATCGTCCCCAACATGAATGGGATGTCCATCCGAGTATAACCGAGGCCTTCCGCGCCCCGCATGAGGGTCGTCAACAATCCGGTCGCCAACAGCCCCCAGAGAATAATGTCGTTCCAATTCATATTGAATATCACCCCACACCGCGAAAAACAACCGTTTTCATAAAACCTCTTCCTGCTTCCTATTCCTACGGGTTAGAACGTTGAGGACTGTCCCCCACCCGGATCGATGATCTTCATCGACAGAATAGCTTTTCGTCCGAGCCCTGTCTATTTACTAATAAGATTAATCCGATCGAGCGAGGCGCCAACGCGTTAGAAATTGGGATTGTCATCCGATTTTCGATCTGATATAGATGGTTCGACAAGGAGGAACCGATGAAGATTGCATTTCTGGGATTGGGGATCATGGGGAGCCGGATGGCCGAGCGTCTGATTCGTGCCGGGTTCGAACTGACCGTCTGGAACCGAACACCGGGTAAGGCAGAGGGGCTGAAGAAGATGGGCGCCAAAGAGGCGACCTCACCGAAAGAAGCGGCGGCCGAGGCCGATACGGCGATCACCATGCTGGCCGATCCGGCTTCTGTTGAACAGGTGCTCCTCAAAGGAGGCCTGCTGGAGGGATTGAAGAAAGGGAGCCTCTACATCGATATGACGACCGTCTCCCCGGAAACTTCCAGAAAGCTCGGCGCCGCATGCGCCGAGCGGGGCGTCGCCTTTCTCGACGCGCCGGTGACCGGGAGCAAACCGGCGGCCGCCGCCGGCGAGCTCCTTCTGATGGTCGGAGGAGACGCAACGGTCCTGGAACGGGCCCGGCCGGTCCTGCAGCCGATGTCGAAAAAGATCGTTCATATGGGAGCGATCGGGCAAGGATCGTTGATGAAGCTGGTCAACAACCTCTCGATGGCCGGGGCGATGGCGACCTTCTTCGAAGGATTTACCCTGGGAAAACGGGGCGGCCTCTCCGGAGAAGCGATCCTGGAGGTTTTGACCTCCGGCGCGCTCGCCTCTCCCTTATTGAGACTGAAAGGAGAGGCGGTCCTGAAGGAAAACTTCGAGCCGCTTTTTTCGTTGAAGCACATGGCCAAGGATGTTCACCTGGCGGTAGAAGAATCGGAACGAAAGGAATTCGAGGCACCGATCTCGCGCCTCCTGGACGGTCTCTTTCAAGAAGCGCAGCGGCGGAATTTCGGAGAAGAAGACTACGCCGCGCTGATCAAGGTGTTCGGCGTGACCGGAGAGAAGAAGTGAAATCCTATAGAGGGCTATCCCGAGATGATGAGAAAAGGCCGAAACAGCCGGTCAAATCGAACGGTTTCTTCCGGCTCTAACAAGCGCGGATCATGGATGGATCGTCCCGCAAAACCCTCGATCTCTTTAATTTTATTGCCGTACCACTAAAATTATGCTATATTTCTCCGCCTGTTCAAAGGAGAAGGATGTTCGCAATGCCGACACGCACGCAGAAAACCGTTTCGACGAAAAAGGGGTCCGCGAAAGGGGCCCTGGAGCAAAAGACACGAGAGCTCGGGGTGCTTCATCGCATCACGGAGCAGATCAGCTCGAACCTGGAGCTCGAGGTCGTCCTTAAGGAAATCGTCGAAATGGTCGTCGAAATCACGCAGGCCGACGCCTGCCTTCTTTATCTCCTCGATGAAACCCAAAAGGAGCTGACCCTTCGCGCATCGAAAAATCCCCATCCGAAGCTGATCGGCCGGATCCGCTTGGAGCTGGGGGAGGGGATCACCGGTTGGGTGGCCAAAGAAAAAGATGGTCGCCATCGCCAAAGACGCGTCGGAGGATCCTCGTTTTGCGCTGTTCCATAATCTCCCCGAAGATCGCTACCACGCCTTCCTCTCGGTGCCGGTGATCAGCAAAGGGGAGATCATCGGCGTGATCAACGTTCAACACAAAAAGCCTCACTATCATTCGGACGGGGAGATCGCCCTGTTGACCACGATCGGTCATCAGGTCGGCAGCGCGATCGAAAACGCGCGGCTCTATGAAGAGATGAAAAGGAAGGCGATGCAGATCGATACCCTCTCCCGGATGAGCACGATGATCGCCTCCAATCGATACCTTGAAGAGATTCTCAATTTGATCGTGACGATGACCGCGGGGATGATGAATTCGAAGATCTGCTCGATCATGCTCCTCGACGAGCCGAAAGGGGAGTTGAAGATCGTTGCAACGCAAAGCCTGAGCGAAGAGTATCGGCAAAAAGCAAACGTGAAGATCGGGGAGAGCGTCTCCGGCCGGGTGGTGAAGGAGCGCCGGCCGATCACGGTTCTCGATGTCACGGGCGATCCCCACTTCCGATTTCCGGAGTTGGCGAAAAAAGAAGGGCTTTTCTCTCTCCTATCGGTCCCGATGATGATCAAAGATCGGGTGATCGGTGTGATCAACAGCTACACCTCCAAAGAGCACCACTTTACCCCGGAGGAGATCAACATCCTCCAGACGGTGGCCAATCAGGCGGCGGTCGCCATCGAGAATACGACCCTCGTCCAGCAGTCGTCCGCCATGCAAGAGGCGCTGGAGACCCGCAAAGCGGTGGAACGAGCGAAGGGAATCTTGATGAAGCAAGGGAAGATCTCGGAGGAGGAATCGTTCCGGCTGATTCAACGTCAAAGCATGAACACCCGGAAGACGATGCGGGAAATCGCCGAGGCAATTATCTTAGCATCAGAGATCAAGAAGGGATAATCGCCGGGCTTCCACTCCCCAATCCGCACCGATCAGATCCATCCGACGATATAATAGAACGTATTCTCCAAGAGACGCTGGAGCCAATTCCGGCGGGTCCATTCCGTGGCGCGGATCTCACGCGAGGACTTCAAATCGTCCCAGAACATCCCCTCCATTTTGTCGCCGAAAGTAGCGCCGAGGACCACCACATTCACTTCAAGATTGTAGAAGAAGCTGAGCTGATCGATGTTGGACGAACCGATGGTGCTCCATCGCCCGTCGACGACCGCCGTCTTGGCGTGCAAGACCGGTCCTTCCCACTCAAAAATACGGACCCCCCATTTCAGAAGCCGGCTATAGAGGGCGCGGGTGGCATAATCGATGATCCGGACATCGGACCGCTTGGGGACGAGGATCATCACCTCGACCCCCTTCGACAGGCTTTCTTCAGAGCGGTCAAAAACCAATGCGGGGGGACGAAGTAAGAGTTGGTGATGCAGACTCTTTTTCTGGCGCGAAGGATCGCCCTGAGATAGGCCTTCTTGATCTGATTTCGTCCTCGAAGACCGTTCGATGCAACAATCGATACCCCCAGTCTTCCCGAGGAAGAGACTTCCGGATAGTAGGTCGTATCTGGTTTCAGGCGCCTTTTTTTGTTCTTAAACCAGGTCGTGAGAAAGATCTGTTGGAGTTTTAAAACCGCCGGCCCTTCCAACTTCAAATGGGTGTCGCGCCACCCTCCGCCCCCTTCCGCAGGATCGGCGTATTCTTCTCCGATGTTGATCCCCCCGACGAAACCACAGCGGCCGTCCACCACCAAGATTTTTCGATGATCGCGCCGCTTCAAGTTCCACTTTAGGTTCCACCCCCATTTCCATGGAGCAATCGGGTGATACTCGAAGAGTTCCACTCCCGCCTCTTCCATAAAACGGAAGAGCGCTGGGTCGGTGGTCAGTGAGCCGAGAGAGTCATAAATCAGTTGGACGGAGACCCCTTCCCGTGCTTTTTCGGAAAGGGCTTCCGCAAATCGCCATCCGACACGATCGCTCCGAAAGATGTAGGTCTCCAGATGGATCGTTTCCTCGGCCTCTCTGATTGCTTTGAGCATCTCCGGAAAGATCTCGAAACCGTCTTTAAGAATCTGAACTTTGTTCCCGGAAATCCAGGCGCGGGGTCTCGGTTTGAGGAAGGTGGATAATTTCTGCATGCCCTATTTTAACATAGTCCACGACCTCAATTTAAGCTTTCATTTCATAGAGATGAACCAAATCGACAAAGCCATGCGACTATGTTAAGATACTTTCCAACAACGCAACGGATGGAAAATGGACGCATTTGTTTTGGCGGGCGACCGCGGGGCAAGTCACCAGATCCTGGGAACGAATAAGGCCCTCCTTAAATTGGAGGGATATCCTCTCTTCATTCATGTTCTCAAAGCCTTGGATGAAGTGGCTGAAATCGACCGTATCTACATCATCGGTCCTCAAAAAAAGATGATGGAAGAGATCGAACGGGCCCTTCCCTATACGCTCTTCTTCAAGAAAATCGAAGTCCTTGAACAAAAGAACAGTCTCATCGAGAATATCCTGGCCGCCTACAGCCGTTCCCTGCCGGGTTATCAGGACGGCATGGACGTTCATCGGCTGAACCACGGTGATCCGCCCGGCCTCTTCCTCCCCGCCGATATTCCGCTGATCACACCCGCTGAAATTCGGGAATTCATCTCCAAAGCGGATATGGAAGAATCGGATTACTGTCTCGGCGTCACGCCGGAAGAAGCGCTGACTCCCTTCTATCCGAAAGCAGACCAGCCTGGGATGAAGATGGCCTACGTCTACACACGCACCCAGGCCTATCGGCTGAATAATCTCCATCTGGCCCGTCCGCTTCGCATCGGAGCGGGGCGGGACATTCAACAACTCTATGACCATCGTTACCAGAAATACCTCGGAAATCGAATCCGGATTATGCTCGAGATTTTAAAACGGCCGGGATGGCCGAGTGTATTGAAATCTTACCTGTTGGCTCAAGCGGCCGTTTCCCTCGCGCAATCCAACCGTTCCGGACTGGCCGCACTATTCCGCCGGTCCCTTGCCCTTTCCAAAGTGGAGCGGGAAATAAGCCGCTTCCTGGGAACCCGCTTCAAAGTGGTCGAAACAAATATCGGCAGCGCTGCCTTGGATATCGACGACGAGGCCAGTTATCGAACCCTCTCCACGCGCTTTCGAGAATGGCGTGAATTTTTCGCAAAGTTTAATCAAGGACAAGAAGGGGCGGCGCTTGTCCGTTTCGAACGGAAGCATGCGGATGAGGAACTTCGATATGCGGGAATCGACGCGGAAGAAAACCGCTGAAGGGAGCGGTTCGAGCGGACGGGGAAAACGATGGATCACGCCGCTGATCCTGTCATTCGTTGTTTTGCTCTTCTCGGATGAGGCGGCCTATGCCTGGGGGGTCGGCATGCACATGATGCACGGATCGACCCTCCTGCAAAATCTTCAATGGCTGACCGGATCATTGGTTCCGGTTTTGCGCGCCTTCCCGCGAGATTTCTTATACGGCTGCGTCAGCGCCGATATCTTTATCGGCAAAGGGTCCAAATATCATGCCGATCATTGCCACAACTGGTCGACCGCCCGGCGGCTTCTCCAACAGGCGGACGATCCCCGCTTGCAGTCGTTCGCATGCGGCTACATCGCTCACCTGGCCGCCGACATCATCGCCCATAACGTTTACGTTCCGAACCAGCTCTATCTGACCTCCTCCACCACGCGACTGGGCCATATTTATTGGGAGCTCCGCGCGGACGAATTCGCCGATCAAAAATATTGGAAGCAGGTCCTCGATATCCTCTCGGGGGCCAACGATCAGAGCGACCGCTTCGTCCAGGAGATCGTCAAAAAAGACCTGATCTCATTCGATATGAAGAAAAAGCTCTTTACCCACGCCGTCAAGCTGTATGACTTGGGGAAACGCCAGCAGGCCGTCTCTCTGGTCTCGCGGAACTCGCGTTGGGATGTTCCTCAGCAATATGTCCAGTCGCTCAACCGAAAATGTCTCAACCTGATCGTCAATGTTTTGAACCATCCGGAAGACTCGATCTGCTATCGGTATGATCCGATCGGGAGTCAGCGCCTGGCCGAGGCAAAAAGATTGCGTCAATTCTCAAAACGGATTCATCGCAAAGAGCCGACCGACTATATCTTTGATCCGCCCGCAGAGATCGAGAGCTTCTTTTGCTGCCACGCCCATTCCGAGGTATCTTCCTCGGTCGGCACCCTGCGCTCCGAATCCTTGGGTCACATCCATCTAACATAGAAAACAACCTCACCCCATCATTAAAACGAGGACATGGAGAATCGCAGAAAACAGAAGCGGGTTCCGCTCTTGACAGTGGCCCGCATCACCCCGCACGGTCTTCAAAAAACGGTCGATGCGATGATTCGTGATGTTTCGATCTATGGAATGGGGGTTTACGTCAAAGGTCCTTACCAAAAGGGAGATCTGCTGCTCGTGAAAATATCAGTGAAGACCGAAGAAGGGGAGGCGATCGACGAATCGCTCTACGGTCAAGTGGTTTGGGCCACTGCACTTGAAGCGGCGGGTCAATATGCCGTCGGGCTGGAGTTTCACGATATGGAAAAGAAGAACCCCGCCCTTTATGCTTACATCAAACGCTTGGAGAAACTCCAGAATTGACCCACGACGGAATGCTCAGGGGAAAACGCCGCGCGCCAGCTTGGCGCTGGCGATTTTACGGATGGCGAGCATCAGCGCCGCCATTCGCATACTGACCTTTTCTTCTTGAGCGAGGGTTAAGACCGCGTTGAAGGCGCTCGACATGATCTCCCGCAGCTTTTCGTTGATCTCTTTTTCCTTCCAGAAAAATTCTGAAGATCCTGTACCCATTCGAAGTAAGAGACCGTCACCCCGCCGGCATTGGCCAGAATGTCGGGGATCAAAAAGATTCCTCGATCTTGAAGGATGAGATCGGCCGCGGGGGTCGTCGGCCCATTCGCCGCCTCCGCCAGAATGGTGCATGAAATCCGCCCGGCGTTCTCCTCCGTGATCTGGCCCGAAAGGGCGGCCGGCACCAGGACATCACAGGGGAGCTCCAGCAACGCGCGGTTCGTGATCGGCTCTCCGCCGGGAAATCCCTCGATAAACCGGCTGTGCGAGAGATATTGCAGCAGGGCCGGGATATCGAGCCCCTTCGGATTGTAAACACCGGAGCGGACATCGCTGACGGCAATGATCTGACACCCTTCTTGATGAAGGACCTTCGCGACGTTCGATCCGACATTCCCAAACCCCTGAACAACGATCTTTTTCCCTTCCGGTCTCGTTCCGAGATGATTAAACGCCTCCATGATGCAGTAGACCACGCCGCGGCCGGTGGCTTCGATGCGGCCGAGGGAGCCGCCGATGACGATCGGCTTGCCGGTGACGATTTCCGGGATGGAGTAGCCTTTGAACTGGCTGTAGGTATCCATCATCCAGGCCATCACCTGCTCGTTGGTGCCGACATCCGGGGCGGGGATATCCAGATCCGGCCCGATGAACTGGATGCCGATCTCCGCGGTATATCGCCGGGTCAGCCGCTGCAGCTCATTTCGCGAAAAGGCGTTTGGATCGCAGCTGATTCCTCCCTTGGCGCCGCCGAAGGGAAGGCCCATCAATGCACATTTCCATGTCATCCACATCGCCAACGCACAGACCTCGCCGAGATTCACTTCAGGATGATACCGAATCCCTCCCTTGGAGGGGCCGAGGGTATTGTCGTGATGGACCCGATAGCCGTGAAACACTTCGATATGTGAGTCGTCCATTCGAATCGGAACGGAGACCATGATCGCCCGTTTCGGCACCACCAAGCGTTTACGGACGTTCGGATCGAGCTTGAGCTGGTCGGCCGCCTGGTCAAACTGCGTCACCGCCATCCGGTAAATGGGGGTCATATACTCCGGCTCGTGCCGTTTTTCTTGTTCGATGTCCATCCTGTTTTGTCCCCAGATTGAGTGAGGGTCCGACCGATGGGGCGGGCCGCCTTATTTTTGGTTCGAAAAAAAACGGGGAAGGTCGCGGATCGAGATCATGCCGATCAGATCTCGGATGGAAAGAATGCCGATGATCTCTCCTCTCTCGGTCACGGCCAGGTGCCGGACCCCCTTCGTCGCCATAATTTCGTTGGCCTCTTGAATCGTCCGTGAAAGGTCGATATCGAGAACCGGCGTATTCATGATCACCCCGACCGGGATTTTAGAGGCGCTCAGCCCGTAACCGATCACCTTTCGGACCAGATCGGTCTCGGTGATGATTCCGACGTACCGTTTCTCGTCAACGACCATCAACGAACCGATTTTCTTCTCATCCATTTTTCGCGCCGCTTCCTGGGCCGTCGCAAAGGAGTCAACCGTTTGAATGTCGCGACGGACTAAAACGGTCAGCGGTTTGACGATATCGGTCATGGCGTGCAAGGGGCTTTTTTTGTCGTTCGAGAAATACCGGACCAGGTCCCGGACGGAGATCATTCCGACGATCTTTCCACTTTCTGAAACGGCGAGATGCCGAATTCCGTTCAGATGCATCAAATGATTCGCTTCGATCGGCGATTTTTCAACGTCGATGTCAAGCAACGGCACATGCATGACGGAGCGGGTCGGGGTCTCGGGAGAAACCTCCTTGGTCAGCCCTTTCCGGACCAGATCGCTCTCCGTAACGATACCGATATATTGTCCCCCGTCTTCTACAAAAACGGAGCCGATTTTGTAACGTCGCATCATTTGGGCCGTCTCGACCAGGGTGGTCGTCGGACCCGTCTTTTTTATATCGGAGTGAATTAGCTCCCTCAATGACATCTTGTCCTCCTTCAGGCAATCGTCCGGAATGATATCTAAATGTCTCTATTCTGTCAACCAAAGCACCCTAGCGCATAATCACTTGATTGGGAAGAGATTTCAGCGAGAAATGCCTCGTGTTTTCCAGTACCGACTTTATTGACACTCAATCGATCCTATGTTAGACTCAGCCGGAAATTTCTGCTGCTTTATCTACATCTTAAGGAATGATTCCGGGAGGCGCTGACATGGCGGAAACCGAGTTAACCCACTTTAATCAAGAAGGCCGGGCGCGAATGGTCGACGTTTCCGGAAAGGCCGACACCCATCGCACGGCAGTGGCAACCGGCATGGTTTACATGAAACCCGAAACCTTGGCCCGGATTCAAGCGGGACAAATTGCGAAGGGCGATGTCCTCGCCGTGGCCCAAGTGGCCGGCGTCATGGGGGCCAAGCGGACACCCGACCTGATCCCGATGTGCCATCCTCTGCTTCTCACCAATGTCGATATTCATTTCGAAATCCATCCTGCGGAAAATGGGGGCCCGGCCGCCGTCCAAATCAACGCCACCGTCAAAACCTCCGGCCAGACCGGTGTGGAGATGGAAGCGGTCACAGCCGTCACGGTGACCGCGCTGACGATTTACGACATGTGTAAGGCGATCGATAAAGGGATCAGCTTCGGCCAGATCGGCCTTCTCTCCAAAAGCGGCGGCAAGTCAGGAACCTATACCCGTCCCGAGCCCTTCCCGAAATGATCCAGATCGAGCACCTGATAAAAGAATACGCCTCCGGACGAAAAGCAGTCGACGATATCAGTTTTCAAGTTCACTCAGGCGAAGTCTTCGGTTTCCTCGGCCCCAACGGGGCCGGAAAAACGACCACCATCAAAATCTTGACGACCCTTCTCCGACCCACCTCCGGAACGGTCCGGGTGGCCGGCTATGATGTCGTCGAAAATCCGCTATCGGTTCGGATGTCGTTCGGGTATGTCGGTCAGCAAAGCGGCGTCGATCCGGCGATGACGGTCCGCGAAAACCTTCTTCTTCAAGGAAAACTCTACCACCTCCCCGCATCTCCTCTCCAGGAAAGGATGATCTTTTTGCTCGATCTGCTTGATATGAAAGGGACGATCGATCTCTGGGTGGGGGCCTTGTCGGGCGGGATGAAGCGGAAGTTGGATATCGCCACCGCGCTGATTCACGAGCCCAAACTCCTCTTCCTCGATGAGCCGACGTTGGGACTCGATCCACAAAGCCGATCCGACCTTTGGAGTTATCTCCGCCGGCTGAACCGGGAACAGGGGGTCACCCTCTTTTTAACAACACATTACCTTGACGAAGTCGATCAGCTGGCCCACCGGGTTGGGATTTTAAATCACGGAAGGGTTCAAACAATCGGAACCCCCGATCAGCTCAAAGATAGCCTCGGCGCGGACTGCGTTCACCTCACTTTCAAACAGCCCCTTTCCGAATCGGTTGTTGCTTCCTTTCGCCAAAAGGAATGGATCAAAGAAGTTATCCGCCAGGAAAACCAGCTTCGCCTCTACCTGGAGAACGGGAAAGGACTTCTTCCCCGTCTGCTCCAGTGTGTGGACGAACTCGGCTTGACTGCGGAGACCGTCGTTTTAACCCGTCCCACTTTCGATGATGTCTTTTTAAAATACACCGGCAAAAATTTCGCGGACGAAGACAAAAAAGAAAACGACTCCGCCGGATGGGGCTCTTGGGGGAAAAAATGGGACAACCATTCCGGCGAAAATGAGTGGACTAAGAAATGGCAGAAGGAAGGGGAATCGGAAGAGTCGGGCAAAGAGTGGGGAAGCGAGTGGAAGAAGAAAGAAAACGGCTCGGAAAAAGAGTGGGGCAACCAATGGAAGCAGCCGGAACCGAAGGATCCCGCGGCCGATGCCCCGGCGAAACCTGAAGAACCCTCCGAGAAAAAGTGGCCGCAAGGGAAGTGGCCCCAGGGCGAGTGGAAGAAGGATCAAGGATGGAACAAAAAATAGTTGTCGCCCCAACATCGACCCCGATTCCGGCGTCAGGAATGCCGGTGAAATGGCTGGTGGCCGATACTGCAGCCCTCCTCAAAAAATATCTTCTGATGACATGGCGGATGCCGATCTGGACCTTCTTCGGACTGGTCCAGCCGCTTCTCTGGTTGATCATCTTCGGTCAATTGTTTAAGAACCTCTCGCGCCTTCCCGGCTTCCCAGAAGCCGATTACATCCAGTTCCTCGCACCGGGGGTGATCGTCATGACCGTGTTGTTCGGCTCTTCCTGGTCGGGGGTGAACCTGCTTCGAGACTTGACTTTTGGAATCATGGAAAAACTTCTGGTCGCCCCGATCTCCCGGACTGCCATTGTTTTAAGCCGCCTGTTGCATGCGGGGCTGACGGTCGTCATTCAGGTTTTTCTCTTGGTCGGTGTCGCCGCCCTGCTTGGGGCCGGCTTTCCCCGCGGAGCGGGTCTCTTCTGGATCTGGGTTGCCGTGCTTCTCCTTGCGATCGGCTTTTCCGCCGTCTCGAATGCGCTCGCGATGATCCTGAAAAAAGAAGAGCCGTTGGTCGTGATGGGAAACATGTTGACGCTCCCCCTCCTTTTCTTCTCCCCGGCGCTGGTGCCGACCGATTTCATGCCGGTCTGGATGCAGATGGTCAGCCGGATCAATCCGGCCACTTATGGAGTGGAAGCGGTCCGCGCCTCGTATCGGGGCGTTTTTGACACCTCCTTTTTCATCAGCATGGCGGTGCTCGGCCTGTTTACATTCGTTTCAGTCATCTCAGCCGTTTCCATCTTTAGTCAGGATCGCTCTTAGAATTTTAATGAGGACAAAAGAACAAGCGACATCGTTTTTATTCCTCCGCCATGGAGCCACCGATTTTCCGGAGAATCGATATTATTGTGATTCGGTGGAAGATCCGGCGCTCAATCCGGTCGGCCTGAAACAGGCCGCCGGCTGGCCCGATCGGCTTCAAGGAAAATCAATTGCCGCGCTTTATGTCAGCCCCTCGCGCAGGACACAAGAGACGGCCCGGCCGACCGCCGATCGGCTCGGATTGAAGATTGAAACGACTGAAGGACTCCGAGAGCGGACCTTCGGATCGTGGGATGGGCTGACGAACGAGGTCATTCAACAACGCTTCCCGGAGGAGTGGTCGGCCTGGAAGAAAGACCCGCTCCATTTCACACCGGCGGGAGGGGAGTCGCTCGTCGGTTTTGCCAAGCGGGTTGATGAGACGATTCAGACCCTATTAGCGCGCCATGCGGGCCAGACGATCCTCCTGGTGACGCACGTCGGACCGATTCGGATGATCGTCGCCGCGGCGCTCGGGATGGCGCTTGAAAATCAAAAACGGCTCGTGGTCGGTTCCTGCTCGTTAACACAGATTGATTATACGGCCAGTTGGCCCAACTTGGTCTTTTTTTCGCTCCGACCGGAGTGACTCGATGAGGAGAACCGTGAAGAAAAACAACCCGAAAAAAACGGAGAAGAGTAAGGCAACGCCTTCCCGCAAAAAAAGTAAAGAAACCTTCGACCCGATGAAGGTGATGAGCATCAGCTCGGCCTACTGGCAGTCGAAGATCCTCCACACCGCCCAGCGATTGAACATCTTCACCCGGCTGAAGGATCGGTCGGCGACGGCGTCGGAATTGGCGGCCGAGATACCGGCCGATCCGCGCGGATTGACATCCTCCTCATCGCGGCGACGTCGATGGGCCTGCTCGACCGGAAAAAGGAGAAGTACCGAAACACCCCTTTCGCGAAAACCTTCCTGGTCAGCGGAAGCCCCCGATACCAGGGGGGGGATCGTTTCGATGTTCGACAGCTGGTACGGCGCCTGGGGCGATCTTGATCAGGCCGTCCTGACCGGCAAGCCGGTGGTCGACAAACCGCACGACCAGGGCCCGGAAGCGCTCCGGAGCTATATCTATGGAATGCACTACCGCGCCATCGCCCAAGGGGAGCTGCTGGCGCGCAAGATCGATTTTTCGGGAAGACGCCAGTTGATCGACATCGCCGGAGGGCCCGGCACTTTCTGCATGAAGTTCTGCGAGCGAAATCCGAAACTTTCCGCGACGGTCTTCGATCTTCCGCAGACGTTGGAAGTCACGCGCGAAATCGTCGGTTCGTTCGGGATGCTTAACCGGGTTACCCTCAAACCGGGCAACTACCTTGAGGATTCTTTTGGAAAAGGATACGACGCTCTGCTCCTCTCCTCGATGTTCAATCAGGAGTCCCCTCAAGTGATCAAAGAGATCTTCCGAAAAGCCTATGAAGCGCTCGATCAAAAGGGGATGATCCTCATCCAAGATCAGATGCTTAATCGGGATAAGACAGGCCCGATGCTGTCGGCGCTGATCGGGGTCAACCAGCTGGTCCATACGCCGGGAGGCGCGGCCTACTCAGAGAAAGAGCTCGCCGACTGGATGAAAGGGGTCGGATTCAGGAAGATCAAACCGGTTCCCCTCCCTTCCCCGAGTCCCTTCACCGTTTTAGTCGGAGAGAAACCATAACGTCAGGAGTAACGGTTATGATTCGAAAAACAATCTATATTGTATTGTCCCTTTACATCATCCTGGGAGGCCTTCGCGTCGCCTCTGCGGAAGAGGCGCCCGCTTCTTCCAATGCAATGGACGGAACCGAGATCATCAAAAAATCGAGAGAATTGATTTACCAAATCGGAGACCAAAAGAACAAGGTGATCCTTCATCTGATCGAGAAAGACGGAACCAAGAAAAAGATCGAGGCCAGCCGCTATTGGAAGAACTATCGGGCAAAGGAAGGTTTGGACAGCAAGATGCTCCTAGTGACTGATTTTCCTCCCGACTCGCGCGGAATCTCTTTCCTTATCTGGGATTACTCCCAGGAGAACAAGACCGACGATCTCTGGCTTTATCTGCCGGCGCTTAGGATGGTCCGGCGGATCTCTGCGCAAGATCAAAATGACGCTTTCCTCGGGTCCGATCTGACCTTCGGGGATATGGGACAGCGCCGGCTCGACGAAGATGAACATAAGCTATTGCGGGAAGAAGGTTATCTCGGCACCCAGACCTATGTCGTCGAGAGTGTTCCGAAGGAGAAAACGAGTATTTACAGTAAAAAGGTCTCCTGGATCTCGAAGGACAGCTGGACGGTCTTGAAAATAGACTACTATGATCGCAATTCAAAGCTCCTTAAAAGACAAACGATCGAATGGCAGTCGCTCGATAATTTCAGTGTCTGGAAAAAAACGGAGGTGACCAACGTTCAGAACGGACATCGAACCATCTTTGAGGTCAGTGATCTCCAGGTCAACGGGGGACTTGAGGATGAAGATTTTACAGAACGCTCGCTAAAAACCGGCATACGGAAATAGGTCCATTCTGTCCGTCATTTGAAGAGCCTCCCGGCACCCGTTCGATAATCACCGCGCGCCGGGAGGCTTACTCTCCAGACTGTTATCCACCAAGATGTGACCTTCTACGCCGATATCCTCTACCTTGATTGTATTTTTAGGTAATTTGGGTAGACTGACATCATCAAACCAAAGGAACGAAAATGATGAAACGCTATGTAGAGAAAATCGTCGGCCATCCTTATCTGGTCATTTTCTCCGTTCTTCTCATTACTCTCTTCTTCTTCACTCAATTTCGAAACCTCCAGATGATGTTCGATCCAAAATCGATCCTTCCTCAGAATCACCCTTACGTTCAGTTAAACAACAAAATCGAAGAGGCATTCGGCGGCAGCCGCGTGGTGGTGATCGGTATCCATAACAAGAAGGGGGATATCTTTAATCCGGCGACCCTCTCGAAGGTGAAGGGAATCACGGACGATGTGAAGAAGATCGCCGGGATTAAGGAAGAGAATGTCGTCAGCATCTCAGACCGCAAAATAAAATATGTGGTCGGAACCGAGGATCAGATCAAGATTACGCAGCTGATGGATGGAGAGGTCCCGACAACTCCGGAAGGGCTTTCCGAGTTAAAGAAAAGGGTTTACTCAAACGATCTTTTCCTCAACAGCCTAGTCTCGAAAGATGGGACGGCCGCTGCGGTGATCGTCGACTTTGGCCCCATCGTCCCTGGAGAGTGGGAAGGGGAGGGGGCGCCGCAGGCGCAGCGTCCGGAGGAGAAAACTGGCAGCAATGGCAAAAAGGGGAAGGGAGCGTCTCGACAGGAGAGCCGAAGCAATCGCAAGCTGCTCCCCAGCAAACAGCAGAGAAAGAAGAAGGGTGGAAGAAGTGGCAGGGGAGTGAATCAAATTCAGCCTGCGGCGCATGGCAGAAGAGTGAGCCGGGAAAGTGGCTGGCCGACTCATTAATCCATTGCCAACTTCAAGACATCACCGCGAAATACAGCGATGCCGACCACCAAATCTATCTCGGCGGGATGCCGATTGTCCTCTCTTATTTCGAGGCCGATTCTTTCAGGATGCTCGCGGTTCTCTTTCCGATCGCCATTTTGATCATCGGCATTCTTCACTATATCGCCTTTCGAACCTGGCAGGGTTTGTTTATTCCACTCGTCACTTCTTTGCTGGCGGTTGCCTGGGCGATGGGAATGATGGGCCTGACCCGTACCCCGCTTGATCCGTGGAATGCGATGACCCCGATCCTTATTTTAGCGATTGCAGCGGGCCATTCGGTCCAAATCTTAAAGCGTTACTATGAAGAATATGAACGGCTCGGCGATTCGAAACAGGCGGTGATCGAATCGACGACGCAGGTTGGATTGGCGATGGTGACAGCCGGCGTGATCGCCTCAGCCAGTTTTGCATCGTTGATTACGTTCAAGCTAAAAACGTTCCAGTCGTTTGGGTTGTTCACTGCCTTCGGCATCTTGAGCGCCCTTGTTTTGGAATTGACCTTTATTCCGGCTATCCGTTCCGTGCTCCGTCCCTCCCGTAAAAAGCGGGTCGTTAGGGGACCCGATCTACTCGATCGGTTTTTGAGCAGTCTTGCTTCGCAAGTGACCGGAAGCGGGCGGACGATTATTCTGACCGGCGCGGCCCTCTTTTTTGTCATTTCGGTCATCGGAACGCTTCGGGTCCAAGTCAGCAACAGCAACCGCTCCCAATTTTTTGAATCGACCCTCCTTCGACAAGATGAGCGGGCCCTTAACGAAAAATTCGCGGGTACCTCTACCTTTTATATTCTTCTGGAAGCAAAAAAAGAATCTGCCCTTAAAAACCCGATCGTGGCCGGGGCGGTGGATCGACTCCAGCGCCGCCTGGAGAGTGTGCCGGAGGTTGGGAAAACGGAATCGTACGTCGACTATGTGAAACAGATGAACCAAACATTAAACGGCGGCGATCCTGCCTTTAACAAGGTCCCGGATGCACAGGATCAGATCGCGCAGTTTCTTTTCCTTTATTCGGTCTCGGGGAATCCGGCCGATTTCGCCCGATTAATGCGCCCGCAACAGGAAGAGGCGGTGATCTGGGTTTTTCTGAAAAGCGACGATACCCGTTTGGCGGAAGAGTTGATTCAGATCGTCGAACAGGCGCGTGACGCTGATTTTACCCCTCATCAAGTCTCTTTAGGGGTGGCAGGAAGCTCCCCCGTTGTGGTCGCCCTCAACGAAGAGATGATCAGAGGAAAGGCGTTGAACATCATTCAAATCGCCGCGATTACCTTCTTAATGACCGCATTAGTACGACGATCGCTCTTAGGCGGCTTCTTTGTTATTATTCCGCTCGCCCTCTCGGTATTAATTAATTTTGGTATAATGGGACTCAGTGGGATCACACTCGGGATTGGGACCGCGGCGATTACCGCCATGGCGGTCGGTATCGGCGCGGATTATGAAATTTATCTCATTTTTCGCCTCAGGGAGGAGTTTAAGAAAAGCAAAAACATCGAAGAGGCGATCCGGACCACTTTGCAAACATCCGGAAAGGCGATTATTTTTGTTGCCATTGCGGTATCAGCCGGATATGGGCTTCTTGCTTTTACCGGGTTTTATCTTCATATGGAAGGAATTTTGGTGCCTCTGGCAATGTTGACCAGCAGCCTTGGCGCACTGACCATCCTTCCTGCTTTGGTCATCATTTTCAAGCCGAAATTTGTTTTCGACGGTCAGGAGGTGCTGCTTGCGCTAAAACCGACCGTCAAGTAAAACGATTCGGCTCCTTGATTTTGGGAGACGTGTAGAGTGAACGGCAGATGGTTTTGGATTCTCATCATCGCAGCAAGTTTCACTCTTCTTCCACATCTCAGCTTCGGGCAAGAGTCCCGTTTAAGCATCGCCTATACAACGGGTGTTTATCAGCCTTCTCTTAAATCGTTAAATAAGATCCTCGGGGATCCTCACCTTGCAATCCTTCAAGATCCTAATTACCTCCTTCCCCGCAACCGACTTCTCCCGGCCGAAGTCAGAAACATCGTTGTCCCTGAAATAAAAGGGAAAACCAACTATGGCGCGGAGGTCCAGTGGGAAGCAACCGATAAGTTTTCATTGGTCGCAACCCTCTCGCTCTGGCAGGGTGAATCGACGGCGGAAGATGTCATCACTACTTTCCTCCGGCAGGATCTTCCTCCTGTTTCGGCACCCAGAACAGCCTCCTATAACCTATCCGTCACTCAGATCTGGCTTGGTTGGAAATATAACCTCTATCAAGACCCCGATCATGGACGCTTTTTCATCAATGTCGGATTGATCGGAATCTCGATTACCAATCTGATGATCGATTCGGTCGTACGGGTGAATAGCCCCGACCTTAATTTCGCATCGGTCAGTTCCACCGAGGCAGAGGGAATTGCATTTACTTCAAGGATCGGCATCGGAGGGGAGTACTTTATTACACCCTGGCTTTCTTTTGGCGTGAACGCAAATTATGTCATTGGAAGCAGCGCAAAAGTTAAAGTAGAGAAGCATTTCCGTTCAAGTTTCTTCGACATTCCTCCCCCGCCACCCGAAACAACCAACCTGCAGAATGTTCCGCCTGTCCCCGAAAACGGAGAAACGTTACGCTGGGCTCGCATTGAGACTCAAAACATCAGCGATTTTTGTGACCCCCGCAACAACTGGAGATGGAAACATCGATCCAGATACCTGTTCTCAGCATGGTAGAGGGAATCCAGCGGGTCGACCTCTCGAATTAGAGCTAAACGGTTTTCAAGTTACCGGCATGCTTCGATTCTACTTCTAAACCCTTCCGACATCATTGTAATATGGCCTAAAATTCTTAGTCGGAAACATTGACATACTACACTTCTATGGTATATTAAGTTCAGGTTGAAGGTAAGAAATCGGGAAATAAATCAAGATCGATCTCCAAACCCGGTTTTTATTGATCGCTAATGATAAAGTTAGCCTATGAATGGTTACGGATATTCAAAGTGCAGAGAGCAAAATAATAGTCAACAAACTCGTCCTTATTATTAGGTGAACAGTGAATATGTTATGCTGGGAAATGCCTTCTTCAGACAAAAGTGTTGTACTTTTTCTGTTGACACGTGATCCCCATTCTCTATAAACTTGACCCGAGTTGCGTGTACATAATTCCCACCATAACTTTATATATTTAAGGAGGTCTGATGAATCCCCTTGTTGACGGCTATAAGAGGACGGTTTCTTACATGCGAGTCTCCATCACCGATCGCTGCAACCTTAGGTGTGTCTACTGTATGCCGGAGGAAGGTCTGGAATGGACTCCGACAGACGAAATACTGACTTATGATGAACTCACACGAATTATCACCGTCGCTGCAAAAAGGGGACTTCGGAAGGTGCGTATCACAGGAGGTGAGCCGCTTGTGAGAAAGGGCGTCGTTGGGTTTGTAGAACAGTTAAGTCGTGTTCCGGGGTTAAAAGAATTGGCGTTAACCACGAATGGAGTCTTCCTTAAGGAACTTTCAGCCGACTTATATAAAGCGGGATTAAGAAGAATTAACATCAGCCTTGATTCGCTTAACCCAAAGACCTTTGCTCAAGTCGTTCGCAGAGACATATTTCCGAAAGTATGGGAAGGGATCGAAGAGGCGGAGCGCGTCGGATTCGAACCGATTAAAATAAACTGCGTTCTTCAGCAGGGGGTGAATGACCACGAAGTCATGGATTTTGTTCGACTCACGTTGCGAAAACCCTACCATATTCGTTTCATCGAATACATGCCTTGCGCAAATTGGGACACTTGGGTAAAAACGTACAAGCCGTTTTCTGCAGTGGTTGATGAAGTTGAAACACAATTCGGAAAATTGGTTCCTGTTGGCGGTTCCAATGAAAATGACAATGGGCCAGCTGAGAATTTTAGGATTCCTGGCGCTCCGGGCGTGGTCGGCTTTATCCATGCCGTGAGCCATGACTTCTGCGATACCTGCAATCGCGTTCGATTGACGGCAGATGGGAAAATTCGGCCCTGTCTCTTTTCTGAAATTGCCGTCGATTTTCGTGATGCTCTTCGAAACGGTTGCAGCGATGAAGAAATAGAAGGACTCCTCGACCAGGTCCTCTATGTAAAGCCAGAGTACCACGAGCTGGACATGCTTCCGGAAGAGAAAAAACTGACCACGATGGTCAACTTAGGCGGCTGATTCCGTCCCAGTTGCTTCGTTAGTTAATTTTCGGAAGCATTCTCCTGCAATTTAGGAGAAAGCGTGCGAGATGATCTAACAAAAACGTCTGCAATCAAGGGTCATTATCTTTATGTTGGGAACCTCCTTCTAGCGTTACTTTGGGTTTTCCTACTTTTACCTGAAAAGGCAGAGGGTGTCTGTAATCTGATCGGCTCCCTCACAAAACCCGATAGTGTGACCCAGACCCGCTGCACCCAGTCGCGGACCACTCCCACTGATCGCCTCGCACCTGGTTTTGATCCCTCGAAACTCCTGACCCACAGCTTCCCAGGAGAGATAGGGGGAACCGCTGCAATCGATAGCGCCCTCGAGCTTTTCGTTGTTCTCGGTCCTGGAGAGATCACAGGAAATCCATTCGGTCAATTGCTCGATAAGACCAGCACCATCTGTAGCGAGATGGGTGGTCCGATAGGACATGAATGCCAGGGTCTAAATAATATCAGCCTGGGCCGTGCAAAATTTAACACGGCGACACAAAGAGATATCCCGCCAAGCACGGGACCCTGTTTCGATACAGGTCCCGATCCAGACTTGGAAATCACGGAATCAAGCAGCCCGAGTAGTTTCAGCAATCCTCCGCCATTTGCCCAGATCGACTGCCCCGCAAACGACACAGCCGGTTACCTGCACAACAATTTTGTCACGCAGGGAGACTTCTTTCCTTTCCAATTAATCCATGTTGGCTTCGATAGTATTATTAGCTTTGAAGCGGTTCCTGGCGGAACCACTTCCCCGAAAACACTCGTCCCGTGCACAGCTCCTGCCGGGTGGACTTGCGTTAACAGCAGCCAGACGGTGGAACAAGTAACCGGTGTGTTTAATGATCTTGGCACAGGATCTTTCAGCGCGCCTGGCGCAGGTGACCAAGTTGTTGTCAATAATGTGGCCGCATGGTCCGTACAAGCCAAGGGTGATTTTAAATTTACCTCTCCAACAATTGCATGGACACAGCAAATCACCGATCCTGATTTCTCAGGCGTTGCTCTGGAAGGGTTCGATGAGCTGACGTCTGGATCATTTACATACTGTCAAGGATCGCATGCCCCTGGAGGGCCCTGTGAGGCAAGCAACGTACCTGAGACATCTTATACTTCCGGTGACAGTCAACGAAACGGAACCTTTAGTACCCTGGGAGGAAATTGAATGAGCGCCGTTGCTAAATCCGCTTCTCTTTTTCCCTCCTCAAAACGAAAAAAGAGTGGATACTCCTCCTGTGCCGATTCTCTTTTGGGGGCCTTTATCCTTCTCGGATTCACACTATTGGTATTTTTAGCTTCTGAACTACCTGCGAATGCGCAGGAATTCGTCATCTTCACTAAAACCCAGGATCAGCGGTTCCCTGCTTGTAGCTCATCCTCTCAGGCTCAATGCGAACGATTTAACTCAAGTCAGCCGGCTTGTACCATCAATATTTTTAGTTGTCGTGGGTACGACCCAACACGGAACATCAGCTCCGGCTTGAACACACCAATAAACTGTCCCGACCTTCAAACAAATTGTCCTGCTCCCGCTGACGGCGCGCTCGAACTCTTCATACACTTGGGACCGGGGGAAGCCACAGGCAATATGCATGGTCGTATACAGGGGGCAAATGGAAATATTTGCAAAGAGATCTCATCAGCGAACCCTTCCAGCGAACTTTGTGCGGGAGTGGGAAACCTTAACTTGGGTATTGAGAAATACAATCCTAAAAGTCAGGATGATAACGCCCCTTGTGTCGGAATATTTAATGCCTCCTCTCCGACAGGAACCGGAGATCCTAATCCAGGCGAAGATTGCACGAATCCCACCGGAAACGGAAGCAATACAGCCGGGATGACTTCCGCCGACGGCTTCCACGGCTTTTCCGAGCAATTTGCCAGAAATGACGACTTCTTCCCAGGGGCTATTGAACATGCTGGATTCAAATTCGATGTCAGTTTCAAGTGGATGGACCAAAATACGCTAGCAACCTGTAATCAAAATCGAACCGGGATGGTTCAGCATACTTCCCCCTGTACCCATGCCGCCCAAAGCGTTGAGCAGGTCACTGCGCTTGATTCCAACCTTGGTATTGGAACGCGGGCAAATCCCGGACCGGGCGATCAAGTCATTCACATTAATGTCCTCGGCTGGTCTGCTAAAAATAATGATGACACTTACACCACACCTGGAAATGCTGCCACGCAAGCGACCGGTATCAATCCGAGAATTGCCTGGCAACAAACGATCAAAGACCCGAACTTTTCCGGTCTTTCAGGCTATGATGATGAAATGAATGGTGCATTCACTTATTGCCATGGCGCCCACAACAACTCGGGGGACCCTTGTTTCTCCGTTGTTCTCCCCGATGCAATTTATCCGACCGGAACCAGTCAGACGATCGGCGATTTCAAAAGCTGCTTGTCTTATGATCCGTCGACTGGAAATACAGAGGGCGCTTGTCCATGAGTTATCTTAAAACGAATAAATTTCTCTTTAATACTTTAATGGCGCTCTTCCTCATGTTTTCGATCGTAGGGGAGGTCGGGGCACAACAGTCAGGTGCAACTGACTTTAATATTAACTCAAGCAGCATAGCCCAGCGGCGTGCCGGGAGCGCATCCAGTCCGACTAATTTCGCCAGGAACAATCCAGGTTTTGATCCTTGTTTAAGCCCTACCGGCATTCAAAGTGGTGCAAAATGTGATGGGGAAACGAACCCGGCATTGGGTACGATTCCACTTCTTTCGGCCAAGAACGTCGGCGGTGCAACGAACGACAACAACAACAGACAAGGTGGTTTTTTCCATGCGACCAGTTACGGAGCCGTCACTGACAATATGTTTGGCGCCGTCTCCACAACCCTTAATTGCGGAAGAGATACAATTTGCGGGGGCGTCAATGCAGCCGACGACAATGACCCGACATTATGTGGGAACCCAACAGTCGATACCGGGGTGGCCAACGGCCAGAATTGCGGAAACCTCCGCTATAACCCGGCACGCCAAGACATGAAGATCCCTCTGGGCTCAAATAACTTCCACTCAGTTAATTTCCCCTTAAGGCGATTCTTCTCCCTGGAGGTCGTTTCTGAAGATAAGGACCTAAATGGCGATGGGGTTGCGGATTATGACCTATTCGGAAGTCCTTCCGGATCGCCAATTCTCGCAACACCCGATCGGACCAGTTTTTGCGGTTACACGGCGCCCACCGTCTCGGAGTCCGGCGTAGCCGTCCCGAATGACCCCAATCTCAAGACTCCCTGCCAGGGCCCGCTGTTTTTTGCCGGTATTGGGACCGGCTTTTCAAGTGATTTTACTTTCAGACGCGCACCCTCTGCCGGAACATTTAATTGCGGAAAAGATCCCCGGCTGGCCACGGTGCAAACGACAACAGATCTGACCTGCAGCGTCATGGGAATCATTATGGAAACCCAGCTCGAAACCGGTTTTCCGGATCAACATACTGAGATAGGGGCCTATTTCCACGTTACGAATGCGGATTGTATAGGCTCCTCAAGCGGAGTAGGGGGAAACAATGACTGCCACGCCTCGAACATTAATCCCGCCACCGGAAACACCCTTTCTCTCACGAACTCTCACACGCCTGCCGCCTTTCGCGGCGGGGGTGATCCTGTCCCGCCGATGATCACGGTCAATTGGGCGCAACATATCACTGATCCCGATGTGGCCGGAGCGATCGATCCTAATCAGCCTGCGGCATTCAGCGCAACAATGGCCGGCTCTTTTGTAATGTGCAACCGAGACGTTTGGACTACCTGCAACCAAACCTTCCCGGAGGTCAATGCGCCGACCGGGGAAAGCCAAACGCGGGGAGATCCCGACTTCTTAATCGGGACCGACCCGAACTAGGAAAACAGATGAAGCTCTCATATTTAATACTCGGTATTTTCTGTACAATCCTCCTGACAGAACAGATCTCCTATGCTCAATCGAATGACTTCTTCAGCTCCACGTCAACCGCCAACAGCCGTTTCAAAAATTCAGGTCATGCAAATGATTGTGCGAATTGTCCCGGGTTTAATCCGTGTAACGGGTCTACGATTGGTGGAACGACTTGTAATGGGAATGGACTGCTTCGCCAGACGCTCGTCGATGGCGCTCTCAACGTGACGCAGGTTGGGTTGGTCGGTCCCCAGGTTTGCATATCGATCTGCGTAGGAACGCCAAGCAATCCGACAAATGATTCGAAACTGGAAGTGAAGGTAAGTCCGCTTTTCGCGATGACCGGCCCCGGCGCGGTCACCGACAATATGTTCAATGTGGTTTCGGACCCGACCCGAACCGCTGCAGAGGTCACGGCCGGAACACCTGCCTTCGGCATGGGAAGCCGCGATCCCGCCCAATGCGGCAATACCGCCGCGGACGGGACTTTTGACCCTTCGATCGATCCCGGCGTGCGTTCAGGCCTAAATTGTGGCTATCTTCGACACAACCCGGCTACTCAAGGACTATCGCTCCCATCAGGGAACAACACCCTTTCAACAGGCCAGACGATGGCAAGCCTTACAACAATGAAACTGACATCCAGTTCCGGGACGCCCTGTGTCCTTGCAACCGATCCTCCCCGTGCAAACAATACAGGGGAGGGATGTGATTTAGTCGACTTTAACGCATCCGCCCACGCATTTACTTCAAATGTCTTTCCGACCGGAAGCAACTGGACAGCGGGTCCGTTTACAGGAATCCCGAATGGGTTACACAATGAGTTCTCATTCAGCAGAGGAGTTGTTTGCCGTTCCGACACGGGAGACACAACCTGTGCAAAACAGAGTCTCATCCAGGAAACCCAAACAGAGAATGGCACCTCCCATGCCGAATGGGCCTTTGTCTGGTCTACTAAAAATATTGATCCTGCCGGAGCGGCCTCGGGCGCAGCCACTTGCGGTAATCCGATCCATGGTGTTGCCCAAACGACAGGAGGGAAGATTTGTGTCCATTGGTATTCGAGCTACGAGGACTCCCCCTGTAAAATCATCGGTGCCTATGATCCGAATGCCGGTCCGAACAGCTGCCGGGGGGTGGCCTCCGGATACGGATTCCTGGACGTTTCGGAAGGTTACTTCGTCCGGGATGGGGATGCCGTCAGCACCACTCCGACCAGTTATCCACTCGGACCAGAGGCATCTTTTGGCATCATCAACGGAGCAACAAGCCCGTGATAGAGCATACAAAAATAGAATATTTACCAATTGATTTTTTACTGAACTTTTTTATGCCATTTCTTACTTTTATACTTTACAGGGATAGAAAAAGCGGCTAAGCTTAGAGGCAGATTACATGGTATTTTTTAATCAGGAGGAAACAATGAACCGCTCTATAAAAAAGCTTACCCTGTTTTTCCTGGGCATCGGCATCCTGGCATTTTCGGTCCAGGGCGCTTACGCCCAAGCGCTTGACTTCTTCAGCAACACACAATCGCTCGACCTGCGCTCCAGCGGGAGCAATGGCGCACCCGGCTTCAATCCCTGCGCCGGAGGAGTTAATCCCACAAGTACTAGCTGCACAGGGGCTCCGGGCGGTTCAGAACCGCTCCTGGATGCACTTAATCTTGGAAATTCCGGAACCAACACCGCCGGCCTTTTCGAAAGGACGGGACCCGGCGCCGTTACCGATAACATGTTCGGAATTGTCGAGCGCCCTGCAAGTCCGCTTACCTGCGGAACCCAGGGGGCAGGTGTCCTTGACGGCGGCGTCGGATCGCTAAACTGCGGCGATGGAAAATTTGATCCTTCAACACAAAATCAGACGATCCCAACGTCAGGGACCAATCTCACCGGCGCCATGGCCGTCAACACCCCGATTGACATGACTTCTTGCGGGGCGGGGACGACAATGGGCGCCTGCGCCAACAATGCTTCGCTGCATCGTTCTCAGGTAGAAGACGCCTTCGTTTGGAATCCAACCGGCTCCACGGTAAATCTTCCGGTTAATACCGCCAACATGCCGACAATCATTGCAGCGCCTGCAGCCAAAACCTGCGCCGCGGGAAGCACCGCGAACCCCGCCGTCTGCGGACAAGCCTCAATGATCGAAACGACCGCGCTCGGAACAACCACCACGGTGGTCGTCAGCCTGGCGACCGATTGGGCGACAACCAACTCTGCAGCAGGTGTGATGGGTACGGCTCCGACGGTCAACTGGGAAAGCAAGATCGTCCAGAGTGAAATGATTGGAGGGGGCACCTTCGATCAAACACTTTCGGGCAGCTTTTTATACAACGGAGGCTCCTTCACTGCGACGGCGTATCCAAATGGTCAGAGTTTCACGATCCGTGCAGGCGGCGGCGGATCACCGGATGAAGCTATTCCATAATTTAAGAAATAAGGAGGTAAGAACATGAATATCATTAAAAAGGTTTCAGCGGTGCTGCCCCTCCTGCTGACAGGAATGCTGACCGTGGCCGGAACGGAAGCTCTGGCAGTTGACTTCAATATGAATACTCAATTAACCGATCTTCGTTCGGACGGAACTGCCACCGGTGCGGGATTGAACCCGGGATTTAATCCCTGTCGAGGTGGGACACGCCAAGCAAACGGAACATGCGGCGGAGCCTTAGTACTGGATTCGAGCGCCCTCGCCTTGCTGGATCCGGATAACCTTCAGACAGTCTTCCCAAGCCTCGGTCCTGGAGCCGTCACTGATAACATGTTCGGAATTATTTCCGGACAGGATGCCAGCGGAACGCCGATCCCGGTGACCGCCTGCGGAGCCGTCACCAACGCCTCATTGGCCGGGTTGAACTGCGGCGACCTTCGGTTTAATCCGAGCACGCAAGGACAAACCACACTTACCACGGATGCAAACACCCTTGTAACGCCTGTGGGAGGGTTAAACATGAACAGCCAGTTTGTCGCCGATTTCTGCCCTGGGCCTGCCGGCGCGCCGACTGATTGTTCGGATGGGGGAGGAACGCCTGCGCAAGTCATCGCGGCCCATACCGGGTTCAATGTCACAAACAATTTCAACTTCAAACGCCTGGGCGGAACGACTTCTGAAATAACCGGCTCCCAGAGCATGCGGCAGGTCACTGCGGTCAAAACAACCAATATCGGAACCCAAGCGGCGCCCGGAACAGGAGATCAACTCGTCGAGATCACGGCCAACTGGGCGACCACGCCGGCGAATCCTTCCTCGAATAACCCGGCATCAAACCCCGCCAGTCTGACCGTAACCTGGACACAGAATATCTCCGATCCGGATCAATCCGGAACGGGGGCCAGTTCGTTCACGCAGAACATCGCCGGCAGTTTCGTCTACAACGGCACCGCCGACGCGGTTTCCGCTCAATATCCAAGCGGAAAAACGCAAACCCAACGGAGTATCGGGGTTGCCGCTCCGGTGGGCGAATCGATGGACTTCGCCGCTGTCCCGTAACAGCATATAGAGTAATTTTCTCCAAAGAGGAGAGGTCAAACGACCTCTCCTCTTTTTTTGTTTTTGACTTTGACATCACAAAAGACAACATGGTGTTATTTTTCCCTTCCATTCTCTAAAATTTTACACAGATTCTTTAGACTTTATTGACAATACGGCCGCTCGTGGTAACCTATAAAGACAATTATAGGCTATCCCTGATCGGAGTGGACGTGAGGAAGTTTAGTTATCGACAGCCATTGGTTATTTTCTCCCTCATTGTTTCTTTGGCTTTCTTTTTAAACGGTTGCGGAGGCAGCAACGGCGGCCGGTCAAACACGGGTGAAGAGCCGAGCAACGATACCACTCCGCCGACTGTTTCTTCAGATCCGAGCCCGACGCCCGTGAATGGAGCGACGCAGGTCCCCCTTAATACCAGCATCAGAGCCACCTTCAGTGAGCCGATCAACCCAGACACCCTTACCTCGAACACTTTTATTGTTCTTTCCGTGGGGATCTCTGGTGGCACAGCGGTTTCTGGAACGATTGCCTACACCGCCGAGACAAAAACAGCAACCTTCACACCAACCACTCTCCTGGAAATAGATACGACCTATACCGTTACCATTACGACGGCTGTCGAGGATGAAACCGGCAACCCGATGGCTGCCACCTATTCATGGTCGTTCACGACAGGTTCGGCCATTGATAATAGTCCACCTTCTTTTCCTGGGAACGATCCTCAGCTCGTCGTGCAGGCCACCAGTTCCGATTCGATTTCACTCTCATGGGTCGCCGCGAGTGATAACACAACCACGAAAAGCCAACTCATCTATGTCGTTTGCCGATCGACTGTTTCAACAGATTGCACCACCGACCCCTTTCCGATAGGAGGGAATGTGGTCATTACCGAGTCACAAGCGGGACAGACCACATTTGGAGTGAGCGGTTTAGACAGCAACACGACCTACTATTTCGTCGTCCGGGCGAAGGACCAAGTCAATCTGCTCGACGGCAACACGGTCCAGGAATCGGCAACGACATTCGGAGTTTTTGTTTCGTTAGGAACCAGCTTAAATAAAAACTCAAGTAAAGATGCGCGTGATCCGTCTATTGCAATTGTTGGGAGTACCCCATACTTAGCTTGGTGGGAAGGAAATACGCCGGCAGATGTCTACGTTAAAACGTTTAATAGCACCTCCGAAACCTGGTCTACAGAAACCAAGATCAATACCGCTGGAAATCACGCCCTTCAACCTAAGATCGCCTCTAACGGCGCTGCCACTCCCGTTGCTTACATTACATACACCGAGTGTGACAGCGGAGGAGCGAATTGCAAAGTTTACGTTAAAAAGTGGAATGCGGGAGGCAATACCTGGGATCTCGTTGGCGGGGAGCTCAATGTGGATGGAACCAAGTCCGCCGCCGACAGCGCCATTGCATTTGATGGAAGCAACACCCCCTACATTATTTGGGTCGAGCCGGATGGATCGGGCATCAATCAAATTTATGTGAGCCATTTCAATGGATCGAATTGGGTCCAAGATGGGGGCAGCCTGAACGTCGATACAACAAAAAACGGATCTAATCCGGCAATCGCAATCAACGGGTCAACGATTAAAGTCTCCTGGACAGAATGCATTCCGAATTTAAACGACTGCCAGCTCTATATGAAAGGATGGGATTCAACCAATTCTATATGGACACCCGCGAACCCTACTTCCTTAAAGGCAGGAGATCCAGGTCTTCCATCTCGCCCCAATGATGTTTCGCTCGGCTTTATAAACCAAGTCCTGCACGTTGTATGGCATGAGAGTGCGAGTGTTTATGCTCGGAAAGAGCAGGGAAATACCTTTGTATCGGTCGGAACCATTTCCACCGTCGTTTCGACTTCATCAAACGCCGCATTTGGATCTGCTGCGACTGGTTCACAGGTTCCCTTCATCACCCTCGTCGATAACAGCAATGCCACGGCGAATCAGGGACCGCACCTCTTCGTTAAGAAATGGGACGGCACACAGTGGGTTACAGAAGGGAGTGGCGCGTTAAACATGACCGGTGGGGGAGGGTTCCAGACGATTACCTCTGCGATTGGATTTTCTGGGGGAACCCCCTACGTTGCCTGGGCAGAAAAAGGCTCTTGCCTTGTCAATAATGGATGCGGCCAGAATAATACAAACGTTTCCCAACTTTACGTAAAGCGGTTAGAATAACCGACTCCCTTTTCGTTCCCGACAGATTCATTTTTTTATCCGTCGACACTTCCTTACATTTCACTTTAGATCGTTACCTTGACATCTCACCGTCGATCAGGTAAAGTTTTATTTGTCTTTCTCTTTTCAAAGCAAGCACTTGTCGATATGAAACTTTCATTTTTATCCCCTATAAGATCATCAACGAGGATGGTCCATGGATCGCCCCTGGCTGAAATTTTATGAATCTTCAGTCCCTCCACAGCTGCACTATCCACCCGTCCCTCTTCACCAACTCTTAATCGAATCGACAAAAAAATACCCCAATCAAAATGCAATCCTCTTTTATGGAAAGGGGATGACCTATCGCGAGCTGGATGAAGAGACCAACCGGTTCGCGCAGGCGCTCCAGAAACTCGGGGTTCGAAAAGGAGATCGGGTCGCGGTGATGCTGCCGAATATTCCACAGTGTGTCATTGCCTATTACGGCGCGTTGAAGATCGGGGCGATCGTCGTCATGACCAATCCGCTCTATGTCGAACGGGAGCTTCAAATTCAGCTCGCCGATTCGGGGGCCGAAACGATCGTCGCGCTCGATTTTTTCTATCCTCGAATCGAAAAGGCGAAGCAGGGGACCGCTCTCAAAAACATCATCCTCACCTCCGTCCGGGACAAGCTTCCCTGGCTCCTCAGCCTGCTCTATCCGATCAAGGCGAAAAAAGAGGGACAGTGGATTCACGTTGAAAAGACCCCGCCCATCTACGATATGATGGAAATCATCCGGCAGGCGCCGTCGAGTCCGCCGGATGTCCAAGTTACAGAGACCGATCTGGCGCTCCTTCAATACACCGGAGGAACAACCGGCATTCCCAAGGGAGTGATGCTGACCCATAAAAACATGGTCGCAAATGCGCTCCAGTGCCGTCACTGGATGCCGACCCTTGAAGAAGGGAATGAGGTGTTCCTTGCCGTGGTCCCGTTCTTTCACGTGTATGGCATGTCGGCCTGTATGAATCTGTCGATCTATCTCGGAACGACACTGGTCCTTCTTCCGCGATTCGTTACGAAAGACGTGCTCCACGCCATTCAAAAAACACGGTCGACGATCTTCATGGGGGTGCAGGCGATGTATGTCGCCATCAACAACTTCCCAAACGTCAAGAAGTACGATCTCTCCTCCATCAAAGTTTGCATCTCCGGGGCAGGGCCGCTGCACGTCGAGGTTCAACGACAGTTTGAAGCGCTCACCGGCGGAAAACTGGTTGAAGGATACGGCCTCTCCGAAGCGGCACCGGTCACGCATGCAAACCCGATTCACGGCAAGCGGAAGCCGGGAAGCATCGGCCTGCCGTTTCCAGACACCGAGGTCAAGGTGGTCGATATCGAAACCGGCACCCAGCCGCTTCCGATCGGAGAAGTCGGGGAGTTGATCGTCCAAGGCCCTCAGGTGATGCAAGGCTACTGGCAGAAGCCCCAAGAAACCGATGCTGTCCTCCGCAACGGTTGGCTGCATACCGGAGACATGGCGAAGATGGACGACGAAGGCTACTTCTTTATCGTCGACCGAAAAAAGGATATGATTAAGACACGAGGAGAAAATGTCTACCCCCGCGAGGTAGAAGAAGTCCTCTTCCGCCATCCAAAGGTGAAAGATGCGGTGGTGGTCGGACTGCCCGATTCCTTTTCCGGGGAAAAAATCAAAGCCTACCTGATTCTAAAAGAAGGGGAGAGCGCGACCGCCGAGGAGGTTTTAACCTTCTGCAGAACGGAGCTCTCAAAGTTTAAAGTTCCGCAGGAGATCGAATTTCGGAAGGAGTTGCCGAAGACGATCATCGGCAAGGTCCTGCGGCGCGTCTTGATTGATGAAGAAATGAAGAAACTGAAGGAGTCCAAATGAAAGAAATTGCGATTATCGACGGCGTCCGGACACCGATCGGGAATATGGGCGGGGCGCTGAAAGAAATCACGAACCATAAGATGGGAGAGCTGGTCGTCCGGGAAGTGGTCAAGCGGACGGGGATCGATCCGACCCTGGTCGAAGAGGTCATCTTCGGCTGCGTCGGACAATACAGCGACGCGACCAACCTCGCCCGCGTGATCACCCTGATGTCCGGCTTGCCGATCACCACACCGGCCTACACCGTGGCGCGAAATTGCGCCTCGGGGATGCAGGCGGTTATAAACGCCTGCCAGAACATCCTCGCCGGCGACGCCGATGTTCAGATCGCCGGGGGGGTCGAAAATATGAGCCTGGCGCCATTTGTCTCGCGCGACATGCGCTTCGGACACCGGCTGAAACACTCCGTCATGATCGATTCGATCTGGGAGGGGTTGACCGACGGTTTCTGCGGCCAGATCATGGGCTATACAGCGGAGAATCTCGCCGAGGAGTTTAAGATTTCGCGCCAAGAGCAGGACAAATACGCGGTTGAAAGCCACAAAAAGGCTTTCCGCGCCACCCGCGAGGGAAAATTAAAAGAGGAGATCGTTCCGGTCTCCATCCCCAAAAAGGTCGCCGGAAAAGAGGTCACGCCGGAGCTATTCGCCCAGGATGAAGGACCCAACGTTGCCTTGAGCGAACAGATGCTCTCCCTCTATCCGACCGTCTTCAAGGAGGGTGGAACGGTGACCCCCGGCAATGCCTGTCCCATCAGCGACGGCGCGGCCGCCCTTTTGATGATGTCGAGGGAGAAGGCCCAAGCGCTCGGATTAACACCGCTCGGTTATGTTCGATCCTACGCTTCGGTCGGCGTCGAGCCGCAGCGGATGGGAATCGGCCCCGCACTCGCCATCCCCAAGGCGCTCAAAAAAGCGAACCTCTCGCTCTCCGATATTCAACTGATCGAGGTCAATGAAGCGTTCGCCGTCCAATATCTTGCGGTAGAGCGGGTCCTCGGGAACAAGCGGGAGATCACCAATGTCAACGGCGGCGCCATCGCATTGGGCCACCCGGTGGGGATGAGCGGAACCCGTCTGATCATCACCTTACTGAAAGAGATGAAGCGCCGGAATCTTACCCTCGGCGTCGCCTCCCTCTGCGTCGGCGGCGGCCTCGGATCGGCGATGGTATTGGAGAGAAAATAACCGGATCGGAACAGCGGGAGCGTACAATGTACATCTATAAGGCGGCAGTGATTGGTGCAGGAGCGATGGGATCGGGCATCGCGCAGGTGGTTACCTACTCCGGTTTGCCCGTCGTTCTGAAAGATGTTGATCAAAAATCGGTCGATAGAGGAATCGAGGCAATCCGGAAGATCTATCAGAGCCGGGTCGACAAGGGAAAGATGACCGCCTCGGAGCTGGAACAGAAGATGATGCTGGTGACCGGCGCGACCGACTACGCCGGATTCTCCGATGTCGATATCGTCATTGAGGCGATCTTCGAAGATCTCGAGGTGAAACGAAAACTCTTCCAGGAATTGGAAACAGTTTGCCCCGAGAGCACGATCTTCGCCAGTAACACCTCTTCGCTTCCAATCTCCGCCATTGCAGCCGGAACGAAGCGACCGGAGAAGGTGATCGGGATGCACTTCTTCAACCCGGCCCCGGTGATGAAGCTGGTGGAGGTGATCCCCGGCCTCGGCACTTCTCAGGAAACGATGGATGATGTGGTCGCCTTTACCGAAAGTCTCCGGAAAATTCCGATCCGGGTGCAGGAGTGCGCCGGCTTTCTGGTGAACCGTCTCCTGATGCCTTATCTCAATGAAGCGGCCCTGGCGCTGCAGGAAGGGTCGGCCCCGGCAAAACAGATCGATGAAGCGATCGTCGCCTTCGGAATGCCGATGGGGCCCTTTACCCTCTCCGATATGATCGGGATCGACGTTGCGGTGAAGGTCGCCGACATTCTCTACGATGCCTACGGCCCTCGCGTCACGCCGGCGGAAATTTGGACAGCGCTTTACGAGGCAAAGCGCTACGGGACGAAAAGCGGCTCCGGGTTCTACGAATATGGTGAAGAGAAAAAAGAAAGCCTCGATGCGATCATCGCCAAACTCCAGAAGCAGACCGGAAAGAAGGGGACCCGCTTCTCGGTCAACCGTCTGATGATGCCGATGATCAACGAGGCGGTCATCTCGCTGCAAGAGGGGGTGGCCACGGCAGGCGACATCGACATCGCCATGATGGCCGGCACAGGGTTTCCGCAAGATAAAGGAGGACCGCTTCATTATGCAGATCAGATCGGCGTCGATGTCGTTCTCTCCGAATTACAGGCCCTCACAAAAGAACTCGGCCCCCGTTTCTGGCCGGCGCCGATGCTGAAACGGATGGTGATGGGGGGTTATCTCGGTGTGAAATCGGGAAAGGGATTTTTTACTTATACATA
This sequence comes from Candidatus Manganitrophus sp., assembly GCA_028865235.1. Classification (GTDB taxonomy): domain Bacteria; phylum Nitrospirota; class Nitrospiria; order SBBL01; family Manganitrophaceae; genus Manganitrophus. The sequence goes on from CP114561.1 coordinate 401,770, forward strand.
AAGGAGGCCGGCTTGGCGAACCAATTCATCAACTACACTCTGGAAGATCGCGTTGCGACGGTGACAATCAGCAATCCCCCGGCGAATGTTCTGACAACCCCTCTTGTAAAAGAATTAGATAAAGTTTTTGATGAGCTTTCCGGGAACAACGATGCAAAAGTCATCATTTTGACCGGATCGGGAACGCTCTTCGTCGCAGGAGCCGATATCAAAGAGATCGGCTCGATCTCCTCCTCGAAGCAGGGAGAAGATCTCGCCCTCATGGGACAAGCTGTCTTCAATAAGATCGAGCAGATGAGGAAGCCGGTCATTGCGGCCATCACCGGTTTCTGTCTCGGAGGGGGGATGGAGCTTGCAATGGCCTGTCATATGCGGATCGCAGGGGATCGCGCCCGGATGGGACAGCCGGAGATCAATTTAGGAATCATCCCGGGATTCGGAGGAACGCAACGCCTGTCGCGTCTGGTCGGCAAAGCGAAGGCGATGGAAATCATCCTGACAGGCGACATGATCAACGCCCAGGAGGCGAAGGCGCTCGGTCTGGTGAATAAAGTGGTTCCGGAAGGGGAGGTACTGAAGCAGGCGGTCGGATTGGCCAAGAAGATCGCTTCGAAAGGAATGAAGGCGATTGCCGCCGCGATGAGCGCCATTCAAGAGGGAACCACGCAGCCGTTGTCCCAAGGGCTGACCCTGGAGGCGAAGCTCTTCGGACAGATCTGCGACACCAGCGACATGAAAGAGGGGATCTCGGCTTTTATCGAAAAGAGGCAGCCGAAGTTTCAAGATCAGTGAACAGGTGAGCTCCTTACCGCGCACCCTTTGGAGGAAACATGGAATTTAACTTCAGCGAAGAACAGACCATGCTCCGCGATATGGTCCGGAAATTTACCGACAATGAGGTCAAGCCGGTCGCCCAGCGGATCGACAAAGAGCACAATGTCGATCTCGTGAAGGGAATTTTCAAGAAAGGGGCCGAGCTGGGACTCTGCGGGATTCCTTTTCCGGAGCAATACGGCGGCGCCGGGTTCGGCGAGCTTGGATATTGCATCCTTCTCGAAGAGCTCTCTCGCGGATGCGCTTCCACCTGCGTGACGTTCGGCGCGCATATCGGGCTGGCGGGAACCTCGATCCTCCTGGGCGGGACCGAAGAGCAGAAACAAAAATACCTCATCCCTTTGGCGCAAGGAGAGAAGATGGGCGCCTATGCCCTCACCGAGCCGGGCGCCGGATCGGATGCGGCAAATATACAGCTCTCCGCCAAGCGGGACGGCGACCACTACATCTTAAACGGCACCAAACTCTGGATCACCAACGGCGATATTGCAGATATCGTGGTCGTCTATGCCGTCACCGACCCGGCGCTCAAGGCCCGGGGGGGGATCACCGCTTTTATTGTCGAAACAACCACGCCCGGTTTCTCCGCCAACCGGATTCAAGACAAGATGGGCCTGCGCGGCTCGGCGACCGCCGAGTTGGTTTTTCAGGATGTCCGTGTCCCGAAGGAGAACATTCTGGGCGAAATCGGAAAAGGCTTCATCATCGCGATGCAGACGCTGGATGAATCGCGGCTCTCGCTCGCCGCCGGCTGCATCGGGGCGGCAAAAGAAGTGATCTCGATGTCGGCCGACTTCGCCAAAAAACGGGTCGCCTTCGGACAGCCGATCGCGCATTTTCAGGCGATCCAATTCATGATCGCGGAGATGACCACGGAAGTCTACCTGATGGAATCGGTCGTCTATCGGACCGCCTGGATGTATGATCAGGGAAAGAAGATCCCCCGGGAAGGGGCGATCTGTAAGTTGTTCTGCACGGAGGCGCTCGATCGGATTGTCGACAAAGCGGTTCAAATCCACGGCGGAAACGGCTTCATGGGAGAACACCCGGTGGAGCGCTTCTATCGGGACTCCCGGATCAACCGAATCTTCGAAGGAACCAATGAAATCCAACGGCTGGTCATCGCCGAAGATGTCCTGAAAAAGGGAGGATTTTAATCCAAATCGTCGTCCTCATCCAGCCGGTTCCCGATCTCTCCAAGGCCAGCGTCAGCAAAAGCCAAGCGCTTCTCATCGAAAAGGGACCGCGCGTCATGAACCCGGCCGACCGAAACGCGCTGGAGTTTGCGCTTCAAATCAAAGAAAAAGCAGCCGAGTGGAAGGCGACCGGTGGTCAAGTGGAGATCACCACCCTCATGCTCGCTCCGTCGGAATTCGAGGGAATTCTGAAAGAGACACTCGCGCTGGAAGCCGATCGCGCGGTCATCCTCTCCGACGCCGCTTTTTTAGCGGGGGATGAAACCGCCGCCGCGTCGGCCCTGGGGCAAGCGGCGGCCAAACTGAAAGCCGATCTCGTTTTATGCGGCGAAGGGGCGATGGGTCACCGGGTCGCGGAGGAGATGAACTTCCCCTCGGTTCATTCCATCAGCGGGATTTCATTCGATCAAGGCGCGTTGAAGCTCCTGTCCAAGAAACAAAACGGAGAGGAGATGATCAATGTCGCCCCCCTCTCCTTGCGTCAGTCATCGCGAGAAGCAATACCCCCCGCATTGCCAATGCGATTAAAATCATGAAGGCCGCCAAAAAAGAGATCCTTCGATGGCCCCCCGCCGATCTTGGCTTAACGGCGGACAAAGTCGGCTCCGGCGCATCCGGGATGGAGCGCGTACGATCCTTCACTCCGGACAGCACTTAATTGACCCAAAACACTTCGAAAAATTGACGCTCATCAAGAAGGTGTTATACTGATGAATGACATCAGCATTGATGGAACCTGGACGCATCTCTTAGTTATCGTAGAAGCTGAATCCGGCCGGCTGACCCAGGCCTCAAAGGAAATCCTTGGCAAGGGGCGGGAATTGGCCGACCAACTCGGAGTCTGGCTGATGGTATATCCCCGGCCGTTTCCCCCGGACAACGCAAAAGAGATCATCTCCTACGGCGCAGACCTTGTCTTTCGAATACCCTCTCCTTCGGAAGCCTCTCCGGCCGATCGCTTGTTTGGCGAGAAAGCCCGGTTGACCCACTTGATTGAAACAAAACGACCGGAGATCGTCCTCTTTCCCTCGAACGAGCGAACAACCCCACTGGCGGCCCGTGTCGCACAACATTTTCGAACCGGCCTCGTGACCGGCTGCACGGGAATGGCCCTCGATTTAACCGAGCGGCGACTCCTCGCCACGCGGCCTCTTTTTGATGGAAAACTTTTTGAAGAGTATACCTGGCCGGCGCGCCGTCCGCAGATGGCGACCCTGGCCGCCGGCGCCTTCTCGGAAGGATTTTCAGATCTATACAGAGAAGGACAGATTGAGGAGATATCGAATTAAGATGAAGGAGAAAAGATGAATATTGCCGTCTGCATCAAGCAGGTTCCGGCCTCTGAATCGAAGGTGAAGCCGTCGGCGGACGGAAAAGACATCGATCGGACCGGACTCACCTACGTCGTCAATCCGTATGATGAATTCGGCGTCGAGGAGGCCTTAAGAATCAAAGAGCGCCTCAAGACCGGCCAGGTGACCGTCTTCACCCTCGGTCCTGAAAAGGCCGCGGAGGCGCTCGGACCTGTCTCGCGGTCGGAGCCGATCAAGCGGTGCACATCAAAGATCCCGGTTTGGACGGGGGGGACGCTTACGCCACCGCCGTGGCGCTGGCGGCCGCGCTGAAGCGAAATCCGTACGATATTCTCTTCTTCGGGCGTCAGGCCATCGATGATGACGCCGGGGCGGTGGGAATTCACGTCGCCGAGATGATGGGGCTTCCGCACGTCGCCGGGATCAACAAACTGGAAATCGATCCTCAGGCCAAAAAAGCGATCGCCCATCGGCAGATTGAAGGGGCGATCGAGGTGGTGGAGGTGACCCTTCCGGCCATCTTCACCTGCCAGAAGGGGCTGAACGAGCCGCGATACGCTTCACTTCCCGGCATCATGAAAGCGAAGCAGAAACCGCTCACGGTGCTGACATTGGCCGACCTTGGCCTTGATCCGGGCCAGGTCGGATCGAACGGAGCGAAGCTGGTCGTGGAAAAGATCGAATCTCCTCCGGTTCGCTCGGCCGGAAAAATCATCGAAGGGGAGCCGGCCCAAGCGGTGGCCGAACTGGTTCGGGTGTTACGCGAGGAGATCAAGGTCCTCTAATCGGATTTGATCTCGGTTGGTAAAAAGTGTATGGCGCAAGAAAACGTCCAGGATTCCCAAACCGGGGGAGCGGAAAAGCAGGGCCGAGCCAAAAGGGCGCTGGTCCTGGCCGGCGGCGGGATTCCCGGCTGGATGTATGAAATCGGATGCCTGACGGCGCTCGACGATTTCTTCGACGGCTTCTCGGTGAATGACTTCGATATTTATGTCGGAACCAGCGCCGGGGCCGCCGTCGCCGCGCTGATCGCAAACGGCGTCAAGCCGCGGATGATCTACGACGATATCAAGAACGACCGAAAGACGCCGTTCAACTTCGCCCGGCGGGACATCTACAGCTTCGGCTATCAAGAAACATCGCATATCATCAAGAAGTTCCTAAAATCGCTTTACCCGATCTTTCGATACTATATCAAAAGCGGTCGAAAGGTTTCGATCCTCGACCTTTTGGAGTTCCTGCAGGAGAGTCTCCCTTCGGGAATCTTTACGTTGAAGAATTTTGATCTCTACCTTTCCAATTTCTTCTCCCAAGAGGGATACACCAACGATTTTAGAAAACTGAGGAAAGCGCTTTACATTCCGGCGGTCGATGTTGATGTGGGACGATATGACGTATTCGGTGAAGAGGGATTTGATGACGTGCCGATTTCCCAGGCGGTCATCGCCTCTTCCGCCATGCCGATTCTTTTTCAGCCGATTCAGATTCGAGGGAAAGATTACATCGACGGCGGGGTGGGGCGCGTCGCCTATATGGATATCGCCATGAACCACGGCGCCGAGATGATGTGGATCATCAATCCGGTCCAATACATCGTCAACGATCGAAACCGGGTCCGCCTGCCGTCGCTTTCCGCCGACGGAAAAGCGGTCGGGATCAGGGAAAAGGGGTTCACGTACATCTACGATCAGGCGATGCGGGTCAACACATCGACCCGCATGTACTTGGCGATGAAACGTTATATTTCCGAACATCCGGAAAAGCAGTTTATTTTAACCCAGCCCAAACCGTCGGAGGCCTTCATGTTCGCGCACCACGCGGTCAGCTATAACACCCGCGCTCAGGTCCTCCGGTACGGTTACCATTCCACCATGCAGGCGCTGCGAGAGGAATTCGCTTACTACAAGGATTGCTTGAATCGGAATCAAATTGAGGTGACGCTCGACAAGTTCAAGGAACCGTGACGATTGAAGGAGGCACCATGCCAGGGATTTTGGTTTTTGCGGAACAACGGGACGGCAAGGTCAAACGGGTCGGATTGGAAGCGCTCGGCGCCGCTCGTCGGCTCATTCAAAAGGCCGGCGGAGAGGTAGGGGCGGTGTTGATCGGAGATCAGATCGCATCGGAGGCGAAAGGCTTGGCCGCCGGCGGAGCAGATAAAGTCTACCTGGCTGAAACGCCCGAGCTGCGGCTCTACTCGTCGGAAGGGTATGCCTCCATCCTCGCCGACGTGGCAAAAAGAATCCAACCCTCGCTCATTCTCATGGGAGCGACCGCGATGGGAAAAGATCTCGGCCCCAAGCTGGCGGCCAAACTCAAAGGTCCCTTCATGGGAGATTGTGTCGGATTGGAAATCGGAGAGGGGGGCGTTGCGACGGCGACCCGCCCGATCTATGCCGGGAAGCTCCTCTCAAGACTGACGAGCCGGCAGCCGACCCTTCAAGTGGCCACGCTCCGGCCGAATGTCTTTCCGGTTCATCCGCCCGATCCGGCCCGCGAGCCGGTCATCGAAAAGGTTGCTCCCCCCATCGATCTTACAAAATTGGGCGATAAGGTGAGAGAGGTCGTCGCGACGGTCGGCTCAAAAGTCGAGTTGACGGAGGCCCGGATCATTGTTTCGGGGGGGCGGGGATTGAAGGCGCCCGAAAACTTCAAGCTGGTTGAAGAGCTCGCCGAGGCGCTCGGCGCGGCGGTGGGGGCGTCCCGCGCCGCCGTCGATGCAGGTTGGAAACCGCACGCTTATCAGGTCGGCTTGACGGGAAAGACGGTCTCGCCCGTTCTCTACGTGGCGTGCGGCATCTCCGGGGCGATTCAGCATCAGGCCGGAATGTCCTCTTCCAAATATATTGTCGCCATCAACAAAGACCCGAACGCCCCGATCTTCAAGATCGCAACCTACGGCATCGTCGGAGATATTTTCGAGATCCTGCCGCTTCTAACCGAGGCCGTCAAAAAAATGACGGCCGAGGGGTGACAAAAAGTAGGGGCACGACAGGTCGTGATGTCGTGCCCCTACAGAAATGCAAACCGTGGAACTATTTCTTTCCTAAGATCGAGTCTTTCGCCGCCTTCGCAACACGGAATTTCACCACGCGCTTCGCCGGGATCTTGATCGCCTCGCCCGTCTGCGGGTTCCGTCCCATTCTCGCTTTACGATTGACCAGAACAAGCTTCCCGATACCGGGAAGGGTGAAGGTGTTCTTCGCTTCCCGGTAGGCGAGCCCGGCCAATTCATCGAGAAATTGAACCGCTGTTTTCTTCGGAAGACTGGTCTTCTTTGAAAGGGTGTCGGCGATCTGAGACTTGGTCATGGCTTTGGCCATACGTTCATCCTCCTTATAGGTAGAAGTACGATTGATCCAATCTTGCCAAGGCGAACACCTCTTGCCTTGGCTGTAACAACCATCGGAGCGGGCCACGCGTCTTTCTTTAAGACTGAATGAACTCCTCAGTCGGGAGGGGGGCCCCTTCACCCTCCCACCAGATAAGATCGTGAGAATATATACTGAATTTTAAAAGAGGTCAAGAGAAGAAAATACAAAAAAAGAATTCTTTAAAAAGCTTCTCCTCTATGGAAGCGGGCTGATATGCGGCTCATACAGGACTTGAATCACATTTCCGTCCGGGTCCGCCATGTAAAAAGAATAGCTCCCGTCTCGGTGCCGCTTCACCGGTTTGACGATCGGAACACCGGCCGTCTTCATTTTTATGGCCATGGCATCGACGATCGACTCGTCTTCAGCAATGAAACCGAAATGGTCGAGACGCTGTCCTTTTTCCGCCGCCGGCGTCTCTCCAGGCGGAATCTGATGAAGCGCCAGATTGTCCGACCCGAAGCTCAGATAGAGATTCTCAGGATCGGGCTCCCAGACGATGCGCATCCCAAGAATTCCCTCGTAAAACCGGCGCGATTTTCCAATATCGGTGACCTTCAGCGCCAAGTGTCTCAACCCTCTGAGCGGGAGCGGACGATTCTCTTTGGACATTTCATTTCCTCTCAAAGCAATTCGATCAACTCGTCGAGTTTTTCCTGCGCCCCGTAGGAGATTCCTTCCAGATCTCGATACGGAATCCGGAGCAGATCTTGACTGTAGATCGCCCCCTGACGCTGGAAGAGCTCGCCGAGCCAAACCAAGCGCTCGCCGATCCGGGCCTGTCTCGCAATCCGCTCGATCTCTTCCGGAATCAAGTGGTACTCTTTTCCCAAGGCCTCCGCCGTCTCTCCGGCGACCAATCGTCGCAAAATCGTCTGGTTTCTTCGGACCGGAGCGGTCAACGAGGAGACATCGAGGTACACCTCGTCCCCTTCGACCTTGACTGTAAAACAATCGACCTTCATCGACGGCGCCTCGACCATCGCACCGGTTCGGACATCAAACCGCCAGAGATGCCAGGGGCAGGTGACAATTCCATCCTTCACCGGTCCGTGCCCTAGTGGCCCCCCCTCATGCAGGCAGAGATTGTCGATCGCATAGACCGATCCTTCCGATCGAAAGAGCGCAATCTCTTTTCCCTCCACCTGGATGACCTTCCCCTTCTCCATCGGAATCTCTTGAAGCCGAGCCACCTTGACGAACTCTGCCGACATCTTTTCTCTGCTCTCCATGCTGACGTTAGTCGGATAGTGTACCTTGATGCCTTCCCTTTTTCAATGGACTTCTTGAAAACAGGTGAGGCGTAAAGCGTGAGAGGACGCCTCGCGTTATTTTTCCTCTTCGGAAAGTACGGCGATTTCGTCGATTGCGGCGGGATTTTCGACGGAGGTGAGATCTCCCAGAGATTGTCCGAGAAGCTTTGCCCGGATGACACGGCGGACGATTTTGGCCGATCGGGTTTTGGGAAGATCGGAGACGATGCGGATCGCTTTGGGGCGGAGCGCTTTTCCCATCTCCTCGGTTACTTGGTCTGCAAGGCTCTGTTCATCGGCCGATTGCCCCGGCTTCAACACGACGAGACAAACGATCGCTTCTCCCTTGATCGGATCGGGAACGCCGATCGCCGCCGCCTCGGAGACGGCGGGGTGTGAGATGAGGACCGACTCGATTTCGGCGGGGCCGACACGGCGGCCGGCGATCTTCATCGTATCGTCCGACCGTCCATGGAGGAACCAGTACCCCTCGTCATCGATCCGGGCCCAGTCGCCGTGAAACCAGATATTCGGCCATCGAGACCAATAGGTGGCGAGATACCGGTCTCGATCCTTCCAGAAACCCCGCGTCATCGACGGGGCCGGCTTTTTACAGACCAAGTGTCCGGTTTCCCCGCGGACCGGCTTTCCATGATCGTCGAAGACATCCACATCCATCCCGAGCCCCGGTCCCCGCAGGGTGCACGGCTTCAGCGGGGTGATCGGAAGGGGGGCGAGGAAGCAGCCGATGATCTCCGTGCCGCCGGAGATGTTCATGATCGGAAGTTTTCCTTTTCCAATTTTCTCGAAGAACCAGAGATAACTTTCCTGATCCCACGGCTCGCCGGTGGAGCCGAGCATTCGAAGCGAGGAGAGGTCATGCTGCGCGACGGGGGCTTCCCCCGCGCGGATCAAAAGACGGACGGCGGTCGGGGAGATCCCGAGATGGGTCAGCCGGTGGCGGTCGATCATCTCCCAGAGGCGATCGGGGGCCGGGTGGTTCGGCGCCCCCTCATAGAGGAAGACGCATCCTCCCTGCAAGTGAACGCCGATGATCATCCAGGGACCCATCATCCAGCCGATGTCGGTCAACCAGAAAAAGCGGTCCTCCGGTTTGACGTCGAAGTGATACGCCAACTCCTTCCCGATCTGCATCAAACAGCCGCCGTGCGTGTGGACGGTCCCTTTCGGCCGGCCGGTGGTCCCCGAGGTGTAGAGGATCAAAGCGGGGGCTTCGGCGTCGAGCGATTCGGTGGCGACCCGCTCCGACTTTCCCGCGACAAATTCGGTGTACCAGCAATCACGCGACGAATCCCAATCGATTTCATTTCCAAGGCGGCGCAGAATGACTTTCTTCCGCAACGTCGGAATTTGAGCGGCGGCCTCATCGGCCGACCGCTTGATCTCAATGATTTTTCCACGCCGGAGCGAGCCGTCGGCGGTGAAGAGGATCTTCGCCTCGGCGTGCGCGAGACGGACGGCGAGGGGACCGGCGGCAAACCCAGAGAAGATCGGGATGCAGATCGCTCCGATCTTAAAAGCGGCGTAGAGCACCGCCACCATCTCCAGCGACATCGGCATGTAGATTCCGATCGTATCACCGGGACCAATCCCTTCCCGCCGAAGCGCATCCGCCAGGCGGGAGACCTCCCGGGAGAGTTGATCGTACGTCCAGGAGCGGACTTTTTTATCTTCTCCTTCCCACAGAAGGGCAATCTCATTCGCGCGGGCGGGGAGATGGCGATCGATGCAGTTCATCACCAGATTCGTCCGGCCGCCGATGAACCACTTCGTCCAGGGGAGGCCGGCGGAGGTGTCGTAGACCTGGCGATAGGGCCGGCTCCATCGGATTCCAAGGTCCTTCGAGACCGCATCCCAAAATCGGCCGATATCCTCGACCGACCAGCGAATGAGCGCTTCATATGAAGAAAGACCATGGCGCTGCATCAACCGCCAGACGTTCGACTGCCGGATAATCTCGTCGGAGGGGATCCAAATGATGTCCTTCATAAGGAGCATTATAACATTTCGTCCACCTGATGCCCATCCGATCCAGGGTTCCTCCTATTTGCAATAGAAGTGATCCTTTTTTGCACATCTCTTTCTCTACCGTTCAACCGATATGTAAAAGATGTAATCAATTCTGCAATCCACTGCAATTTCATCTTCACCTCGAAAGGGCTCTCCATCCCCCAGTTCGTCTCTTTATCAAAGGTACATAGGTTGCACTGTTACCTAAAAGAAGTACAGTCGGGAGGAGGATCAATGAAAAAAGGTTTTATGAAACAAGCAGTCCGTTATTTTGCAGTCGTCCTTATTATTCCTACCCTCATTTCCTGCGGGTCCAGCGGCGGTTCCAATTCGGAGAAGGACCCTGCAACCCCTTCTTCCCTCTCCAATGAAACACCCCCCGCCACCCCCGCATCGACAGGGGAGCAGCCCTCAACGGAAGGGGCCACCTCGACGGCGACGGCGGTTCCGGTCGCCGATCCCGCCCCGGAAACCGATCCGGTGACTGAAGACGCAGGGGGCGGCCCATCCGACGGAGACGCTCGGTGGCAGGCGCTGGGGGCTCGTGTGAACGCGGCGCAACGGGGAGTGGCCGTCTGGTTGACCCTCGCGACAATCGAAAACGCTCCGGTCGTGTCCTGGGAAGAAGACGGAAAAATTTACACCGGCTTTTGGAACGGCACCGAATGGGACGTGGAAGGCCCCTTGAATGTGAATCCGAATGAAGCCGCCACGCTTCCCTCCCTCGCATCCGACGAAGAGCGGCTCTTCCTCACCTGGATTGAAGGAAGATCGCTCTATCTGGTCAGACGAGAGGAGGGTGCCTGGTCGACCGTCGGCGTTCAAACGTATCAGGACGGTTGCGGTCCGGCCAATGCCGCTTTGGATGTTCGTCAGGGGGTTCCGACCGTCGCATGGGATTCCTTCTGCAGCGACAGCCGATACGCCAGCACGCGGGTCCAGCAGTGGGCCGGCGCCTGGGTCGATCTCGGCGGGGTCGGATCACACTACGCCGATGCCCCCTCGCCAAGGAAGTATGCGCTCGGCGCCGACGATCAGAACCTCTCCCTTGCCGTTCTGACGCAGAACGCCGCTTCGGAAGGGATCGAATTGGCCCTTTTTCATCGCACCGGGGAGAGCTGGCTTCCCGCCGGCGGCCCGGCCAATGATCCGCTGACTTTTTTCTCCTCCACCTTCTCCCTCGCCTTCGTTCAAGACATTCCAACCCTTGCGTTTCAGCAGGGGGGAATTCAGGCAAGACAATGGAACGGGGAGGCCTGGGTCACCCTCGGCTCACCCCCTCTCCGAAGAGGGAGTTGATCCCGCGTTGATGGAAGTCAAAGGGGAACCGACCCTCGCCTTCGGCGGATCGAGTTTGGAAGTTTGGCATTGGAACGGCGCCGCGTGGACCCGGAAGGGGGAGCCCCTGAATGAAACCTCCGGCTCTTTTTCTTGGTCCACCTCGCTTGCCGCTTCGGGCCAACGGCTCTATGCGGCCTGGATTGAAAATGGTTTTGTCTTTGTAAAGGCCCTTCCGGTCCAATGATATGATATATTGTTTACCCGGAATACCGCCAGGCATACTCCCAGACATACTCATTGACGCGCGTCCTCGAAAGCGTTACGCTCTGACCGTTGAAAAGATCGGAATGGACGGGACAACAAGGAGGTCGCTATCGAATCTGTCCTCATTATCGGGTGCGGATATGTCGGGTTGCCGTTGGCAAAGGGGTGGATCGAAAAAGGTTTCAGGGTCTACGGCACGACCCGGAGGGTTGAAAAAGTCGATCTTCTCAGGAGAGAGGGGGTCGAGCCGATCGTCGTCGATCTCTTAAAACCTCCTTTTCGACTCCCGCAGGCAGACTGGGTTTATTTCCTGGTGTCGGGATCCCAGGAGGAGACCCTTCCCCGCGCCATGACCCATACAATCGCCGCGCTCCTGGAAAACCGGCCGAGTCGGTTTATCTACACCAGCAGCACCGGCGTTTATGGAGATTACTCCAACGGGTGGGTCGATGAATCGTCTCTGCGCCGCGCAAAACATCCCGCCGGGGCGCGTCTGATCGAAACGGAGGATACGCTCTTTACCGCCGTCGAAGAAGCGCAGTTTCCGGGGGTGGTCGTCCGGCTCTCCGGAATCTACGGACCGAATCGAATTCCCGGACGCGATCAAGTTCTAAAACGGGGGACCCTCCGCGGTCGACCCGAGAGTTACTTGAATTTGATCCATCTCGACGACCTGATTCCTCTGCTCCTGGCGACGGCCCCCTTAACAAAAACGGGAGAGTGTTATCTTTTCTCCGACGATCATCCGGTCCGGCGCGGGGATTACTATGCTTTTCTTGCAAAACGGCTCGGAATTTCCGATTTCGCTCCTCTCTGGAATTCGTCCGATGAACCGGCCGCCGGTCGGAGATGCCGAAATCAGAAAATGAAGGAGCATTTCCAAATCGATTTGAAATACCCTTCTTATCGGGAAGGGTTAGGCGCCCTTCTCCCGTCCGGATAACTTTAGTTACGGCGTGGGTCCTGTCTGACTGGCCACCCCGCCGCCGACGACCATGACAAAAATGAGGACCGCAATTTGAATCACCCACCCGACGACGCAGACGCCGACGGCGCGCAGGGTGCTCTGATAATCAAGCGCCTGTCTTACCGCCACCACCATGGCGATCAGCATCCAGATCGAAGACCCCATCAAAACAATGCCGCTGACGGCAGGGAGGAAGCCCAATACCCGGAGCAGGCCGGGCGCGCTGGCGAATCCGAGGGTCCGAAGCAGTTCTCCATGGTCCGCCTTGGTCTGCGGCTCCGGAAGCATCTTCGTCCCGATCACATAGATCAGAAAGGCCCAAATATACCAGCCGATGAGGGCCGCCACCGTGCCGAGCGCCAGCCGCCCGATTCCTCCCCCTGACTCATCGTTCCGATTCCGGCCGCCAGGCTGGAGAGGACCACGACCCCGATCGCCTGTTTCATCGCCCCCTTGTCGGCTTCCACCTCTTCATAGAGATTCTCATCGAGCTGCGCTGCGCGAATCATCCGATCTACAAACTGACCCATCGACCCTCCTTCACCGAATACCGATACGAAAACGACGATTCACCGTCCGACACAAAAGCAAAATGATTTTGGATAATGACCATACCAAAAGAGCCGGTCGGAGTCTAGAGGAATCGTCGGAACGTGGGGATGAAGACGCTCTCTCCCCGCTGGATGGAAGCCGATGACACCCGGAGTCTTCTTGAATTCGGCGCGCGGTTATGTTAAATAAGAAGGCCAATCCACGTGGGGAATCATGTCTTATACCGATGCACTCGACTACCTCTACCGCCTGCAGTGGCACGGCATCCAGCCGGGCCTGGAGCGGATGGAGCGCCTTCTCCGCCTGATCGATCATCCCGAGCGAAAATATCGCTCCGTCCATATCGGCGGAACGAACGGGAAGGGCTCGACCGCCGCGACCGTCGCTTCCATTCTGAAACGGGGAGGATACCGCGTCGGCCTCTACACCTCCCCCCATCTGATCGACTTCTCGGAACGGATTCGCATCTCGGGAAAGCCGATTGAACCGGACCAAATCGTTCGCCTGACGAACCTCTTAAGAAAACGAATCGAGGAAGAAGAGCCCGAGCTGGCCCGTTCCTTGACCTTTTTTGAGTTCACCACCGCGATCGCCTTCCTCTACTTTGCGGAGGCGAAGGTCGATCTGGCGGTGGTGGAGGTCGGTCTCGGGGGGCGATTCGATGCAACCAACCTCCTGGTGCCGTTGGTGACCGCCATCACCCATATCGATCTCGATCATGAACGTTACCTGGGGGCGACGATCCTTCAAATCGCGTTTGAAAAAGCCGGGATCATCAAAATGGAGGTCCCTCTGATCACCGGGGCCGACCAGCCCGAGGTCCTCGCCCTCTTTGAACAGACGGCCCGGTCGAAGGGGGCGCCGCTCCTCCGTCTCGGCCATGAATTCAACGTGGAAGGGGACCGCCCGGAGGATTTTGTATATCGGGGAGAGCGCGTGCGAACGGTCCACTCTCCGCTGCTTGGACGGCACCAGGTGCGGAACACGGCGGTCGCCCTGGGGATGATCGAGCAGCTTCAAGCAAAGGGAATCGCTCTTTCCGAGGAGGCGATCCTCGAAGGAATCCGTGAGGTGGAGTGGGCCGGACGGCTGGAAGTGATCCGGCGGCGGCCGCTCATTCTTCTCGACGGCGCCCATAACCCGGCGGGAGCGAGGGCGCTGGCCGACTTTCTCGGAGAGGTCGATTCCCCGCGGCGCGGAAAACACTGGCTGATCGCCGGAATCATGCGTGACAAAAATATCCGCGACATTCTGAACCCGCTCCTCCCCTGGGTCGATGAGATCGTCCTGACCCGGCCCCACATCGATCGGGCGGCCGAGCCCGATCTCCTGATCGCCTCCATTGAGAAGGGGTCGCCGGTTCAAACCGTTCGAGAGCGGGTGCCCGACGCGATCGACTACGTCGAGTCGAACCTGCGTCCGGAGGATACCCTCGTCATCACCGGATCGCTCTATACCGTCGGGGAGGCCAAGGCGGTTTATTCCGGAACCGTTCCCTCCCTGCTACGAGGATGATCCCTCGCTCCGGAGAACCCCTCCGTTCCCTTTACAGGGGGAGCGCACTCATTTGGTTTTTTGGACTTTTCGGCTTCCCATCGAAGTCCTTCTCCCTGATCCTGCTGATGATCGGTTTTTTCCTTCCCGCGACGGCTTGGGGGCTTCCCCAAGAAATGAACGGAGCCGTGTTGGGTCGCCCGAAAGCAAACGAGCCGATTCAACTCGACGCCGACCGCCTTGAATATCGGCGGGAGGAAGATCTTTTCATCGCCGAAGGATCGGTGGTCGCGATCCAGGGACCGCTTCGGATCGAGGCCGACGCCATCAGACTCGATAATCGGACCGGCCGACTGATCGCCGAGGGAAACGTCCGCTTCACCGACGGTGACGACCGCATCGACGCCTCACGGGTCGAACTCGATGTCAACACACAGCTCGGCGTCCTCCACAATGCCGAAATCTTCATCGAGGTCGAAAATTATCACATCGAAGCGGACAAAGCCGAGCGTTACGCACTCGATCGCTACCTCCTGGAGAATGCCTATTTTACCGCCTGTGACTGCATCGAGGATCCCGATTGGCACATCCGCGCGCAGCGCCTCCGGCTTCAGATCGACGGCTATCTGACGGCGCGCAATGTCGTCTTCTACGCAAACGAGGTTCCGATTCTCTATCTTCCGTATCTTCTCTACCCGGCGAAGACCGAACGCCAAACCGGTCTGTTGATTCCGCGAATGGGGTATAGCTCTCGCGACGGATTCCGCTACAACCAAGACTTCTTCTGGGCCATTTCAAAAGCCAGGACGTGACGTTCAATCTCGATCACCGCGGCGCCCGGGGGGACGGCGGGGGCTTGGAGTACCGCTACGTCTTATCGAAGTTCTCGCGGGGGCACCTGGAAACGAATTACTTTTACGATAAAGAAGACCAAGTCGGAAAATGGGAAATCCGCTACAACCACGAACAGCGTTTTACCGATCGGATCAACACCAAAATCGATGTTCACTACGTCAACCAACAGGATTTTTTCCAGGAGCTCTCGGACGCCACCGCCGAGCGGGCGCAGCAGAATATCGAATCGAACCTCTTCGTCACTTATCGCGGGGACGAATCGTTCGCCTATCTTCTCGGCCGGTATACCCAAGACCTGACGACGCCGAGCAACAGCACCACCGCGCAGCGTCTTCCGGAGGTCGGCTACAGCCTAATTGAGCATCGTCTCGGCCAATCGCCGGTCTACTTCAACTTTGAGAGCAACGCCGTGAACTTCTGGCGTTCGGAGGGATTGACCACCCAGCGGGTCGATCTTTATCCAAGGCTTTCCGCCCCGATTTCCCTTTCCGGAGCCGGAACACTGACCCCCTGGGCCGGGATCCGGGAGACCTGGTACAGCCGGGGAACGGCCGAGGAGCCGGTCAGCCGGGAGATTTTTCCGATCGGCCTTCATTGGGAAGAGCACCTTTCCAAAGAGCGGGGAGGGAGCGTTCACCTGTTGAGCCCGTCACTCATGTATGAGTATATCCCGGTGGAAGACCACCCCGACGTTCCACAATTCGACGAACTCGACCAGCTCCAAGACCGCAACGCGGTGACCGCTTCGGTGACGCAGCGTTTCATGCGGCGGGACGTGAAGGGAGCGATGCAAGAAAGAATCTACCTTCGATTCACGGAGACCTACAACCTGCGGGACGCCCGGTCGGATGAAGAAGACACGGAACCCTTCTCCGATTTTCGCGGCGAAGCGGTGGTTCATTTTACCGATTACCTCTCCCTCGGTTTCGACGCCTTCTATGACCTCTACGATCGTCGCTTCTCCTTCTGGAACACCGATCTGACGATCAACCTCCCTCCATATCTGATCGCTTCCCTTGGACAGCGCTACACGCGGGGAGGGGCCCTTCCGCAACGGGGAGACCTCTTCAACCCGCTCTATCTCGGCGATGAGGAGCCGGCCCCCCGCATTCAGTTCTGGACGGAGAAGATCGTGATCCGAACCCCCTGGGGGGTCAGCCTTGCCAGCCGCGCCTACTTCGACGCCGAAACAAGCAAGTTCGTCGAAATCGCCTACGGCCTCCAATACGAAGACCAGTGCTGGGGAATCACGGTCACTTACCTGGACCTCAACACCCGAAACGAGTTCTCATTTATGCTCAACTTGAAAGGGCTGGGGGCCACCGGATCGCGGAAGTTTGCCAGCATCTTTTAAGGGCAATGCGGCATGGCGAATGCGGATTTCAGATTGCGGAGCAATTAAGAAGAGAAGCTGGAAGTCAGAGGATCACGCGGAGAGTAATCTCTCCAGCGCCGTTTTAAGGGCGATGAGATGGATCTCGACCCGCTCCTGCATTTTAAGATGCACCGGGGTCTCGGAGGTGATGACGTGGGAGGCGCCGTTCATGTAGAAGTAGAGCGCCTGGGGCCACTGCCGCTTTCGAGCGAAGCGCCGTTTAAAAAAATCAGAGGAAACATCGGGGCTGATTAATCCCTTTTCGGCCGGGGCCCCTTCGATTTCGGTCTGAAGATTGATTGGATATTTTTTCGCCACCCGCCGGATGATCTTCCGGCCGACCGCTTGGGCCGGACTGCGAAAAACCTCGTACATATAAAATCCCGGCGTGTCGATATCCTCATGGAACTCCACATCGAGATCAAACCTTTTCCCATCGATAACCTTTTTGACGAAGCGTATTTCCGCGGCGGGCCGCTTCCGAACATACTGCCGGTTGAGATCAATTCGAGACCGGTTCTCACGTGTGTGGTGCTCATACCCGAATGGGTTGATGCAGGGAAATAGGATAAACTGAAACCGGCCAAGAAGCGCCGGCCGGTTCCGGATCATTTCGATGACGGCGAGGATCGCCTCGACGCCGGCCGGCTCATCGCCATGAATCCCTCCGGAAAGGCAGATCTTTTTTTTCCCCCGACCCTCGGGGGTCGAGACCATCCAAAAAGGATACCGGTGGGGATTGGCGCGAACCGTTCCGAGGAGATGAGCCTCTATCCCTTTTGTCTCCTTCACCGACCGGAGCATCCGCTCGATCGTTTCCGAATAGGAGCGGACTTTATGTGTCGGCGCAATCGATTCCATCTAAGAGACCCCCTTCGGCTGTTTTAACTGATCGAGGGTGCGCTTGGCCGCCTCAATCCGGATATCTTTCGGGTCGAGCGGGGAGTGCGAGATGAATGTTTCCAATGCCTGCCGGGCCGAAGCCGTTTGCCCCCTCTCTTGATAAACCAGACCGAGATAATACTGAACCATGCTTCCGGAGGCCTGATTCCCAAGCTGCTCCGCCGCTTTCTCCAGCTCGACGCTGGCCGGCTCGAACATTCCCAAAATGAAGAGACCCGTCCCGCTGTAGAGATGGCTCAACGGGGTTGCCACCAATCGGTTGAAAAGGAGCGCCATTCGCTCTTCCTCCGGAATTTCGATTCCATTTTTCTTTCGCCATTCGATCTGCTTGGCATATGGGAGGGTGGAGAAGCGCTTCGGCTCCATCTCCAGATCCTTTCGCCAATCGTTGAGGCTCGTGATAAATCGGCCCAGCGCCTGGCTGGCCTCCGCCTCTTTTTTCAGCTTACCAAAAACAAGACTCTGATAGTAGTAGACGAACGGCTCCGAGAAGACCCTCCCTTGCTCGAGCTCATCCAGCGCCCGCTGATACTGGCCGAGATAGTAGAGATTGACGCCATGATAAAAGGCGGCGATCCACTTTTCCGGATGGTCCTTGCGTAGGCGAGAGAGAAGCGGCTCGGCTTGATCAAACGCCCCTTGCTCCTGGTACAACTTGGCCAGACTCAGGGAGGCCTCTGCATGCGAGGGATCCTTTTTCAGAGCGGCCTGCCAGGCGCGGAAGGCGCCGTCGCGATCTTCCTGTTTCTGAAAAAACGAGCCCATCAGCCAATCCCCCTCGGCGGACGGATGGAGAAGAAGCCCCTTTTGGATCATGTCCCGGGCGTCGCTCTCTTTTCCATTCCGAAGGAGCGCTTTGGCGATGGCGAAAAATGCTTCTCCCTTTGCGCTGTTGGATTCCGCCGGATCGATCAGATAAAGCTCGCCGCCGCGCGACGCCCCCTTCATGTCGGCCATATGAATCGAGAGGGTATCTTCGAAAAGCGATTTCGGCGTTTGGAACTCGACGACGGTATAATCGTCGGTGTTGAAGATCCCGTCGCCGGTGTAACGCTCGATCTCGCCGGGCCCGAGAAGAAAATAAGCCCAGAGATCATAAGGAGAGTAAACCTCGGCTCGCGCGAGATCGTTTGCGACGGCATGGACCGCCATCCGCCGGGCGATCTCCTCCCGGTCAATGACGATTTCGCGATCGGAGCCGATCAGGATCAGATCGCCGGCGTCCGTATAAAAAATAAAGACGTGCGGAAAAACGGAATGGAAGGTTCGGATCACCGCCTTCAGTTCCGGCGCCCGGATGCCGTAGAAATGAATCCACTGAGCGAAAATTCCTCCCGGACGTAAACGCGATCGGCCCAGACGAAAAAACTCCTCCGTAAAGAGTTTGGAGGAGCCGCTCCGCCAGGGATGCGACGGCTCGGAAACGATCACGTCGAAGCGTTCTTTCGAGAGGATGAGGTAATTGCGGGCGTCGTCGACCACGATTTGAACGCGCGGGTCCTCGAGGACGCTTCCGTTGAACGGATCGAAGAAGCGCGACGCTTCGACGACCGCCGGCTCGATTTCCAGGGTGACAAGCTTCGAGAGGGGATGGGTCGCGATGGCGCCGGTCGTGATCCCGGAACCGTGCCCGATCGAGATGACCTCCTTTGCCTCCGGCGCCAGGAGCATCGGGAGATGGCCGACAAGCAGCTGCGTCTTCATGTCGCCGGTGGTGGAAGCATTCGCCTTGCCGTCGATCGCCAGGGTGAGATGCGGGTGCTTCGCCAGGGTCGGGTGCTGAACCACCGTGACGGTGGACGAAATTCCCTCTTTATAGAAAAGAAGATCAAGGGTCGATAATTTTCCGAAGAGCTCGCTCGACATCTGCAGCGGGTTCCAGGCCGGGGTCGAGAAGCCGACGACAACGAGAAACGCGCCGACCCCGCCGACCGCCCAAAGACGCGCCTCTCCGATTTCGCGCATCTGCATCCAGAGAAGAAGGCTTAAAACGGCGTTGGTGAAGATGGCAACGTGGAGGCTTTTCTGAATGCCGAGCGCCGGGAGGAGGATAAATCCGACCGAGAAGGAACCGACGATCGTTCCGACCGTATTAATGGCGTAGGCGCGGCCGACGATCGACCCCAACCCGGTATCGATCACCGGTTGGTTTTTTCGTTTAGGCTCTCGGAGAGGAACTCTCTCCTCGGGTCAGAAGGTGGATCACCAGCGGGAAGACCCCTCCCATCAGAACGGTCGGGACCAGCATCACGGCGGCGACAATGAAGAATTTGGAGGCGGAAATAATTCCCCCCTCCGAATGGAAGATTTCAAGAAGCTTGAAGAAGAGAACGGGGAGTAGGGGAAAAAGAAATTCCCCCCCGAAAGCAAACAGCGCGATCCCCCCTTGAACGAGGGCCAGCAAAAGAAGGGGGGCGCGAAAACCGCTTTAAGAAAAAGGAAAAGAGAAAGCTCCCTATCGCAAGCCCCATGAGAAAGGTGGCGAGCATGGTTGCAAAGGAGTAGAGTGTGGATCCGAGGATCAGGGTCAAGATGCGCGTCCACACGACCTCATAAACCATCGCCGCAAAACCGGAGAGGGCGAAAGTGATCAATAAAATCCGTCGCGGTGATTGCGGATGTTTCGGAGCGGAGACCGGCGTCCTTTCGGTTGAGGTCTCGACAGGGATGATTCGATGTTTTCCGCGCCAGATTGCAAGAAGACCGACCGCGCCATTGAGCGCCGCCGCAAGAAGCACCGTTTTATTCAGACCCAAAGTGGGAAGGAGGACGAACCCGGCCCCCAAAACTCCGATCACCGCCCCCAACGTATTAAAGGCATAAAGAAGTCCGACCCCTTTTCCGACCTCGGCATTATTTTTATAGAGGCGGGCGAGCACAGGGAGGGTTCCTCCCATCAAGGCGGTCGGAAGGAGGAGGACAAGCACAGCCATGACAAACCGGACCAAGCTGAAAATATAGAACGAGAAGTGAAAGAGACCGTGAAGATACTGATAGATCGGAATCAGCGAGGAGAGAAGGAACGGAACGAGAAGAGCGTATCCTCCGATGCCAAGCTCAAGAAAGCCGTAGATGCGCAGGGGGTTTGAATAGCGGTCGGCGCGCCGGCCGAAGAAATCGCTCCCCAGCGCCAGCCCCCCCATGAATGCGGTCAGGAGGGTGGAGATCGCAAACATCGATGCGCCGAAAACTAAGGCCAATTCGCGCATCCAGACCATCTGGTAGATCAGCGCGGTGACGCCTGAAAAAAGAAGAGAACGGAAACCAAGTCGACCGGGGCTCCATAAAATCGAACCCCTTATCATAGTCGATCTTTCCGGAAAATTCAAACCGGCTTTTATGATAGAAGTTGACACCCGTTCTGAGAAATGTTAAAAAAGACCTTTCACTTTTCCGATTTCTTCAAACTGAAGAGATCACCTTGTTCTTCCCATCGTCATCAAGCGAGCCGCTAGCTCAGTTGGTAGAGCACCGCCCTTTTAAGGCGGGTGTCCTGGGTTCGAATCCCAGGCGGCTCACCAGGCTTCCCTCATCACTTCATGTTCCATATCCCGTCTCTCATCCCAACTAGTACTCAATCGTTTTTCTGTTTTTACATTTAGTAAAAAAATCTCCGAAATTGTCGTATTTCTTGAAGTTCCAAGAAAAAATTTAATGATTTTTTAATTTGACAATGTACTTTTTTAATGTATATTCAACATATTGTATAGTTTTCTCCGGTATCTGATTGTTTTTGCGACCTTGTGGAGCTTTAAGGTTGACTGCCAAAGCAAGAACAAGAGCAATGAATCAGACCCACGCTGGTAGTCCTTTCTTACCTTGTTTATTCCTCCTAATTTTTTCAAGACTTGGCCACTCCGTTAAAAAACATTTTGCTTGTGCACGACGATCCTTTTTGCAAACCGATGAGATTGAAACATTCCCATTTTTTGCGATTAAAACATAAATAAATTGAAGTATGAGGTCAGCTTTATGAAACACCCGGATCGCCGCTCCTATTTTCGCGCAAAAGAGATTGTACCGATCTCAATTATTTTTCGAGATCGAGAGATGAAGAAAGAGAAAAGGATTAAAG
The DNA here is from genome assembly GCA_028865235.1 of Candidatus Manganitrophus sp. GTDB lineage: Bacteria > Nitrospirota > Nitrospiria > SBBL01 > Manganitrophaceae > Manganitrophus. The sequence goes on from CP114561.1 coordinate 423,537, forward strand.
GTGAAGCGCTTGATATCGGTCTGGCAGGACTTTCAATTTTTACCGAAAAAGCCCTCCCCCAAACTGAAAAGGGCGTTATCGAAATTAGTCTTCCCGACCCCTTCAATCCGATAAAAACCCGGATACAGATTAAATGGCGGAACGATCAGGAACACGCTTATGGTTTAGAATTCTATCAATCAGAGAATGGCGATTTGAATAGTTGGGAGGAGTTTGTAAAAGGTTCTTCAAATGCAGCGATACCGGATCGGAGGCAAAAGGAGGAGGGGAGAAAAAGAAATTCAGATGGACTTTCTCGTCCGTTGAAAAATGATGAAAAGCGGAAGATTATTCGAAGAATTACAGACCTCTTCGAGTCGGAAAATACCGATCTATTCCACACCGGAAAAAGATCGGACCTTACCACTTTGGATCTCATCCCCAACCGAAAAGATGCAAATTACACAAATGATACGGCAGCGGTAAGACGTAAATGGTTGGAACTTAAAACCGGAGTCAAATTGGAAAACGTGAGCGTTTTCAGCGACTGCCCGGAAAATATGAAAGGCAATATCGAAAACTTTATCGGAGTGTCTCAAATTCCGATCGGCATTGCCGGGCCGCTGAAAATAAACGGCACATTTGCGAAAGGGAACTTCTATGTTCCGATGGCCACGACGGAAGGCGCATTGGTTTACACCTATACTCAAGGCATGCAAATTCTGTCTTTAGCAGGAGGGGTCAACACGGCCGTATTGAAAGATGAACTTCATATCTCCTCTATATTTACCTTCAAAAACATCTCCGAAGCACTCAATTTTCAAAAATGGCTTCTTGCTAATTTTGAACGCATTAAAATGCACGCGGATGGAACCACTCAACACGGAAAACTCATCCGTATCGAACCCATTATCTTTGACCGGAATGTAACAGTCAAATTTTATTATTCTACCGCGGACGCATCGGGCATCAATATGGTTACGTTTGCCACGGATGCCGCTTGTAAATTCATATGCTCTATCGTAAAACCCGCTAAATTCTTCATTCAATCCAATTATTCCTCGATCAAAAAAGTGACCGCCCATAACTTTATCAGCGGGTACGGAAAATCACTCATCGCGGAGTGCGTCATTCCGAGAAGGCTCGTCAAAAGAACGTTTAATGTATGGCCGGAAACAATGGTCGATTATTTCCGCCTCGTCCTTTTGAGTACGACGCATGCCGCCATGATCGGGATGAACGGCCACGTTGCAAACGGGTTGGCGGCGATCTTTCTCGCTTGCGGCCAAGATGTCGCGAGTGTCGTAGAATCGCATGCAAGCGTGATCAACTATGAGATCACTGAAAAAGGCGATCTTTACGCAAGCATCAAGCTGCCTTGTCTCGTCATCGGCACGGTCGGAGGGGGGTCGGCTTGGGAACACAAAGGGAATGCCTTGAGCTCATGGGGTGCTTTGGTCACGGACACGCAAAGAAGTTTGCTGAAATTATTGCGGCGACGGCCTTGGCGGGAGAGATTGCCATTTGCGCAAGGATCGCAAACGGCACTTTCGTGAAAGGCCATAAGAAGTATGGAAGAAAAACCGGTCCGCAAGAGGATCGATCGCTGGCCCTTCTTCATTCAAACGGTCATAATGAACAAAGTTAAAACGTCACCAAATAATATTCTTCTTCATGTAAATAGAAGTACATTTTGGGCAGGGTTCGTATTGTGCGTATATAGTTTCTTCATGTATACGCTTTTCGTGATACAAAGCTCGGAAAAAGTAAATCTCTACTCCATCCCGCCTATCGTCACATCCATCTTATACTTCATATTTGGAACCTATATTTTCCGAAAAAACTCAATTTCACCTGCGAACATCGCGCTTTCTTCGTTATGGTTGTGTATTGCAATTTGGCTCTCTGGCTATGCAATGATCTACTTGTCTACCGATTACCAACACGGGCTATATTGGGCAAAGTTTTTGTACTTTGGGGTTCTTTTCATTCCGACGACGTTCTATTATTTCACCGTTGAATTTTTGGGATTAGAGCGACAGAGGAGGCGATCTTTAACGGTATACTCCGTCAGCGCGGTTTTCCTGTTAGTAATGTTGACAAGCAATCGATTTTTAAATGGGCTATACACGTATTACTGGGGTCAGTATGTCAGAGCGGGATCCCTTCAAAATGTTTTTCTGGTTTTTTTCGGCATTACCTATGCAGGTGGATTGGCAAATCTCTATCAAGGATATAAGAAAAAATTCAATGAATCTCAAATAGAAGCCAAGCGGATCCAATTTGTATTTTGGGCTTTCGTGATCGCCGTCATCGGCGCCACCGATTTTATTCCAAATTACGGTTTCGAATATTATCCCTTCGGTTATCTGCTGATCGGCGCGCTTTTCGGCGTGATTAGTTATACTATCATCCAATATCGCCTTTTGGATATTTCGACCGTCATTCACAAAACAATTATGTGGCTCGTCACTTCTTCTCTGATTATTATACCGATCAGCGTTCTCTTTTACTTCGGAAGAAATCAAATCGACAGATTATCCAACCTGCAATTATCGATCTTCGTCGCCGGGCTTTTCATCCTCACCATCCCGTATTTTAAATTGATTCAACCACGAATAGATCATTGGTTCCAACGAAGACAATACGATATGCAAAAAGATCCTTCAAGGAATGGTCAAAGAGCTTGCGACGTTGAAGGATCTAGATAGTTTAATCGGTAAAATTGCAAGCACGATTCAAGATGCGCTTTATATCTCAAACATCACCCTCGTCTTATGGGATCATAAAGACGGACAATTTAAAATTGTAAAAGGGAAAAACCAAGAAGCAAAACAGATTAGTCCTGATCACCCGTTTCTCTCATGGATGAAAGAACAGGATCGTGTCATTGAAGCCGATGAGATCGAGCTTGATCCGAAGTATGAACCGATCCGTCCATGGGCTCAATCCTATTTTAAGCCGTTTCGTTCAAAGATCGCGTTGCCTCTGATCCATGACGGAAAGCTCATCGGTATCGTCAACATCGGAGAAAAAGATAATCTTAAATCTTTCTCCAACATGGATCTCGATTTTCTTTCAAACCTCCGTGCGGAAGCGTCCATCGCCCTGAGCAACTCCCTTCTCTATGACGACGTCAGCAAGATGTCGGAGGAGCTTCGACAATGGGCGGGCGAGCTGGAGCGGAAAGTAGATGAACGGACCCGGGAATTAGCGGAAAGCAAGCACCAGCTCGAGGAGTCCTACCAGAAACTTCAAGAGCTCGATCAAATCAAATCAAAGTTTTTCGCCAATATCAGCCATGAGTTGCGGACGCCGATTACGCTGATCCTCGCCCCCACCGAAATGATGCTCAGCCGAAACTTAGGAAAGCTCACGAAAGATCAGGAAAAATATCTCACCATCATGCAAACGAACTCCTTGCGCTTATTAAAGTTGATCAATAACCTGCTGGATCTGGCGAAGGTGGATGCCGGCAAGATGGAGCTTTATTACAATCGAGCCGATTTTGCCAAGTATGTCAACGAGGTGGTTTTTTCCGTCAGCCCGATGGCGGAGAAAAAGTCGTTGGTCCTTCAATTTTCCTGCGAGGAAACGATTCCTGAATTCTTCTTTGATGCCGATAAAATTGAGAAGGTCATTCTCAACCTCGTATTTAATGCGCTGAAGTTCACTGACAAAGGGGAGATCACCGTTACCTGTTCACGACAGGAAAACGATGTGCTCGTCAAGGTCGCCGACAGCGGAATCGGGATACCGAAAGAACATATGCCGAAGCTCTTCAGCAGATTCTCCCAAGCGGACAGCTCGGCCAGCCGAAAGTACGAAGGAACCGGCATCGGCCTGGCCCTCTCTCGGGAGCTGGTCGAACTTCATCATGGAAAAATTTGGGCGGAAAGTGAAGAGGGAAGGGGAACGACTTTTTTGTTCACCATCCCGATCTATACCCGGCTGGAAGATGTCCCGGGGGCCTTGGACCGCCGAACCGAGATCGTTCCCGTCCCGGAAAAGAGGAGAGAAGAGGATTGGACCAAATCTCTCGAAACCCAGGCGGATTATGTCACGGCAGACATCGTAAGGGAAGCGGCCCCTCTTCCGGAAGAGACAAGCCGTACCGACAGCCGGCATCGCCTCCTCCTGGTCGAAGATAACCCGAACATGCTCAGTTATATCGCATCGCAATTAAAAGACGAATATCAACTTCTCTTCGCTAAAGATGGAAAAGAGGGGGTCGAGCGGGCCAAGTCCGAGATCCCCGACCTGGTGATCTCGGATGTGATGATGCCGTATAAAGACGGCCACCAGCTCTGCCGCGAAATAAAAGAAGAGCCGCGCACCTGCCACATTCCGATCATTCTCCTCACGGCGAAAACCGGCATTACGACAAAGATCGAAGGATTGGAACACGGCGCGGACGACTATCTCACGAAGCCTTTCAACTCTCAAGAATTGCGCGCCCGCGTTCGTTCCCTGATCAACCTCAGAAAATTGGAGCGTGAGATCCAGACTCGGAATCATCAATTGGAAGAGACGCTGCGAGAGCTCAAGGAAACGCAAAGCCAGCTGGTTCAATCGGAGAAAATGGCGGCCTTGGGCCTTTTGGTCGCAGGGGTGGCCCATGAAATCAACAACCCGATCAGCTTCGCCAAGGGGAGTCTTGCCATTGTCCGGCGCTCGTTGGAACAGATCAAGGTTGCGGATCGACTGAATCCGGCTGAAAGAACAGAGCTGTTCGAGGATATCGACATCTCCGTTCAAGTGATCAAAAACGGGCTCGACCGCACGGAGAATATCATTAAAAGCTTAAAAACATTTGTAAGAAAAGATGAAGAGGTTCTGAAGCCCTTCGATCTTCACGAAGGGCTTGAATCAACCCTTCAACTCTTTCAACACGAGATCGCTCATCGAATTACGATCCGACGGGAATACGGGAAAATACCATCCGTTGAGGCAATTCCCGGACAAATCAACCAGGCTTTCATGAATGTCCTTCAGAACGCGGTTCAGTCGATTCCCGATCAAGGAGAGGTGTACATCAAAACGGAGCAGGAAGGGGACCGCGTTCGGATCTCCGTCCGGGATACCGGCTCGGGTATTTCCGAGAAAGACCTTCCCCATATCTTTGATCCGTTTTTTACCACCAAGGAGGTGGGCAAGGGAACGGGGCTGGGGATGACCATCACCTACAAGATTATCGAAAACCACCACGGAAAGATCGACGTGAAGAGCAAAGTCGGTTCGGGAACGGAGGTCGTTATTTCTCTTCCACTGACGCAACCCGGCGTCCCGACGGAAAAAGCGGGGAAAGGGCTCTATGCCGGAAGCGCTCCGATATAAAGACTATCCGATTCTCTTTGTTGACGACGAAGAGATGGCCCTCGTCACATTCAAAAATCTTTTCAAAAAAGAGTTTACAATCCATACGGCCGGAAGCGGGGAGGCTGCGCTCGAGCTCATCGAACGGCATCCCGAATTGGCGTTGATCGTTTCGGACCAACGCATGCCGGATATGACCGGCATTGAATTGCTCGGCGTATTTCGGTGAAGAGGCCCAACCTCATTCGGATGCTTATCACCGCTTATACCGAGATAGAATTGGTGATCGACGCAATCAACCGGGGAAAAGTATATCGATACATCACCAAGCCCTACAACGAAGAAGAATTAAAACAAACCCTAAAGCAGGGGATCGAGCGCTACTACTTGGTGAAAGAGCGGGACCGCCTTTATGCCGAAAAAAATCGAAACATTCAAAAAAATGGCTCAAGCCAATCGGCTGACGGCGATCGGGATTCTGGCGGCCGGCATGGCGCACGAAATCAACAACCCTTTGGTCGCGATTAATACCTTTCTTCAGATGATTCCTAAAAAATATGACGAAGAAGTGAAAGACGAGGAGTTTTGGGATAAATTTTACGCCGTCGCACTGGGCGAAACCCATCGGATTCAGATGCTGATCAGTCAGCTTCTTCACTATTCGAAAACCCCCGAAGAAGAGGGGCTGAAATTAAACGGGGTGAATATCAACGATCTTCTTTATGAAACCATCACCTTTATTGATAATGAAGCAAAAAAGAAAGGGCTGACGATTCGGCAAGACTTCGAGCCCGATCTTCCTCTCTGTTATGTTGATCGGGAAAAGATACGGCAGGTGTTTTTAAATATCCTTCTGAATGCCATCCAGGCGACCCATGAAGGCTACATCCGGGTAAAAACATCCGCCGACTTCGATAAAAAAGACCACGCCTTCTTCCATGTGGCCGTTGAAGATACCGGTGTCGGCATCGCCGAAGAAAACATTCAAAAGCTATTCAATCCTTTTTTCACGACAAAACAAAATGAGGGAACCGGCCTCGGCTTGATGATGTGCCATCATATCATTGAAGAACACCGCGGCAGCATCGATGTCCAATCGGAACTCGGCAAAGGAACGACCATGACCATCCATCTACCGGTCAATTTAACCGAATTCAACCGGAGAAAATCGGACCGCACGTCACCTGCTCCCTCCGTCGATCAGTAGCCCGGACTGCGCTTCGATAAATGAAATAAAAAGGGAAAACAAAAACGGCCCTCCCAAAGGGGGAGGGCCGTCGCCGTTGAAACGTGGGCTTTTTATTTCTCGCTCGGTTTTAAGACGATAAAGAATGCCCGATTCTCCCGGCTGATTCGAAGGAGAACCGCTTCCGTCTTTTTTGTCTTTTCCATGATTTTCTTGAACTCGTCGGTGCTGTCAACCTTCTCGCGATTGACCTCCTTGATCAGGTCTCCTTCCTTCAAACCTTCCGCCTCCGCGGCGCTTCCGGGCTCGACCTTCGTGACGATGACCCCTTTTTCTTCTTTAAGCTTAAAGCGCTCGGCGATTTCCGGGGTAAGGTCTTGAACATTCAATCCAAGAAAGACTTCGGGCCGCCTCGGAATGGCCGCCGTAACCGCCTCATCTTTTCGCTCGATCAATTCGATCGTAACGATCTTCTTCTTTCCGTCCCGCATGATTTCAATGTTGGCCTTTCTCCCCGGGATTAATCCGGCGATCACGCGCGCCAACGAATTGGGGGTATCGACCGGCAAATTTTCGACCCTTAGAATGATATCGCCCGGCAGAATTCCCGCCCTGCTCGCCGGGTCTCCATCGAAAACTTCGTTCACCAGAACCCCTTCGTTCTCTTTCACGCCGAACTTGCTCGCCAGCTCCGGGGTGAGGGGTTGGATCCCGACGCCCAGCCAGCCGCGCGTCACCTTTCCCTTCTCCATCAACTGCGTCGTAATCGCTTCGACCATGTTCGACGGAATGGCGAATCCGATTCCCTGGGCGAAATTGATGATGGCGGTGTTGATTCCGATGACCTCGCCGCGGATATTGAACAACGGTCCGCCCGAGTTGCCCGGATTAATCGAGGCGTCTGTCTGGATGAAATCCTCGTATCGAGAGAGGTTGACATTTTCTCTCCCCAACGCGCTCACCACGCCGACCGTCACCGTTCGATCCAACCCGAAGGGATTTCCAACGGCAATCACCCATTGCCCCACCTTGATTTTGGCGGAGTCACCCAGCATGGCAAAGGGGAGATCTTTTGTCGCTTCGATCTTGACCAACGCAAGATCGGTATCGGGATCTTTTCCGACCACTTTCCCGGTAAATTTGGTCTTATCGGAGAGCCGGACCTCGACTTCGTCTGCATCCCCCACGACATGATTATTTGTTACGATAAATCCCCGTTTATCGACAATCACACCCGATCCAGAGCCGGGAGGAGCTTCCGGCGCTCTTTCACGCGGCGATTCCCGAGGCCCTTCATCAGGACGAGCGGGAGGGCCCCTGTTTGAGGAGCAATATTCACCACCGTCGGTTTCACTCGATCGGCAAGGGTGATGAATATATTCTGGAAATCCTCCAGTAGCTTTATCCCGGCATCAGGACTGTCTTTTGGCGCGGCCAGGACGGTCATTCCTGGAAGCAGCAAAATTACCAGAGCGAAGATAGTCACTCTCCTGAACATAAATTCTCCTTTCAAGGAAGTAAAAGGTGGGGAAGAACGTGCTATATAGTAAAACATTTTATATGAAAAGGTAAACTATTACAAGTATCCATTCGGCTTTGAAAGACATCTTTTTTGATTGATATGATCAGACCTTCTGAGATAAGGTAGCAGACAAGGGTTGAAGCTCCCCGCCGCGGGGAATGTTAAATCAAATGCTTATCACCGCGGATCACATCGTGAGCGAAAGCGGATCATGCGTTGCGCATACGTTTCCAAGGTGATTATAGACAACGGCAGGGGGTGCACTGATGGGAAATTTAGTGTTGGCGCTCGCGGGAATATTTGTTCTTTTCGTTGCAGCCATTGCCTGTAAACCTCCTAAAGATCCGAAAGATAAGTAATCCTAATTACCCCCCAAACGAAGATTTCATCTTCAGAAAACGTCTTCCTCTGTTCAGTGCCCCCTCATTTATTCAGCGATACTATAATTTATTTTATAATAATAGCTGTCCAACTCGGACGGCGGCAGATTCAAGCCGGCTTCGAACAGTCCAGATCCCTCAGGCAAGAGACACGTGTTGGTCGCGTCGCAGCTTGAACCCTTTACAGAGGCGAAATACGTCCCTACCACAAGCCCGTCCTTTATCGCGACAAAGCTTATTTTAACGGAGATTAACGGGTAAACCGAATCATTCTTAATCAGCCCCCGAAGGGTTACCTCACCAAAAAAGTCGATCGCTTCAGTGACAGATCCGACGAGCATGACCTCTGAAGAAGGGACCCTTGGGACCGACGCCGTATCGACATCCCAACTAATGACGACAGAAGCCGATGCCGGAATCGATTCGAGAGATGTGTTAATCTGAAACCCGCCGACCTCTCCAGGTCCCAAACAGGAATCGGTTTCAGCAGAATGGATCGAAAGGGTTGATCCATGAACATAGGTAAATTTGGAATCGATCAATTCACCGGAGGCATTTTCGGAGTTGATGACGACTTTGACCAGACACGCCGGATCCTCGCCCTTGTTGATCAGCTCTCCAAGATAATCCAAGTTTCCAAGTGAATTGAGTTTTCGATTAATCTCGCCTTTGAGTTCAATCTTCGCATTTTGGGTTGGAGCCGAAGGAGGGGACGACGTTATTTGGGGTTCACCCGGTCCGACCCCCTCCAGTCTTCCACCGCCGCCTCCATCTCCACAACCGACCAAGATCAGCGCCACCACCAGAAGGACGAATTTTCGCATAGTCACCTCTTTTTTGCATCTTCTCTATTAATGATAAAGCGGGGGGAGAGAACTATCAAGAGAAAATATCGAGCTTCATTCCTACGGAAGTTTCCATTCGTCGTCAACAGTGGGCCGAGACCACCGACAACGGACTGGTCATATGATCATGAAGATCGTTTAGAGGTTTTTGAGGCAGATCGCTTGGCGAGGTTCGGTACTGGATATCCCTTTTAAGACTCCCAATCGCCGGGCGGCAGAGAACTCGCCGCCCTGGCTTGGAAAGTCATAAAATTGTAAGTGGTAGAAAATGAGGATAGGTCGGTGAGAATTGAAGCTAATTGTCAGTGCTTGAAAGAATTGGTGCCGAGACGCAGAATCGAACTGCGGACACGAGGCTTTTCAGGCCTCTGCTCTACCGACTGAGCTATCTCGGCAATGAGGCAGAAAGTAACAAAGGAAGCGCAGATTGTCAATAGTTATTGTTTGAAATGTTACGGCTTGACCTTGATCGCCTGAAGAAAGGCATAGTCGAACGGGTTCAACTCGTAGGGAACCTCTTCGATCTCTTCATCTTCGAGTCCCTCGATTTCAGCCTCATCTTGATCGGATAGGAGACGACTGAGGGAAGCGACCACCAGATCGACTTGGTATCCCTCTTTTTCGATATTCTCAAGGATTTTCTTGATCTGATCGTTCTCTGCAAAGAGATGACTGATCTTCTCGGTCAACTCTTTCACCAACCCCTGAAGACGTTCATTTTCAAATGGTTCTTCATCGTTTGGGTTCATCCGTTTTCCTTCCTCCATATTTCTAATATACAAAAGTCGGAAGAAGGGTGTCAAGGCGAGGAAGGGGAGGAAGAGAACGTCTCCAGGGTTTCCATTTTGACGCGGGCTTTATGAATATAGTCCTTTGCTTCCGCATGTTCAGGTTCAACGATCAAGACATCCTGCCAGGCATAGACGGCATTTTGCAGCTCCCCTTGACGATAGAGAAGAATCCCTTTGTCGACGAGAATACGGATCAGTTGATCCAGATGCGTGGTGATCTCGTCGATTCGAAATGGAAGCTCTTGTTCCATCGTTGGATCATTCTGGGAACGGAACAACTCGAGCGCCTCCTTCCAGGCCAGACCTGCCCTCAGGTACTCCTCTCGATGATAGAATTGGAGACCGTTCTCATTTAACTGAATCAGACTTCGGGCGGTCTTTTCGCGTTCTTCTTTCAATTTTTTCTGCGCCGATCTGAGACCCAGGACTGCAGGTTGGCTGGAAGGATCGGCCCTGAGGACCGCCTCGAACTCGACGATCGCCTCTTTATGCTTCCCTTGCTTTAAGAGTTGTTGGCCCGCTTCCAGGCGCGGATTTGCCTTTGCCGGCTCGGAAGTCTCAGGGGGCTCCGGGGTCTGCTGGAGCTCTTTCAAATCTGTTTCTTTAGGAGAGAAATAAGCGCAAGAAGTAAACAGAGTTGCCCCCAAGAGGACAAAAAGGAAGAACGCTCTCAAACAAAACCTCACTTAATTTAGATGAGTTTGTACTGTTCAGTGCCGAATTCAACGTTTTTTTTCGAAAGAGGGAATCGGTTCGGAATCCGACAACGACATAGACCTGAATCTCTTCGGATTTTCCACGAACCCGAGTCGGGGGAAGGGGGATCGCATCGAGAATTGATTCAAGACGTTTGTAGGTGCTCGCAGAGATCAAGATTTGGGTATGATAGCGCTTGTTCAGCTTTTCGATTCTCGCCGCCATGTTGACGCTGTTGCCGATAACGGTATAAGCGAGCCGCTGCAGCGTGCCGACATTCCCGGCAATCACCTCGCCGGTATTGATTCCTATTCCGATTTCGATCTCAGGATAACCTTCCCGAATCCATTTTTGCTTGAGCAATTGGAACCGCTCATTCATCTCAATTGCCGCGCGAACGGCCCGTTCCTCGTCGTTCTCATGGCGGACGGGCGTTCCAAAAACGGCCATCACCGCATCGCCCATGAACTTATCCAATGTCCCCTCATATTTTTGGACCACTTCGACCACCGCTGCAAAATAGTCGTTCAAAATATGGACGACCTCGGAAGGCTCCAACTGTTCTGCTAAGGCAGTGAAATTGCGAACATCGGTAAAAAGGATCGTTGCTTCAGTCCGTGTCCCGCCCAATTGCAAGGTTTTGGGGTTTTGCAGAAAGGACTCCAAAATATTTTCCGAGACATATTGGGTGAAAGCCCGCTTGATCAACTCTTTTTCCCGGAGGTTTCTCGACATTTCATTGAAGTTTGAAACCAAAAGGCCGATCTCATCATTCGACTTCATTTGAATCTGGGGGAAATCTCCCTCTGTGATCGCCTTCACCCCTTGAACCAGCCGACGGATCGGCTTTACGATCACATAAGCCAACAGCCACGCCCCCAATAGGCCGACGCAGAGGGCGAGGAGAATGAAGAGCCTGATTTTCTTTTGAGATTGCGCCACCGTTTCGTAGATCGGTCTTTTAGAGAACCCGACATGAACCGAGCCGATCACCTGTTGACCGGCGAAGAGAATGGGGGTAATCACGTCAAGACGCTCCCTCCCGTCCAAATCGTGCGAAGTCAGCAACTCGACCCCCCCATGAGCTGCCGCTGTCCTCCCCCCACAGAAGGAGAATATGTCCGTCCTTGTTGCGTCATATCAGTATGAGCGAGAATATTTTGTTTTACATCGACGATGAAAATATAAAGGATGGCCGGATCTTTAGAGGCTTCGCTGATCATTGTTTCCAGGGCAAGCCGGTCTCGCGTTAAAATGGCCTCTTGGCTGTACTGGGCAATCCCCTGAGCGATCGAAGCCGCTCGGAGAGTCACCTCTTCGGTCAATGATTCGGTCATCAGCCGGGAGGTAATCAGATAGGAGAGAGAAAGGGTCAAACCAAGCAGGGCGCCGATGAGAAGCGAGAATTTGATTTTCAGGTTGAACTTTTTAAGTATCATAAAAGAAAGTAAAGAAAGAACTACTCCTTAAGCGCAGTTTATGTGAAAGATATTAAGCAAAAATGAAAACTTTATTAAAATGTTATTAAATTGTGCCCTCTTTTGCAAGAAAAATGAACGGGTTTCTTTGACCCTCCTTCATCAGAGTAGGGGCGTATTGCATACGCCCCTACAAACGAACCGTCGACGCACAGGTGTTCGGACCGGTATAAATTAGGAAGGAGGTGGCAGGTCTTCTGCAGTAGAACCGTTGTTTCGGGTCCATTTTAAAGTAAGGGTGAGCGCACTTTTCCCTTTTGACAATGGGGTCGAAAATCAATATAATTCTAAAGTTTATAGTTTTAGGGAAGTGCGACTTGCAAGAGTATATCAGAAATTTTTCGATTATTGCCCATATTGATCATGGAAAATCAACACTGGCGGACCGCCTGTTGGAGAAAACCGGGGCGGTCACCCCGCGAGAGTTCAAAGATCAGCTCCTCGACGATATGGATCTGGAACGGGAGCGGGGGATCACGATCAAAGCCCATGCCGTTCGTTTAAAGTACCGGGCGGATGATGGGCATGATTATATCTTCCATCTAATTGATACACCGGGACACGTCGATTTTACCTATGAGGTCTCCCGAAGCCTCGCCGCGTGCGAAGGGGCGCTCCTGGTGGTCGACGCCACACAAGGGGTGGAGGCGCAAACGATCGCCAACGCTTACCTCGCCATCGACAACAATCTTGAGATTATTCCTGTGATCAACAAGATTGATCTCCCCAGCGCCGACGTTGAGAAGACCAAACAGCAGATCGAGGATATCCTCGGCCTCGACGCCTCGGAGGCGATCCTCGCCAGCGCCAAAGAGGGGAAGGGGATCAAAGAGATCATGGAGGCGGTGATCCGTCGCGTTCCCCCTCCGTCCGGAAAGGCAGATGCGCCGCTTCGCGCGCTGATCTTCGATTCCTGGTTCGACAACTACCAGGGGGCGGTCGTCCTGGTCAAAGTGGTTGATGGAACGATCCGCAAGGGATCTCAGATTAAACTGATGTCGAACGGCATCGAACACGAAGTCCTCTCCCTCGGCGTTTTTACGCCGAAAGCGGAAGAAGCGACCTCGCTCTCGGTCGGGGAGGTCGGTTGTGTGATCTCAGGGATCCGGAACGTCAGTGAGACCAAGATCGGCGACACGATCACCGACGCGAAACGCCCGGCGGCAGAGGCGCTTCCCGGCTATAAAGAAGTCAAGCCGATGGTCTTCTGCGGCCTCTACCCCATCGACACCGACCGCTACGAGGATCTGCGCGACGCGCTCGAAAAGCTTCGACTCAACGACGCGTCGTTCAACTATGAGCCGGAGACCTCTGTGGCGCTCGGCTTCGGCTTTCGCTGCGGCTTCCTGGGCCTGCTCCATATGGAGATCATCCAGGAGCGGCTCGAGCGGGAGTACCGGCTCTCCCTCATCAGCACGGCGCCGACGGTCGTCTACCGGGTCACCACGGTCTGAAAAGGGAGAGGTGCTTCACATCGATAATCCGGCAAAGCTCCCCCGCCGAACCAGATCGCCGGGTTTGAAGAGCCTTTTATCGAAGGGGTGATCATCACGACAGATGAGTTTTTGGGATCGATCATGAAGCTCTGCCAAGACCGGCGCGGGACACAGAAGGATATGAACTACCTCGATGTGGGACGGGTCATGGTGAACTATGAGCTGCCGTTGAACGAGGTCATTCTCGATTTCTACGACCGCCTGAAATCGCTCTCCCACGGCTATGCCTCGCTCGATTACGAATTCATCGGCTACCGGGAAGCCGATCTGGTGAAGGTCGATATCCTGCTCAACGGCGAGACGGTCGATGCGCTCTCCATCATCGCCGCAAAAGACAAATCCCAGGCGCGGGCGCGGCAGCTGGCCGAGAAGATGAAAGAGCTCATTCCCCAACAGATGTTCGAAGTCGCCATTCAGGCGGCCATCGGCGAGCAAGATCATCGCGCGCGAGACGGTCAGCGCCCTGCGCAAGAACGTGACCGCCAAGTGCTACGGCGGCGACATCACGCGCAAGCGCAAATTCTGCGAGAAGCAGAAGGAAGGCAAGAAACGAATGAAGCAGGTCGGCCGGGTGGAGATCCCACAGGAAGCCTTTCTTGCAGTCCTGAAAGTTCAGGATTAGCCTTGCCTGAAGAGAACAAATTAAAATCGACGATTCGGGAGTACGCCGAAACGCTGGTCATCGCCATCATCCTGGCATTGGTGATCCGGACGTTCGTCGTGCAGGCGTTTAAGATTCCGTCGGGCTCGATGATTCCGACGCTGAACATCGGCGATCATATCTTGGTGAATAAATTCATCTATGGAGTTCGTCTCCCCTTTACCGACGTGACATTGATTCCGATCCGGGAGCCGCATCGAGGCGATATCATCGTCTTCCGTTTCCCGAAAGATGAGTCGAAAGATTTCATCAAAAGGGTCGTGGGGCTTCCGGGAGATACCATTGAAGTGAAGAATAAGGAAGTTTACCTGAACGGCCAGAAACAGGACGAATCGTACGCCATCCACGAGGACGACAATCCGGCGCACTCCGTGCCGGATCGGGATAACTTCGGCCCGGTCTCCGTTCCGAAAGATTCCTACTTCGTCATGGGAGACAACCGCGACCATAGCCTCGATTCGCGCTTTTGGGGATTCGTCGACTTCTCCAAGATCAAGGGCCAGGCCTTTATCATCTACTGGTCGTGGGATGGCGAGGCGAGTTGGGTCCGTTGGAACCGAATCGGAAAATTGATCCATTAATTGCGACGTCAATTAGGACTCCCAGGGTATGTCCTCCTCTCGACGGAAAAAGAAAACCGCCTCTCCTTTACAAGGGAACAGTCCAGCCATGACCGAAGCGGTGTCTAAAAAAGAGCTTCGGCCGTACCTCGATCGGTTCGATGGACATCGTGTCCTGGTGGTCGGGGACCTGATGCTCGATCACTACATTTGGGGAAACGTTCAGCGGATTTCTCCCGAAGCGCCGGTTCCGGTCGTGAACGTGCTGCGGGAGTCGGTGCTGCTCGGCGGCGCCGGAAACGTGCTCCACAATATCCTCACGCTGGGGGGCCGGGGACTTTTGTGCGGCGTCATCGGCGCCGACGAAGCGGGACGGTGGTTGTCGGAAGAGCTGAAATCCAAAGGGGTCGAGATTGGCGGGATTGTGGTCGAGGAAGAGCGGCCGACCACCAAAAAGACGCGGATCGTCGCCCACCAGCAACAGGTCGTCCGGTTCGATCACGAGAAAAAGGGCGAAATTTCAAATAAAACTGAAAAGAAGTTCATCCAATTCATCAACGACCAACTCGACCGGATCGACTGCATGGTGATTTCCGATTACGCCAAGGGGGTCATTACCGAAGGTCTCTTGGAATCGATCCTCCCCCTGGCACTCCGGCGAGGTATCCCGGTCGTCGTCGATCCCAAAGTCCACCATTTCTCTCTTTATAAAAAAGTCACGGTCGTTACCCCCAATCATCTGGAAGCCTCACAGGCGTCGGGGGTTGATATTGAAGACGAGGCAACCCTCCACCAAGCCGGGAAAGCGCTCTTGAAAAAGCTCGGCTGCCAGGCGGTCCTGATCACGCGCGGGGAGCAGGGGATGAGCCTTTTTGATAAAAGCGGGGAGACCACCCATATTCCGACCGAGGCAAGACAGGTATTCGATGTCACCGGCGCCGGCGATACGGTGGTCAGCACCCTGGCGCTCGCCGTCTCGGCCGGGGCGCCGCTGCCGGCCGCGGCGCGGCTGGCCAATCATGCCGCCGGCGTGGTCGTCGGGATGGTCGGAACGACGGCGATCGAAAAAACGATGCTGAAGAAAGCCCTCTCATGAAAATGACCGCGGATTCGGTTTTGGTGGTCATCCCGGCGAGATATCCCTCCACCCGGTTTCCGGGAAAACCGCTCGCCGACCTCAATGGAAAACCGATGATCCAGCATGTCTGGGAGCGGGCGACGGCGGCAAAACGCCCGAACCGTATCCTGGTTGCAACGGATGACGAACGGATCGCTCAAGCGGTCCGACGCTTCGGCGGGGAGGTGATGATCACCTCGTCGGATCACCGGACCGGGACCGAGCGGGTGGCGGAAGTCGCCGCGCAATTCCCCGCTTTACAGGTCATGAACCTTCAAGGCGATCTCCCCCTCTTTCAGCCCGCAACGCTCGACCGGATCATTGAAATCGGCGGCAAGTTGATTCAACGAGGGGAGGCCGACTTGATCACAGCCAAATCGGCGATCACAAATGAGGAAGAAGTCTTCTCCCCGCACTCTGTCAAAGTGGTTTCGAATGAACGGGGAGAGGCCCTTTATTTTTCGCGATCTCCCATCCCTCACGTTGAAAAAGAGGCATTCTCAAAAAGAGGGACCTTCACCTTTTATAAACATTACGGTATTTATCTCTACCACAAAGATTTTCTCCTCCGCATCGCCAAATCGCCGGAGGGAAGCTTGGAGAAGATGGAGCGGCTTGAGCAGCTCCGCGTTCTGGAACAGGGGGAAGGGTCCGCGTCCTTGAAATCGAAAGGGAAGAGGCTCGCTTTTTCTGGGAGGTCAATACACCGGAAGATCTGGTCAAAGCGAGAGAGATTTTAAATGCCGACTCCTCACGCAATTTAGCACTCGGAGGGTTCCAGTGAAGAAAAAGCAAACCAAAACCAAATACATCTTCGTGACCGGCGGTGTGGTGTCCTCCCTCGGCAAGGGCATCGCCGCCGCGTCTCTGGGCGCCATCTCTCGAAGCGCGCGGCCTCACGGTCACCATGCTGAAGCTGGATCCCTACATCAACGTCGATCCGGGCACCATGAGCCCGTTCCAGCACGGCGAGGTCTTCGTCACCGAGGACGGCGCCGAGACCGATCTCGATCTCGGGCACTACGAGCGCTTCACCTCGTGCCAGGATGTCGAAGCACAACAACTACACCACCGGCCGGATCTACGAGACCGTGATCCAGAAGGAGCGGCGCGGCGACTATCTGGGCGGCACGGTGCAGGTCATTCCGCACATCACCGACGAGATCAAGCGCTGCATCAAGGCGGGCGGGAACGGATCGATGTGGCGATGGTCGAGATCGGCGGCACGGTCGGCGACATCGAATCCCTGCCGTTCCTCGAGGCGATCCGCCAGATGGGCCGTCGAACTCGGACGGGAGAACGCCCTGTTCATCCACCTGACGCTGGTGCCGTTTATCACGGCCGCCGGGCGAGATCAAGACCAAGCCGACCCAGCACTCCGTCAAGGAGCTGCGCGCCATCGGCATTCAGCCCGACATCCTGCTCTGCCGCACCGACCGGTATATCCCGACGAGATCTCAAAAAGAAGATCGCGCTCTTCTGCAACGTCGCGGAAGAGGCGGTCATCACCGCGCCCGACGTCGACAGCATCTACGAGATGCCGCTCGTTTTCCACCAGGAAGGACTCGACGAAATGATCGTCGAAAAGTTGAAGCTGCAAGGCAAAAGCGCCGCAGTTGAAGAGCTGGGAGAAAATCGTGCAGGTCATCAAGCATCCGCAGGACGAAGTCCAAATCGCCATCGTCGGCAAATATGTCGACCTCGAAGATTCGTACAAGAGCCTGAGCGAGGCTCTGATCCACGGCGGAATCGGAAACAAGGTGCGGGTCGTGATCGACTGGGTCAACAGCGAGCGGCTTGAAGACGAAGGGGTCGAGCCGGTCCTGAAGGGATCACACGGCATCCTCGTGCCGAGCGGCTTCGGAAACCGGGGCATCGAGGGGAAGATCTCGGCGATTGAATACGCGCGGGAGCGGGACATTCCCTTTTTCGGCATCTGTCTCGGGATGCAATGCGCGGTCATCGAGTTTGCCCGACACATTGCGGGGCTCTCCAAGGCAAACAGCTCCGAATTCGAGCCGAAAAGCCCCGACCCGGTGATCGATCTCCTGCCCGATCAGCGCCACGTTCAAGAGAAGGGGGCGACGATGCGGCTCGGCGCCTACCCCTGCCGCGTGGAGAAGGGAACGAAGGCCTACGAGGCCTATCGGCAGACCGAGATCTCCGAGCGGCACCGCCACCGATACGAATTCAACAACCAGTACCGGGAGCTTCTGACCAAACAGGGACTCGTCCTTTCCGGTTTATCCCCGGATGGGAAGTTGGTCGAGATCATCGAGCTGGCGGACCACCCCTGGTTTCTCGCCGTTCAGTTCCATCCCGAGTTTAAATCGCGGCCGCAAGAGCCGCATCCCCTCTTCCGGGAATTCATCAAGGCGTCGCTGAAGCATAAACGCGCCGGGGGCTGAGAAAATTTTTCATTGTTCATTTTCCATTTTCCATTTATGATTGGCAAATGACACATGACCAATGGCAAATGGAAAATATTTTCTAGGAGAAGCGATTGCCTCACTCGGTTGAGATCGGAAAGATGCGGTTAGGGGATGGGAACTTTTTTCTCATCGCCGGCCCCTGCGTCATCGAAAACGAAGATCTCGTCTTAAAGACGGCGGAGATAATCGCCCGGATCGCCGCCGCGCACAAGGTTCCGCTCATCTTCAAATCCTCCTATGACAAAGCGAACCGGACCGCCGTCAGCTCCTTCCGGGGAATGGGAATGGAGGAGGGGCTGAAGATCCTCCAAAAGGTGAAAGAGACGGTCGGCGTTCCGGTCCTCTCCGATGTTCATGGGCCTGAAGAAGCAACCGCCGCCGCCAAAGCCGTCGACGTGCTGCAGATCCCGGCCTTTCTCTGCCGGCAGACCGATCTCCTCATCGCCGCCGCCGAGACGGGTAAGGTCGTCAACGTGAAGAAGGGTCAGTTCCTCGCGCCCTGGGACATGAAGAACGTCGTCGAAAAGCTGGAGTCGACCGGGAACCGGAAAATCTTCCTGACCGAGCGGGGCGCCAGCTTCGGATATAACAATCTGGTCAGCGACATGCGCTCTTTGGTCATCATGCGGCGGACCGGCTATCCGGTCGTCTTCGACGGCACCCATAGCGTCCAGCTGCCGGGAGGGGGAGGGAAAGTCTCCTCCGGCCAACGGGAGTTCGTCCTGCCGTTGACGCGGGCCGCCGTCGCCGCCGGATGCGACGGGCTCTTCCTGGAGGTACATCCCTCTCCGGACCAGGCCCCCTCCGACGGACCGAACATGATCGATCCGGCGCAGCTCGATCAGCTGCTCGGGCAGGTCGGTCGGATTCTCGAGGCGCTCGGAGAAAGGAAGGCCCCATGATCTTGGAAGAAGGCAAGCGGGTCCTCAGAATCGAGGCCCAGGCGATCACCGACCTGATCGATCGGATCGACGGCCGATTCGTCGAGGCGGTCGAGCTTTGCTACAACAGTAAAGGCCGCATCGTGGTCGTCGGCATGGGAAAATCAGGGTTGATCGGGAAGAAAATCGCGGCGACCCTCGCCAGTACCGGCACCCCGGCCTTTTTTCTTCATCCCGCGGAGGGGATCCACGGCGACCTCGGCATGGTCTCGAAAGAAGATGTCGCCCTTCTGATCTCCAACAGCGGGGAGACCGAGGAGATCCTTCGAATTTTGCCGTCGATCAAGCGGATGGATCTGAAAATGATCACCCTGACCGGAAACATCAAATCCACTTTGGCGAAGATGAGCGATGTGGTTCTGGATATCTCGATTCGGGAAGAGGCCTGTCCGCTGGGGCTGGCGCCGACGGCAAGCACCACCGCCACGTTGGCGATGGGAGATGCGCTGGCGGTCGCGCTCCTTCAGCAGAGGGGATTCCGAAAAGAAGACTTCGCCTTCTTTCATCCCGGCGGCTCCCTCGGGCGACAACTTCTGCTCAAGGTCGAAGACGCCATGCACGTCGGGAACAACATTCCGAAAGTGGCCGAGGAGACGCCGATGAGAGAGGTCGTTCTGGAGATGACCGCCAAAAAACTCGGGATGACGACCGTGTTGAACGCCGCCGGAAAACTGGCGGGGGTGATCACCGACGGGGATCTTCGCCGGCTGATCAAAAAGATCGATCACGAAGGGCGGGATATCTTTTCCCTGCCGGCGCGCGAGGTGATGAACCGGAGTCCGAAAACCATTTCAAAAGAAGCGCTGACGGCGCAGGCGATTCACATGATGGAATCACACGCGATCACCACCCTCGTGGTGGCGGGATCGGACGGGCATGTCGACGGCATCCTTCATCTTCATGATCTCCTCAAAAAAGGGGTCGTCTAAGTGAAGCGCCGGCCGGTCCCCCTTTCTCAGCGACGGCGGAAAGCGATGCGAATCCGCTATCTCCTTCTCGATGTCGACGGGGTAATGACCGACGGAACCCTCTATTTTGATGAGAACGGACGGGAGATCAAAGGGTTTTCAATTTATGACGGCCACGGCATCCGGCTCTTGCAACGGGCGCGGATCGGGGTCGGGATCATTTCGGGCCGTTCGTCTGCCGTGGTCGCCTGGCGGGCCAAAGAGCTCGGCATCGAGGATGTGCATCAGGGAAGCCGGGACAAAGAGGCCGCATACGAAATGATCAAAGCAAAACATCGTCTGCAAGATGAAGCGGTCGCATTCATCGGGGACGATCTCATCGATCTTACTTTGCTTCGGAGGGTCGGCTTTTCGATCGCGGTCGCCAGCGCGGTCGATGCCGTCAAACAGGAAGTCGATTGGGTCACAAAAAAAGGGGAGGGGAGGGGGCCGTCCGGGAAGTCATCGATTTCATCCTCTCCGTTCAAGCTTCAAAAAAAACAAAACATGAAAGGGAAAAGGCAGAAGGCGGAAAAGAAAACGACGCATTTTTTTTACCCCACACGCCGCCTGCCTGACGTCATCTAGAGCCACTTATGAAAATTTCTAAAAAACTGGTCCGCTCTTTTATCTTTGCTGCATTAACCTCGGTTGCTTTTTTGACCCGGCCGCTCTCCTGGAAATGGGGGGTTCGCCTCGGCGGCATGATCGGCACCCTTCTTTATTACCTTCTCCGGAGAGAAAGGGCCAAGTCGCTGGAGGGGCTTCGGATCGCTTTCGGCTCCGATAAACCGGAGCGGGAGCTCCATCAGATTCTGAAAAAGAGTTTTCAAAATTTGGGGAAGGGGCTGATTGAGATCATCAATTTCGCAAACCTGAAGCCCGAGCAGATCGAGTCGTTGATTACAATCGAAGGGGAAGAGTATCTCAAAGAAGCCGAATGCAAGGGAAATGGAACGATTCTGATTACCGGCCACCTCGGCAATTGGGAGCTGATGGCGGCGGCGCTGTCGCTTCGCGGCTATCCGCTCCATGTGATCGCCGCCCCCCTTTACGACCCGCGCATCGACGAATGGATCGTGCAACATCGATCCCGCTTTCAGGTGGAGACGATCAGCCGGGGGAGCCCTTCTTCGTCAAAAAAATCTTAGGCGTTCTGAGAAAGAAAGAAATCCTCGGTCTTCTGATCGATCAGGACACCAAGGTCAACGGCGTCTTTGTCAATTTTTTCAACAAAAAAGCATACACCCCGGCCGGCGCCGCGGAGCTCGCGCTGCGAAGCGGGGCGGCGACGATGATGTGCTTTATCACACGGCTTCCGAACGACCATCATCGGATCAGCATCGAGAAACCGATGACCCTGGTGCAGAGCGCCGAACATTCAAAGGACGTTGAGATCAATACGGCGCGCTTTACCTCCCGAATTGAAGAGCACATCAAACAGTATCCCGACCAATGGGTCTGGATGCATCGACGCTGGAAAACGAAGCCGGAGAAAAATGGTCCAGAATAAGAGTGATATCCATCCCGCTTCCGCCCCCATCCCAAAACAACACGTCAACGGATCTGTCATGAACCTGCCGAATATCCTCACCATGATCCGGGTCGTGCTGATCCCGTTCTTCATCTTTTTCTTCTCGCGGCCGTCCACCTCATCGGCGATCATTGCCGCAGTGATTTTCCTGGTCGCCTCCTTGACCGACCTCCTCGACGGCTACTTGGCCCGCCGGCGGAAGGAGGTAACCCAATTCGGAAAATTCTTGGATCCGGTCGCAGATAAACTTTTAATCGTGGCGGCCCTGATCCTGCTGGTCGCGAACGGCCGCGTGCCGGCCTGGATCGCCATCGTTATCATCGGGCGGGAATTCGCCGTGACCGCTTTCCGGGCGATCGCTTCCTCCGAAGGGGTGATCATCGCCGCGGAGGGGACGGGGAAATACAAGATGTTCCTTCAGACGGTCGCGATTATTTTCTTGATCACCGATCTCCCCGCGTTCTATTTTCATGAGATCGGCCTGTTCCTTCTCCTGATCGCGACGGCGCTCGCCATCTACTCCGCCGGACAATACTTCATCAAATTCGGCCGGCAGGTGAATTTGATGAAGGTCAAATAGACGATGCTGATTGAATTCGGATCGGTGATCATCGCCTACCTCGTCGGATCGATCCCGGCCGGCCTTCTCGTTTCGAAATTCAGCGGGGGGATCGACCCCCGGCAAGCGGGAAGCAAAAACATCGGGGCGACCAATGTCATGCGGGTGGCGGGGAAGAAAGCCGCCGCCTTGACCCTGATCGGCGATCTCCTCAAGGGGCTTCTCCCGGTCGCCGCCGCCCGGCTTTTTAATCTTCCGGAAGAAGGACTTCTTCTGGTCGGTCTCTCGGCCATCCTGGGTCACATCTTCCCGGTATACCTCAAGTTCAAAGGGGGAAAGGGGGTCGCCACCAGCTTCGGCGTTTTTCTGGGAATCGCCCCCCTCATCGCCCTCATCGCCCTGCTGATTTGGATCGCAGGGATCTCCTTTAGCAAATATTCCTCGGTGGGCGCCCTCTCGGCGTTTGCGGCCCTTCCCTTCCTGGCGGTTCTCCTAAAACCAGAAATGAAATTTGTCCTCTTCTCCACCATAATTTCAATTTTGGTGTATATTCGACATAAGGAGAACATTCAGCGGCTGATCGCCGGTCGGGAAGAGCAGGCCCATCGCAATGAAGGATAAAATCATTTATCTATGGGTGGTCTTTATTTTATCGACCCCCTCGGTCACGACAGCGGAAGCGCCCGCTGTTACAGTAGAAACCGCCGTCGCGGAAGAGATCCCGGTCGCGTCCGTGCCGGCTCCGGAACCGGCTCCGCCCCTTTCTTTTGAAGAGATCCTCAAATCGGGCCAGGTCAACACCTTTAAAACCGACCATGGGATAGAGCGATCCGATTTGGCCGCCGGTTACCTCCTCTTGAAAGCGGAGGAAGCGCTGAAGCGGGGCGATCTCGCCGAGGCGGAGCAGATCGGGGAGGCGGCCGCTGCCTTCTCCCCGCTTCGCCGGCCCCCCACTTTTTCCTCTCCCACCTCGTCTGGACAACTCGCAAGACCGATCTTCCCGCGATGGTGAATCACTACTTCACCGCCCTTCAACTGACAATCAATGATTTTTGGTTTTCTCATTCGATCGCCGGGACCTTTCTGATATTATCCTTTTTCGCAATCCTTCTTGCGTTGTTGACCTTTCTGCTCTTTTCATTCTTCTCATACAGTCCGCTCTGGATTCATAAGATCTCTGAAGGATCACGAGGATATTTCCATCCCGTCGCGGCGGGCCTCTTTTTCGCCGGCGCACTTTTTATTCCTTTCGTCTTCGGCCTTTCGATTTTATGGTTCCTCTCGATCTCGTTTCTCCTCTTCTGGGGATTTTACAGCCGCTCCGAGAAGGGAATCGCCGTTGTTTTTCTGATCGCCGTCGGGTTATCCGCCTGGAGCCTTCCCCTTCTTCTCACCTTTTTTACGGCGAAAAGTCCGATGTTGAATCAGATGGTCCGAAACCATCAGGAAGATTTTTACTGGTCGCCGCCGGAAATCGACCCGGCCGAACCGGATTGGCGGGGGGCGGTGATCCATGCTTCTTATCAGACGCAAAAAGGAGATTACCGCCGGGCCGAGGAAATTTATCAAGAAGCCCTTGATGAGCGCCCCGGGATGGTTTTAAACAATCTCGGCAATCTCGCTTTCTATCTGAAAGAATATCCCCGGTCGATCGATCTCTATCGGCAAGCGCTGAACGCCGAATCGGGACTCGTTTCGGCCCATTACAATATGAGTCTCGCCTATCGGGAGATGCTTTCCTTTGAGGAAGGTACCCGGGAGTATGAAATCGCCAAAACACTGGATAACGGCAGGGTGGAAGGCTACACGCGAAAAAGCGTCCAGTTCCCCAATTTTCCCTTGATCGACGAGCGATTCGAAAAGATGGACCTCTGGCGCCAGGCGGTGACGCCCCATCCGGACCAGATCGCTCATGCCGAGAAAATCTGGCAGGGGATGGCCGGAAAGATCCCCCTTCGCCGATCCGCGGTCGTTGCCCTCCTGCTGTTTTTCGGACTGGGAATATCCTCATTCCTCTTCGAGCGATTCTACGACGCCTCTTTTTGCGCCCTCTGCCACAAGGCGATCTGCAATCGGTGCCGGAGAACCCTCTTAAGTTATCATCTCTGCGGACAGTGCGGAACCCAATTCAAATCGATCAAGAAAAGCGATATGGCCCTTCTGGAGTCCGAGGAAAAAAGGTTCCTCGCCGGCTCTTTCCTTTCTTCCTCTTTCCCGGCGGCGGGCATTTCGCCATGAAGCGGGCCGTGGTCGGATTTATCCTTTTATCTCTTTTCTACTTCTTCGCCGGTTATCTCTTTTTCGGCGAGGTCCTCTTTTCATCAACGCATTGGCACCTACACAGCGGCCGATGGATCTGGGGTCCCGTCGCAATGGTGCTTCTCTACATCGCGTCGACACTCGACCTGATGCGTATTTGGAGCAATGAATCATGGCTCTAGAAGGCTCCATCGAAGAGTTCGGACTTCCCGAGATCTTCCAGATGATCCTCCTTCAAAAGAAAGAGGGGGTTCTGAGGCTGACTCGCGAAAAGACCACCCTCTTCATCGAGTTCAACCAGGGGCAAATCATCTCCGCGGGAGATGGAGAGGGAGATGCGCGGCTCGCCGACAATCTGATCAAAGCGGAAAAGATCAGCAGCGATCAATTGAAGGCGCTTCTCAGGGCGCAGAAAAGGGACAACCAACCGCTTGCGCGGGCCCTGGTCCAAGCGGGACACCTTCCGGCCGACGCGGTCAAAAAGTTAAATCGAATCCTGACCGAAGAGACGGTCTTCTCGCTCTTCGAATGGAAATCGGGAAGTTATAAGTTTGAGGCCAAAGAGACGTCGTACGATTCTCAGCTCATCGAGCCGCTGAGCACCGACTCCATTTTGATGGAAGGGGCGACGCGGACCGATGAATGGCCCCTCCTCAAAAGAGAGTTCCCTCCACCGAGATGGTCTTCGAGGTGCTTCCCAAAGAGCCCCCCCCGGCGCCTGCCGATGAGGAGTCTGAAAAGAAGGAGGAAGACTCCTTCGAATCGATGGCAAACCTCTCCGAGCCGGAGGAAGAAGAAGGGGCCTGGCTGCTCCCCTGGATCGACGGAAAACGGACAGTCCAGGAGATCGTCGACCACGCGCAGAGGGGGACCTTTCCCGTTTTCAAGGCGCTCAGCGAGTTGATCTCTCAAGGAAGGATCAAGGCAAAGGAAGAGTCGTTAAAAAACCAGCGAAAGAAGTCGGGCTTCACATTTAAAGAGCTCTCCAGGCAGCAGCAGATTATCCGAATCATTTTTAACAGCATCACCGTTGCCGCAATGGTGATTTTTTCAATTGTTGCCTTCAAGTCGGTTTATGTAACCCTTTCCAATGCCATTCAGCCAATTCTGGAGATGAAAACCCTCCGGGCGGGAATCGAGCGGGACAATCTTCTCTTTGCGCTCGATCTTTATTATTTGAGATACGGCCGGTATCCTGATGCGCTTCAACAGCTCGCGAAGGAAGGGTTATTGAATTCAAAAAGGGAGCGGCGAATTGATTTATCGAAGTGGAAGTATGAACTAACCGGAAATACCTTTCGCTTGTCTTCTCTTTAAAAACCTCATAAACTTTACATAATATATATTATCAGACATTTTTTGTCGCATCCAAAGATGACTGCCAAGGTTCAAGGCCGTATTCCGACACATCATTTCCCCATTCACAACTAACAACTCCATTGTTGTAATTTTAATGATAATAATTTTGTTTCTTACTATGAAGGGTATTCCACCGACAAATCTGCGAGACTATAACCTCTCTCCCTCGAACGTCTGACAGATCCGTTCCCAGAACAAAGAAAAAACCTTCCTGATCGGCCAGCCGCTTAAAAAGCCCAGAAGGTGCGTGGAGTCAGCCAGACTCAGACCTAGGGACCATTATCACAAAACGGACCCCACGCACCCAGAGCATACTCTACTTGAATATGAATCGGCGAAAGCTTTTCATTTACTGACTAACCGAGTCTTTGATTGCAGCTCGGTTTATATTCCATAATAAAAAGCTTTTCTCGCTGAACATGATCTGATACCACCGACCCCAAATAATAGATCGGCTTCTTAAGAAGGATGCACGGAATATCGCCGTTGAGATGCCGTAAAAGCCTCTCACGAATATCTCCTTGGCCAATATATATGCATCCAGTATCATTGAAAATTCCATAAATTCCCATTTGGTTTTGGGTTAGCATCTCGATCCCTGTTTTGGTAAATGATCGTTTCTGTTGTTCTGGAAAAGGCATACCTCACCTCTCTATTTGATTGTTAAGTTCCAAATATGAACTGTAATTGCGATCGCAGAGGGAGGTTGTTTATTGACTATCGAGGACGACTTATGATAGGTTCAAAAAACAACTACGACTGCAAACGCAGTTAAACATCTTCCCAGGATGCGTGGTTGTAGATCCAAGGCCCCTCAGCTCACAACTGAGGGGCTTTTTTGTTACCCCGATACGGTAGTGTAACGGGATACAATTGAGCAATATCTAAAAAGGAGAAAAATAAACAAATTTAACGGATTCCTATGATCTTTCCGCACCATATCTAGAACAAGCAGCTTTTTTTGTTCCTTTCCTTCGTTTCTTGTTAGCCTCTAAGCACATCGCTTTACTTCGTATCTTTGAATCAAACTAAAACATAACGAATGTGGAAAGTCAGCCTCGAAGGAGGAGGCCCGGAAGCTGCCAGCGCACCCCGGAAAGAGGTCACGCCGCCAGCGTTCCCGCATCATTTGTATCACAGCTCCCCGCCTTTATTCATCCAATCCACCCCTCAAGCGAGAGGCATAAAAATCCCGAAATTGACTTTCTTTCTCAGGAACAGTATCATGCGGGTGTTTGCCTGGAAAACGTTACGGACGTTGGCTTCTAAACTGTGTGCTTGTTTCAAACGAAGGAAAGCAATGATCAATCGATTATGGCTATTCGGGTTGATTTTCGGTATTCCGTTGCTTGGATTGATGACCTCGGAGGGAATCCAAGTTTATTATAATTCACAGCTTCGCTCGGCCGCACAGAAGCAAGTGCCCGATATCGATCCCAAGGTGCTTTCTGGGCTCTCCCTTGATCGAATTTGCGAAAAGCCGAATCCGGAGATGGCGGAGGTTTGTAGTGCAAATTCTCATCTCAACTTAATGACGATTGGATCCGTTGGAGCAGCAGCACTCGGTTTAGCCCTCATCCTCGCCATTTATTTTGCAGGATCGGCTGCGCAAAACGACCGGCGGCTGCTCCTCTCCATCTTCAAGCCGGGCTTTTATGTAACCGTGATCGTATTGATTGGGCTAGTCATTCTAAATGCCACCATCATGATGGCGGCTCTCTATTATGGCGAGTCCGTTTTGATCAACAGGGTCCACCTCTTTATCATCGGGGCGGTCGGCATCGGCGCGTTTTTGGGAATCAAGTCGATGATCTCCAATCTCTTCTCCCTCCTTCGAAAGGCAGAAACAAGGGTGATCGGTAAGACGGTCTCGCGAGAACAGGCGCCGGCCCTCTGGGAGAAGGTAGACGAGTTTGCCGAACGGCTTGGAGCACTTCAACCGCAGCAGATCGTCGTCGGCCTTGATCCGAACTTTTTTGTAACGGAAGCTGATGTCGTCTGCCTCGATGGAACGCTTTCTGGAAGGACGCTCTATTGTTCCCTTCCTCTGTGCCGAATTATAAACGAAGACGAATTCGCAGCAATCATCGGACATGAGTTGGGGCATTATCACGGTCAAGATACGGAGTATAGCCTCAAATTTTATCCGATCTACCGGGGAACTCTCACTTCTATCGCAGCACTCCAAAGTGCAGGAAACAGTAATTCTAAGCTGATCGCACTTCTTCCAGCCATCGCCGTGCTCGGCTACTTCTTCGAATCCTTTGCGACGGCAGAAAGCCGGATCAGCCGCCAGCGGGAACTTGCCGCCGATCAAGCGGGGATTTCTCTCACCAGTCCCAAAACCCTTGCAGCGGCTTTGGTGAAGGTCCACGCATTTAGCGGTCTTTGGGAGACGGTTGATCAGATGGCCCTTGACGTGATGAAGGGGAAAAGATGTTAGTCAATGCGAGCAAGACTTACGGAGACAAAGTGCAGGAGTATTCTTCTCCGAGCGCACTGGAGGGACTTGAAGCGAAGCATTTAAGCCATCCGACCGATACGCATCCGGCCCTGTCCGAACGGTTAAGAGCGATGAAAGTGGGTATTCAGGATGTGGCCAAGGAGGCGCTTGATGTTCAACCGACGCAGCCTGCCATTGAACTTATTTTAGGACCTCAGAAAATAGAGGAAGAAATCAGCGACACATACCAGCATTTATTGGCCGACCGATTTGACATTGACTTGGGTGTTGCAGTGGCAGGAATGCCAAAAGCCGAATGACTGGAGATTAAAAAGCAGAGAGGAACAAATTGAAGAGACGCGCAGGCGCTGCTTCTGCGTGCCCTGGAGATCAATCAGACTGTGCCGCCCAAACTGAAATCTTAGGATACTACGGGAGGTATTACGGGAAAAAGAAACGAGATGCTGAAGCTGATACAATGTTAGAGCATGCACGAATAAATGTGAAACCTGCCAAAAGAAAACCCATATTATCTAACAACCCTGAAGCACTACCACTTTTTTCCGCAATCCCCAATAATCACGCATCCTCGCCTTGGTCTGTAGGCACTATCGGCTTCCCCCTCTCCCCCCACAAATTCAGTTGAAATCGTGTCAAATTTGGGGTATGAATACAGGCAGTCTATAAAAAGTCTGAACCGAAACGTCAACCGATTCATCACCTTTCAGCGGCTCTCCGATGGAAAACCAGCTTTTTTCCGGTAAATACGAAATCCAGGGGGAGATCGCGCGCGGCGGCATGGGGATCGTCTACAAGGCGGTCCACAAATCGCTCAACCGGACCGTCGCCCTCAAAGTCCTTCACGCCCAATACACCGGAGACACCTCTTTTGTGAAACGCTTTCAGCGCGAGGCCCGCGCCATGGCCCGGCTGGACCATGAGAACGTCATCCGCGTCTACGACGTTTCGGAAGATCAGAACGCGCAATACATCGTCATGGAGTTCTTTCCGGGAAAGGACCTCAAGCAGGTCATCCTGGAGAAAGGACCCCTCTCTCTGGAGCAGGCGCTCTCGGTCGCCCTGCAGATGGCGGAGGCGCTCGCCTATGCCCATGCGCAAGGAATTGTCCACCGGGATATCAAGCCGAGCAACGTCATGGTCGACAGCCGCGGCAAGGTGAAGCTCGCCGACTTCGGCATCGCCGCCGCCACCGACGAAATCTCCGTGACCGCCACCGGCCAGATCATCGGCACCCCGGAATACATGTCGCCGGAGCAAGCGCGCGGAGAAGCGATGGACGGGCGGAGCGATCTCTACTCGCTCGGCATCGTCCTTTACGAGATGCTGACCGGGACCACGCCGTTCGAGCGGCTCTCCCGGATGTCGATCATCGCGAAGCTGATTTACGAGCCGCAGGAATTCAACCTCACCTTCCCCGATCATATCCCCTCCCCCATTCAAACGCTCGTCCAATCGCTGCTGAGAAAACAGGCGCAGGAGCGCGTTTCGGACGCGGCAACTTTGATCGAGAAGATCCGGAATCTCGGAAATGAGAATCCCGACGAAGATACCCTCGATCGGACGATGACGCGGGCGATCTCCCTCCCTTCGGACACCACGCCGGCGCCGGGACAACCGGTCGACGAAGAAGAGTCGACGACGATGCTCCCGGGCCGAGCGGATACGAAGAAAAGCGCGGAATTCTCTTCTCCCAAAACGCCCCCTCCCATTCAACGCCCGTCGACCGGGAAATTCACCCCCGTTCCCTTACCGGGATCCGACTTGCCCGAGAAAACGCATTCCCTCTCTCCCCCTCCCCCGTCGGGCCAGACTCACGCGGGTCAAGGGCAACGATTGGTCCCGATCTTCGCCGGCGTCGTTGGATTGGTCGTCCTGATCGCCGGAGGGGTCTACTTCTTTTCTTCTGATTCGGAATCGGCTCCCGAGCCGGTGGCGGCAGTTTCCCCGCCCCCACCGCGTCCGGTGGAGCAGCCGGCCGCGCCGCCTGAACCGGCGCCGGCTCCCCTCCCGGTCAGCACCCCCGCCCCTCCGGAGCCGAAACGGGAAGATCCGATCGAGGCCGCGCAAGCGAAAGCGAATGAGATCGAGACCGAGGCGCGGAAAGCGCAGAGTGATCTCTCCGAATCGAATTTCGAGGCCGACCGGCTCGATGCCCGCCATCGCGCCTCCCAGCTTTATTTAAATGCAGCCGACTTGGAAAGGAAAGGGGCTAAGGCGTTCCAAGAGGGAAGCGAATTGATGAACCGGAAGCAATATGAAGAGGCCGGGGCAACCCTGGAGAAGGCAAAAGACTTCTTCGTCCGCGCCGACCAAGGGTTCAAAAAGGCGAAAGAGGAGGCGCAGATGCAACTCGCCAAGGCGACCTCCGCGCCAAGCCCCAAACCGATGAAGAAAGAGGCCGTAGCAACGCCGAAGGCCGCACCGGAAAATCCCGCCAAACCCTCCGGTCCGCCCCCCCCAGCCGAGACGAAGATCGCAAAACAGACCCCGCCGACGCCGGTCGTTCCGCCGCGGCCCGATATCGAGGTGGTCGGCGAAATTTTATCGAAGTTGAAGAAGGCGTATGAAGGACGGGACATGGCCGCCCTGATGCAAATCAGCAATCTCTCCGACGGCCGGACCCGCATCCTGCAAGAGATCTTCCGCGACCATCCGGTCGTCAAAGTCTCCATCGCCAACTTTTCGCTCGCCGGAGAGCTGGCTTCCGCCAATGTGGTGATCACCCGGCTGGTCGACCAAAACGGCAAGGTCGTTTCCCCCCCGGACGAATGGAAGCAGAGCAAGGTGCTCATTCGAAAAGAGGGAGCGGGCTGGGGGAAGGTGCTCTGGTAAGGGATGCTTGAATTCAAAGTCTATCTCGATAAAAAACTCATTCAGCGCTCGCTCCTGTCCAAAGGTGAAATTACCGTCGGCCGCTCTTCCGAGAACGATCTGGTCCTCCCCAATCAACACGTGTCACGGCTTCATCTGGTGATTGCACAGGAGGGGGACGCTTTCCGTCTGGAAGACCGGAGCTCGAACGGCGTTCTCCTCGACGGGAAACCGGTCGCCGGATCAACCCTTCTCCCCCGCAGTGCAAGTTGGGGGTCTACCCGTTTGAGATCGATTGCTCCCGTCGGCAGGAGGATCACACCGTCCCGATTCCGAAGAAAACACCCCAGGCTGTCCTGCAAGAAAAAGATCGACGACAAGAGGCCTCCTCTTCCAACGCGCCTCTCCGCAGCCATTTCGGAATCTTGATCGGAGAGAGCCCGTCGATGCAGCAGATCTACCGCCTCATCGAGGATGTCTCGGGTCATCCGGTCACCGTCCTGATCCGGGGAGAGCATGGGACCGGAAAGGAGCTGGTCGCCCGGGCGATCCACGAGGCAAGCGCGCGAAGAAACGAGCCGTTCATCGCCGTCAACTGCGCCGCCATCCCGCTCGATCTGATCGAAAGCGAGCTGTTCGGACATGAAAAAGGGGCCTTCACCGGCGCTCAAACCACTCAGAAGGGAAAGATCGAGGAGGCCGATAGGGGAACCCTTTTTCTCGACGAGATCGGCGAATTGAGCCCGGCCGCCCAGGCGAAGCTTCTCCGCTTCCTCCAGGGAAAGGTCGTCATGCGGCTGGGAAGCGCGCGCGAGACTCCGGTCGATACCCGCGTCGTCGCCGCGACCAACAAAGATCTGGAGCGGGCGGTCGAAGAGGGGACCTTTCGCGCCGATCTTTACTACCGGATCAAAGTCGTTCAGATTCTCCTCCCTCCCCTGCGGGATCGAAAAGAAGATATCCCCCTTCTCGCCGCCCATTTTATCGAGCGGCTCGGCGAGGAATTGAATCTCCCGGCCAAGCCGGTCTTGACCGATGAAGCGCTCCATCGGCTTCAGGCCGCCGATTGGCCCGGCAATGTCCGACAGATGGAGAACGCTTTCTACAGCGCGCTCGTCCGTTCCCGATCCCCCCAGCTTCTGGACGAGACCCTTCTTTTCGATTCAGAGGCCTGGAACAGCCCCGCAGAGATGGAAGACGAAGCCCCGCTCGATGCCATTTCGAAAGAGCTGCTTCTTAAGATTCTCAAAGAAAGCAGCTGGGATACCGCCAAGGCGGCGGAGACCTTGAAGGTCAGCCGGGGAACGGTCTACTACAAGCTGAAAAAGTATGGGATCAACCTCCGCGAAGCGGCGAAACGAAGCGCCAACATGTAACCCTCGTTCGGCCAAAATATCATCTACGACTTTAACTTTTTGAGGACACCTTCATTCTTCTTCATTTCAACTCTTTAAACCCTCATTTCAAAAATTTGAAATGCAATGCGCCGGACGTTGAACCTGCCTTCGTTGACTTTCTTCCCGACAAAAACGAAACTTCTCTTTAATTCATAAGGTTAGGCTGCATTTCTCTCCGACTCCCCGTCTCCTTTCCCCCTCGGCATATCCTTTGCTTTTCCTTCTCAACAGAAGTGGATCGCTGGACAAGCGTGCAACCTGCTCCTCTCGTTCGAATTGGAAAACGCCATTGATGTTCAGATCAAATAAGATCGGCCGGCTCACCCAGCTTCTCTTTTTTCCTTTTTTCACTCTTCATCGTCGCACTCCAGGTCGATTCCTCCCGGGCGGCCTCGCTCGACTTTGGTTGGGGAACGCCGATCGAGGTCAAAGAAAAGATCGCAAAGAAGGGCCCTTACCACGATCTCGCCTGGCCGATTCAGATCAGCAACGGGACCGGCAAGCGGTGGCTTCCCCGTCTCGATATTGTCGCGGTGACCGATACGGGAAAGCAGTACGCCCCGACGCCGACAAGGAAGGTTACCCTTTCAGAAGAGATGGCAAGCCTTGCCAATCTGGAAAACCATCTCTTTCCGTCGGTCACACGAAAGGCGGTCGTTGTTTTTGAGAAGATCGATTCGGCGGCAAAGGTCATTCACTTTTATGTCGGCGGATTGGTCGATGTTCCCGAACGGGAGATGAAATACCTTCGGATCACCTACAAACGCGCCCCGTCGGGATGGATATGGGAGGATGCCGGTGCTTTGGAATAGCTTTAAAAATCACTTCAAAAGAAATGAGGAGAAAACCGGCGGAAAAACCGAAAGGGCCGGTTTGACCGATATCGGCTCAAGACGGGCCCACAACGAAGACGCGCTCTTTCTCTCGGACGAAGCCGGCCTTTATCTGGTGGCCGACGGGATGGGGGGCCACTCTTTCGGGGAGGTCGCCAGCGCCATGGCGGTGGAAACCGTCTCGAAAAAATTCCTCTCTTCCAGCAGAGAAAAACCGGCCTCTCTGCTGACGGAGGCGATTCAGGAAGCGAACAACCGGATTTATCAATTTTCCCAGGAGAAGGTGAAAGTTTTCGACGGAACGGAGACCCTGACCGGCCCCGGGACCGTTGGAACGACGATTGTCGCCCTGACCCTCTCCGGGGAGACGGCCATCATTGCGAATGTGGGGGACAGCCGGGCATACCGCCTGCGGAACGGCCGCCTCGCGCAGCTGACGCAAGACCACACCCTCGCCGCGATGCAGCCTCCTTCGGGGAAGGCCGCTCCAGCGACCCTCCCCTCCAAATTGAAGCACATTCTGACCCGCGCGGTCGGCGTGGAGACAAAAGTCAAAATCGACCTTCTTGAAGAGCCTCTCCAACCGGGCGATCTCTTTCTTCTCTGCTCCGACGGCCTCACCAATATGGTTTCCGACGCGCGCATCGCGGAGGTCCTCTCCTCCCCTTCTTCCATCCAATCGGCCTGCGACATCCTGATCAAAGAGGCCAACCGAAACGGCGGAAAAGACAATATTACCTGCGTTTTGGTCCGCCCGTTGTAGGGGCGATCCTTGTGATCGCCCTTTGTTCCCATATCAATATTGGGCGAATACACGGTCGAACAGTGCAGGCAAGATTCGCCCCTACACGTAACGGAATACCATTTATTTTGTTTATTAGGATATCCCCTCCATTTTTGTCGCATCCAAACTTAATTTCATAAATCATCCCTTCCAAGCATTTTTTGATTGACTTGCCCTTCAAACCCTGGTAGTTTTCACTTCTTACACAACCCATCCATACGGGTCTTATATGAAAAACAGAGCATTGTTCCTCAGCTTCATCGCTTTTTATACCTTTCTCGTCATCCCGACCGCGCCCCTGTGGGCCCAATCCCTGAGATTGATCGCCGATACAGACCTGACCGCTCCTGTAATTCAACATGATCCTCCTACTCATGAATTCCGATCCGGCGAATCTGCAAACATTCAGGCCACAATTACCGACAATACCGAGCTTAAAGAAGTGACCCTTTTTTACCGCACAATGGGAAAAGAAGAATATTCGAGCATCAACATGGAACGGCTGCAACCAGGAACCTATGCAGTCTCTATTCCGAAAGATGATATCGCCGAACCGGGCGTCGAATACTACATTCAGGCCGCCGATCAAGCCGGAAATATCTCGCTGCGAGGCTTTTCATTTTCTCCCCTCACCCTTGTGGTTGCCCCCGCTCTTCCTGAAAAGAAAGGGAGAGAGGAAGCCTTCACTGAAAGGGTCTTTCCAGCCGAAGAAAAACAGACGACGCTGAAGACGGACGCCGCTCCCGAGAAACCCTGGTACAAGAAATGGTGGGTTTGGGCCATTGCGGGAGCCGTTGTGGTTGGTGCTGCCGCAGCCGGAGGTGGCGGGGGCGGTGGTGGCGGGGGGGGCGGAGCAGGAAGTCCTACCACCGGATCTGCCACTGTATCGGGGCCAATCCCTAAAGAACAATAAAGAAATATTGGAAACGAAACATTTTAAAAAAATCAACTGAAAGTATGCACATAATGACGATCTTTCGACATAAAATTCAAGCCAATTTCCTATGGATTTTCTTTCTTATTCTTGCCGCGTGCGCAGATGGGGTAGATCCACAATCGAACACACTCCCGAATGGTTCCGAAGGGGCAGAAAACGGTTTCTCGGTCCCTCTCCCCGCTCGTCTTCAAAAAATTGTCAACGGGACTCTCACCGCCGAAGTGGTGGTCGACGGCGGAGCGCCGATCCCCCTTGCAATCGAGGCAAACAACGTCACTGGCCAGATCAATGATCTCTCCGTCGGAAACCACACCTTTGTCATTAACTACTTCGTGAATGGGGTGCTCGTTGCGACGGCAAGCACGACTGGCAATATTACGGCGGGAGGAACAACGGCGATAATCTTCGCCGCGAATACGATCAGGTATCCCGACAATGACGGCGACGGATTTACGAATCTGGCCGAGGTAGAGATCGGGACCGATCCTAACAGTGCGGCAGACCGCCCTCCTGCCGAGTCCCCCAGGCGTTCCACAAATTACGTTCTCGCAGATATAACTGGAATTTCTCCAGCGGTCGGAGGAGAGGGAGGAATCGCCTCATCTACCGATTACAAGGTCGCAAGCTTGGCGAACGCGGCGCCGGATACAACGCCGTCAGCATCGGGACAATCTAAAAGCTCGAATTATGTCATCGGACCCTAGAATAAATTAGGAGATCACAATGAAACACCGAACTTCGTTTTTAATTCTTTTCGCATTCACTCTGCTCCTTCTCCAGAGAGAGGTATGGGGGCAATCGATCCCCAATATGATTCCCCATAGTGGAACGGTTACGGTAAACGGAACACCGTTCAATGGAACAGGTCAATTTAAATTTGCAATTATAGACGCGGAGGGAGCAGCTGCGTCGATCTCTTGGTGGTCCAACGATTTCACCAGCACAGCGGGGTCTGAGCCGACAGCCGCTGTTGGTATCCCGGTTACGAATGGAGTCTTCAGCGTAAAGCTCGGCGATGATACTCTTGAGAACATGGACCCTATTCAAACGGCCGTGTTTAATAATAACTCCGTTGCTTTTCTACGAGTTTGGTTCAGCGATGGGGCAACAGGATTCCAGCAACTTTCTCCCGACCGACAATTAGTCAGCGTGCCCTTTGCCTATAAGGCTGCGACAGTAGATCCTGCAGGAATGGATACGAGCCAGTTATTGCATAAGGTCGCAGAGAGTGGCCAAATCTTTAGTGGGCTGCTTAGTGGACGCTACGCGGCCAATGCCGGGTTCATTATAATCTCAGACTCCTATCCAGTCCCGCTTCCCGCTGGGACAGCAGCGCCGATCCTCGAATTTGTGCCTGGGACTCCGACAGCGACTTGTCCTGGAGCGGGCCAAGCGCCAGCGGGCAGACTCTGTGTTTACGCATACAATAATGTGAATATCGCGAACGCTTTTCTTAGCGGCGGCAGCACTGGCGTCCCTCAAAGGCTTTTTGGTTTCTCGATTGATGTTATTCCGACAACAGCGGCTAGCGCCGGTTTTTTCCTGGCAAGCTGGGCTTATAGAGTGCCGTGAGGCAATATGTAAGCGTTAAAGAATAGGCCTCAACACCATCAGATTAAGTCCACAGACCTTCAATTCACGGTGAACGCTCTCCTCCCCTGAACTCCGGCGCCGACGCTCTGGCCGATATGATCCCCAGGTGCAATCTCAGCCTTTAGGAGCAACACCGAAAGAGCTATGTAGCCCATTTCACAACATTGCCCAAAAAATGCCCCGTTTTTACCCTTATTTCTCCCTCTTCACCTGAACAAAATCTCTAATTTATTAATTTAATTCCAGAAATTTCTTCGGGAGACCACTGGCATGTCTTTTGCGATATGGAATGGATTGTTATGTTCCGTTGAACACCGTGATGTCATCGGGCTTTCATTCCGTAAAGGTATTGAAGCATGTCGCTCGGAGTCATTCAAAAGTTCACTTCTATCTTGGTGGGAATCGCCGCCCTGCTCGTCCTGAGCGGATGCGGGAAGGAAGGCCATTCCGCGGAATCGACCCCGCCGGGCCTCTTTATCGATTCGACGACGGAAAAGTTTTTACAGAAAGCGTTCGACGAAACAAAAGCCTGCGCCGGGATAACCGAGGGGAAATATGAGGACGTTTCCGTCATCCTGATGCCGCCGGTTTTCCCCTGCCCGCACTATGCCGACGGATGCAGCGGCGAGTACGTTCGCCCCAATTCATTCAAGGTGGGAACCCTCTCCGTATGGCGCCATGAAGTCTTGCACTACCTTCTGGACCTCAAAACCGGCGACCCGGACGTCTCCCACTCCAACCCTCTCTTTAGAGAGTGCACCTAGATTAGAACTCGGCATTTTCCCACCCCGCCCTCTCTCAAGGATTGTCCCTTAATGCTGGTGCAGATCGCAAACCTCGTGTAAAATTAGAAGGCTATGCGCCGCCGGGTTCCTGATGAATCTGGGGATTTGATGCCGGAAAATGCGAATCACTCCGGAGGGCGGCGGCGCTCATCCCGTCAATGAGATCATTCCTTGAGGAAAGGTTTGCGATGAAGCGGATTTTGGTAATCGAGAATGAATCTATTATTCGGAATTTTCTATCCAGTCTATTGAGCCGTTTCGGTTATGCCGTCACACAAGCCAAGTCGGGAAGCGAGGGTCTGGAAAAGATCAATGAGGAGGAGTTCGACGGGATCTTTCTGGATATCCATCTAAACGACATGAGCGGAAAAGATATTTATCAACAACTGAAAGAGCGCTCTGCGGACCTTGCCCGGCGGATCGTGTTCGTCACGGGGGACCTGAGAAATCCCAAAACAGAATCGTTCGTCAAAGAAACGGGAAATCTCTGCCTGGAGAAGCCTTTTACCATTACCGAAGTGAAGACCCTTCTGAATCAGTTCTTTCAGCAGAAAATCCCATGCGGATAACGGCCGATCGACTTCTATCTCCTCAGAGATAAGCTTAGCCCCACCGGTGCGGAAAGCGCCAGCCCCGCCCGGTCGGGGCGGAAGGTAATCAACACATCATACCGGTCCGGTTTCTCTTCGCTCTCCCGCGCCTGGACCTCCATCGTTTCGGAATCGACGGAAAGAGAGGCGGCCAACCCCTTCGTAAAAATCTGCTCGATCGCCGCGGTCGATTTCCCCTCCCCGATCTCCCCGGCCACGCGGCCGATCGCCTGAGAGAGCCGCCCCGCAACCAACTGGTATGGAAAAGCCGCCCGGGCGGCGCTCAGCGCCGTCTCTTTTGGGTCGGGATAACGCTCCGGCTGATGCACGCTCGGCACGGCCGGGAGGACAACCGCGTCCGCATTGAGGCGGCAGGTCAACGCCAGAATGCCGTTCGCCGCCAGATCGATCCGGTGCTCCTCCGAGATCGGTGCTTCCAAAGGAAGCTGCCCCTTCTCCCCGTTCCGCCGCGCGATCTCCCGCAACGGAAGATCTTCGATCATCCCGCCGCCGCGGGCGCCGGTAATCTCGCTGCACCAGCCGGTTTTGGCAAAGCTCGCCGTCAGCAAGCTCGCGAGGCCCCAGACCGGATTTCCCCAGAGAAACGACCGCTCCGAACGGATCGACTCCCGAAAATCGAAACGCTTCACCCGATTCTGCTCCGGCCCGTAAGGAAGCCGAAACAAAAAACGATTGAACAGAACCGCCAGCCACCGCGAGGCGTTCCCCTGCCGAAGCGATCGCCATTTGATATATTCGGTCTGATCGAACAGATTCCCCACGGCATCCAGCGGCTCCATCTCCCCGATCGATTCCAATCCGAGGAAGGCCGGACCGACGGAGGTGACCAGCGGCGCCTGGAGTTGTTCGGCCTTCTCGGCGAGATCCTGGAGCAGATCGATGTCCCGAGGGGATCGATCGAAGATGTAGTCTGCGATGATCACCGAGACCGGCGCTTCGGCGGTTCCTTCCGACTCCGGTTGAAAAATGTCGCGATCGAAGATCTCTGCGAGCTGTTCTTTGGGAGCGTGGAGCAGCTCGATCTCGATCGGCTCTCGAAAGTCGGTTCGATCGACGAGAAACTTGATCCCCCTCCAAACCGCTTCCAGCCGCTGGAACTCGGGATGATGGAGGATCGCGTCGAGCTGGGCGCCGAGCATCTCGTCCAGCTCCTTCATAACGGCGTCGACGGCGCGGGGATCGGCCGGCGTTCCGGGGCGTCCGGATGAAATGATCTCGGAAATGAACCGGTCGAGCCGGGAGGTTGAAGCCATGGCCGATTCTAGTGCAGACCGATCCGCAACCGGCGCTTCCACCATTTCAAAGAGAGAATCGAGGGCCGATTCCTTTTCACCGGACGGGGTAGAACTGCGAACGGGAGCAGAAGGGGGCGCGGGCCGTTCTGTGGGCGAGTCGGCCGGACGTGCTTCGAGCGCCGATTGGATTCTCCCCAGGAGGTTCCCTCCCCCCTGGAGCTGTCCCAATTCGGTCCGGAAGTTCTCATATGAAATTTCTCTGTTGCGCAGCCGGATCAACCGTTGGCGAATTTCGAGGAGATCTCTCAAAGCAGGAACGGCTTCCACGACGGCATCAGGATGGAAGCTCTTGATCGAATCGATCGGAAGAGTGATCGGCCACTCCTTTGGACCGCCCCCAAACGGTTGGGAACATTGATCGAAACACGGCCGACGAGCGATTGAAGCGCCGCGCCGAAGGTTTCTTTGTCGACACGGCTCCGGCCCGCACCGGTCCCGAACGAGGCCGATTGCTCCTCCCGAGGAGACAGCTCCGCCAAGACCAACAGCTTAAGCGGAAACCGTCGCTCTCCCCCCCGCTCCTGGCCCTCCACCCGGACGTCGACCTTCCGCTTTCCATCCGATCCCATTTTCATATGGATCTCCATCCGAGCCTCCCCTTGATATTAAAAACGAGGTTCTCTCTTTCCGTTTATCGGTTCGTCCAGGCGTTGTTCCGCCAGAAGAGCTGGACGACATCCGTTCCGCTCGGAATGCTCGATTGCTCTTTGGCAAAATGTCCTAACTCGAATTTATCTCCGGGAAAACTGACATTGAGCAGCTCTTTAATCGCCTTGGAAAATTCAATGCTTTTGGTATGGTTATGCGTGTTCTGAACAGCGTAAAAACGAAACGTTCTAGTGCCAACCCTGGCATCCTGTGTGAGATACATCGCGCTCCTCCTTTTCGATCGGTTTTGGTTTATGTTCAGACAGGTATTACGATGATTTCAAATCCGCCATCTCTTTCCGTTGTCGGGCCGCAAAGGCCCGCGTCTCCAGAGGGGAACGCTTCGAATCGATCAAGGCGAACTCCAGCGCGGCATGATGACGCTCGGGGAGCGTGCCGGTGTGGAGAAGCTCGATCAATTTCTGCGGACTGTAAGGCTGGCCTTTCCGGTATCGGGCCTTCTTGTCGAACCGGGAGGCATTTTTCCGCCACCAGGCTTCCACCTTTGCCGGATCGGGAACCGGAAGCCCCTCATCGGGATCATCTTCAAGTTCGTCCTCTTCTTCCGCTTTTGCCTCCGCTTTGGGAGCAACAAGATTTTCTTTCTCCAAATCGACGCCGGTCACGGTCCGAACCGCCTCCCCCGCCCACCGCGCAAGCTTGGGATCGGCCGTGCACTGAATCAATGCCTCCATCCCCGCAGCGCGGCCGAGAAGACCGAGCGACATGACCGCATTTCGAGCGAGGGCCGCTTCTCCCAATGCATTCACGAGGAGCAGCCCATCTTCGGGATGACCCAGGAGACCCAGAAGGAGAATCGCCTCCCCTCCCTCTTCAGCCCGTTCCTGAACCGCTTTCCGACAACGGCTCAAGGCCCTCTCACTCTTTAAGAGAAGCCCCGCCCGCATTGCTTCGAGACGCGCCGAAGCGGCATCGCTCTCCAACGCCCCTTCGATCTCATTTTTCAGATCGGCAAGGCGAAGCCGTCCGGCCGCATTCGCCGCCGCCGCAACGACGAGCGGATCTTTCTCCTGCAATCCGGCTTGGAGAAGACGGCTCTCCAAGGGTAACCGGCGGAAGCCGATCAGATCGATCGCCGCCGCGCGAACGGCGCCCTTTTCACTATGGAGGGATGGCCGAACGATCTTTTCGATCTCGGGAGAAGGGGTATGCCGAAGGGCGTGGCGGATCCCATCCAAGACCGGCCCTTCAGCTTCGGCAAATGTTTTCTGAACAAGGCCGATCCGAGCCGGCTCACCCGACGCCACCGCCACGAACGCCGCCGCGAAGACCTCCCCTACCTCGCCGCCGGCCAGTTTCGGTTCCAGGAGCGTCCAGGCCTCTTTCCCTCCAAGGACCAGACCGTCGAGGTGCGCCAGCAGACGCTCTTCGAGCTCGGCGAAGCCGTCCAGATCGTAGGCTCGATCGGTCAGCGCATTCGTCCACTGCTGAAAAAGAAAGTCGGCTTCTTCAAGATGTTCTTCAAGGATGTCGAGGAGGATCATCTGCCTAAGGCCTCTCATCGCGGGGGGTGAGGCGGACGGTGACCACATTCGATTTGTACCGATGAAGGGTCACAAAAACTTCATACGTCGCCGGCTGTTCCGGCAATCCGAGAAAATCGAGCATATTAATGTTGAAGTAGCCGGTTTCATACACCCCCTCGAGCATTTCGGGAGGATACTGCGGCGGATCGGGGTTGGGGATCTCCGGATGATCATGGACCATCTTTGCCGTATACGGCCGATGCGTTTTCGT
Organism: Candidatus Manganitrophus sp.; assembly: GCA_028865235.1. Lineage (GTDB taxonomy): Bacteria > Nitrospirota > Nitrospiria > SBBL01 > Manganitrophaceae > Manganitrophus. Next base: position 465,511 of record CP114561.1, read on the forward strand.
GTCGACCGCTACCAGGGTCGCCGTTTTTTTAAAGCCGTCGGTCTCCAATAGAAAAGCCGATTCAAAGCGGTAAATCCCGCAGAGGATGGCCCTCCCGAAGGCGCCCGTAATTCGATCCCGCTCGCCCGGCGTGTAGTCGATCACTTCGGGAGCATTGATTCGAATCCCGATAAAATCGTTCTCAATGGCGGGGGTGCATTCATTCGAATTATCATTATCGGGTTCGACATTCGCAAATAAATCAACAGCGCGCGGTTCCGTCATTTCTCCTCGTTCCTTTAAGTTAGGATGCCCTCCCGTACAACTCCAAACCAAAACCAAAATCAAAATCAAAAAGGAGCGCCCGTCGTCCGATACAGTCCTCTTCGAGTAAAAGTTAGAAGAACCGCTTGAATCCTTGGAGGCCCGGCGCGTAGAGATCAACCTTACGGACCGACTTATCACAGACGCTGCAAAAAACGTCCTTTTCGTATGTGGTGGTCCACCACATGGTGCAGGCGTTGTCATTGCAATGAGAGTTCTTGGAAGGGTCATGGACTTTGTCATAGGTCGATTGTTCTTTCAGCCCCCCCGTTCCGTCGGGGACCATCCCAATTTTATGTCCGCTCTCGTGAATAAGAATCGCCTTTTTTTTCGAATCGGCGTAGGCCCGATCATACCAACCGCGCGTGGCGATCACGATGATATTTTGTGTCGGGAAAGACCACCCGCCATGAAAACCGGTGGCGACATTGACCTTGGCTTTGATCTTCCCGGTCACCCCCTCCGGAAAGTTTCGGGTGTTCACCGTAATCTCCGTATAGGTCGATGTAACGTCCGGGTCGGGAATTGGAAAGGTCTGCTCCGAGCCGTCTTTGGTATAGATAAAAGCGATCATCTTATTCCAGGGGGCCGCCGTGGATGCCTTATCGATATTCTTCCAGAGCTGTCCTCCCCCGAGCGGCACCGCCACGCTCCCGCTTGCTTTGGAAACACCGGTCTTTTCGACCACCTTCTCGGTCGGCCCCTGCGCCAGGCAATCGGCCCAGACCACTGCAAAGCAGTAGGGATCTTTTGCATCGTTGTATTTGTCTTTGGCCAGATTAAACAGGCGCGAATATTCGCTCCCCTTATAATCAAAGTTATAACTTCGATCGATCGCTCCTTTGGAGGCGATTTTAACCAGGCTGATCTCCCGCTTGTTCTTCTTGAATTCCGTTTCCCAGAAGCCGAAAGAAGAGAGGCCGGTCACCCCCGTCATATCGATCACCTGGTAGAACAAGCGGCGGTGTGTTTCGAACTCGTCGGGGAGGTCCTTTTTCTTCCCCTGGTGCTCCACGGCGAATTTGAATTTATCGCCCCCCGCGGCGGAGAGTTTCACCTCCCATTTCGCCTTCCCCTCGTCCGAGATCTTCGCCGTGGCCGTCTTATCGTGCGCCAACTTCGACTCTTCCGGCTCGTACACGGCATTTCCGCCGTCGGGCTTGACCTCCAAGGTCGCGATGGTCGTCGCATCTTTTTTGTCGAACGACGCCTCGATATAAACCTTGCGCCCCATCACGTCGGCGCTGTCGACCCCATCCCCCACGAAGGTCGCTTTTTTGACCGTGGAGCTGTCTTCAGAAGGGAGATTGACCCACTGTTTTTTAGCCATCGTTACTTATCCCAATCAAACGCAATCACTTCTGAAAGAAAGGTGTGAACCGAGGCGAGCACAAAATAGCGTCCCTGTCCGGACGGAAGTCCCGCCGTTTTCAGATCGACATTAAAAAAAGCCTGTTGAAAACCATTTTCCACCAGAATATCTTCATCAAATACGATCTCGCCGCGAACCAGCGGAAAAGAAAACGACCGCAACGTAGGGCCATAGGTGCAGATGACGGCGACATTGTGGAGGAGGGTGTCCGACAGCGACGAAACCGCCTCGCTGGAAAGACGGCAATGCCCCCGCAACAAGGGAGACCGGCCGGGCGGACCGCTCACCCCGATGACGATCCCCTCGGTCCCGGAAGAAAGCATCGGCGCCCCCGGAGAATAGACAAACGGCTTCGCCTCCACCTCACTTTTCATATTCTTCCGCCGTGATCGCCTTGACGCTGGTCAGATTGACCTCTTGATCATTCTCGGGGACCGGAACGACCACCAAGGGGGCCTGGACTTCCGGCATCGGCGGGGTATTCGGAGAAGACATTTTGTTCTGCAGCATCATGTCGCCGAGGCGGGGGACCCCCTTTCCCTCCACTTTGACATCGAACGAATAAAGGATGAACTCCGCCTTCCCTTTGGTGGTGTTCGAGACCACCCCGCCCCCCGCGCTCCCGGCTTCGTCTCCGGTGCTGGTGGAAAAATTCGATCCGTCGAGCATGATCGGGTTGCCGTCGACCTTCACCTTTTTGCTCCCTTTGGCCGTGTCGCCCGACTTCGCGATATTCGGATAGGGAATGGGGATCGGACCGGCAGGCGAAGGGGTTTTACAGACGTCGGGAAAGGCCATCGCAATTCCGCCGCTCCCCGCGTGGACGACGGTTCGGAAATTCACATTGACGGTGGCCCCCATAAATCGCTCCCTTGTTCTAGTTCGGTTTCCCGATCCGGCAGGCCGCCCGCTGGCCGGAATCGGAAGCGGTCCAAAGAAAGGCCTCATCGGCGGGGGCATATCCGCGGGCAAATGCGCGGCAGGCGATCGCGATAAAGAGCGCGCCGGAGGCGGACCCCACATCGCCGACGCAATCGGCCGGATGCGACAACTTTTTCAATTGGCCGAAAGAGGCGGCCGATCGGCACAACACCATCCCCCATTCCCGCGACCGGCCGCTCTCCCCGTTCAGGTCACAGATCACCCAGGCGGCCGATCGCTCCTTCTCCTCTCCGTTGAGCTGAGCGAGCGCGTCCGCCAGACCCCGGCCGCTGGACGCTTTTTCGGAGGCGATGTTTTCTTTTTCAACCCCGCGGCCGAGGCCGCCGATCTTCGCAAGAACCGGCGCTTTCCGTCCCTTTGCATGTTCGGCTGTTTCGAGGAGCAACAACACCGCAGACTCTCCCGGGATAAAGCCGTCCACATTCCGCTCGCTCTTCAAACGATATGCCTCATCCAGCCGATCGATCGACTCCTTGTCCAAATAAGAATCGACCCCCAAGACGATGCAGAAACGGCACGCGCCGGACCGGAGCAGTCGGGAAGCCGCGTCGACGGCGGAGAAGACACCGGTCTGTCCTTCTTGGAAGACTTGCTGGATCGGGCCCGGCTCAATGGCCAATCTTTTGAAGTATTCTCCGATAAAGGCCTTCTCATACCCGGAGAGATGCCCCGTTCGCTCGGCGGCCGGAAGACTGACGAGAACGGCCGCCGATTGAAAGTCGTCGCGCCGCAGCTTTCCACTTGAGATCAAATCCTTCATCGGCGCGAGGGCCAGCTGCATCAGACGTTCGGGGAGCAGCGCTCCCGGGTCGAAAGGAGCCACCGGCGAGACCATCGCCAACTGCGGCTCGCTCAGCGGAGGTTCCGGCAACCGCGGCGTGTAATACGGGTGCGCCTGAAACCGGTTGATCCCGGCCCGGATCGAGGCACAGGTTTGCTCCACATTCGCGCCGACCGGGGAGATCGCGCTGACACCGGTCACGACGATCTGATCCGCCTGCTTCATCCGGCCTTCTCCTTGACCCTCACGCGATCGATATATAAAAATTGCTTGAAACAGGGAGCGGTCGCGCGCCAGGTCAACAAGAGCCTTTTTTCATCCGGCTCGATCACCACGGTGTCCAACACGGGGATCACCGCGCTTTCTTTGCCTTTGATCCAGAGCGAAATATCGAAACGTCGCGCCGGGAGTTTAAATTTCAACTCCCCCTCCGGGGAGGCATTCACCACCCGCACCGGCTCCCCCCTTGAAGTGGGGCCGGGCGATCAGGTCGGGAGAGGCCCCGTTGAAAAAGGAAGGATCGAAATCGGATGGGAGCATTGGGAACCGCTCTTTCTGCCACTTCTCATCATAGGTACCGGCGTATTTCACCCGGGGGGCCCAATCTCTTCCGATAAAACCGAATCCGGCGGGAGCCGGTTTGTCGTCCCACCCCTTCATCGGCATTCCGGGATCTTCCAGGTTGGGGAGCGGCATCCCCTCCAGATTTTTCTTCGCAATTGAGAACCCGGTCCCGACCGGATTTCTCTTTTCATAATCGTGCTTGGCCGGATCGGGGTCCGAGGTGTCGTTCCCTCCAAAGGCCCGCTCATACACCAGCGGGATTCGATCGAACGGCTCCGGCCCGCTCCACCGCCACATCCCGAGCGATTTTCCCCATTTTCTGTCGCCGATCACACGGACCGTTTTGTTGAGCGGGCCGACCTGCAGCTGAACGTCGATCTCGGCGGAACGGCCGCCTCCTTTGGCATAGGCATGGCCTTTCAGGATGACGTCGGTTCCGCTCTTGATTTGGCAGGTATCCGATTCATACTTCACGCTCGAAACCCCCGGCTCGCCGTAGAATTCGTCTCCCCATGCCAAGGGGATCTGCGCCTCGGAAACCGAAAGCGACTCGTTATTTTTTACGAGATCAAACGTTCCTTTGATGGCGATCGCCACGTAATCGTACCCCTCCTTATCGAGGCAGGGGATCATTCCGACTTCAAAGGGGGTCTGATTTCTAAGTTCTAACATTGGGCTTCAACAGGGTCGTTCGTGAGAATGGTCATTGCTTTCTTAATTGATCTGAACACTTCCCCCCTTGATCCGGTTCGGCCCCGACGATCGGGAGAGAAGGTGCGTTCCCTTGATAATAATTTTTCCGTCTTTTCGAAGCGTGATGCTCCCGGCGCCGCACTTGAGGACCACCTCTTCCTCGGCCTCGATCGTCACCCGTTTTCCGTCGACGACGACCTCTTTCGGCGGATCGGACGGCTTCGGAGCCACTTCCATCGAGACGAGCGCTTCGAGCGGCTCCTCCATCAGGCCGATGATGATCGGGCGATTCGGATCTCCGACCTCGAAGAGGAGGAGGACGTCGCGCCCCCGATTCCCGGGCTTGATCAGTTCGCTTCGACTCACCCCGGAAACCGATCGCGCGACCCGCGCGCTCCCCTCGTATTCCACCAGCACTTCTCCCGCCGGTCCGGGGGAGAGAAGGCGTCCAATGCGCGGGGAAAGGTATTGGTTATGCAATACCTCCGCACCCTCTCGGTATAATTCCTGTTTCGCCATCCGTGCGCTCCGCAAACCTAGTTTTGCGTGATCTTCGATCCCTTGATGACGACGTCGCCATCCCCTTTGATGTTGATCTTATTTCCCTTGATGGTGATATCGCCGTTCTTCTTGAGGGTGATACTGGCATCCCCCGCTTTCAGAACGATCTCTTTGTCGCTCGTGATGCTGATCGCGTCGCCGGCCTGGATGGTGAGCTTCTTCTCGACCTTTACGCCGAGATCCGCGCCGATGTCGACCGTTCCCTTCTTCCCCGCTTTGACCTCCGCGTTTTCCGTCACTTTCAACGAGAGATTTTTCCCCACGGAAGAGGTCAGATTCTTTCCAATCGTGACCTCGGCATTTTCGCCGACCGTCTCGGTCTGATTCTTTCCGACAGACAGGGACTGGTTTTCACCGACCGTGACACTCTGGTTCTTTCCGACGCTGATCGTTTCGTCTTTGGTGATCGTGATGCTGGCGTTCTCCCCGATCGACTCGGTATGATTTTTCCCGACCGTAATCGTCTTGTTCTCGCCGACATCCTCGCTCTGATTTTTAGCAACCTTTTTACTCCGGTCGTTCCCAACCTCCAGGCTTTCATCGTGGCCGATCTTCTGGTTCTTGTCGTTCTCGATGCCGATCGTCCAGTCCTTCTGTCCGTGGAGGTAGATCTCCTCGCTCCCTTTCGCATCCTCGAACCGAATCTCGTTCGACCCTTCTCCCCCCGGTGAGCTGTTTGTCTTGATGGTGCTCTTCGTCTTCTCGCCCGGAAGGGCATAGGGGGGGACGTTCATCCCGTTATAAACCGCGCCGATGATGATCGGCTGATCGGGGTCCCCTTCTAAAAAGGAGACGACCACCTCCTGACCGATCCGCGGGATGAACATCGATCCCCATCCCGGCCCGGCCCAGATCTGCGCCACCCGAAGCCAGCAGGAGCTCTTCTCATCTTTCTTCCCCTGGCGGTCCCAGTGGAACTGAACTTTCACCCGCCCGTGTGCGTCGGTGTAGATCTCCTCTCCCGCCGGTCCGACGACGACGGCGGTCTGCACGCTCTGAATCGTGGGACGCGGGGTCGTCAGCGGCGGGCGGCAGGGAATTCCGGACGGGATACATTCGAAGTCGTTCTGATAAACCGGTTCTTCCCCCTTTCCCCCCGTGTCGGCCCCGAGAACCTGAGGCTGGCTTCCGCTTTGCGAAACGCGAATCAAGAGATAACTCTGAGCGAGGGAGGCCCGTGGATAGCGGTCTAATTTAAAGGTATAGCCCGGGATGAATCGCCGGCAGTCGCTTTGTCCCGACCCGACCTGCCGGGTTGCCTGAAACGCCTCCAGGCGCGACTGAGCGAGCGCTTTCCCCTCCTCCGGAGCGACATACTCTCCGGGATAATCGTAGACCTCCAGCTTTCCATCCCCTGCCGCCGTTGCGGTCTGATCGAGCTTCAGTTGCGGTTTTTTAAAGTCATAGTCGCGCAGAACAACGGCGCCGGAGCGGATCCCCTGATTGAATCGGAATTCACTTACCGTCTCTCCCTCCGGAGATCCCCCCGTGGAATAGAGCACCTCCTCTTTCCCCTCGATCGCCACGTGCGCCACCGAGTCGTCTCCGATGACCATCACATCCTTCTCGGCGGTATGCTCGAAAAAGTAGAAGAGGCCGTATTGCTCCATCAGCCGGGTGATGAAGGAAAGGTCGCTCTCCCGGTACTGAACGCAGTAGTCGCGCGGTTTGTAGCTCCGCTTTGTCGAAAACCGGAATTGATCGCTTGAAATCCCCCTGTCTGTGAGGACCTTCTTGATGATATCGGGAATGTTCAGGTTCTGGAAAATCCGGCAGTCGGCGAGACGCGAGAGAGGCCAGACGGTTGGAACGATCCCGGCCCGATAACAGGTCCAAGACGCAATATTCCCGGTCTGCTCGAAAGAGTGGACCAGGCCGTGGACGATCCGCTTCCCTACCGACCCGCGCAGCGTCAGGGCGGCGGGCTTCCCGAGAACGTCGTCGAAGTTAATCCCCCCGTTCTTCGAAGCAAGATCGAGGCTGAAGTGAAACAGCTCCGAGATCGCCTCTGTTCCGGAGAAACGGACCACCTTCAGCAGATCGGCTGCCTGCCCATCGATCTTGAGGGCATAGTCGGTCTCATTTTTCGCTCTGATGATGGCCATGGTTCACCTCATGTGCAATGGGCAGGTAGGGGCGGCCCCCCATGGCCGCCCGTGTCAACGATTTGATCGTAGAGACGTCCCGGCGGGACGTCTCTACACCAGGGCAGGCACCGCCTGCCCCTACTAACTGTTCGCCGCCAAGGGCTGATCGCTTTGGTATTCACCGAACGAAAGCCGGAAACCCCCTTCTGCGTCGAGGGTGATCCGGAGCTTGTCCGGCAGCGGCCCCCCCGATCCGCTCCAGGATCTCGGTCGAGATCTTCGGCAACAGCGTCCCCTGGAGAATGTGATCGACGTTCCGCGCCCCGGTCTCCACCTCGGTGCAGCGCTGGACGATCTGCTCCACCACCGACGGATCGTACTCGAGCACCATCCGCTGGCTCTCCATCAGCCGCGCCCCGACCTGGCGGAGCTTCAACTCGACGATCCCCTTCATGGCGGTCGCGTCGATCGGATAATAGGGAACAACGGTCATCCGCGCGAGCAGCGCCGGCTTGAAATGTTTGCTCAACACCGGCCGGATGGCGCTGCTGAGATCGTCCACCGCCGGCCGGTTGCCGTCGGCGCACGACTCCATGATGATGTCGGTGGCGAGGTTGCTGGTCAGGAGGATGATCGTGTTCTTGAAGTCGATCACGCGCCCCTCGCCGTCGGAGAGCATGCCCTTGTCGAAGACCTGATAGAAGAGGTTCAGCACGTCGGGGTCGGCCTTCTCGACCTCGTCGAGGAGCACGACCGAGTAAGGACGCTGGCGCACCGCTTCGGTGAGCATGCCGCCCTCGCCGTAGCCGACGTAGCCCGGAGGCGAGCCGATCAGGCGCGAGACGGTGTGCTTCTCCTGGAACTCGGACATGTTGATCGTGACCATGAACCGCTCGCCGCCGAAGAGCAGATCGGCCAGCGCCAGCGCCGTCTCGGTCTTCCCGACGCCGCACGGTCCGACGAGAAGGAACACCCCCATCGGCGCCCGCGGATTTCCGAGCCCCGCCTTGGCGGCCCGGATTCCCCTGGCGATCGAGTCGATGGCGTGGTCCTGCCCTTTGATCCGCTTGCTCATCCGGTCATTTAATTCGAGGACCGACCGGGCCTCGTCCTGGACCATCTTGCCCACCGGGATGCCGGTCCAGTCGGCGATCACCTTGGCAATGACGTCCGAATCGACTTCGACCTTGATCAGCGGATCATTTCCCTGAATCTTCGCCAACGCCTCTTTGGCCGCCTTGAGCTCTTTCTGCAGCGGCTCCCGCGCCGACGCATTCGTCTCCGCCGACAGTTTCTCGCGAAGCCCCTTCACCTGCTCGGCCGCTTCCTTTTCTTCTTTCCAACGTTTCTCCAGCTGGGACAATTCGTCCCGAAGCCCTGCGATCTCCTCGTCCACCTCTTGGACCCGGACCGGGTCGATCTCGGCGCCCCGCCGCCATGTCGCGCTGATAGGCCCCCCGCTCTCGCTCCAGGACCTGAATCCGCCGCTCGGTGTCTTCGAGGTGGCTCGGCCGGTTGGTCATCCCGATCTTCACGCGGGCCGCGGCGGTGTCGAGGAGGTCGACGGCCTTGTCGGGAAGCTGCCGGCCGGAGATGTACCGGCTCGACATCTTCGCCGCCGCCACCACGGCGTCGTCGAGGATCGGAACCTTGTGCGACGCTTCGTAGTTTTCCCGCAGTCCGCGGAGCATGACGACCGCTCCCTCCTCCGACGGCTCGTCGAGCCTGACCAGCTGGAAGCGGCGCGCCAGCGCGGCGTCCTTCTCGAAATATTTCTTGTACTCCGACCAGGTGGTCGCGGCAATCGTGCGCAGCTCGCCGCGGGCCAGCGCCGGCTTCAGCAGGTTGGCCGCGTCGCTCATCCCCGCCGCCCCGCCGGCGCCGATCAGCGTATGCGCTTCGTCGATGAAGAGGATGATCGGCTTCGGCGAGGCCTTCACCTCGTTGATGACCGACTTGAGACGGTTCTCGAACTCGCCCTTCACGCCGGCGCCGGCCTGCAGCAGCCCCATGTCGAGGCCGAGGATCTCGACGCCCTTCAGCATGTCGGGGACGTCGCCCTGGACGATCTTCAGCGCCAGCCCCTCGACGACGGCGGTTTTCCCGACGCCCGCCTCGCCGACGACGATCGGGTTGTTCTTCCGGCGACGGGCCAGGATGTCGACCATCTGGCGGATCTCGGCGATCGCGGCCGAAGACCGGATCGATCTCCTCGCTGCGGGCCCGCGCCGTAAAATCGATCGTGAACCGGCCGAGCGCCGTCTCTTCTCCACGCGACGCCGCCCCGGTTGTTCCCCCTTCTTTCGGCCGCTCGGCCGCCTGCTCCGAAGAGCCGGTGGTGATTTCGGAAAACTTCCGCTTCAGCTCATCGGGACGGATCGCCTCCAATAACTCGACCGCCTCGTCCAAGCCATACCGGCTCGGATTTCCGAGCAACGCCGCAAGCAGCGCCCCGGAGCGGATCTCGCTTAAACCTAAATCGATCGATCCGATCAGCCACGCCTCTTCCACCCACTCCAGGAGCGTCGGGGAGAAGACCGGCTTTCCGGCGTTGCCGCTGCGAAGGCTCTCCATCTCCCGCTGAAGCGTTTTCTGAAGACGGGAAGGCTCGATCCCGAAATGTCTTAAGATCGTCTGGATATCGGCCGCCGGGTCCTCCGCCATCTGCATCAGCAGATGGGGAACGCCGACTTCATAATGGCTGCGCGAGACGCAAAGCCCCGCCGCCGCCTCCAGGGAACGGGTGGAGAAACGGTTCAAACGCCGAAGCAAAGATTTGATATCGACACCGATCATAATTATCTCCTTATCTGTAGGGGCGGACATGCGTGTCCGCCCGGGTCTTGCGATTTACCGTAAGTAATCTATGAGGGTGCGCCCCTACGCGGCCGCCGCTCTCTCCAACACCACCGATTTCGCCCGCCCATCTTCGAATTTTTCCGTCGGGAGCCAGGTGGTCCAGCCGAGCCGGCCGCCCCCTTCACTCTTTAATTGAAGCGGCAAGATCTCTTCCCCATGCACCTGCAATTCGATGTCGAACTCCAGCGGGTCGTTCAAGAAGAGGACAATCAGCGCATTCAACATCCGGAACGATTCTCCGTCGGGAAGAAACGATAAATAGGCGTCATACCGCATTGGGCCGAGCGCCACCCGGAATTGCGCGCTTCGGCTCAAGACCTTCTCCCCGAGCGAAGCGTCGACGCCGAGCCGGTTGTTCCCCATTCCCAACCGAATCCGCTGCTCCGGTTGAATCGTGACCCACCGGGCCACCCATTGGACGACATGGACCGGAATCCCGCCGAAGAAATCGCTGACCATTCCCTCCAGCGCGGCGGCGGAGCGGGGCTTCTGCGTCAGAAGCCCGGCATACCGGATCAAACGGGCGGCCGGAATCCCGACCCGATCGGTCAGCCCGGCGGTGCCGAGGCCGATGAAGCCGAACATCCGCCGGGAGAAGGCGTCTTTCCCCTCCCCTTCGAACTGGATATGATACCTGTATTTCTCCCAGCAGCGGTAGAAAAGGGAAATCAGTCGATGATGAAAAAGATCGATAAAGGCCCGGACCGGATCTTCCTCGGGGTCCCTTCGAAGCATCTCCTCCGTGTAAAAGACCGGCAAGGGAGAGGTGCTTCCATACAAACCGAGAAAGCTCGTTGTGATCCGAACGCGCGCCGGCTGATCGTCGATCGCCGGGATCTCCTCCACCGAAACCACATCGGAGGGGGGAAAGCCGAGCGACGCATCGGGCCGGAACCGGAGGATCTCCCCCGACGCCGGCCCCTCGCCCCCCACGCGCGCCCGCGGCGTGTGGTACCGCTCCAGCAGCCGGACGAGCTGGAAGAACGAATACCGCTCGGCCTCCTCAAAAGGCCGCCCTTCTAAAGGGCCATCTGTCGACCGATCCTCGGCGGCCATGAATAGACCTCTCCTTGTTGAACCCCCTTCACCGTCAACCGGCTGAAGGAATTAAGGGAGACGTAAAGCGACAAAAACTCGTTCAACACCGTCGCGAAAAGGAAAAGATCCCCCTCTCCGGCAAAGTGATCCTCCTTCATGGAAAGAGAGGTCGCGATCCCCCGCACCGGCGCGCCGCGGAAGAGGAGATCCTCCCCCCGGTTCTCGATTCCGATGATTCCTTCCAGCCGGCGCTCATTGGCCCGGCCCGCCTGCCGGTCGTAGAGCGACGGGAAATTATAGAGCTCCAAAATCCCCCGCAGCGCTTCGACGCTGGCGAGAGAGGTATAGTTGAGCGAAAGATGCGAGATCAGCCGCCAATAGAGATCCCCCCCACCGGGGGCCGGATCGCCGGGGTCACCTTGGTAATATTCCGAAACCGGGCGAACTCCGGCGAGCGGTCGGTCGGGACCTGGATGTCTCCCACCCGGAGCTTGCCGGGAAGCGCGCGGTTCGTGCAGGTGAGGTGGAAAACGACCGTCTCGGTCGGCGGCACCACCGTCGTCTGCTCCCCATTCACAAACGAAACGGAGGTGTCGGTTCCGTCCCCCACCACCGCCCCCCGAAGCCGCGTTTGATAATAGGTGAGCCGGCGCCCCGCGGGACCGAGGTGATGCTGGAAGGAGACGAACGGCGGGTACTCCTGCTCCTCCGCCGTCCCCCGGACCCATCCGACCGACCGGTCGACCGAATAGGTCTCATACTGGATCGGACTCGCCCCTGCGGGCCGGATCGGATATTCAACCCGCTGATGGTTGATCCGGATCGGATCGGATTCCATTTGAAAAAGATTGACCACCGGGGTGCAGAAGAGGCGGACATTCTCCCGGGTGATGTGAAGCGAAGCGGCCGGCGGCTGCGAGAAGACGAAGTCGATCTCAAACGCCTCCCCCTTCATCGTTTTGGTCACCGGAAGAAGACCGGTCAAGGTCGTAAAGAGGAACTTCTCCGGAAAGGTAAAGTACTCCTGGAGGTATCGGTAGCCGTCGAACGCTCCTTTAGGATAAGGAAGAAGCGCCTCCTCCTCGGAAAATCCCCCCGCCTCGATCCGGCCGGGAGGAAGGGTGCTTTCTTGAGAAGGTTTGCCCTGAACGATGGCGCGAACGCGAACCTCGGAAACATACCGGCAAAGCCAAAGATAAAGGGTGTAGGCCGGGTCGCCGTGGAGGAAAAATCGAAGGGTCTCCAGCCGAACCTGCGAGAGGGTCGTTCCCGGGCTCAGTTTGAATCGAAGACGCAAGGCCGATCGTCCGTCGGGCAAGGTCTGGACAAGCGCCTCCTCCATGCTGAAAGGATAGAGATCGAGGTCAAAAGCGGTGCGGAATCGACAGGGAATCCCTTCGACCGGAAGGGAGGCGACTTCGGTCCCGCGCGGGACCGGTTGCCGCTCCCGGACCGCCCCGGTGATCGGGGTAAACTCGACGATCGACATCGACGGAATCGGCCGCAGATAGTGCGGCCACATGAGGCTCATGAGCGCATGAATCAGCTCGGGGAATTCATCATCGAGCTTCTGGCGAATCCGGCCGGTCAGAAAGGCAAATCCTTCCAGCAGCCGCTCCACATCGGGATCGCTCCCCCGGTCGGCCAGGAAGGGGGCCGCCGCCGGATACGCCCGGGCAAACTCCCGCCCCATCTCCCGGAGGAAGGTCAGCTCGTCTTGGTAATATTTGTTGAAGGCCATGGAGGTCCTTAACTCAGACTTAGAATCGTTACCTCAGCCTGATCGGTTCCGGGATGGCCGCCGAACATCACCTTGGAGGGGTGTCCCTCGACCTTGATGTAGTACGAATCGTTCGGGCCGATCTTGTTCTGCACCGACCAGGCGGTGTATTCGACGCCGCTCACCTCGGCCTTAATCCCCTGCGTCGCGTATTCAAGCACGCTCTTCTCGGGAAGCTGGCCTTTCGGTCCGACCAGATGATGGGAAATCTTTCCCTCGCCGCTCACGCCGAACATCACCCCCTGCCACTCTCCCTCGCGCGGCCCCACCTCAAACCACTGCCCAATATAGGGATGGCCGGTTGCGCTCAACCGGAAGTCCCCGTCGGGCCTTCCGGTTTTTTCAGAAAGGACGCCGCAATTTTCGCGGCCCAACCGGCATCGGCGGACGAAAGAAACCGGAGTCCCCGCATCAACGTCGGCATCGAATCGGTCTCGGGAACCGTGTCCAAGCTGAGGCAGAGAATCGGGAAGCCGGCCCCCGACGATCCCGCACCATCGCGATCACCAGCGACAAGCCGTAACGATACCGCGCCGACCGGAAATCTTCCGCTCTTCCGGCGACCAGCCAGAGATCGGCTTGCGTTGGGTCTTGAAGCGTGGTGCCGAGATCATACCAGGCCATCTTCTCCAAATCATCGATCCAAAGGGAGCCGCTCACCTGCAATCCCACGGTGGTCAGCGCCTTTAAAGCACCTTCAGGTTGGGGCGCTTCTTTTCCCGCCGGCAACCAGGTTACCCATACTTTTTCCCGGCCATTGTTCCACCTCCTTGCGATGATTGCCGCCCCTACCCCCGGATTTCGATCTGTCCCGTCGGCGTCACCGCCGTTTCGAACCAGACAGAGGCCTCATCCCGCTCGGTCACCAGCTCGGCCGTAATTTCGAATCGGATGTTCGTCGCGATGTCCTGCGAAGGGACATAAGTCACCGTGACGTTTCTGAGACGCGGCTCGAACTTTTCGATCGAATTGCGGATTCCCCGCTGGACCACCTCGACCATCTCCGGCAGGTTCTGGATAAACTCCGTCACATCTGGCATGCCATACTCGGGCTGGGTCAACGAATGGCCCTGCTTAGTATTGAGCATATTCCGGAGATGACGCAAGATGGAGTCGGCCAGCTCCTGCGTATTCTCCTCGACGGTTAACGGGCGGTACCCTGTTGGATCGGCCAGCCGCTCCAACAGGGACCTTTCACGCGCCATTTCTTAAACCTCTACTCGATCGGAACCACCCAATCGTCCTGCGCTTCGGTCTTGTCGATCTCATGCCGCCAAGAGGCCTTTCTGTAGGTGAAGGCCAGCTCTTCCATATGACCGTAAGAAGACATCGATTTGTCGAGGCAGTTCGGCATCCAGGGCCGGATGGAGACCACGACGGCATCTTCCAGGGTGATCGTGAAGTATTGCTCCTCGGTCCCTTTCATGGAAACCCGGTAAAATTTGAGGGTCACGTTGGTCAGATGCTCCCCGGTGCAGAGGGCTTGATAGAGCATGGGAGAAGCTTTGTCGAATTCCTTGACGACCTTCATCGCGCCGTGGATGCGCTTTCCGGCGGACAGACCGGTTTGGATGTCGGTGGGGATGCGGATCTCATGGTCGAGGGCCTGGACGAGGATCGTCCCTTCCCGTCCCTTCATGGTGCAGTTTCCTTTGATGTCCCCCTGCTTTTCTCCCTTCAGGGTCATGTGTGCTGGCATCGGCATGGTCATTTCCTCCTTCGTTTAGTTGTGAGTGTCATTCCGTTGAGTGATTTTCAAACCCTCTTTCGAAACCCGATCGGCATCTAATGCAAAGGGAATACCACTTCGGATCATCGATCAAAAAGAGGAGCGATGGCATTCAATCCGCCCTTTCCTCTATTCTGAGCGGGTCTTTCTTTTCGGGATCTTCGTTTTGAAGCGTCCCGCGCCGCTCCTTTTCTGTATTTCAAAATAGGATTCCGGTTTCCGGAAACCCCGTTATTTTTTATCGAGCTTCCCGACCAGCGAGAGGGTGAAGAAGGAGCCCATATACTTGAAGTGCGGGCGGACCTTCATATCGACCTTATACCAACCCGGATCTCCCTCCACGTCGCTGACGGTGATTTCGGCCTGGCGCAAGGGCCGCCGTCCGCGGACCGCCGGATCGACGACGTCTTGATCGGAAACATACTGCCCGATCCACTTGTTCAGCTCCTTCTCCAGATCGACCCGCTCCTTCCAGCTTCCGATCTGTTCGCGCTGTAGGACCTTCAGGTAATGGGCCATCCGGTTCATGATCATCATGTAGGGAAGCTGCGTGCCGAGCTTGTAGTTCGTCTCGGCCTCTTTTCCCTCTTTGCTCTGGCCGTAGTACTTCGGCTTCTGGCAGGAGTTGGCCGAGAAGAAGCAGGCGTTGTCGCTCCCCTTCCGCATCGCCAGTCCGATGAATCCCTCCTCCGCCAGCTCGAACTCGCGCCGCTCGGAGATCAGGACCTCGGTCGGGATCTTGGTCTCGAGCGCCCCCATCGATTCGAAGGTGTGAACCGGGAGATCTTCCACCGCGCCGCCGCTGGTCGGCCCGATGACGTTGGGGCACCACCGGTACTTCGCAAAGCTGTCGGTGATCCGGGTCGCGAAAGCGAACGCCGTGTTCCCCCAAAGGTAGCTCTCGTGGCTCTTGCTGACATCCTCGGTATAGGTGAACGCCTTGACCGGATTGTTCTCCGGATGATACGGAAGCCGGAGTAGGAAACGGGGGAGGGTCAAGCCGACGTAGCGCGCATCCTCCGATTCGCGGAAAGAGTTCCACTTGATATACTGCGGCCCCTCGAAGATCGATTTAAGGTCTTTGAGGTTGGGAAGGCCGAGGAAGCTCTCCTGCCCGAAGAACTGCGGTCCCGCCGCCGCGATGAACGGCGCATGGGCCATCGCCCCGACGCTGGCGGCATATTGGAGGAGCTTCACATCCTGCGGGCCGGGCCCGAAATCGTAGTTGGCGATCATCGCCCCGACCGGCTTGCCTCCGAACGTGCCGTATTCGGCCGTGTAGACCAACTTATAGAGACCCGACTTCGTGATCTCCGGCGCGTCCTCGAAGTCGTTGAGAAGATCTTCCTTGGAGACGTTCAAGAGCTCGAACTTGATGTTCTCACGGAAGTTGGTCCGGTCGACCGCGAACTTCAGCCCCCGCCAGGCCGATTCGATCTTCTGGAAGGTCGGGTGATGCATGATGGCATCCACCTGGGACGACAGCTTCCGGTCGATCTCGGCGATCATATCGTTGATGACCGTCTGGTGGACCTTCGCCCCTTTTCGATCGGGGGTCAAAAGCTCGGCGATAAACGCTTCCACGCCGCGCTTTGCGATCGAGTATCCCTCCTCGGAGGGTTTTAATTTCGTTTCCTGCAGGATGGTGTCGAGCAGAGAGGTCTCTCCCTCAGCTGTTTCAACCGCCCCCGCCTGCTTCTCTTCTGTTTGTTCCGCCATGTTCTTGTCTCCTTATTTATTAAGAAAGCGATCAGCCATCAGCCGTCCGCTTTCAGCAAAATATTTCTTGAGCTGATTGCTGAACGCTAAAAGCTTATTTGTCCCCACCCAATTCTTTGAGTAATTTTTCTCGGGCCGCCACATCGGAGATGAGGCCTTCGATCTTCTTTCGAAAAGCCGGGATGTTTCCCAACGGTCCTTTGAGCGCCTGGAGCGCGGTTCGAAGCTGAAGAAGTTTGTTGAGCTCGGGGACCTGCTCCACCACCGATTCAGGACCGAAGTCCTTCATCTTTTCGAATTTCAGGTTGACCGGAAGCTCCTCCCCTTCTTTCCCGGAGAGCTTATTGGCCACATTCAACGAGATCTTCAGTTCCTGACTCCGCATGACCTCTTCAAAATTGTCCTTATCGATGTTGATCGGCTTCCGGTCTTCGAGAGCCGTCTCGTCGGACCGCAGCGTGTAATCCCCCATCATGAGCATCTTCAAGGGAAGCTCGACTTCCGCCTGCGCCCCCCCGTGGCCGGTTTGTAGACGATATTGACCCGTTCCTTCGGTGCTACGGATGATTCTTTTGCCATTGGTTTTCTCCTTTGTGAATGAATGCCAAAATTTTTATTTCCGATCCAACTCCAATGCCGAAACCGGATCGAGGCGGCTGATCCGCCCGTAGATCGCCTCCGCCCGGACGGCCCACTCGGGGGAGCCCGGATCGGAATCCCGGGACAACCGGTTCAACACGCGCCAGGAGACCCGAAGCACCTCCAGACTCAACGCCGGCTCCCACTCCTCCAGGGAAAAACGATCGATCTCCCGTTGAAGGGCATCGAGTTGAGAGAGGGCCACCTTCGGATGCCCGGCATCCAGACAAAGCTGGGCCAACTCCAGCTGCAACAGAAACCGCTCGCGCCGCGACGCGGCCCCATTGATTCGTTCTTGAAAAAGAGCGACCGCTCCCTTCGCCTCTCCCTGTCCGAGAAGTTGATTGGCCTGCGCCCGCGTCTCCGCAATCCGCGCGTCCGCGGCGCTTCCCTCCCCGGCGCCCTTCGAAGGGCCATTTCCTCCGGAGAGGACCTCTTTCTCAATCCACTGCTGCGTCTCATCGTCGGCAAAGGGGGTCCCGTCGGCGAAACGGCATCTCGGCAGATCGGGAAGCCGTTGCAGCAAGATCCGAACCTCACCCAACACGGCGCTTTTGATTCCGGCATAAGAAGATCCGAGATTGGAAAGGGCCAGCGCGCTGAGGCGCTGTAGGTCGAGCCAAAACGGATTTTCCGGAAGTTGCGCTTCGACCTGATCCACCAGATCCTTCCAACCTCTTTGCTCCACCAGCAGGCGCCCGCTCTCCACCAGATGGGAGGGGGGGCCGGAATGCGGGTCTCCCAATCGGTATGAGCCGGAAGCCCGTCGAATCGCGACCAGGTCAGCGCGCGCATGACCTGATAGGGCCACGGGTTCGTCGGCTGCTGACCACGGACAACGTCGGCGGCCCGGCGGATCACGTCGCCCGCTTCGCCGAAGACCCGTTCGGCATCCTCGATCGACTCGATCTTGCCGGAAGAGATCGCCGGTCCGGCCGTCTCTGCCGACGTCGAGACGTTTGGCGCCGGCGATTCGGTCCGGGCCGTGGCCGCTTCGGCGCTCTCGACCTCCCTGGCCCACTGGTCGACGGCGCGGCGCAGATCGCCAAGCCCCGGAGAATCGTTTGCGAGTTTCTCGCCGAAATATTTCTCAAGAGCGTCGATTTTCTCGCTGCAGGCGCGAACCTCTTTTCCCTCGCCGGGAACCGGTTTCTTCCGCCCGACCGCCACCCCCTTTTCGGAAAGCCAGATCAGCGCGTTGATCCGCGCCCGCATCCGCTTCGTCTCCGGATAAAGGGTCTCCCAGAACGCTTCGACCATCCCCTCCATGCAGGAGAGCCCCGCCAAAAGACCGGCGTATCCCCGTTGCTCAAGCAGTCCGACGGAGACGTAGCTGGCCACCAGGAGATCCTTCGATTTCTTTTCCAAAATCTCCCGACCCGATCCGATCACCTCTTTCCATTGGACCGGGCCGCCGGAAAGCGCCTCCAGTTTTCCGATCTCCGCCTGAAGCTTCTCAAAGAGCGGATCATATTTGGCCGAATCCCCCGAAGGGGCGTCGGAGCGAATCGGCGTCGACCCGATTCCAACCCACTCTGCGATTTCGTCACTCATCAGAGACTCCGAAAACAATTTCTGTTCGATCTTTTGTAGGGGCGCCATTCATGGCGCCCTCAGGGAGGGCGTGATAAATCACGCCCCTACAACATCACACCGCGCCCATCGCTTCTAAAAAAGCCGCCAGCGACATCTCGCCGTTCTCTAAAATCGTCCGCCGTCTTGGATCGACCTTTTCCTTCGCCGCTTGAAGTTCAACCGCCGTCTCCGGCGCCAACTCATACGCGGTCCCGCCGTCGAGACTCGGGGCGATCAGGGAGAGAAAACTCTTCGCCGAGGGGGGCCCCATGAAGAGCATCATCCAGGGGGTCCCTTTCGCCGGCGTTCGATTCCAGAAAAAGTTGAGAGCGGTCGGAGGCCGCTTCAGCATCCGCGCCATCAGATCACTCCAGAAGGGGATATCCTCGTTGCAATTCTTCTCCGAAGCGATCAACGGAAACCTTAATCCGAAACCCAGCCGGTTTGAAGAAGTTTGGCGCATCGGCCCCAGAATCGCCAGGAGATTCTGATCGACTTGATATTTTTTCGGGTGCTCGAACTCTCCGAAGAGGGCCGTCCAGAAGGCCCGGCTCAGCTCCCCCTGTAAAAATCGCCGATAGTTCTCCTCCTCCGCCGCGGGGGCGCGGTCGTCCGGAATCGGAAGGTTGAGCCGTTCGAGATGCTCCAGAAACTCCTTCAACCGCATGCCCGACCCGCCCGACCGAGCCAGCGCGGCCGCCTCATTCAAAAAAGCGGCATACGTCATCGGGGCGAATTGAATCGGCGCGGCGAACCGCTTCCGGTCGACCCTCAGGAAAAGAAAGAAGGGGTAGGAGCGTCCCGCCTGATCCCGGCTCGGCACCAGGGTCCCGATGAGAAAGCTGTCGGTCCCCTCCACCTGAAAAACAAAGTTCCACGGATCGGCCTGAAAATAATCGGCCTCCCATCCCCTCCCCAACCGGGACTTCCCGGCGAGGATCCCCTCCTGCAGCCATTGATCGAGCGCGCGGACCTCTTCACCCGACGCGCGAAAGCGAATAAAATCGGAATGGATCGGGAGTTTTCCGAAGCAGCCGAAGGTTCCGTTTCCCAAGGAAGATGCTCCTCTCAAATCTGGATTGTAGGGCCGATCCTTGTGATCGCCCGCTCTTTTTCCTAATTAGGACAGGGGCGACTACAAGATTCGCCCCTACAAATTACCCAATCCTATTCGGACACAACGTCTCTGAGAAGAATCCCGGCTTGAAAGGATTCTTCACACTCTGCGCTCTCAGGTCGTAACGGACTTTAATCACCTTTCCATCCGGCCCCTTCAGCTCCCACTCGATTTTGTAAACGATACTGCTGACCGGGGTGATTTTTGCCGCGTCGAGGAGCTTGAAGAAACCCCATCGACCGCCATACTGCTGCATCTGCCGGGAGCCGCCGCTCTGGACCTGAAGCATCGCCCCAGGCGTCCCGGACGGTCCGGGCCAGGAGAATTCATGCCATTCCTGCGGCTCGTTCCGGTATCGGAGCTCCTTTCCGTCGGCGGAGAGAAGAATCTCGGTCACCCCGGAGCTCGGGTAAGGATAGAGGCTGAACGACAGCTTCAGATCGGGATTCCCCCTCGGGAAGAGACTCTCCGAGAGGTGCCGGGCCTGGCGGAGCGACTCCAGGAAATCGGCCGACATCGCCGGGGCGGCCGAGGTCCGCTTGACCTCCCATTGCCGGCTCCCCTCTTCCACAAACGGCTTGAGCTCCTTCTCGTAGAACTTCCAGAGGGTCCCCTCCTGCGGATGGAAAAACTCCGCGATGTCGGTCAGGGTCGCATCTTCTCCCCCCTTCTTGAAGGGATACCGCCCCGCAATGCTCTGCTGGCACGGCTCGTAGACCTCCCCCCGCCACCGGCGGTTCAGGTCGGCCATCGCCCCGCTCACCAGCCCAGAGGAGGCCATCTTGAACGGCTCCAGGAAAATCGGCGCCACCACCCGGCGGACCTCCGCGTCGCTCGTCTGGAGAAGGCGCTCGGCATTTCGCTGGGCGACGAAGAGATCGTTCGACTGCCCGCTCGCCATCCCCTGGACCAACGCCTTGGCCCCCGCTGCATCGCCCGATTCCGCCAGCGGCTGAAGAACGTCATACGCACGGCGCAATTCGGCGATGAGACGGGTCACCGGGGGCTCTTTCTTCGGGTCGGCCGAGGTCACGAAATCATGAAATGATTGGAACCGGGTCGAAACCGGCGTCGGCTGAGAAGCAGCGGCGGGGGTCCCCTCCGTTTCGGCGGAACGCTCCATTCCAAATTTCTCCTTCACCCGCTCGACCATCCCCTTCATCGCACCCCCGCCGGGCTGCTGCGCCCCTTCTTTTCGAAGGTAGGTGTTTCGATCGATCTCGGCGAAAAGCACCGCCAGCGGCGAATTCTCCTGCGAGAGAACCTCGAATAGCTTCGCCGTCTCGGACATCCCCGCGGCGGGCCGCAGCCGGACCGATTCGATGAATCCGCGCCATTGCCGCTGGTATTCGTCGAAGTAAAGCTTCTCGATTCCCGCCGCCACCGTCGTCCGCTCCGGCTCCGGCTCGCCGAGGACCCACTCCTCCCCGCCGACCCCTTTTTCCTGAAGGATCCGATCGAGCGACTCTTTGAACGGGCCCTTCCATCCCGCCTCGGTGAAAATGGCCGGGATCTTGTAATCGCTGAGAAGCGCCCCCTCCCCGTCCCCTTTCAACGCGGCCTTAAGGGTGTACGGCTCCGACTTTTCCGATCCCTCCCGGCGGATGCGCGTGTAGAGGCGCTCCTCCAACGGAATCGCCCGAAGCCCCCGGCGAACCTCCTCGACCAGTTTTTCATTCAGTGTGAGCCGGGGAATCCCCTGTTGATTTGCGGCGCGGCTGTAAAAAGAAACCTGCTGGGCGATCCCGTCTTGAAGCCCCTCCGGGACTTGGTTCGCGTAGAGGGCCGGAAGCATCTCCCGCCAGATCTGCTGCAGCCGCTCGTCGAGGAAGGGCGGATCGAGATGGGCCGGATCGGACATCATCAGGTAGATCTTCAAAAGCATGTAGTAATAATCGAAGTCCCGGCCTTCCGGAAGCTGCCGGGGATTCGACGCGAACCGCTCCAGATCGGCTTCGATCGCCCCCTGCGTCGGGCCAAGGAGAAGCTGATTGAGCCGCTGGAAATAAAGATCCCGCATCGGCGGATAGAGGGTCCCCCCCCGGTAGAGGCCGCCGCGCAGACGGAAAGGGATCCCCCCTCCGCGTCGCTTTCGAGCCGGTCGAGCCCCTCCCGAAGCTGGTCGAGCTGCGCGACATTTTTCGGGAATTGCCGCTCGTCTCCCGGCGCCATCTCGGCCGCCGTTGACGCGCTCGACTTGATCGAGCCGAGATAGACCCGATTTCCGACGAAGGAGAACGAGAGACCGACGACGGAAAGGACCGTGACGAGGACCGACCCGACGAAGACCGCCACCCGCAGGGCGCCGCGCTGGCGGGTCATGGCGTTGGAAGGTCCCGCCAGAACCTGGTCCTGGAAGATCACATCGGTGAAAAGGTTCTTGATGAAGTAGCTCTTCGACTCGACCTCCGAGCCGAACGAATCGCTGACCGCCTCGGAAAGGCCGGAGGCGCGGCTGACGGCGGTGAGAATCCGGTCGATCGGCCTCCCCTCCTGTGTTCCGCTGGTGAAGTAGAATCCGCGGAAGATCGGATTCTCCTGATACGGATTGTGGGCGAAGACCAGCTCCACGAACCGGGCCATCTTTTCCCGTCCGGAAGCCAGCTGCAGCGGGAAGCCGTAGACGTCCCGAACCTTCTGCGCCCCCCGCGCGGAGGCAAGCCGCGCCAGCCGCCGGGCGTCGAGCGCGTTGAAGAGCTGGCCGAACTCCGCGTCGAAAAGCTGTTGCGGCAAGGCGCCGGCGGGGGGATTCTTCGGCAGGGTCGCCCCCAGATCTGCTCCCGCTCCGTTTTGCTGAAGTCTTCATAGAACTCGACGAAGCCGCGGATCAGATCGCACTTGGTAAAAAGAAGATAGACCGGAAAGACGATGCCGAGCCGCTGGATCAACTCGTCGATTCTCGCCCGCATGTTTTTGGCGTGCCACTCCAGATCCTCCTCGCTCGCCTCCAGCAATTCGACGATGCTCATCGCCGCCAGGACCCCGTTGATCGGCTTCCCCTTCCGGTGTTTTTTCAGAAGATCGAGGAAGCCGTACCACTCCTCCCGGTCTTCATCCTGGGTGACGTAGCGGCCGGCCGTATCGAGGAGGACCGCTTCGCTGGTGAACCACCAGTCGCAGTTGCGCGTCCCGCCGACCCCCTGCACCCCGCGGCTCGACCCGCCGAGATAAGGAAACTGCAAACCGGAATGTAACAATGCGGTGCTCTTCCCGGAAGCGGGGGGGCCGATGAACATATACCAGGGGAGGGCATACAGGGCGGTCCGTCCGGAGCGGCCCTTCCCCAGCTTCGACTGCTTCAGCGCGGCGACCGCCTTGTCGAATTGGCCTCCGAGCTCCTCGATCTCTTCCTTCCGGTCGGGCCGGCTGCTGACCGCCTGCTCCTGCGCCTGTTTTTGAAGCGACTTCTCCAGCTGCTTCGCTCCCTGCTCGGCGCGGTAGCGGTCGATCACGAGGAAGAGCGACCAGAAGAAAAGGATGGCGACAATCAAAAAAAGCCGCGTTTCGAGCTTCTCCAGCCAGAGGGACGGGCCGGCGAACCAGATGAGACAGATCAACAGAAAAATCGCGACGGCCGCCGTGACCCGGGGGAATCGGGTCATCACATTGACGAGGGCTTTGAGACCTTTCAACAAAAACTTCATCGTCCCCCCCCGATCAACTGCTGGATCTCATTTGCGATTCCGTTGGCGTCCCGGCTGATGAGAAGAGAAAGGGAAATATATAAAAGAAAGACGATCGCAAAACAGGAGACGGCGACCACCCAGGAGGGAATCCCCTGCTTCACCATCTCGATCAATTCGTCCGGGCGCTTGCCGTGCGGCGAAAGGAGCGGGATCTCTCCCGGCCTCGGCTGGATCTCCCGGGCGAGCCCGTCGATTAGATCTTTGAGCTTCTCCCGTCCGTGGAGCTTGTATTGCCCCTCAAACCCGAGGACCAGGCAGAGATAATAGACCTCTACGACATCACGATTGGAAGAGATTGATTTGCGAAGGCCGTCGAGCCGGTTGAAGAACTCCACCCCGGCGACGTTTTCTCGGAAGAATTCATACTGCAGCGGCCGGGCCGACCAAGCGTCGCGATGGGGAGAAGGACGCCGAGAATCATCTCGTCGAGGAAAGCGGCTACGGCGAAGCGCGCCTGCTGAACCGCGTCGTCGGGAACCGCGAGGCGTTTCGCCTCCCGCTCCGCCGCGTTGAACATCTCCACCAGCCGCATCCGCAATGCGTCGGGGGTGCCGTAGTCGCGCGCGGTTTTCAGATGGGCCCCCAAAATGAAAAGGTCGGAGAAGAGATCGACCAGCCGCTTCCTTTCCACTGCATTCGCGCTTGCCATTGAAGCCTACTCCTTTACTGCAAAAAGCTCGACGGTTAATCCATTCAGATCTGAAGGAAGGTAGAAGGCGACGGCGTGTGAACGGCAGATCGAATCCCAAAGGGGCCCTTGATTCTCAAGTCGAAAATAATGGTGCCCGATTTTTGGAGAGAGACCTGAAGGCGGACGGGCGGTGTAGGTTAGCTTGAGCCCCGGCAATGCCGAGGTAACGATGGTATCGAGATCGAGCGGGGCGCCCGCCTTGATTCGCCGCGGGGTCCACTCCCGGATCTGATCTTCCGAAAGGTTACCGGTCACCCCGAGGTAGAATTGAGACGTCTCCAAAAGCCGCTCATCGCCGATCCGTCCGACCAGCGTATTCTCCCGGCTCTTCTCCAGCGGGATGACGGTATGCCGCGTCGGGGTGACCCCCTCCACCAGGCTTCTGATCCGCAGCTCCAGCTCCCGGAAGGTCTTCGTGAGGTCGTGGTGCTGATACGGAGGGAGATCGCGCGGATGCTGGTCGGGGGACGCCGTGGTCAACTCCCCCGCCATCGAAGCGAGGGTCAGATAGAGGACTTCGGGATGGATCTTCCCGAGATGGCTGTAGTGGGACAAAACCGGAATCGACCGGTTGAGGGTTTGAAGAAGGGTCATGCGGACCGGATCGAACGACCCCGGATCGTCGCGCTGCCCGCCCAGGGGCGCTCCGCTTGGCGGAGAGGAGCTCCAACAATCCGCGAATCAGCCGCATCAGGTATCCGGAGGCGGAGATCGCCAAACAAGGGGGGGATATAGGTTTCCCGAAGGGCGAGGTTCCCTCCGGCGGTCCGGACCAGCTCGGCGATCTTGAGGGTGACCGCCCCCGACATCTCCTCCCCCGAGAAAAAGAGCCGAAGATTTTTCCGGGCGACGGCGATCTCTCGGATATTTCCGCCGGTATTGAAATCGGCCACCTTAATATAGGAGGCGGTGTAACGGGTCGATCGCGTGTCGCCCCCCTCCTCCAACCGGCAGTTGGCGGCATCGGGCTGTTCGGCCGGAATCCCGAGGTAGACATCGAGGTGGTCGAGGGCCGGCGGGAAAAGATCCCCGATCGGCCGCGTCTCCGGGGAAGGATCGGTCTCCGGAATCTCGACCACGAGACCGTCGGGCATCACCCCATGCAGGCCGAGCAGAGCGACCGTCCCGTTGGCCAGCGCCTCCGTGTCGATGTCGATCCGGGCGACCCCCCCGCCGAATCGGGTCATCGCGCCGAGGAGCTTGGAGAGATTCCGCTCCTGAAACCGGTCCCAATGCTGAAAGTGGTGGGGCGATAGAAACATCCCCTCGCTCCATACTACTTTTTGATCTTTATCCATGGAATTGATCCTTTATTCCCTTAATCGATATTGGCCGCCTTCACCGTCTGCGCTTCGACGCTGATCTCCACCGAACGGACCTTTTTCCCTTTTAGCGGGATGATCTCCCGCCAGCCGTTTCCCTCCGGCTTTCGGAAGAGAGCCATCAGCGCCAGATACTCCGCCCCCTCCTGCGGATCGACTTTGACCTCGACCTTCGTATCGGGGAGAAGGGTGATCTCCTGCCGGTCCAACAGATCCCCTTCGAGGATCTTCTGATCCTCTTTCCAGAGGGAGATGAAATCGGCCCCCTCGATTTTCTCTTCCCCTTCAACTGATAGACCCGGACGATCACCGGAAGGGGGTTGCCGCCGTCGTCGAGATTCAACGTTTTGGAACCGGCCACCGAAACGTTGATGACTTTCTTTCCGCAGGCCGGCAGACCGAATGAAACCGCGCAAAGGAGCAAGATCAATGAAAACTTAAGAAGTCGTTTTCTTCTTTTTCTGAATGGAGAGATAGCCCTCCGCAAAATAGGGTCCCAAAATCTGTTCAAATGTCCGAACCTCCTCCTCTGATAACTCCCGATGTTTTTCCCGGAATCGATCCCATGCCGCCAATTTGGCCAGCGGGCCGATCCGGAGGGCGCCCCCCTCCCGCCGCTCTTTTCCTCCAGGGTGTCCGGATCCAACTGCTTGAGCAGGCCGCGCAGGCATTCCCGAAATCCGGCCATCATCCCGACCTGATGGAGCGCCAGATCGGTGAAGACATCTTCCAGATCGGCGATCACCTTCTCGGTCGACTCCGAAATATTCATGTCAAAAAGATAGGCTCCGATCTCCCGGCTCCCCTCGACCACTTTGATCGGGTTCGGTTTGCGCAGGAAGATCCGGGTCGACTCGACTTCGAACCCCGCCTCAAACTCCCGCCGCCCTTTCACCGCGTCTGCGAGCGAGTCGACCATCACCTTTAAGACCCGATCGAGACGGTCGACAAAAGCGGTCATCTCTTCCGGCGCGTCCAACGTCTCTGCATTTTCAAAATATTTTCCCGCCAGCTTCTTTAAGGCTTCATGCGCCGCCCGGCCGGTCGCAATCTCCCGCATCTGTTCGGGGGGGAGCGTATCGGCCGATTTCCGCTTCACCCGCTCCTGCTGATACTCCGGCTCCGGGAAGCGGGCCTCGACCAGATCGAGAAGCCGTCTCGCCCTCCCCTCGTCGAGGCTGAAAACCGCCTTCCGGAGAATCTCGGCGATCCGGGACCGCCGCGCTTCGGGATCTGCTTGATGATCGGCGTAGGCGCGGCTTAATTCCTCCAGGAGGGTTTCGGTCTCCTCCGCCGTTCCTGAAAAGTTCAGGGTGGCGTCCGAAACCTCGACCGCCTCCAGTTTGGTCTCCTCCCGAATGATCGGAAAAAACTGAAGGACGAAGTTGCCGATGGCGATCTGGTCTTCCGGGCCGAGCGGGTATTCCTTTCCGGAGATCAACGGCTCCCCGTTCAGCCGCGTCCCGTTTTTGCTCCCGATATCGATCAACAGGAATTGATCCTCCTTCCGGCGGATCTCGGCATGTTTCCCCGAGACGATGCGCCGCGGATCTTCCAGTTGGACCTCGTTGGAATCCTGGCGGCCGATCCGGACCACCTCCTGCTCATATTCGCATTCGACCGCCTCATTTCCGGTCTTGTCCAAAATACTCTCGATGACTAATTTGAATGGCATTTACCCGTTCCGAACCTCGCTCAGTTCTTTCCGGATGAGGTCGCACGCCTCGAGGATCTCCCGGTTCCGCTCCCGGGAGCCGAAGAGTTCCAATTTGATTCGCCCCCCCAGCCGTTCCGCGTCGGCGGTCACCCGCCCCATCAGGCCGCCGAGCTGATCGAGCGGGACCTCGACCCGATTCTGAATGAGGCGAAATCCGATCAAGAGCGCCTCAATCCACAGATCGTCCGGGATCGCATCACAGCCGTTCTCCCTCTCCTGCTGCCGATGGAAGATCGCTTTTTTCGAAAGGATCTCCCCTTCCTTCCGGAGGTAAAACCGGAGCCGGCGCGACAGGAATTGCTTCTCCTGGTTTTCCAACGAGAGTGAAATCGGGCCGAGCTGTCCCGCCGTTCTGTCGACCGCCTCGTAAACCCCCTCCATCTCCTGCCGATCGTTGACGAGAAGCGTCCGAAAGAGAATCATCCCCAGGCTGTAGAGATCGCACGGAATATGGAGGCTCTTGTAGATCACGACTTCCGACCGGGCGAAAACCTTCTGCCGCGCTTTTTCAAATCCCTCCCAAACCGCGGGGGAGACCGGCTCGGTGACCCCTTCGAGAAGAACCCCCCGTTCCGCGGAGCCTCGCTTGCTCGCCCAGATCCGAAGCGATTCCCCCTCCTCGGAGAGGTTCGGGGCGACAAGAAAGAGGTCCCCCAAAGAATAATCGGCCCCCTTCAGCTGGTCGGAGACCAGCTGGGCCTGAACGATCCCCCGGATCTCTCCCGGCGGGGAGTCCCGCATCCGCTCCGTCGATCGAACCAGGAGGGTCGCCGTCTCCTCCTGCTCAAGCCCCTGCCGCCTCACGAGGGGCGCCGAATATAGAGGATGCGCATCCGGGGAAGGGCTGAAGAGCTGTGCGGGAAAGTCGGCCGGCATTCCAGGGGGGTAAATCGATCGGCCAATTGGAGATTCGACGTATCGAGGGAAAAACCCCATCGGACCGGCAGAAACGGTTCGGTCGCCGCCGCCATCGTCAGTCGGAGATGGGCCGGCTGAAGATTCAAGAGGGGCCGCTGGTGCTCCTGGTGAATGCCTTGGATTCGGCGGCATAAACCGGTGAAAAGATTCCACTTCAGCCAGAAGAGCTCCAGGGAATAACGTTGTCGATCCTCCGAGAAAAGAAATTGAGGGGAAGATGAAAAATAGGAGGCGAAAGAACGAAGCGTCTGCTGCCGCGCCATCGAAAAACCGGAGCGGCTCCACCGATCCAATGCCTCTTCCCAAACAGCCCCTCCCAGAAGGTCGCTGAACTCGTCATACTGAAGAGACATTTGTCCCGGTAAACGCTCATCATCCATGAAAGCACCTGAGGTTTTCGGAGGTATATCTGCGGATAGGCGCTAATATTGAAGAAAAGCAAGAGGAATGTCAAGCGATTTTCCAGGGTCCGCAGCGGGCTGTTTCGATCGCATCATCCCTAAAAAGAGGAGGCCTGGAGAGATTGAATCCCGGGATTTCCCATCCCGGTGGGCGGCGACGATCGGCGCGGAATCGAACCGGCCTCCTTCGGGATCTCATTGGCTTATCGGCAAAATTATGGTAATTTGGACGGTGCAGAGCGGTTCGAAGAACGGATTGAATCAGAGGGAGGGATTCATCGATGGGTAGCTGGAGGCGGATCAGACGCGATCTCGCGCTTGCCGCGACCGGATTTCAGGAAGCAACCGTCGCGATCGCCGAGCGGGTCCATCATCGGGTCCAGCATGTCAAGATCTCATTGGAGATGTCCGACCTGGAGCGTCGGATCAGGGAATACCAATCGATCTTGGGAGAGAAGACGTACCGGAAGTTTGAGGCCGGAATGACCGATTTGGATCTTCTCTCCCAAGAGCCCGACCTCGCCGATCTCGGCCGCGAGATCAATGCCCTTCAAAACCGGCTGACCCTGATTGAAGAACAATCAACGGAAGAAGAACCGCTCCGCCTTTTTGAGCATGTCCTGGAAGATTCCGGTCTGGTCCTGCAACATGCGGTCATTCCGAATGGGTTTCCCTGGATTGGAAAAGCCATTCAGGAATGGAACCTCCCGGCGGAGATGCGGATTGTCTACGTTCGGAAAAAGAATGGGGTCGAGGTGGCGAACGGACGGACGGTCGTGGAGCCGCATGACCAGATCACCTACATCGGCCCTCGGAGAAAAATACATATTTACAAACTGTTCTGGTTCAATGGTTAAAGTTAAGTCGGATGATTTGCGCGGACTACTCGACAGGCCCGCGTGTTTCGTTCAAAATCGTTCAGAAGGGACCCTCCCCGTATCTCTCCTCAAGTTTTTTGATGTGCGCATACAGCTTTGGTTTTTCCAGCTGCATCTTCTCGAACTGGATGCCGACTGCAAAGTGGTTTTGATCCGGAAGCGGCGCCACCCAAACCACCTTTCCCGAGACCGATTCGACGATTTTCTCTTCTTGAATCGTCAGGGTCAGCTCAACGAGGACAAGATCCCCCTTCTGATACCGTTCCTTACTGTATATTCCCAGGCCATCGGTTGAGATGTCACGGATCAAAACATACTCTTTTAATTCCATCCCCTCGGGCGTGAGGCGGGCGATGGAGATCAGTGGAATCCTGGCACGTTTCCTTTTGCTTCTCATCATGAATCCTCTGATGAAAAGGTATCACACTTTATCCCCCCGTCAACAATTGATGATGACTACGGAAACCTTCTCACTTTTTTCGCAACAGTCGATGTGGATTCCATCACCCCGCTTCGTACGACGACCGATCGAATTTGATTTTGATTGAATTCGAGTGTATTCTCCTTTCGAATCAAATGAGGCCGCCACTTGCTGATACCGCTCCTTAATACAACGCCTCAAACCCTCCTTCACCTCCCCGGCTTCCTGCCGAGCGCGATCCTGGCGGGGATCTTGTCTCTGATCCTGCTTCGCGCCCGCGGCTCGAAGTGGCGGCTCGCGATTCTCTCTTCCCGGCACCTTCTCCCACGAGCTGGTCCATCTGATGGTCGGTTTCCTTCTCCTGGCGAGGCCGGCCGGCTTCTCTCTTCGGCCCAAACGCGCCGGGGAGGGCTGGGCCCTCGGCTCGGTCTCCTTTCGTAAAATAAACATGTTCAACGGCGCTTTTGTCGCCCTCGCCCCCCTGCTCCTCCTCCCCTTGGCTTGGCTCTGCCTGACCGGCCTGGCCGCCCCTTTTTGGGCGAATCATCAGTGGGGGGGATGGCTCGCGACCGGCTACGTCACCTCCACGCTCCTGCTCGCCGCGATCCCCTCCCCTCAGGACATCAAGGCGGGGCGCCCGTCGCTTCTCCTATATGGAACCGTCGGCGGGCTCTGGTGGTTGTGGGGCTCACCCTCTTGGCAAAATTGGTTTCACTGAGAGATGGAATGGAGATGAGCGAAATTACATTTCAAGAGATTCAGACCGCCGCGCGCCGGCTGGACAAGAATGCGCACCGCACGCCGGTCGCAACTTCAGATCAGCTGAACGACATCGTCGGCGCCGAGGTATTTTGTAAATGCGAAAACTTGCAACGGGTCGGCGCGTTCAAGTTTCGGGGGGCATTTAATTTGATCAGCCGATTGAGCGAGGCGCAGCGCGAATCGGGGGTGGTGGCCTTCTCCTCCGGAAACCATGCCCAGGCGGTGGCGCTGGTCGCAAAGCGGCTCAAGATCCCCGCCGTCATCGTCATGCCGCGCGACTCCCCTGCCGTGAAGCTGGCGGCAACGCGCGGTTATGGCGCGGAAGTGATCCTCTATGACCGTCTCAAGGACAACCGGGAAGCGATCGCGAAACAATTGTCGGAGAAAAGGGGCCTGACGCTCGTGCCGCCGTTCGACCATCCGCACATTATCGCCGGCCAGGGAACCGTCGCGCTGGAATTCCTCGCCGACATCCCCGATCTCGACCTTCTTGTGGCGCCGATCGGGGGAGGCGGGCTGATCAGCGGATGCAGCATCGCGGCCCACGCGATGCGACCCGCTCTCCGTATCGTCGGCGTGGAGCCGGAGACGGCGAATGATACTTTCCTCTCCCTGAAGCAGGGGACAATCATCTCCACCCCCCTCTCTCGATCGATCGCGGATGGGCTCCTCTCCCCCGCGCCGGGCCGGCTCACTTTTCCAGTCATGCAACAACATTTGGAATCGGTCGCGTTGGTCACCGATGCGGAGATCGCCGAAGCGGTCCGCTTCATGCTGATTCGGATGAAGCTGCTCGTCGAGCCGAGCGGGGCGGCCGGGGTTGCCGCATTGATGGCGGGCAAGGTTCCAGACCTACGGGGCAAAAAGGTCGGTGTCGTCCTCTCAGGCGGGAATGTTGATCCGATCGTGTTGGCGAGGATGTTGGCTCCAAGCATGGGGGAATAGACCCATGCATCTTGTTGAGGATGGCGGAACGGAACAATCCTCCGTTTGCTTTCAAAACTCAGCAGCCATCGAGGGGGCCCTCTTGCACGCACCGACTGACCCAAGCCTCCACTTCGTCCAGCAGCTTGGCAACGGCCCGATTCGCGGCGGTCACCCCGCCGTAGGCGTCCTCGCTGGGGGCCGGTTCCACAACCTCGAAGACCTTCGTGCCGATGGGACGGAGGCGTTGCAGATCGACCAGCTGCGCGCGCAGCGTCAGGCGAACCCGGCTGGGATGTTGAATAAACTCCTGGCCGACGGCGAGATCATCGATGTCGATCCGGTAATCGCCCCGAACCGCGCTCGGCATCCGGACCACCGTCCGCCAGGCGCCGCTTCGTTCGAAGACCCGGACCAACAGCGGCGCCAGCATCCGGGCCGGCGTATCGACCCATTCGCTGGCGGCGTAATAACTGACCTCATGCGGGCGCTTGAGGTAGACGATCCGCTCCGTGTCGAATCCGGCCCGCGTTTGGGGAAGACTGACCAGCAAAACGGCGGTCGAGCCCTCCCCCGCCCCTCCCCGCCCTGATGCCTCCATCCCCTCCGGCCCCTCCGGATTGAGGGAATAGGAATGGATCATCTCCTGATCCATTCGCCTGGGAAAGGCGCAGGCGGTCGCGACAAAAACAACGACAATGAGGAGGTTTCGCAGCTTCCTTCCGATTCGATTCAGATCCAACTTATTCTCCCGGTCCACGCGGATGCCGGGACCTGCCGAAGATCAGAGCGTTCGGCTCCCGCTCCAGTTGCGCGGCCAGCCGCTTCGAGGTGGCGGTCAGCTCTCTCAGCTCCGTGATCAGAAGACCGGCTTCCGTTAACGTCTGTCCGGTAAATTCCTCGATGCGGGCTTGATTCCGACTCACCAGAAGTTCCAGCATCGCGCTTGTCCGCGCCGCATTGCTCGACATCTCGCTGATGGAGCGGCTGCTTTTTTGAAGGTGATCGAGGACGATCGGAAGCTGGGCATCGACCCTCCCCGTCATCCGGTCCAACGTCCCGGCGATCTTTGCCGTCTCTGCCAGTAGCTGTTTGAATGCAGCGCGGTTTTCCTCATCCACCAGCGACTGGGTGTCGGCAGCCAGGTTTTCGAGACGGGTGACCAGCCTCGGCAGCGTTGGATCGCTCACAAGGCGGCGGAGCCCCCCTCCAGACGGGCATAAAGAGAAGGGACGTTTTCAATCACCGGATAACGCTCCCCCGGTTTTGCGCGGAGGGGGGCGACTCCCGGCCGCCGCCGGCGAGATTCACCACCGCCACCCCGGTCAGCCCTTGGAATTCAAGGAAGGCGACGGTGTCCTCCTTCACCGGCGTCTCTTCAGAAACAGAGAGGGTCAGCCGGAGTTGTTCCGGATTCTCCGGGTCGATGACCATCTCTTTCAGGTATCCGATATCGACCCCGAGATATTTCACCGAGGCGCCGATATTCAAACCGGTGACCGACTCTCGAACATAAACGTCGTAGTGATCGTAGACCTGCCGCGACTCCCGCCGGCCGAGCCAGATCAACAGAACGACGAGCGCCGCCCCGAGGAGAACGACGAAGAGACCGACCCGCGCGTAATTCACCTTTGCTTCCATGTGGACTCCTTAGAAAAGATCTCAAAAGCGGTGTCGGGGGCCGGAGGCCAGGGGCCGGGTAGAAGACCTATTTGAACTTCTTCTCGCCGACCCCTGACCCCTGACACCTGGTCCCGGTTTTAAGATAATTTCCTCATCGTCCGGCCGCCTCGCGCTTGGAAAAAGCGCGGACCAAAGGCTCCTTCGAGCGGGCAAGCTCCGCCATCGTTCCGACGGCGACGATCCTCCCCTCCCCCAACACCGCCACCCGATCGGCCAGCCGCCAGAGGGCGTCGAGGTCGTGTGTGACCATCACGATCGTCAGACCGAGCCGCGCCTTCAGGCGTTCGATCAGTTCATCCAATCCGCCGGCGCTGATCGGGTCCAACCCGGCGGTCGGCTCGTCGAGAAAGAGGAGCTCGGGATCGAGCGCGATCGCGCGCGCCAGACCGGCCCGCCGGCGCATCCCGCTGCTGAGCTCGCTCGGATATTTCACCGCGCTCTCCGAGGGAAGGCCGGTCAGCCCGATTTTGACCAGCGCGATCTCCCGGATCAACTGCCCGCCGAGGGCGGTATGCTCCTTCAATGGGACGGCGGCATTTTCGGCCACCGTGAGGGCGCTGAAAAGCCCCCCTCCTGGAACAACACGCCGGAGCGCCGTCGAAACCGAAGCAGGTCGGCGGGCCCCATCGCGCGGGCCTCTTCTCCAAAGACCCGGATCGATCCGGCGTCGGGCTCCCGCAGCAGAATCATCTCCCGGAGCAGCGTCGTCTTTCCGCTGCCGCTCCCGCCGATGATGGCGAACAGCTCCCCCCGATAAACCGACAAGCTGATGTTTTCATGAACCACGGCGTCGCCGAAGCGGGTCGAGACGCGGTCGACCTCCACCACCGGTTCTCTTGCGCGCGATCGTAGAGAGCTCGCCGCCATGTTTACAGCTTCCACCAGCTGAGGAGGATCGAGAAGAGGGCGTCGAAAACAATCACCAGAAAAATCGCCTGAACCACGCTGGTGGTGGTGTTCCGGCCGACGCTCTCCACGCTTCCCCGAACCTGGAAGCCCTGGTAACACCCGACCAGCGCGATGATGATCGCGAAAACCGGCGCCTTGCCGATTCCGATCAGGTAATGCCGCAGCGCAATCGCCTCCCGAAAGCGGGAGATAAATTCGTCGAAGCGGATTCCAAGCTGACCATAGGAGACCAACATCCCCCCGAAGACGCCGATCAGGTCGCCGAAGACGGTCAGGAGCGGAAGGGCGATCACCAGCGCCGTGATCCGGGGGATCACCAGCAATTCCATCGGAGAGAGGCCGATCGTCCGCATCGCGTCGAGCTCTTCGGTCACATTCATCGTCCCGATCTCGGCGGTATAGGCCGCCCCCGATCGCCCCGCGATGACGATGGCGGTGATCAGCGGCGCCACTTCCCGGAGCAGGGCGATCCCGACCAGATCGACCACATAGATGTTGGCCCCCAGAGCCCGGAGCTGTTCGGCCCCTTGATAGGCAATCACGGTTCCGACCAAAAAGAGAAGCAGACCGATAATCGGAAGCGCATTGAAGCCGTCCAGCTCCACCCGTTTTAACAAGGCGCGGCCCCGAAGCGTCCGCGGGTGCGCGACGGTGAAGAAGAACCGCATCACACTCTCCCCGAGGAAAGCGAGGGCCTCCCGCAGTTCGGTCCCCTCCCGCCACACAAGGCGGCCGATCCGCTCCAGGCCGCCCATTCGCGGGGGAGGAGCGGAGCGTTGAATCGCCGACCCGCTCCGCGCAACCATTTGCATCAACTCGGCCTGCGCGGGGGAGAGCCGCCGGAGCGCCACCCGCCGGCCTTTCTGTTGAAGCGTGAGGGTCCGCTGCAGCAGCCAGGCCCCGCCGGTATCGATCGCCTGAATCCCCCCCAGATCCCAGATCAGCTCCGGTGACGCGGGCCAAGCGAAATCGGCGAGCCGCCGCTCCAAATCGGCCAATTGCGGCAGCGTCCAATCGCCGTCGAAATAAACGACCTGATCCTCGCCGAGAGAAATGCCTTCCTGGGATACTTTCGCGATCATCTGCTCTTCATATTCATGCCGGGTCTCCACCCCGCCGCCGTTGCGGGGAAGAGACGCCGGATCGAATGACTGTTTAGCGCGCCGGCGCCCGCGCAAAGATGGACACAAACGCGAGGAGGCCGACCAAACATAAGAGAACGGCGATGGCCAATGTCGGGGTCCATCCGTGCGGCAAAACCGACTTCTCGAACCCCTCCCGAAACGGCTCGCTGAATAGATAATTGACCGTAACTTTGTATTGCCATACGGAAATCGACAGGGCGAGAACTCCAATGACAATGAGAAACAGGCCGACATAAAACGGCGCATTCGGATCTCGGGCGGGGGCCACTCCCGGAATCTGATCCAAACGCTCGAAGAACTTCACGATGGTGAAGCCAAAACCGATCAGAGCGATCGCCGTCCGCACCCAGGCTTCCAGCGTCCGCTCCGCAGCCATTCGGGTGCGAAGCCAGGCGAAATGGGTCGCGACGTTCAGGGGAGCCGAAACGGTTTTCTTATCGTCCTTCTCCATAACCTTTTCTCCTTTGGTCCGTCACGCGACGCGGCGGCCGGTCGGCGTATCGGCGATGTCGGTGCTTACCGGCGCCGCGTACTTTTCCAGGTCCCTCTCCAAGAAAAAATTCAGGAAGGTTCGGATCACGGCGATGGCGCCCAGTTGTCCGATCTCAAGCCAGGTCGGAGAGATCGCCGTCCGGATGATGTCCGCCCCCAGCTCAAACTCCAGTCCCAGCAGCAGCCACATCCCGAAGCGAAGCCAGACCTCCTTTTTCAACCCGAGCGGCCTTCCTGCAACGACAGCCGCCCGGAGCGTCCCAAAGGCGGCTTGGGCCCCGCCGATCGCGATCATCAGCACCGCAACAACCTCCAACCCCAGCGCAAGGTAACCGGCGATCCCTTTGAACATCACTTCCACCACGTCCCACCCCTTAAAACCGGAGCGACAATCCTGCAAACGGGCCGATCAGCCGGAGCTTCACCTGGGTCGTGTCATTGGTGTTGTTCGCGTTGAAATCCTCGTACCGGTATCCTCCTACGACGCTGAAATTTTTGAACGGGATGATCTTGATGCCGGCCTCCCCGCTGACGAAATAACCATAGGGGGTGTTCGGAATTCCGGAGCCTCTGAAGAACAAATTTGTCCCTTTAAACGGATTGATATCGAGCGCAAATCCGAGCGACGCCAACGGGACGGTCAGATCCTCCTCCGCGCGTTGAGAAACGTTGTTCAGCGCTCCTTCGACAGAAAAATTTGCGTGGACGATTCGTACATCGATCAGGGTGCCGAATTTAACCAGGCCGTCGGAGGCGTCGATGAACTGCCAAACCCAACCGATCCGGTAGAGTTGGAAATCGAGCTCCGAAGCGACGCGCGCTCCGATATCGAACGTCCGGTCCCGAATGGCAATGGTTTGGCTCAGGGTCTCTTCTCCCTCCCACTTGGCCCAGGTCGCATCGAAGAACAAACTGCTCTTCGGTCCGGTATACCAGGTGAGTCTTCCCTCTGGAAAATTCTCTTCGCGTAAGTCGAGATCTCGTTCCAGGTTGATATCGGTTCCGCGGACTTCGTCATCAAACCTCGTGCTTGCTTTCAGATCGGTAAACCAATAACGCCCTTCCAACTCCAAAACGACATCCTCCTCCCCGGCGTGGGCATCAAAGACAATCGCCAGAACGATCAGGATTGAGAAGAATAAAACTTTCATCGGACCGCTCCTATCATTTCGACAGCGCGCGTCAGGTTAAGGCGCGCCGACCTCTCTTGAGGAAGCACGCTGCGTCTCCTCCCTCCACCCCCCGCCGAGGGCGAGATAGAGGTTCACCCGCTGAACCAAGCGCTCCCCCTGCACGCTGAGGATCGTGCTCCGCGCCGAGAAGAGCCGAAGCCGCTGCTGAAGGACCGAAAGAAGGTCGGTTCTCCCGACCTCGTATTGGTTCTCGGCGATCTCCACGGCCCGTTCGTAGTCCTCCACCACCTGCGCCAACACCTCCTCGCGCCGACGCAGCACCTGCTCGGCGTTCAGCGCATTCTCCACCTCCTCAAACGCCCGGAGGACCATCGCGGCATATTGCATCACCGCTTCTTTTTGCTCTGCGTTTCGGATCTGAACCTGCGCCCGAAGCTCCCCTCCCTGGAAGATCGGGGCGAGAAGACTTCCACCGATTCCCGCCGTCGGGTTGCTGAAGTCGGACCGCTTGCTGAAAACGTCGCTGCTGATCAGGCCGAGGGAGGCGGTCAGGCTGAACTGGGGAAGCCTCGCCGCCTTCGCCTGTTGCACCTGAAAAAAGCCGAGGAGACCCGGCGCTCCGCCGCGAAGATATCGGGCCGGCGTTCGAGCAGCTCCGAAGGGAGTCCCGCCGGGACCGGCGCCGTGATGCGGGCCAGCATTTCGGCCACCTCGATTTCTCCGGAAGGATATCGTCCGACCAAGACCTCCAAGGCCCGCCGGGACTGGGCATTCGCCTGCTCCAGCTTCAGCAGGCTGTCACGGAGGCTCCCCGTTTCGGCCCGGGCGAGTACCACGTCCTGGTCGCCGGCCGCTCCCACCTCCCGCTTGCTCTTCGTCAGTTCCAGCAGCCGTTCGCTCGATTCCAGCATCTCCCGGGCGGTCCGCTCTTGCAAAAGCCCTTCGACGGCGAGGAACCAGCTTCGCGCCACCAGGGCGGCGATCGATTGACGCGCAGAGATATAATCGGCCTCTTCCGAGGCGAACTGTTCCTCCGCCGCGGCCCGTCCGGCGCGCACCCGTCCCCAGACGTCGATCTCCCATGAAGCGAACGCTGAGATGAAATTGATCCCGGTCCCCTCGCCCAATCCGCGACTCCCTTTGCCGATCACAGAGACCGCCGGATAAAGCGCCCCCCCGCGGCCTTCACATACCCCGCCGCCTGTTCCACCCGCGCCGCTCCCGCGCGCAGATCGGCGTTGTAGGTCAGCGCCTCCTCGACCAGACGATTCAGCAGATCGTCACCGAATGTCGCGACCCAATCGGCCGGAACGGCCCCTTCGGTCTCGCCTCCGGCTGTTGTCCAGTGCTCCGGGATGGCTGCATGAGGGAGCCCTTTCCTTTTGAGTTCTTCCTGTCCCGGAGGACGCTTCAGGCTGCAACCGGAAATCAGCGCGATCAGGAGCGCTGTCGCGGCGAGCGCCGTCCATCCCGCGCGGCGAAATCTCTTCATGGCATCCGTTCCTCTTCCTTTAATGGAGCTTCACAATGAACCAATCAAGCTTGGCGCTCACCCGGAGCAATACTTTACGGAGCAGATGAATCGGCGCCAGCTGCTCGGTGTAGATCGCGGCGGCGCCGCGCGCGCCGGGCGCAAGGAACAGATCCCTGTCTTTGCCGTCGAGCATCAACTTCACGGCAAATCGCTGCGCCGGCGCTTCTCCCACCTGCGGCAGAGTGCCGCCGATCGGCAATTGCCCCTGCCCCGTCGCCCAAACGATGGCGTCGACCCGGCCCTTGATCACCCGTCCCGGATAGGTTTTCAAGATGATCTCGGCTTCGTCGCCCGGCTTGACCTTGCGCAGCTCGTTCTGTGAAAAGAGGGCGATGACCCACTGTTCATCTTCGACAAAACTCATCGCCGCCGTGACCGGGAACGGCACCACAAACGAACCTTCCCGAAGCTGCAAGTTGATCACCTTGCCGCTTCCGGGGGCGAGGGTGGTTGTTTCGGAGAGATTCCACCGGGCCAAATCGAGCTGCGCGCGCAGCTGCCGGACATCGCTCCGGTCGCGATCGACATCGAGCTGGCTCCCGGCCCCGGTCTTCGCCAGCGCGGCGGATTGTTTGAGACGGGTCTCGGCGAGCGCGAGTTGGGCTTCGATCCGCTTGACCTCAAGCTCAAAAGGGGTCGGATCGACCCGGAAGAGGACGTCTCCCTTTTTGACCGACTTGTTCGGCTCGACCGGCACGTCGATCACCCGCCCCCGCACCTGGGGGAGGATCTGCACGACATAGTTGATCACCCGCACATCGTGCGACGAAGGGGCCACGACGTTCAGAAGCAAGATCGTCACCGCCAGAAGGATGAACGGGAGGGTGATGACGATCGCCTGGGAGACGAAGTTCCACGGCAGCCATTTAAGCTTGAAGAAAATAAGCCAGACAAAAAAGGCATAGATCAGCAGCAGCAAAATTTCCATATGTTACCTCATCTTCTCAAGCGGCCTTCCGTTCGGCCTCACCCGCTTCCGGTCCCGCTTCCGGTTCCGCCACATCGGTGCCGTAGGCCATTTTGTACATCACCGGCTTGGTAAAGGCCCAGAGCCAGGCGAGCGGCCAGAGCAACCCTCCGAAGAAGAGCGACAGGATGCAGAGGGTCTTGATCGCAGGAAGCTGGGGATGTCTGCGCCGCTCGGCGATTTTTTCCGGAAGAATGTGGAGCATCAGAAAGAGCCCGATCAGCGCCACCGGCGCCACGATCAGCACCACCCAGGTCAGGATGTCGGCCAGGGTGTCTTCAAAAGCGTGCCCTCCGGATTCCGCCGCAAAGATCCGGACCGACGACATCAGAACAACGCCAAAGAGCCAGACGGCGAGGCCAAATCGTACGAGAGGTTGCACAATGGGGGGAGCGTCCCGCCGCCGGCCGCGGGAGCGGACGCTTCCCCCTTCCTTTTTATTCATTTCAGATCCGCTTTGCTTGTTCATGACGCCCTCCGAAGCCCGCTTTGTTCCCGTCCCTTACGGGGCGACCCCGCGCGGGTGATGAAATATTCTTCAATCTCCTCCAGCGTTTTCCCTTTGGTCTCCGGCACCAGCCGGTCGACGAAAAGCCAGGTGATCACCCCCATGAGCCCATAGAACCAGAAGATCCCCGCTTTGCCCAGAAGGCCGGCCAATGTCAGAAAGGTGTAGGCCACCAGAAAGTTCGCCCCCCAGTTCGCCACCGTGGCGACGCTCATTCCCGGCGCGCGCAACTTGAGGGGATAAATCTCGGCGATCAGGAGCCAGAAAATCGGCCCCAGGCCGATGGCGAAAAAGGCGATGTAGACCATCAGGGAGACCGCCGTGATCAGGCCCAAACTCCCTCCCCCGCCTCGGCCTCGTCGCCCCGAAGGGCGAATCCCAGCCCGAGCACCATCAGCGCCACGGTCATCCCGGCCACACTCCACAATAGGAGCGGCCGACGGCCGACCCGGTCGATCAGCCAGAGGGAAACCCCCGTGAAGAGGACGTTCACCACGCCGATGCCGGTCGTCGCGGCGATCGCGGCGGTATCCGACTGTAAGCCGGCCCCTTTGAAGATCGCCGGCGCATAGTAGATGACGGTGTTGACCCCGGTCACCTGCTGGAGAATCGCCAGCCCCACGCCGATGATCATCGCCAAACGGACCGGCGGGGCGAGCAGATCCGAGACCTTCCCGCCGCTCTCCGAACGGATCGCCTCATCGATCTCGGCGAGCTCCTCCGTCACTTCCGGCGTTCCCCGGATCTTCCGCAATACTTTTTCCGCCGCCTCCCGGAGCCCAACGGAGAAAAGCCATCGGGGACTGTCGGGAAGGGCAATCATCCCAAAGAGGAGAATGAGGCCGGGAACCGCGCCGACCGCGAACATCGCGCGCCAGTTTTCGGTGGAAGCATAATAATAATTAACGCCGTACGAGACGAGAATGCCGACTGTCACCGCAAACTGATTCAGCGAGACCATGCTTCCCCGAATGTGCGCCGGGGCCAATTCGGAAATGTAAAGCGGCACCATGAACGAGGCGACCCCGATCGCCGCGCCGATCAACACCCGGCCGATCAGAAAGGAGGTCATGCCGTCGGCAATTGAAACGATCAGCGTCCCCGCCAGAAAGAGAACGGTGGCATAGATGATCGACAGGCGTCTCCCCAGCCGATCCCCCATGGCCCCTCCCGCGAGCGCCCCCAGTACCGCGCCGATCAGGACCGAGCTGGTCGCGAGCTCCGCCTGCTTGTGAGTAAGGTTCCACTGCTTCACGATAAAGAGGATGGCGCCCGAGATAACCCCCGTATCGAAACCGAAGAGAATCCCGCCGATCGCGGCGATGATGGCGGCGATCAGAACATAGGCCGTCAGCTTCGTTTTTTTCTCCGGTTGGCTCACATTTTCCTTTTCCATTTGATCCTCCTTCTCTCTATCCGAATTGTCCACGCGATCGCTTCATCGGGAGATCTCTCCGCGTTAGCCGAATAGAAAATAAATGTTCGCTTCGATTTTGAAATCATAAACCTGATATTGCTGGACGAGGGGGAAAGCGACCTCCACGGTCCCGAAGGTCGATTCGCTCCAGTTTCTCCCGACCAGGAAATCGAACGGGACAAACCATTTCCCCGTGTCGCCCGGCCTTTCATCCGCGAAGTTATATTTGATGTCGCTGCTCGGATAGAGGTTCAGGAACCATCCTTCTTCCAATGTGAGATTGAGAATCGGGGCCAACTGGAGCTCTCGGATCCGGTCGCGATCGTCCGCCCCGGCCACATCGGCATCGTAACGGACCAGCGGGGCGAACCAGCTCCCTTCCCGCAGGCGGGGAGCCTCCACCGCGCCGCGGCGCTCGGCACGATCCGATACTTCCCCCTTCCCATCTGATCCTGGCTCGCCGTCGGGAAGATAAACTGGCTCCCGGCCATCCAGGCGAACGTGTCGCTCGGTCTGTTGATGATGATCACTTGGGTCAGAACGTCGCCGAATCCGAATTCGGCGCCGCCGTTCGGGTTGTCGCGACTCGCCTGATCGGTGACGACCAAGGGGAGTTCGAGCCGCGTCGACCAACCCCACGTTCCTCTTTCCTTGAAAAGCAGATCCCCTCTGAGCGTCCCGTTGTGTAAAGTGTCCTCCTCCGAGGGGGGAGATTCTGATACTGATATTTCAGGCTGAGCCGGGTGAGCGGGTTGGTCGGGTCGAGGCCGTTGTCGCTTTCATCCGCGGCCCCTCCGGAAGGGGCCGCGAAGCCGATCATCAAACACACCAGGGTGAGCATCACACCGAATTTCATTTTCTCTCTCCGATGATTCCTTTTATCCGCTAAGCGGCCGCCCGGCGCGCCGTGACTTCGGTGACCCCGATCTTTTTTCCCGCTTCGAGATAACTCTTCGCATCGATCGAGTGGAATATTTGAATCAAGGGGGCCACCAGTCCCGTCCAGCCGGTCTGGTGGCTGGCGCCGAGACCGGCGCCGTTGTCGCCGTGGAAGTATTCGTAGAACAGGAGATGATCCCGCCAGTGCGGGTCGGTCTGAAACTTCTCCGTTCCGCCGTAGACCGGCCGGCGGCCCCGCGCATCGGGCAGGAAAAGGCGGGTGAGGCGGGCCGTGATCTCCCGGGCCACTTCGAAGAGGTTCATCCGGTTGCCCGAGCCGGTCGGGCACTCCACCTTGAACTCGTCGCCGTAATAGTGATAGAACTGCAGCAGGGCCCGGATGATCAGGTAGTTGACCGGAAACCAGATCGGGCCGCGCCAGTTGGAGTTGCCGCCGAACATCCCGGAGTCCGATTCGGCCGGTCGATAATCGACCCGGTAGGCCCGGCCGTCGACATGGAACACGTAGGGATGCTCTTCGTGGAACCGGGAGAGCGAGCGCACGCCGTACGGACTGAGGAACTCGTTCTCGTCGAGCATGCGGGACAAGATGTGAACCAGCCGGTGCGGATTCACCAGCGCCAGAATCCCCCGGTCGCCGACGCCGAGGTGCCCCGGTCCGGTCGGATGGATCGCCGAGGTCTTGACGCATCTGATTCATGCGACGATACGCATGCTCTAAAAGGCGGGGGAGATGTTCGCGTTGATACGGCTCCACCACGGTGGTGGCGCAGAGCGGAATGAGCCCGACCATCGAGCGGACCCGCAGCGGCACGGCGCGACCGTCCGGCAGGTGGAGGACGTCGTAGTAGAAGCCGTCCTCCTCGTCCCACAGTCCGGTCGCCCCTCCGCCCATGCGGTTCATCGCCGCCGCGATCGACAGGAAGTGCTCGAAGAACTTGGAGGCGATGTCCTCGTAGACCGGGTCCTCGGCGGCGAGCTCCAGCGCGATCGCCAGCATGTTCTGGCAGTACAACGCCATCCAGGCGGTGCCGTCGGCCTGTTCGAGATGTCCGCCGGTGGGCAGGGCCGCGCTGCGGTCGAAGACGCCGATGTTGTCGAGGCCGAGGAAGCCGCCCTCGAAGACGTTCCGCCCCTCGGGGTCCTTGCGGTTCACCCACCAGGTGAAGTTGAGCGAGCAGCTTGTGGAAGGCCCGCTCCAGGAAGGCGATGTCGCCCTTCGCCGCGCAGCCTCTTGTGGATTTGATAGACGCCGAGACTCGCCCAGGCGTGCACCGGCGGGTTCACGTCGCCGAAGTCCCACTCGTAGGCCGGGATCTGGCCGTTGGGGTGCATGTACCACTCGCGCAGCAGCAGCTCGAGCTGCTCCTTGGCGAAGTCGGGGTCGACGGCGGAGAGGGCCACGGCGTGGAAGGCGAGGTCCCAGGCGGCGTACCAGGGATACTCCCACTTGTCGGGCATGGAGATCACGTCGTCGTTGATCATGTGGAACCACTCGTGGTTGCGGATCGGTCGCCGCATCGCATGCCTCGGCCCGGCGTCATGCTCATCGAGCCATTGACTCAAATCATAGTGGTAGTACTGCTTCGTCCAGAGCATCCCGGCGAGCGCCTGGCGCATCACCCGCGCCTCGTCCTCTTGGACCGACGCAGGGGTGATGGCGCGGTAGAACTCGTCCGCCTCCCGCCGCCGGATCTCCACGATCTCTTCGAAAGGAATCCCGAAGAGGTGGTTGCGGACATCGGCCGGGGCGACGTTCATCAGGCGGAGCTGAACCGACGCCTCTTGGCCGGGACCGATCTCCATCTGATAGTGGGCCGCGGCCTTCGTCCCCTTCTTCGCCGGGTTCACCGCGTCTCCTTGCCCGTTCACGACGTGCTCGTGGAACCCGTCCTTGACATGAGAAGACGTGTTGTGCTTGCCGAAGAGCCGCTGGTTGTTCGTCTCGTTCTCGGTGAAGAGAAGCGGAGGCGATCCGGCGCAATAAAGGTAGCGCAGGCCGAGATCG
The DNA here is from genome assembly GCA_028865235.1 of Candidatus Manganitrophus sp. Taxonomy (GTDB): domain Bacteria; phylum Nitrospirota; class Nitrospiria; order SBBL01; family Manganitrophaceae; genus Manganitrophus. The sequence continues at coordinate 509,686 of CP114561.1, forward strand.
GGATGGAACGCCTCGATCGTGCTTACCCCCCATCCCTCGCCGGGTTTGACCTGCTGAAGCTGCGGTTTCGGGACGCTCTCCCCCCACGCCCAGGTGTTGCGGAACCAGAGGGTCGGCAGCAGATGGAGCGGTGCCGGCTCGGGACCGCGGTTGTGGACGGTGATTTGGATCAGGATGTCGTCGGGCGACGCCTTGGCGTACTCGACGAAGACGTCGAAGTAGCGGTCGTCGTCGAAGACCCCCGTGTCGAGCAGCTCGTATTCGAAGTCGCCGCGGTTGCTCTCCCGGTTCGTATGAACGAGATCGGCGTAGGGGAACGCCGCCTGCGGGTACTTGTACAGGTACTTCATGTACGAGTGCGTCGGGGTGGTGTCGAGGTAGAAGTAGTACTCCTTGACGTCCTCGCCGTGGTTCCCCTCGGCGTTGGTGAGGCCGAAGAGCCGCTCCTTGAGGATCGGGTCCCGTCCGTTCCAGAGGGCGAGGGCGAAGCAGAGCCGTTGCTTGTCGTCGGAGATCCCGGCGAGCCCGTCCTCGCCCCAGCGGTAGGCGCGGGAGCGGGCCTGGTCGTGGGAGAAGTCACTCCAGGCGTCGCCCGTTCGCTGTAGTCCTCGCGCACCGTCCCCCACTGCCGCTCGCTCAGGTAGGGTCCCCATTTTCTCCAGGGCGCTTGACGGGCGGAGGTTTCCGCCACTCTTTTCTGCTCTTCTGTTTGATTGTTTTTCATTTTTAAGACTCCTCTCATTTTGAAGGCATTCCTGCCGATAGAAGCGTTCGGCTCGATTCATCGGTCCGCACCTGCGCGAAGGAAAAAATGTGCTCACCCCAGGCCGGCATGTCGAGATAGAGACCTCTGTTCAAGAGATCGTCGCCGTTTCGGTCGTAAACGGCCCCCCCCATCCGGTCCTGCAACCGCCAGTCGCGGCCCGCCAGCTCCGGAAAGGGAAGCCGCACGTAGCATTGGCCCCGTGTTGGGCCAAAGTTCACCGCCGCCAGCCGCAGCGCGCCGTTCGGCCCGGACCATCCATAGGCAATAAAGTGGTCGAAGGTTCCGTTTCCCTCCCAGGCGGCGACCGCCTCCAAGAGCCGCCACTCCCCCTGCCGAAACGGATCTTCCCTCAGACAGGCGAGCAAGCGGCTGTAGAATTGGGAGATCTCTCCATCGATCGGCTCCTCCGGTCCCCGGCGGAGGTGGACCGGGATTCTCCGCTGATGGCCTTCCAGCTCTCCCTGGTGGAAGAAACGCAGACCGGGTGAAAAGAAGGTGATGACCGCGGCGGCGCGGTGCATTTCGGGGGGAAAAACGGCCGCGGCGCGCGGCTCGTCATGGTTCTCCAAAAACCGCGCCAGCCGGTCTTGAAAATCCAGACCGGCCCGGAGATGCTCCCGCACCCGCCGGGCCTCTCCCTCCCTCAATCGATCATAGAGCCGCTTGTCGTAGCAGTAATCGAATCCTTGATGCTGCAGGGTCCACTCCAAATCCCAGTAGACTTCGGCCATGAAGAGAAAATCGGGAGAGCGTTCTCGAACCGCGCGAATTGCCTTCGGCCAGAAGGGGGCCGCCTTGATTCCCCAGGTTCGCTCGAACACCTCCGGGAGCAGAAGCATCGCCATGTCGCAGCGCACACCGTCGCAGCGCTCGGCGATCTTCAGCAGCTCCCCCGTCATCGCCTCCTGCAACGGGGGATGGCCGTAATTGAGCTGGAACGTGTCGGACCATCCCGGAAAGTAGGGATCGCGGCCGTAGGCCATAATGCGATCGGCGCGATCCCCCGATCCGCTCATGCGGGTGTAGTTTCCCGGCTCCTGGGAGAGATCCGCTTCATTTCCCGATACGTAGAAGTCGGGGCGTTCCTGCACCCAGCGGTGGTCGCGCGCCGTATGGTTCGGGATAAAATCGAGCAGGAGCTTGAGCCCTCTTGTCTTCAGCCGCTTGCGCAAGCGGGCCATCGCCGGATCGCCGCCGAAATGAGAATGGACCGAATAATCGACCACGGAAAAAAAGGAGCCGGTGATATCCTCCTCCGAGAAATCCGGCAGGAGCGCCTGAAACTCCCGGCGCCATTCGGGAATGGAGCGGGAGACTTCCCGGCCGGCCGCCCCCGTCTGCCAGACGCCGAGGAACCAGATCCAGTCGAAGCCCCTCGCCACCAGGGCGTCCAAATCTGAATCGGGGATGTCGTCGAGCGTGGCCGGACACCGGCGATTTTTTGAGAGCTTCGCCAAGTAAACCGGTGTGTTGATCTGATAGAGAGAAGGATACCGCACTCGGTTCATTTTTCTTCTCCCCATCGCGACATCATTCTAAAATCGGAATGAGAGGCCGACGAACGGCCCCTCGAAGTCGAGATCGATCTCATTGTTGAAGGGGACCTCCGTGTTTTCCATATCGATCGACAGCCACCGGTATCCGGCCTCGATGCCGAAGACGGTGTTGAACTCATATCCCAAAAAAGTGATCGCCTGCCATGTTAAGTTCGATTCAACGCCGTCCCCCTTCGCGCCGAACCCGCCGGCGTCTCCCCGCGCCCCGAAGAGGAGATGCTCCGTCAAATAGGTCGCCAAACGGAGCCCCACGAACGGCTCAACGAGACGGGTGTCTTCTTCACTCTCGGTGACAAACAGCCGAGAAGAAACATCTATATCCCGCTCGATCCCCCAGTACCTTCCTCCGAACAGCAGATCGATGTAGGCCGCCGTGTGCGTCCGCACCTCCCCCACTCCAGCAACCGAAGGAAGCCGCCGAACTCGATCATCCAAAAATTCAGGGAGAGGTCGATGTCGGTTTGTAGAATCGTTTGACTCTCTCCCAGGTTAAAATAGTTCGGCTGGACGAAGAGACCGAATCGACCGAACCGTGCCTCCATTTGCAGCATCCCCGCAAATTCCGTGCTGTCGAGGAGCGCATCGACTCCGATATCGACGTTTCCCGTTTGTCGTCCGATCGTCATATTGCCTTCGATGTTTGGAAACCAGGCGTAGGGAACGATCGTAAACTCCCGTCGGTCGACGCCGCCCTCCTGAGCGAAGGAGCGGGTTCCAGGAAGAAGGAGGAGCAGCAATGTCGCTACGAATAGAATTCTTTTCATCGCGTTCATGAGTCCCTCCTGTCTGAAGTACGGGTTGTGTTCCCTTCACCCGATTTTCGATTTCGCTAAGGACCGTTCTCTTCTTGTTATGCCGCGCCGGACTCCAAACGATCGGCGCCCGACATCTGCGGCGGCCGGGCCGGGGCCGAATACCATCGCTCCTTGGGAACCACTTTGGGGCTCTCCGAATCGCTCTCATACGCCGGCGTCATGATCTGAACCCCGTACTCGTTGAACTGGTCGAGGATGTTGCGATGCAGCTCGGAATAGAGGCGGTCCATTTTCAGAGGGTTGTCGCAGTAGACGTTGATCTCGTAGGTGACGCAGAAGTCCCCGAGCGTTTTTATCAGGACAAAGGGGGACGGTTCCTTGCGCAAGCCCGGCGTCCGGCCCGCGGCGCGCAGGAGGATCGCTTCGACCTGCCGCCAAGGGGTCTCGTAGCCGATGCCGACGGTGGTATGCAGAATCACCCCTCGTGAGCGAGCATGGGTGCTGTAATTGAGGATATCGGTGTTGACCATCACCGAATTCGGAACGACGACCTCCTCGTTCTTGATCGTTCGCAGGTGGGTCACGATCAGGGGGGTCTCGGTTACCTCGCCGGTGAAGTCGTTGACCTGGATGAAATCTCCGACCTTATAAGCCCGGCGGTAGATCATCGTATAGCCGGCGATCAGGCTTGAAATAAGGGAGGTCGACCCGAGCGAAACAAGGAAGCCGAGAAAGATCGACAACCCCTTAAATGCCGTCGATTCCGAACCGGGAATATAGGGATAGGCCACCATGATTGCGAAAATGACGATCAGGAGGCGAATAATCTTGAACGTCGGCAATGCCCAATCGCGGTCGAACGAGGCCAGGTTAATCGTCCCCTGATCGATGCCGGTGAAAAAAAACCGGATGAGTTTCAGGGCGAAGCGCACCAATAGGATCAGGATTGCGATAAATGCCAAACCGGGGAGGGCGTCGAAGAGTCCCTCGGCCATGACCCGAAGCGGGTTTAAGAGGATCTCGAGAAGCCGCCGGGAGAGCGGCCGGGTCCATGGGTAGAGACCAAGGACAAAATGGAGGTAGAGGAAGGCGGCCGCCGCCGCCAGGAAAAACTGAAGCCCTTTGAGAAGCGCCCGAATCGCGTTCCAGACTTGTCCCGCCTGGATGACGGCATGAGTGTGCGCTTCCAACGTTTTTATTCGCAGCTGGAGCCGCCGCTCGACAATCAGATCGAGTTTCCTGAACGCCCATCGAAGCCCGACCAGCAGCAGCACAAAGCCGAGCGTCGCGCCGAGCGCGTAAGCGGTGTGGAGCATCAGCAGACGCGGGCTCCGGTCTTCTCGATAGGCGGCGATCGCCTTTACGACCCGAGAGCGTATCACCTCCGCATAAGTCCGACGCGGCACCCCCTCGACGTCGGCATCGGCATCGAAGACCCTCATCACCGGCCGATCGCCCGCCACGATCTCGGCGCTCTCCTCCCCTTCGACGACGCGGAGCGACGCGGGGGAGATCGTCGGGTCGGCCGCAATCGCCCTAATTCGCTTCGCGATTTCTCGCGCCCGCTCCTTGGCCGGATAAGCGGTGACCCCCCGGACCTCGAAAAGGACTTCGCCGTCCAGCATGACCGGCGCCCGCTCCACCGTCGCGGTCGCATCACTCTCGGACGGCGCCGGCGCGGAGCGATTCTCCTCCGCCCAGGAGGGATGCGCGCAGCCCGACAGAACAAGCAGCAGAAGCGCCGTCCAAACAAAACGGTACCTCATCCGATTCACCTGTCGATATTTGTTTTGAATCACGCGTAAGCCCTTTCGCCCATGGACCGGATCATCTGTTCATCGTTGCTCACGCACCTTCTTCCACCCCCGAAGGAGAGAGGAAGAAGAGACGAAAGGTCCCCCCCGGCGCGTCGAGGAGCCCGACGTGATCGAGCCTCCCCGACGACCGGTATTGAGGTTAGGAGGGACTCGTTACCTTGATTGCCAACGCCTCCGTGTACTGGACGTCCACTTTGTCGCCGACTTTGATCTTATCGAGCTTCACCTCTGGATCGACCTCAAAGGTCATCGAATTTCCTTGGGGGCCCTTCAGGGTCACGGTGTGCTTGGAAGGATCAATGGCCTCAACATTGGCCGTTATCTGGGTGGTCTTTACCATCTTGCCCGACGGTTTTTCGCCCTTCGGCGCCACCTCGACTGTCTCTTTTTGGGACGGCGGCTTCATTTCCCCGGCCTTTCTGATATCCACGGCGACGGCCTGCAGGTAGTCCATCGTCACCTTGTCTCCGACCTTGATCTGGTCGAAGTTCCTGGCCTCCTCGGGAACCTGGATGGTCTTGGTCTGACCGTCGGGAGTCTGAAGCGTCACCAGTCGGTTCGCCTTGTCGATCCCTTTGACCTCGGCGGTGATCGTGGTCTTCTCAGCCCTCACCACATTTTTCGAACCGGCGCTGCCCATGTCGTCAGCCCCCTCCTCATTGGAGGCGAGGGAGATTCCGCTGAACAGAAGGGTCAACCCGAGCAGGACCATCGAAAGTATTGATATTCTTTTGATCGTTTTCATTCTTCTTTCCTCCTTGATAAAGGGTGGGACGCTGATTGTGTGACGCCCCGCCTGATTGATTTTTTTATGTTCGGTGCTCGCTTCGTTTGTATCGCCGGACGGCTCCCCCTTCCCTTTCCCGCTCGCCGGCCAGGCGGCCTCGCTTCCTCCAATTCATGTAAGGAAAGACGACAAGAGCGCCGACGATCAGGTAGAGGAGGATCGCCGCCGGGGCCAGGGTCTCATTCGGGAAGTTCGCGCGGGCAACGGCGAGCGCAACCGCTGGATGGCGCAACGCCGCGGCGAGCGCCAAGCCGCTCCGGTCGTCCGTATCGGGGCCGCCGAGGAAATGTCCCGTTGCGAGCCCCGCGGCGACGAATAGCGCGAGGGAGAGCAGCGTTCCGTTGCCGATCAGCGAGATCATCCCTCCCCCCGATTCGATCAGGATCGGAATGAGCCCGATGAGAACCAGGACGGCGCCCACCACAAAAACCGGCTTTTCGCTCCGGTCGGCTCCTTCGGGGGCCCACAGCCGCACTGCCATCCCGGCGCCGAGCGGCGCGAGAACGGTGAGGATGACGATGCTTGCAACGGCGGAGGGGGCGACCCGCGTATCGACGCCGATCGCGCGCCCCCAAACGGAGGCCGAAAGGGGGACAAGCCCCACAGAGAGAAGCGATACCGCCGTGAACAGCCCGTATACCGACGATCCGCGGGCGCCGAGCGTCATCAGCTTCCGCGGGAGAAGGGGAAAAACCGGCGACACCGACAGCAACAGCAACGCGATCTTCACGGCCGGGGTGAGCGGAAAGGCCGCGACCAGCGCCACCGCGAAGAGCGGCATCACGACGTACATGGCGAACAAGGAGCGCAGGAGCGGCCCCGGCCGCCGGAAGAGAGACGCCGCATCCCGCCAGGTCGCCTTCAACCCGAAAGCAAAGACGATCAGAGAGACACCCGACAGGATCATCGGCTGTACGATCGCACCCATCTTCATCAAGCCGCTCCCGAATCCATGCCCGCCCCGCATTTCAGAAGATGGGTCAACCGGGCGCCTCCTCCGCTTCTCCTTGATATTTGATCGCCACGCCGACCAGTTGCCGTTCCGGGACCGTCCTCATGTTTCCACCCCACCACGGGTTGACGAAGACGACCGACGGCTGAATGCTGTCATAAACGATGACCACCGCATCGGCGCCGAGCCTGCCCGCTTCCTCACGCAGCTTCTGCTCCACGTCGGAGATCGGCGGCGAGGGCTCGACCGACGCATCGATAATAATCTCGCCGAGCCGTTCGGTCGGCTGCTTCGGCTCTTCGCGTAAGATTTCCACGGCATCCGGATCGCTCTGCTTAAAGCGCGGCGCGCCGGCATACTCGATGATGCTCGATTCGAGCGTGGTGCATGCTTCGAGCATCAAGATAAGCATTGCGAACAACGGAAACATCACGCTTTGCCGTTTGTGCGTCTGTTGGTTTGACATGGCCTCTCCTTCCCCCTTATTCGCGGTTGCTAGTTTTCCCTCCTGAAAAGGGAAAAACTGTTTTCCAATCTCTCTTCATATCGACGACGGTCCAGCCGCGCTTTTCAGCTTCATCCAGCGCCGCGTCAAGGCGGCCGACAAGGGATTTGCGGTCATAAGCCCATTCTCGCACCGCATCGGTGTGATGAACGATCAACCCGAACCGAGAACCCCCTCCCGGCGCCGTCCACTGAAGCATTTCAAGATCGCCGTCGGAGTTTCCGGCCGCGAATATCGGACGGCGTCCGATGAACTTTTGAATCCCGGCAGGCTTGCCCGCCTTGTCGTCCACGAAATCGACTTCCGGCAGTTTGAAGAGAATCGGCTCGCCGTCCCGCATTTCGTAATTCAGTTTGCCGCTGCTGCCGATGACCTGCTCCGGAGGGATTCCATAAACTTGCTCGGTCCACGGTCGCATAAATTCAACACCGCCGCCGGAGACGATGTAAGTCTTAAAACCGTGGGCTTGCAGATACGCGAGCAGCTCCCGCATCGGCTGGTAGGCCAGATCGGTGTAAAGGCGTTTGAATCGCGGGTGGATCGCGGCGGCCAGCCATTTCTTGACGATCCCCTTGAATTCCTCGGTGGTCATCCCGGCGTGTGTGGCGGTCACCAGTTGGGCGATCGCCGGCTCTCCCCCCGCAATCAGCGCTTTGGTATCCCCTTCGAGAACGGCTTTGAACGGTTGTTTTTCTTTCCATTCCGGATGCTCTGAAGCGAGCGCCTTGATCCGGTCGAGCGCAAAGACGAATTGAGCGTAGACAGGCTGCTCCGACCAGAGCGTTCCGTCGTTGTCGAACACGGCGATCCGTTCGGCGAAGGGGACGAAGTCGGCGCCCCCCTCTTTCGTTACCCGATGAGCAAAGTCGATGACGGCTCGCTTCGCCGCCCCTTCGTTCCAGGAGGGGAGGGGATCCCGAACCTCCTGCGCACGGCTGAGAGAAACATCGTAGAGTCTTAATGGCGTCCCCGGTAAAACCAATTGCGCCGTGATCCAAACGATCGGGAGAATTCTCTTCATCGGGTCCCTTCTATTCGCCCCGCCGCCCCTGAAAGGCGGCGGGGCTCATCATGCGCGATCGATCAATGTCCGGCGCCGCTGGCGGCGGCCTCCATCTTCTCCAGCGCTTGATCGATGGTGAAGCTGGCCGCCTTCTGCCGCGGCGGAAAGGCTTTGAAGGTCTCCAGAAAAGGGGTCACGATCACCTGCGCCGCCAACGCGATATAGTCATGGTTCAAGAACCAGTCGTAATAGGTGTTCGAGGTAATGTCGGCCCGCTCGTACGGGTCGGTCCGCAAGTTGAAGAGCTTCGGAATGCGCAGCGCCACGAACGGCTCGGCCCAGATCCGCAGCGTCCCCTGGACGCGCTGCTCCATGAAGACGACCTTCCAGTTGTCGAAACGCAACGCGACCAGATTGCCGTCGTCGTCGAAGTAGATAAGACCTTGCCGCGGGCTCTTCTTCTCCTTTCCGGTCAGGTAAGGGAGCAGGTTGTAGCCGTCGATGTGGACCTTGAAGGTTTTATCACCCGCCTGATATCCCTTCTTCAGTTTCTCCATGATGTTCGGCTCACCGGCCATCGCCAAGAACGTCGGCAGCCAGTCGTGGTGCTGGACAATCTCGTTGGAGACGACCCCGGCCGGGATCTTGCCGGGCCAGCGGACCGCCAGCGGAACCCGGAAAGCGCCTTCCCAGTTGGTGTCCTTCTCGCTGCGGAACGGGGTCATCGCCCCGTCGGGCCAGCTGTTCATGTGCGGGCCGTTGTCGGTGGTGTACATCACGATGGTGTTCTCCGCGATGCCGAGCTCGTCGATCAGGTCGAGCAACTCGCCGACGTTTTTGTCGTGGTCGATCATCGTGTCGTGGTAAGGCGACTGCCACCGGCCCGCCTGTCCGAGGCTCTCCGGCTTGGTATGGGTGCGCAGGTGCATGTGGGTGGTGTTCACCCAGCAGAACCACGGTGTGCCGGCCTCGTTCTGCCGCTGGATCCACGCTTTGGCGGCGGCGACGAACTCGTCGTCGATCGTCTCCATCCGCTTCTTGGTCAGCGGCCCGGTGTCCTCGATCTTCTGCTTTCCGACCCGGCCGAAGCGGATATCGGTCGTCGGGTCATCCTTATCGGTCGCCCAACAGTGCAAGACCCCGCGCGGTCCATACTTCTTCCGAAAGTTCGGGGAACTCTTCTTCGCTCGGATAGTCGGGCAACTCCGGCTCCTCCTCGGCGTTGAGGTGATAAAGGTTGCCGAAGAACTCGTCGAACCCGTGGACCGTCGGGAGATACTCGTTGCGATCGCCCAGGTGATTTTTGCCGAACTGGCCGGTCGCGTAGCCGTGGTTCTTGAGCAGTTCCGCAATCGTCGGGTCCTCGGCTTGAAGCCCCACCGGCGAGCCGGGAACGCCGACTTTGGTGAGACCGGTGCGGTAACCGCTCTGACCGGTGATGAAGGAGGCGCGCCCCGCCGTGCACGACTGCTCACCATACGAGTCGGTGAAGCGCATCCCCTCCTTGGCAATCCGGTCGATGTTCGGCGTGCGATAACCCATGATGCCGTCGCTGTAACAACTCAAATTGGTGATGCCGATGTCGTCTCCCCAGATGACGAGGATGTTCGGTTTGGTCTGGTTTGTCGCCTCTTTTTTTGCCATCTCGATCTCCTTTCAATCCAAGGTGCGGTGTTGTCTCTTCTTCAACAGGTCATTCCGCACGCGGCATACGCGCGATGCAGCGGAAGCCGACATGACAGGTGGAGGTATCGATCGGCTCCGGGAAGCGCGCCGCCGGTCGGTAGCGCCGGCAGTAATTCGGGGCGCAGAGGTGCGAGCCCCCTTTTAATACCTTCCGTGGGATTTTAATTTGCGGCTGGGCCGGATCGTAACTTTCCGCTTCATTGCCGCCGCGGGGATTGCGCGGGACGCAGCAGGCCTTCTGTTTTTCTTCGGGATGGCTCGGCTGATACCAATCGGAAGTCCACTCCCAGACGTTGCCGATCATGTCATAGAGTCCGTATCCGTTCGGCGGAAAGGCGGTCACGGGAGAGGTCCCCTCGTAGCCGTCGAGGCCGAGGTTCTGCCAGGGGAAGTCTCCCTGCCAGGTGTTTGCCATCGGTCTACCGGCCGGCATGAATTCGTCCCCCCAGGCGAAGTCGGCCCCCTCGCGCCCGCCGCGCGCCGCGAATTCCCACTCGGCCTCGGTCGGCAGTTCCTTCCCTTCCCACTTCGCGAACGCCTCCGCGTCGCGGTAAGCGACATGGACGACCGGATGATTCTCCAACCGGTCGAGGGAGCTTTCCGGCCCCCGCGGATGCCGCCAGTCGGCGCCGCGCATAAATCGCCACCATTGCCCGCAGTCGCGAAGATCGATCCGGTGCGGCGGCTTCACGAAGACGAGCGATCCGGTGTAGAGCATCTCCGGGAGGGCGCCGGGATAGTCTTTCGGGTTGGGGGGAATCTCGGCAAAGGTGACATGCTTCGTCGCCTCCACGAATCGCCGGAAGCGCCCGTTGGTGACCGGCGCGCGGTCGATCCAGAAGCCATCCACCGAGACGGTGCGGACCGGTCGCTCCTCCGGATAATGTTTGTCGGAGCCCATTCGAAACGTGCCGCCCGGAACCCAGACCATGTCAGGGTGAGGGGGATCGTTCGGCAAGGGAACGCGGGTTGGCGGGGCTGTCTGTGGCATCGGATCAACGGTCTTGCTCATCTCTTTCACTCCTTTCAGTCGTCGGTTTTTCTCGCCCGATTGCAGAAGCCGATTATCCCAGCCACCAGCCCGGCTCTCCCCACACCCCCCAATCGAGGGTGACCCGCTGATCGGGCTTGGCCTCCATCGGCCTTTGATCGGAGAGGCGACTGTCGAGGGCGAGGCGCCGGTATTCCCGGTAGGCCTCCTCGTCTCCGAAATAAATGCACCGGCAGATCGTCGGATCGGCGTAAACGTAATAGGCCTCCCCCATTTGATTCTCGGTGACGAGCCGGTGCGCCGGAAGGATCTCGAGGTTTCGACGCTTTCCCGCATCATCGGCGTGAATGACCCTGAAGCCGGCGGCGGAGAGAAAACCCTGATCCTGAATGATTCCTTTTTGAGGGGCGGCGCATCCGGTCAACACGCTCCCGAGCAGGAACGCCGCCCCCATCCATTTCACCTTTTTCATCGTCATGATCCTCTTCTACCGGCCAAACGCGGCCCCATCCTCCCTCACCGGTCAAGCCGCCTTAGGGAGCCGCGCCCGGCCGAAGGCGTCCATTTTTCCCCACCGCCCCGGCACGTCGAGAAGTTCGAGCCGGTCGATCGGCGCGGGAATCGCCGGATCGACGATCAGGTGCGCCCCGTCCGATTCGAGCCCCAAGAGGGTCCGGATGAGGAGCAGCGGCGCGCCGGTCGCCCAGGCCTGGGGGCTGCACGCCGTCGGATACTCCACCGGGAACTGCGTCGCCTCCCGCGGGTAGCCGGCGAACGCCTCGGGGAGGCGATAGTGAAAATAAATCGCCGCCTCCAAGATGCCGAGGGAGAGGCGCGCCGCTTCGGCCTTATAGCCGTAACGGCGCATCCCCCAGGCGATGATCGAGGTGTCGTGCGGCCAGACGGTGCCGACATGGTATCCGATCGGATTGTAGGAGCCTTCCCCTTTGGCCATCGTCCGGATCCCCCAGCCGGAGAAAAGGGCGTCGCTCATCAGGTGGCGGACGCACTGCTCGGCCTTGTCATCTTCGGCGATCCCGCTCCAGAGAAGATGGCCGATGTTCGACGTGAGCGAGTCGACCTTCCTCTTTTTTCCATCGAGCGCCAAGGCGAAGAAGCCCCGCTCCGGAATCCAGAAGTCCCGGTTGAACCGTTCTTTTAAGGCCTTCGCCTCATTCAGAAGTTGGTCGGCCCAGGCGGGATCGCCCCAGACCTCGCGGGCGAGACGGGCGGTTCTTATTTTGGCGTCATAGACATACCCCTGGATCTCGCAGGTGGCGCGGGGGAGGGGGCGAGCGTTCCGTCGGCGAACGCGATCGAATCCCATGAGTCTTTCCAGCATTGGTTTTCCAGGCCGGTCTCCTTGTTGCGCCGCTCGTATTCGACGTAGCCGTCGCCGTCGCGGTCGCCGAAGTGATCGATCCAGTCGATCGCCCCGCGCGCTTCACGCTCCAGCGCGGCGGCAAGCTGCCGATCCCCCGACCACCGCTCGTACTCCTCCAGCAAAATGAGAAAGAGCGGCGTCGCGTCGGCGGAGCCGAAATAGGGCGAATGGGGACGCTCTTCGAAGGCGGTCATCTCACCGAGGCGCAGCTCGTGTAAAATTTTTCCCGGCTCCTCGTCGCGGAAGGGATCATCGACCCGTCCGTGGAAGAGGGCCAGGAGGCGCAACGTCGCCGCCGAGAGCTCCGGGGCGAAGGGGAGCGCCTGGAAGCTGGTGATCAGGCTGTCGCGTCCGAAGAGCGACATGAACCAGGGAAGGCCGGCGGCCGGCACCGGCTCGGGGTTCAGGACGGAGCGGAATCGAAGCGCCGCCAAATCGAGCAGGCTTTGCTGATAGGTTCGCTCGAGCGGTTCCCACGAGGCGTCGAGGCGCGGGGCCGACGCCATCCACTCCTTCAGGCTCTCGCCGAGATCGGGCCGCGGCTCAATATCTTTGGGGGTGTACTTCACCTGCGGTCTCTCTTGGCTCCCCGGGTTGATCACGGCAATCACCTCGATGGCGGTGGTCCACATCCCCTGCGCGGGGACCTCGGCGGTGAAGCTGAGCGCTCCCTCTTCCAGGGCGGCGGGAGTGCTGCTCTTGATCCAGGTCTCCCGGACGAAGCGCCCCCGACGGTATCCGAGGACCAACTTGTCGGCCTCGACACGGCGATAGAACTCCCCCTTCTTCGCCAGCTTGTCTTTGACCTCGAAGAGATCGGCAAAGTCGGACCCCGCTTCGATCCGCACCTGGAGCCGCTTCGGCTCTTTCCCATGGTTGGCGATGATGATCTCTTCCATGAACCCGTCTCCGACCGCGCGCCGGCGGACGAGCGACATGTCCGAATCGACGTAGATCGTCCCGGTGGAGAGGGTGGTGTAAAACTGGGCGCGGAAATAACGGAGGGTGTCGGTCGAAAGAACGTTCGGCCGGCGGCCGTCGACCGTGAGGACCCAGCGGGAGAGAAAGCGGGTGTCGTTCAGGAAGAGCCCGAAAGTATCGGTGGGGGTCGCCTCAAGATCGCCGCGCAGATCGCTGACGACAAACGCGTTTCCGTCGAGAATGCTAATGGATTGACTCATTTTGCTCCCTCCTTCTTTCGCGCCTCTTTTCGTTCGGCAAACGGAGAGCCCTCCCGCAGATCGAGCGCGACCCTCAACGCCAGCGCCCGGTCTCCTTGGCCCGCGGCCCGGCCCTGCAGCGTCTCAACGACGGGGTGAGCCTCGCCGCGCAGCATCCGCGCGATCTCCGCTTTGGATTCGCAGATCACCACCGCCTCCGCATGATCTCCGCCGGGCGTCAGCTCCACTTCACCCTCTTCGATTCGGAGAAGATACGCCGCGCCTCCCCCTCCACCTCGAATTTGACCCGTCCCCGAACCCCCTTGAGCGCCGGCATCTTCTTTTTTCCCTTCGGCGCCTGATCGAGCCACCGCTCCAACTCTTCAGTCTTCATGGCATTCTCCTCGTCTGATGTTTTGCGCTTTGAGCTGTTTCATCCTATCCGCTCCTGGGACCTTATTGCCGCGCCATCGTTGCCTTCGCCTGCGCCTTCTGTTCTTCCTCCTCTGTCCTGAATCATCTTGCCGGAGACATCCGCTATCACCTTGAAGATTTTGCCGGTGAATGCGAACGGCGGATGATAAAGCCCGGAGACCGGCGCGCCAGGGTTGCGTCCCACCGCCAACCCGCCGCCGATGCCGATGGCGAGCGGTATGGTCACTGGAAAATCCGCCTGCCCCGCCAGCTTGCCGTTGATGTAAAGCTGCGCGCGGCCCGGCGCCCCCTTGCCTTTTGCGATGTCGGGCTTGCCTGTCGGCTCGAACTCGAAGCGCAATTCGACCCCTTGCCCTCCGGGACTTCCTCTCTCGATTCCACGTGGAACTCCTGGGCGCCGACGTAGTTGTGAACGTAATGCAGCTTTTTCCCTTTGATGAAAAGGGTGTAGCCGCCGACGTTGCTGCCGTGACAGATGATTACGCCTTCGGCCCCGCCCTTCGGAATCTCCACGCCGGCGGTGAGGCTGAAGGCGCGATTGAGCGTCTTGGCCGCGACGTTCTCCGGCACGGCCTGCGTGTGCGGGTAATAAACGTAGGAGTTGCTCTCTTCGGCGAGTTGAGGCCGCTGTTCGGCGAAGCGCAGCACGTGCCCCGGCTGTCGAGCGGGAAGACTTTATATTTGCCCGCTTCGGCGTACCACAACGCGATCATCTCGATCAGCACGTCGCGATGCGTGTCGGCGAGGTTCTTCGTCTCCGCCGGATCGTTGTTGAGGTTGTAAAGCTCCCAACCTTTGGCGTCCAGTTCGCGCAACTTCTCTTCGGTCAGCGCAAACTCGCCGAACGATCGCCCATTTTTGCCTCAGCGAAAGAGGGGCCGGGTATTGGACAGACGGCGCGCCAGCGGTTTTGCCCACATCGTGATAAATGCGTGCGGTGGGCGAACATCTCGAAATACTGCGTGTGATGCTTGCTCGCGGCCCCGGCCTCGTTGAAGGTGTGCGCGAAGCTGACGCCTTCAATCGGCGATTGCGTCACGCCGCGAATCTGTTCGGGCGGATCAACGCCCAGGCATTCGAGCACGGTCGGAACCATGTCTATCGCGTGGGCGAACTGCGTGCGGATTTCGCCTTGCGCTGTTCACGCCTTTCGGCCAGTGAACGATGAACGGGTCGCTGACGCCGCCGCGATAGGTTTCGCGTTTCCACCGTCTGAAAGGCGTGTCGCCCGCGTACGTCCAGCCCCACGGGTAGTGGTTGAAGTATTTCGGGCCGCCCAGTTCGTTGAGCGCCGCGAGGTTCTGCTTCAAATCGTCGGGCACGTTGTTGAAGAACTTGTTCTCGTTGACCGAACCGTGCGGGCCGCCTTCGGCGCTCGCGCCGTTGTCGGAGATCACCATGATCAGCGTGTTGTCGAGTTCCGGCCCGCGCTTTCGAGGAATCGATGAGCAATCGCCCGATGTGATGATCGGTGTGTTCCAGGAAGCCCGCGAAGACTTCCATCATCCGCGCATACAGCCTGCGTTCATCAGCCGGGAGTTTGTCCCAATCCTGCACGTCGGGATCGTGGCGCGAGAGCGTGGCGTTTTGGGGAATGACGCCCAACTCCTTTTGCTTCGCGAAAACCTTCTCGCGGTATGTGTCCCAGCCGTCGTCGAACTTGCCTTTGTATTTGTCGGCCCACTCCTTGGGCACGTGATGCGGCGCGTGCATTGCGCCGAGTGCAGAAATAGAGAAAGAAGGGCTTGTTGGGCGCGAGTTGTTTGGAGTCGGCGACGAACTGCATGGCCTTGTCGGTCAGGTCTTCGGTGAGGTGGTAACCCTCCTCGGGGGTCTTCGGCGGTTCGACCTGATGGTTGTCGAAAACAAGATCGGGGTAATACTGATGCGGGTGTCGCCGCCGAGGAAGCCGTAATATCGCTCGAAGCCGCGCCCCAGTGGCCAGCGGTCATAAGGCCCGGCGGCGCTGGTCTGTTCGGCAGGGGTGAGGTGCCACTTGCCGACGGCGTAGGTGTTGTAACCGTGCTGCAAGAGCATCTCCGACAGGAAGCCGTTCTCGAACGGAACGGCGCCGTTGGAACCGGGATAGCCGGTCGACCCCTCGGTGATGCAGGCCATTCCGTTCGAGTGGTGGTTGCGTCCGGTGAGAATGCACGAGCGCGTAGGCGAGCAGAGCGCGGTGGTGTGCATGTTGGTGTAGCGCAGCCCGCGCGCCGCCAGCCGGTTCAGGTTCGGCGTGTTGATCGGCGATCCGTAGCAGCCGAGTTGCCCGAAGCCGGTGTCATCGAGCACGATGAAGAGCACATTCGGCGCGCCTTCTGTCGCGCGCAACGGCGCTGGCCAGGCGGGGCTGGATATCGCCAACTGTGCGACCAATAACGCCGGGGAATGCGGTCCCCGGTTTGTATTCTGTCAAAGCCATGGTCGATCTCCTTACCGTTATCTTCTTTCGCCTCGTTCAATTTCATTGGGCGGAGGATGGGTCAGAACTCCACTCTTTATCCATTCTGTTTGTACCACGTATGTCTCTCCCGCTTCCGTCATTTTCCCCACGTCGGCTCCCTCACTACTTCTTTGGAAGGAGACGATTGAACTCAAAAATCTATTTCCCTTTCATCCCGCAATCCACAATCCCCAATCCGCAATTCTTTTATCCTCCCCATTCGCCGAGCAGGCGCGCCGATTGGATGAGCGCCAGGTGCGAGAAGGCCTGCGGAAAGTTTCCGATCAGACGCCCCGTCCTTGGCTCGTACTCTTCGGAGAGAAGCCCGAGGTCGTTGCGCAACGACAGCAGCCGGTTGAAGAGCGCCTCGGCCTCGCTCCGCCGGTTCGAGTAGACGTAGGCATCGACCAGCCAGAAGCTGCACGCCAGGAACGCTCCTTCACTTCCGGGGAGGCCGTCCTTCGTATTGTCGGTCCGGTACCGGAGGACGAAGCCGTCGCGCAACAGCTCCCTTTCCACGGCCTGAATCGTCCCCTGTACGCGCGGATCGCTCGCCGGCAAAAATCCGATCTCCGGAATCAGCAGCGCGGTCGCATCGAGCGCGTCGCTGTTGTAGGCCTGCGTAAATGCATTGAGCTTCGGATTGAAACCATGCTCGAGAATATCCCGACGAATCCGATCTCGGAGGGCGCTGAGCGTCGGAAGCATCGCGTGAAACTCATCCTCCGGTTTGAGGAACTCTTCGACATAACGCACAAACCGATCGACCGCCACCCACGCCATTAATTTGGAATAGACAAAGTGTTGCCGGCCTCCGCGGACCTCCCAGATGCCGTCGTCGGGCCGCTGCCACGCGGTGGAGAGGAACTCCAACAATTGGCGCTGCTGCGCGCGCGTCGGCGCGTCCGGCATCCCCATGCGGCGCGCCTCGTACAGCGCTTCGACCACCTCGCCGTAGACGTCGAGCTGGAACTGATCGCTTGCCGCGTTGCCGATCCGGACCGGACGCGACTCTTCATAGCCGGGGAGCCACGGCGCCTCGAACTCCGTCAACCGGCGCTCCCCGGCGACCCCGTACATGATCTGCATTTCCTCCGGCGCTCCGGCGACGGCGCGCAGCAGCCAGTCGCGCCAGGCCATCGCTTCATCGATATAGCCGCCGGCCATCAGCGCCCGGAGGGTGAGGGTGGCGTCGCGCAGCCAGCAGAAGCGATAGTCCCAGTTGCGAACGCCGCCGATCTCTTCGGGAAGACCGGCGGTCGGGGCGGCGATGATCCCGCCGGTGGGAGCGTACGACATCGCCTTGAGAACGATGAGCGAGCGGTCGACGACCTCTTTGTACGCCCCGCGGTAACGGGATCGCCCCGACCACTCCTTCCACCATCGTTCGGTTTCGGCGAGCGCCGAGATCGGGTCGAGCGGGTCGGCGGGAGGGAGATGCGCCGCCTGCCACGACAGCACAAACGGCACCCGCTCCCCTTTTTTCACCGTGAACTGGCCGCGCACGTTGTGCTCGGTGCATTCAACGGCGGCCGGGGTTCTGAGAATCAGCGAGTCGGGGGCGACCGTGAGCCGAATCCCCCCGTCCGTTTTTTCGATCCAAGGCTTGCTCCGGCCGTACCCGAAACGGGCCGCTAGCCAGAAATAGACCGGGACGCTTCCTTCAAGCCCTTCGATAATCCGGATCACCGACTGGGCATAGAGACCGATCGGCATAAAATCGATGATCCGAACCGCGCCGCCGTCGCATTCGAAGTCGGTTTCGAGAACCATCGTTCCCGGCCGGTAGCGACGGCTGTTGCGGCGGACCTCCGCCCCCGGGTGAATGAGCCAGCAGCCATGCTCGTCGCGGCCGAGCAGCGCCGCCATGCAGGCGTCCGAGTCGAACCGCGGAACGCAGAGCCAATCGATCGATCCGTCGCGCGACACCAACGCCGCGCCGTACATGTCTCCGATAAAGCCGTAGTTTTCAATGAGTGATGGCATGATCTTTCCTCCTTACGCTGATGGGATTCTCATTTCCTCTTAAAGATGGGTCTTTATCCTCTTCTTGCCGTCTATTTCTTTGTTCCTTTGTGCGGTCAACTGCCCAGGATGTTGATCGCGCGCGACGCCACAACGACGAGCGTGATGAGCGAGACGGCGCTCTCAATCATCATCAGCATCTTTGCCCGCGACGTCAGCGGCACAGCATCGGTTGTACTGAACGCCGTCGCTGTCGAGAAGGAGAGAAACAGGTAGTCGACGAACGTCGGCCGCCAGTCAGGGGGCGCCTGATCGGGAACCCCTGTCTGAGGGAAAAGCCAGTCCGGTCGCTTCCCCCGTCGTTCAGACGGGGTTCGGGCCCGCCGCGATCGATCTGCCAGTAGAGCAACGAGAATGCGAGCACGTTGTTGACCCACACCGCAATGCCTGATGCGAGAAGCTGCAAGCCGCCAATCTCCGACGAACGAAAGATCATCCTGCCGATCACCTGGGCCAGCGTCGCAAGGTTACCCCCTCCGCAATCGCAAAGAAGAGGAGCATGATCCCGTGCTCGATGCGAAGCCACCGTCGCCTTGTTGCGGGCGCCAGCGCGCCGGGAACCATCGCCGCGATCACCGCGAGACCTATGACGTAGGGCACCCAGACCGGGAACAGCCTGACCCGTTCCGGGAGGAGGGCCAAAATGGCGAGCACCGCAGAGATCGCGACCGCAACGGGCCAGCGACGTTCGAGCCGGATCGGTTGGGCCGATTCTTTCGCCCGTATTCTCCTTTTCGTCATTTCCATCATTGGTTGAGCACGCACGCGCGTCCCACGATTCGCTTCGGTCACAATGCGATTGGAGCGTTGCATCGACCCATACCCTGCACATTCCCCACTGTGACCTCTCCCCTGTTCGCTCTTTTTACTTCCTACTGACCGCGCGGCCTCAGAATGGCCCGCGCGGGTGCGCCGTCCGCTCCGGCGACTCGCAGCGGCAGACAAACCAGTTCATACGCGCCCGGTTTCACGGCAGACAGGTTCAGCCCTTCGATGAGCCAAATCCCCGCGCCGAGGAGGATCCGATGGGTTTCGACTGCATCGTGTACATAACCGCCGACCGAGAGGTAATCGATACCGACCGTGCGCACCTGTCGCTGAACGAGGAATTGCGCGGCCGCCGCACTGATATAGACAAAATCTTCGACAAACTGGTCGTTTTTCCAACAGCGCTCGGAGTTCCGGGTGTGAAACAGCACGCGCTCTCCTGCTTGCAGGCGGTGGGCCTCCAGCTCTGCGGGAAGAATGACCTGGGGGTGTGCAATGGAGATCACGCGCGCCGGCCCGATCGAAGCGTCGAGGGGCATGTCATCGAGCCCCGCGCCGTCCGCGAGGAAATGCTTCGGCGCATCCATATGCGTGCCCGTATGCGCACCCAGCTCCAGCTTGGATACGGTGGCCGCATCTCCGCGCGACAGATCCTGAATGTTCTCGATGCGCACGGCCGGATTGTCCGGCCAGTGCACCATGCCCCGATAAATCGGCACTGAGATATCGATCCATGTCACGGTCATCTCCTCCCTCCTTGGGACCTTCAAATTTTCGATTCAGTCCCACTAAAACGCTTTGTACCTGCGGCGCTTGTTCGCATTTACGCCGCCGCGACATCGTCGGCAGCAATGGTGTAACGGTGTAAAAGGAATAAAGGTGGAAATACCAGGATAGTAAGGCGGCTGACGGTTGAGGATCACCCGCGCCGATGGGACAATGATTCATCTTAGTGAAGAAAGAATACAGGCGACAAGGGGGATCGGCATTACAATTCGATAAAAATATGGATCGCGCACGAATCTTGAATGGAGAGTAAGACGCCACACAGTCCAAAGGATGATGATGCCGGACCTTTGAGAAAGAATGGCTCTGTTTCGCTCCGTCATAAGGCATAAAGCGGCAGACGAAAACTGAAACAGGCTCATCATCAGACGATTCTCCTCATTTGATCGTCGCAGTGGCCTTAGAACCTGATTATCATACGGACGCCGGGAAAGACGGCGGTGGTTTCTCCCAGGCCTGGCTTGATGACCTGTAAGTTCGCGCCCACGGTGACCGATGGCGTCATGGCCGCATTGTAGAAAAGCTCCATGCCTTGTTCGTTGCGAATCTTCTGAATCGGGGCAAGCGCATCCTTCAGATCAGGGCTCAACCCATAGTAATAGTAGCCGAAGCCCCAATTGTCCCGACCTCGGCCCGGAATCAAGCCCGTCCCGCCCACGCCCGCGAGGGCCGACCAGTAGAGCCGGTTGGGATTGCCGTCCGAGAGGCCGAACTGGCCGAACAGGCCGACCCCCTCTTTTGGATTCTCTGCCGACTGATAGAGATACTGGTCGAACGAATAGGCGAAATAGTAACGGCTGTCCTTGATGCCGGGGGTTCCCGAAGGGTAAGGAGGAATAAGCGTGTCGTTCAGGTCCTCCAGGTCGGTGCCGGGGAGCGTGCTATAGGAGGCGGCGAATCCCTGATGGCCGCGGAGGTCGGCGAGGGTGACGGGAAAATCAACACTGACGCGGACGGTGACACCATCGGCGAAAGGGTCTTCTAAACCGGTTCGGTTCACCACGTCCACCGGATCGTAGACCCACAAACCGAACGTGGCAGGCTCGGTCCGCACACTCATGATGACACCGAAGAGATACGGCGGGACTGTGCCGCTGGGGGGGGCCGTGAAGGAAATATTCCAGAACGAGTCGATGCCGGCGCCCCCCATGAAGGGTTTGCTCGCCGCAAAATCGATCATATTGATCTTGCCCAATACCAGGGAAGCCGAGTCGCCAAAACGCTGCTGTAAATATACGCTCGACAAGTCAATCGCAGCGCTCCCCTCAATCCCGGGGAAAAACAGCGCCGTATTGACCGGTGCCAGCGTTCCCCCCTGCCCATTGACGCTGTTGCCGAAGTTGTATTCCCCATGAATGGTCATGGACAACCCGTCCCAAAAACCGAGCTTACCGAGGTCGGCCTTGAGCAAGAGGTCCAGTTTGCCGCCATACCTAAAACTGTTCTCATCGTCGCCGGCGGCCAGTCCTTGATAAAACTGGGTGAGCCTGGGGTCGAGCGTGATGCCATGATCTTGCAACCAGGTTCGGGCGCCGCCCCAGTCGCCGGTGAGGTGATCGCGCTCCAGTGGGTCGGGCGACGGCGCCGCCTCCGATGGAGCTGCCAAGGCACTACGACCAAAAGCAAACATCAGCGCCACCGACACAAGAAGTACTTGGATCACTCTGGTTTTCATGAGTGTCTTTCTTCCGGTGAATGGGATCAATGCGCCACTTTAATTCCACTTAGACTTCAGAAAACTGGATGACAACCTTGATGTCGTCCGGTTTTCTCTCCAGGGCCTGATTGAAATGCTCCGGCTTTTCACGGCGTGTGATCAGGCGGCTCAGCCACTTCCGGTCCGCGCGCGCCAGCGCTTTGGATGCTTTGTACCAGTGGCGCTTGTTCGCATTCACGCTGCCGACGATCACATTGTTCTTCAGGACCGCCCCCGCCGCGACATCGCCGACGGCCCGGGTCGCGATCCCGCCCAATCCGACTCCGGCAAGGCAGAGGATTCCCCCTCTCCGACCTTATGGATCGCGTCGGCAATCACCGGTCCGGCACCGGTGCACTCAACGATGATGTCCGGCTCGAACGTGAGGTCCAATACACTTCCGGTGTGATACGTCGCGCCGAGGGCGCGCACGAGCTCCGGCTTCGGCCCGCTCTCGGCGCGATCGAGGACGTGGACATCCAGTTCATGCAGACTCAATCGGAAAGCCGCCAAAAGACCGATCGGACCCGCGCCGGTGACCAGCGCGGTCTTCGGTTCCCAGAAACTGCGTTGCCCGATCGTGACAACCTGCTCCAGCGCTTTCGTGATCACCGTCGTCGGCTCGATCAGCACGCCGAGGATCCCCAGGGAAGGGTCGACCTTCATCACATATTCGGGTTCGATGCGCCATCGTTCCGACATAAATCCGTCGATTTCTTTAATCCCTCGCTCGGTGTACCGGCTGTTGCGGCACATGTCCGACTCGCCCACCGCACAATTGGGGCAGGGAACCGGGTCCGGACGGCGGACAATCCCGACCACCAGGTCTCCCTTTTTGAGCGAACGGCTTACACCCGGATCAATGATGCGGCCGAGCGATTCATGCCCCAGCACCAGACGCGTCTTTCCCGGAGGGGCCCAGCCGTATTTCCCCTCGACGATCTCGACGTCTGTTCCACAGACACCGACGGCCACCGCTTCAACCAAGACCGAGCCCTCTCCCGCATCGGGCTCCGGAATCTCTTCGAACCGGGCGGTTCCGGGTTTTTTGGGCTCTACGGTAATCGCTTTCATGGAGTCACCTCCGAGACTGGGCCGTTGCGCTCCGCATTCCTTCTCTTTCACGATTCCAAGCCAAGGAGAAGACCGAACGGGACAATGTCCCTCCTGAAACATTTCTGGCGTTGAACCCGTTTTGCATCAGGATACGGGTTGCGAGGTAGGCGCGCTGGCCCGATCTGCAAAAGACGTGGATCTCGCGGTTGCGGGGGAGTTCGCCAAGGCGCGCGCGCAGCTCACCCAGCGGAATGTTGACCGCGCCCGGCACGTTCTCCACGGCCAGTTCCACCGGCTCGCGCACATCGAGGAGGAACTCGCCGTTGATGACGTCCCAATGACTGAGCGGCATGTCCCCGCGAAGGATATCGGCGGCGACCATCCCCGCGAAGTTGACCGGATCCTTCGCGCTGCCGAACTGGGGCGCGTAGCAGAGCTCGGCTTCTTCGAGGTCGTATACCGTCGCGCCCATCTGCATCGCCATCGCCAAGGCGCTGATCCGTTTGTCTACCGCCGGTCCGTCCTCGCCGAGCGCCTGCGCCCCGAGGAGACGTCCGTCGGATTTCCGGAAAATAACTTTCAGGCCGACCATCTTCGCGCCAGGATAGTATCCCGCGTGCGAATTCGGGTAGAGATAGATCTTTTCAAAGTCCTTGTCTCCGAGCTTGTTGAGCGTCTTTTCATTGACGCCGGTCCAGGCGGCCGCCCCCCCGAAAAAACCGACGATCGCGGTCCCCTGCGTCCCCCGGAAGCGGGAGTCTCGCCCGGCGATCACATCGGCCGCGATACGGCCCTGCCGGTTCGCCGGCCCGGCGAGCGCCAAAAGACTCCATTGGCCGGTCCCGAAATCCTTGACCTCTACCGCATCGCCAACGGCGAAGATATCCGGGTTGCTGGTGCGCATCTGTTCGTCTACGCGGATCCCCCCGCGTTCGCCGATCTCCAGGCCCGCCATCTTGGCGAGCGAGGTGTCCGGCCGGACGCCGAGCGCGAGGATCACGATATCCGCCGGATAAATCTTGCCCGATTTGGTGCGAACCTCGAGCGTGCCGTTTGTAGACTGCTTGAATCCGGCAACCCCGTCATTGAGCGCAACGTGGACACCATGCTTGGTCAGCTGGCTCTCGACGAGGTGCGCGTGTTCCGGATCGAGCGGGGCGAGAACCTGATCGAGCATCTCGACAAGGGTCACTTCGAGCCCGAGGTGGACCAAGTTTTCCGTCATCTCGATGCCGATGAATCCGCCGCCGATCACCACTGCGTGCCTCGCAGGCTTCGCAACCTGGATTCCTGAGTAGGTATACATGCCGGTCAGAAAGGTCGTCCCTCGTTCAATCCACTGACGGATTTCCCTCGCGTCCGGCACGGTCCTCACCTGAAAGATTCCGGGGAGATCGATTCCAGGCAAGGGGGGACGGATGGAGGCCGCCCCGGGCGACAGCACGAGTTTGTCGTACGACTCGGTGTTCACCTCGCCGGTCGCGAGATTTCGCAGCGTCACGGTTTTTTCCTTCGGCGAGAGGCCGATCGCCTCGCAGCGCGTTCGCACGTCGATTCCGAACTGCTTGAGAAAGGTCGTTTCATTCGCCAACAAGAGACTCGCTTCTTTTTCGATCACGTTTCCGACATGGTAAGGGAGCCCGCAGTTCGCATACGAGACATACGGCCCGCGTTCCACCATGAGGATTTCGGCCTGTTCATCCAACCTGCGCAGGCGCGCCGCGCACGACGCCCCGCCCGCCACGCCCCCGACGATGATGACCTTTTTCTTTGCACTCTTGTCTTTTCGTTCTGTGGTGGCGTTTGTGCTTGTCTCGATCGTTTTCCTCTCTTTGTCCTTTGCCATTTTGTGCCTCCTTTCGTTCATTCCTTTGTGGATGGCATGATTTCCTCCAGTCATCTTTGTCTATCACTTAGACTGATCTAAAGAGATCCTCTTAAAACATCCGAAAGAGCACGTCCAACTTCCAGGTGCTGAAATCCGCGGTGTACGACGTCTCGTCAAGATCGATCCACAGCCTACTGTAGCTGGCTCGTATTCCGAACTGGCGATTGATATCGAACAAAATACCGACGGCGGCATTGTAGCTCAGTGCGTTTTCCGTCTTAGTCGGAACATAGCTGTCGCATATGTACCCGTACCACGGATCATACCAGCACGCGGTGGAAGAGAGACCGCTCGGGATGTTGGTGTCGAGATGTGTATTGCCGATTCCTCCCGACACAAAAGGAGTAATGTTCTTGTTCAAGAGATGATAAATCCCGTTTAGCGAGATGGTAGACGTATCCAGGATGTTGTTGTATCTTCTGGTCGATCCGTCGGTCTGTACGATGGTCGCATCGTAGCCCCGTGAGCTCCAGCTAATGGAGCCGTTCAATTGGAAAAAATCGTTGAAGTTGTAGCCGAGGCCGAAACCAAAACCAACGTCGTCGTTTATGTCGACGCTTGAGTCACCCCGTCCTTTGATCGTTTCCGACTGCGTATAATTGAGCGGGAGAAAGATCTCCCAAGACTTGCCCCGGCCGTCCGACCGGTTCGTCGTGAACGCGTTCTCCTGCGCCTCGGCCGGGAAGACAGACACAGCGATTCCCGCGCTCATAGAAAACACCAGCATGAAATTGACAATATTCGCTCTCTTCATCTTTCACCTTCCGTCTGAATGTTAAGCCGATCGCATCCGATTCTGATGCTCCTTTGGCCAGCTAAAGATCTGTCGTTAAACATTTCTTACTTCACGGGCAACGATTCCCACAGCTCCGAGAACCCGTTCCACAAGATCTGCACGCCGATGCAGATGAGGATGAAGGCAAAGAGACTCGACAACGCCTCGGAGCCTGCCCGCCCCAACCGGCTTTCGATCCGGTCCGCGTATCGGTAGCAAAGATAGATGGCGCCTGAGATGAGAAGGCTCGCCGCCAGGGCTCCCAGCATGACCGGCATGTTCCTCGGCAGGATGGCGCCCAACGCAATCGACACGGAAATCGTTCCGGGTCCGGTGGTCACCGGCATCGTCAGCGGATAAAACGCCACGCGGACCCAATCGCCCGCCCCCCGACCTTCAGGCCGGCGTCGCTCCCCGATCGGCTCTCATTCAGAAGACGCCAGCCGGAGGAGGCAAGCACAATACCGCCCGCCACCCGGAGCACCGGCAACGAGATATCAAAAAACCGGAGAATCACCGTTCCGACATAGTAGGCGGTGTTCACGACCAGGAATGCGTAAAATGCAACCCGCCCCGCAAGGAAAGTCCGCTCGTCTCGACTCGCCCGTCGGGTCATTGCAAGAAAAAGCAACGCCATTCCCGGCGGATTGATCACAGGGAAAAGTGCTGCAAACACACGGCCGAAGCTCTCTAGAAAAACCGCCACCGCCCCTCCATGCCGTTACAAACGCCACCCGCACGGCCGGACCACCGCTCCATCCGCATCGGCGCCAGGCTCCTTGCGCCCGCGTCAAAAGTTGTACTTCGCCGAGAACTGGACCCGCGTATCCTCTCCCTTCTCCCCATCCTTGTTTTCGCGTTGGCCCCAAAGCACTTCGGTCCCCATCGTGACCTCCTTGGTCGGGGACCAGAGGAGGTTTCCGGAGGCGTAGGCCCCGTTGTTGAAGGCGTCGTCGGCCTGCCCATCCGTGTTGTCTTGATTCTGTGCGCTGTAGCCGATGGAGCTGCTCCACCGTTCGCTCCAGTAATGATCGTAATAAACAAGCCACCCCAGCAGCGGCACCGCCTCACCCTCCGTGAGGGCCCCGTTGGGGGCGAGATCGGTGCAGCAGTCATTAAAGTAGGCGGCGATGCCTCTGCCGTAGGCGACCTGGGCCATCAGCTTGTTCTTGCCGAAGGTCTTGAGGCTTCCGCTCAGGTTGACCCCGCCGCCGAGCTCATGTCCGGAATTCCTTCCGGTCGGGATGGTCGGATTCTGATACCCGAGCCAGCGGCCGATGCCGGCCACCTGGGCATGCCCCCAAGAGTGGTCGATTCGGTACTGCGCTGTCACATCCGGGTAGTGATTCCATGCCTCCCATCCTTCCGGCCTGGCCGCGTTGCCGACATCGAGCGCGGAGCCGGGGTTCTCCAGGGCCACCGCGAATTTCTGATGATCGGTTTTCAACGGCGTCCATCGGAACTGGATGTTCCGGAAGAAGACCATGCCGCCCGGCCCCCAGTAATCGACGGTGTTTGGAAAGACATCCCCGTCCATGAAGAGGCTGTTCGTCTGGCCGGCTAAGAAAGGCCCCAGCTCTCCGTACGCGTGGCGCAAGCGGATCGTGGTTTGACCTTCATCCGCGCCGACGCCGAAGAGGTCGAACTCGAATTTTGTCTGCAGCTGGCCGATGTCGGTCGGAAAGTCGGCTTTAGCGCCGAAGCGGGACTGCCGAACGCTGAAGAGGGTATTCCCGTCCTCCCCGCATCCGGCGTCGGGGGTGAGACCCGAGCAGTTCACTGGGATCCTGGAGGGACGCAACGTCGCCTCCCAATTGGGATCGACGCTGTTGAAGTCATAAATGGCATCCATCTGAACAAAGCCATAAATATCGATCGGCGGCCCTTCGGCCGCTTCCGCGGCGGAGAAAGGGAGAGCTGCGGCGAAGAGGCCGACCGCCAATGCGATTATCATTGCGATTTTTTTTGTCATGACTGGCTCCTTAATCGAATTGTTCCCGTCATTGATCTCGACGATCTCGACCTGGTGATGATTAGCCGCCGAATACATTCGCGCCGAGACGCTGAGCGATGTACTCGATCGCTTTGGCGGAGCGGACGCTGTTGCCCGCGTCGTTCACGCGCGGCGAGAAACCGACGATCGCCATTTTCCCAGGCACCACCGCGACGATTCCTCCCCCGACGCCGGTCTTGGCCGGCAATCCCGCCGTGTACGCCCACTCTCCCGATTCGTCATAGAAACCGGCCATCATCATCAGGGCGAGCACCTTCGGAACATGATTCGGGTCGAGGACTTTCTCCTGAGTGATCGGGTTGACGCCGTTGTTCGCCAGCGTCGCCCCCATCACCGCCAGCTGTTTGGCGGTCACCCCGATCGAGCATTGCCGTGTGTAGACGTCGACCGCTTCGATCGGATCGGAATAGATGCGATCCTCCGCTTCGAGGATGTAGGCGTGCGCCCGGTTGCGCTGGTTGGTGGCCGCCTCGGATTTGTAGACCTCCTCGATCACGTTGAGCTTGGTTCCCGCCAAGCGCTCATCAAACTTGAGAATCTTGTTGAAGCGCTCCCCGGCCGACTTCGCCCTGACCATGCTGACCGCGGCGATTGCGCCGGAATTGACCAGCGGATTGGCCGAGATGTCCTCAATGATCTGGGTCGCGAGGATGGAATTGAACTTCTGGCCGGTCGGCTCGACGCCGATCTTCTCCTCGATCGCCTCGTCCCCCTGCTCCTGCATCACGAGCGCCGCCGTGAACGGCTTGGAGACCGATTGGATGGTAAAGGGGTGGTCGACGTCGCCGGCGGTATAGATTTCCCCTTCCGCCGTCACAATCACGACGCCGAACAGATCGGGCGGCACCTTGGCCAGCTCCGGGATATAGTCGGCCGGCTTCCCTTCTTTCACATCCTTGAACTCGGCGTGGGCCTCCTGCACGAGGCGTTTGAGGGTGGCCGGATCGGTGGAGACCTCCCGGGCCATCGCCCGGAACGGCGACATCGGCGACACCGCGACCATGAAGATCAGGAGTACAACGGCGCGTCGTAACGATTTTTGACTTTTCATGGACCTCTCCTTTCTTTCATTTTCATCCAAACTGAGAACGCAACAATACGATGAACGTGCCCCACATGGTGAGCAGGATGTTGGCCAGCGCATACGGGACGGTGTAACCGAGGACCGGCGTTTGACTGTCGGCCCTCTCCTGCACCGCGATCAGCGCCGGCGCCACGGTCTGTGTGCCGGCGATGGCGCCGATCAGAAGCACGGGGTGCATCCGCAAAACGTATCGACCGAACCAGAAGGCTACGAACAGGGGGACCAGCGTGACCGCCGCCCCGCCGATCAGCAGTTGC
Source organism: Candidatus Manganitrophus sp. (assembly GCA_028865235.1). Taxonomy (GTDB): domain Bacteria; phylum Nitrospirota; class Nitrospiria; order SBBL01; family Manganitrophaceae; genus Manganitrophus. Next base: position 538,275 of record CP114561.1, read on the forward strand.
GGACCGGCCGCCTGTATCGCGTCGATAAAGATCGGCCCGGCGTGCAGACCGACCACCGCGACGAATCCGGCCAGGCCGAGCTGCGTCATGAGATTGACCGAGGCGTCGGGGATCTTTCCCATCGCCGGCCTCACCGCGTGGAGCCAGCCGAAGACCAGACCGGCCACCAGAACGCCGACGCTGGTCGTCAGCGATAGTTTCAACGTTCCCAGCATCAGGTAAGGAAGGCCGATGAACGCCCCGAGGACAATGGCGGTCGCCACCAGCATGAGGTTGGTGCTCGCCGTGCGGATTTCGATCTGGCCCATCTCCCGCGCGACACGCTCCACCGTCGGCTGGGGTCCGATGAGTTCAACCACATCCCCGCGATCGAGGACGGTGGCCGGGGAGATCGGGATTTCCTGACCTCCGCGTAGAACGACGCGCACGCCGACCCCGCGGCCCGCCGGCCAGCTTGCCAGCTCGCCGAAGCTCCGTCCCGTGATCTCCCGGTTGGTGACGACGACCCGGGCGACCTGGATCGGAAAATCGAGCAGCTCCGGGTCATCGACTTCGGGACCGAGGCGGGGCCCGAACTCAAGGACGAGCTCCCGGCGTCCATAAAGGACCAGGATGTCGCCCCGCTCGATCCGCGTGTTCGAATCAATCGGAAGGATTCGGTCGCCGCGGCGCAGCCGCTCGACGAACATTCTTCCACCCGGCTGGATCACCTCCACCTCGGCGGCGTGTTTCCCGATGAAATCGGCGTTTTCAACGCGGTGGGCGCGGAAGGCGAACCGCTGATAGGCCGAGGTAATGTTAGGGGCGACCCGTTTGATCCCGAGTTTCGATTCGAGCGCCGCCGCCTCGGCCTTGAGATCGATCCCCATCAGGCGCGGCGCAATGGTCGTGAGGAAGACGATCGGAGCGATCACCCCGAAGAGATAGGTCATCGCATCGGCGACGGCAATATGGTTGACGAGCCGCTGCCGCTCGGCCTCCGGCAGCGGCAATGCCATGATCGCATCACTCGCGGTCCCCATCGCGGCCGATTGGGTCAGCCCCCCCGAGAGGAGGCCGGCCGACATGCCGAGATCGAGTCGAAGCAGTCGCGCCATCGTATAGGCGACGGCGAGCCCGACGCTGCAATGCACCACCGTGAAGGCGAGCGAACGGAGGCCGTCCCCTTTCAAGGAACGGAAAAACTGCGGACCGACGGAATAGCCGGTCCCGAACAGGAAGAGCATAAAGAGGACCGTCTTGACCAGACCCGGCACCTCGACATGCACCTGGCCGATCAGCAGCGCCGCAATCAGCGATCCGGTGACCCCTCCCAGACTGAAATTGCCGAACTTCCACGATCCGATCCAGAATCCCAGGCCGATCGCAAGAAACAGCGCGATCTCCGGATTTCCGCGCAACGCTGAAACAAACCATTCGGTCATGGCGGTCGTCCTTTTCGACTCATGCAGAAATAAAAACATGTGACATCGGTTGGGTCGGGGCGGCCCCCGGGGCAGGCACAGGGCCTGCCCCGACAGTCAATGCAACGCCATTCATTAATAGGTGTTGAAAATTTCCTGGAGTTTCTTCGGGTCTTTGGTCTGCGTCAATGCCAACATCAACAGGACCCGCGACTTCTGCGGGTTTAATTCATTCGACGCGATCAGACCGAGCTTGTCGTCGTCGACCTCCATATTGCGCGCGACGATTCCGCTGCCGGTCCGGGTCGATCGAACCACGGCGATCCCTTTCTTCGCGGCATCGGCCAGACCTTCCAACGCCTCATCGGTCGTATTGCCGTCCCCCACGCCGGCCAGGACGATTCCCTTGACCCCCTTTTGCACCAGGAAATCGATCGAGTCGCGGCCGAAGTTGGCGTAGGAGTAGACCACCTCCACCCGGGGTAAACCTCGGCCTTCACCCCGTCCACGGAAAATGGGCTCTTCGTGGTGTGGGGCTCATCATTCGGAAGTAAAAATGGGGCTTGCCTCCGATAAAGATCCCGGCAGGGCCCGCGTTGGGGGATTTGAATGCGTCGAGTTGGGTGGTATTGATTTTTTGAGCCTCGCGCGCATAGTGGATTTCATCATTGATGACGATCAGCGGGCCGCGTCCCTTCGCCTCCGGGCTTGCGGCGAGCGCGACCGCCTGGTATAAATTGGCCGGACCGTCCGCGCTGATCGCCGTCGCCGGCCGCATGGAGCCGACCAGCACCACCGGCTTTTCGCTCTTCACCACGAGGTTGAGGAAGTAGCCGGTCTCCTCCAAGGTATCGGTCCCGTGCGTAATGACCACCCCCGCCGCATCCCCCTTCAGCACCTCGTTGGTCCGCTGCGCGAGCTTCACCCAGACGTCGTTCGTCATCGTCTGGCTGCCGATGTTCGCCACCTGCTCGCCGGTGAGATCGGCGATCTCCTTGATCTCGGGGACCGCCTCGATGAGCTGGTCGACCGAGACCTCGCCGGACTTGTAGCCGGGTTCGCCCTCTTTCGGTTGCACACCGGCAATGGTCCCCCCGGTCGCCAGCAGGACGATCTTCGGCTTGGCGTAGGCGGCGGGGGCCAGCGCCAGAAGCAATGCCATGATCGGCAGAAATAATTTGATTGGACGCGTATGATGTCTCATCGGTTGATCCTCCTCTTGTGAACAAGCCGTAATTTTCCGGCCCGTCCAGGGTGGTTCCCTTTTTTGGTTCCTCTCCCCTCTTTCCCTTTTTGCGATCCCCTCCATTCCCTCACGTAGTCCTCGGCCGTCTCCCGGAGGAACTGGCCGATCTTCGGATAGGTCTCCTCCGGGAGGTTGGCGAGCGAGACGCGGACCGACCAGTCGGGCCCTGCAAAGCCGCCGCCGTGCAGCAGCACGACCCCCGACTTTTCCGCCAGGCGGAAGAGGACATCGACGCATTCGTAGTTCTTCCGGAGAAATTTCACAAAGTCGGGGCCATATTCCTTCTCGGCCCAGACCATGAGGTCGAGCTCTGCGTAATAGGAGGCCCGGTTCTCATCGGGGGGGGGTGAGAGACCGACGCCGTCCCAGAGCGCCTTGTACCGCCGGCGCACGACCAACTGGCAGAGGGTCTTGTAGCTGTCGGCCGTGTCGAGGAGCGCGAAGAGGGAGAAGAGCGACATCTGGATCTGCTGGGGAAGCGACAGGCCGGCGGTGTGGTTCAGGGCGACCTGGCGGCTGTCGGCGACCATCCGGTCGATGAACTTCAGTCTCTCCGGCGTCAGCGTGATGCTGCTGTACCGGCGATTGAGCGCGGCTCGCTCTTTGGCGGAGAGTTTCGCCAGCATCCGGTCGAAGATGTTGTTCTGGTGAATGGCGACGACCCCGAGCCGCCAGCCGGTGGCGCCGAAATGCTTCGAATAGGAATAGACGCCGATGGTGTTCTGCGGCAATTCGGCCATCAACGACCGGAACCCCGGCACGAAGGTGGCGTAAACATCGTCGGTGATGATGATCAGGTCGGGTCGTTTGGTTTTCACCAGGTTCACGAGCCGTTTCACGCTGCTTGGGCGCATGGCATAGGACGGCGGGTTGCTCGGGTTGACCAGAAAAAAGGCCTTGATCCGCTTGTCCGCGAGCTTGTCGATCTCCGCGTCGGCATACTGCCACGTATGCGTGCCGTCGGGGCGTCTTTCCACACCGGCGTCGATGTTCACCACTTCGAAGGAATAGCGGTCGAAATGTGGGATCTCGATGTACGGTGTGAAGGTGGGCACCCCGAGCGCGATCGTGTCTCCCTGGTGCAGGAGGTGATTGAGCATGAGTGAATCGAAGAGGTAGCACATCGCCGCCGTTCCCCCCTCGACGGCGAAAAGGTCGTACTGTCCCGCAGGGGGCTTTCCGGCGCAGAGCTCACGGACGAGGTATTCGTGCACGATCCGCTCGGTGCAGCGCAGCATCCGATCCGGCACCGGATACATGCAGCCGATGATCCCCTCGGACAATTCATGCGCGAAAGTGTCCGGATCAAACTTCAGTGTTTTGATCCCATAGTTGAACGCGTCGCGAAGAAGCGTGGCGCCGGGGGCGTCTTTGTGGGTTTCGAGAAACGAGGCGAAACGCGTCGCGGCCCCTTTCTTTTGCGGCATCCGACCGGCATCGGGGAGGTTGAGATCGCGCCGCGACTCTTCGATTCCGAATTGGAGCAAGGTTCCGAAGGCCTCCCGCGGTGTGGTGCAGAGCCAGTTCGGATTGCCGCGTCCGGCGTTCAGCATCTGGATATCGCTTTCCTTTTCATTCTCGGCGGCGAGCGAAATGAGGGTGTCTTTGAGCTCAAAGGGACTCAGCTTGAGCAAAGCCCGTTGCTCCGCACGGGAGGCGGTTGGGTTTGATCTTTTGGCGGCCATGGTTTGGTTCTCCTTATCTTTTGGGCATTACGTCATCCACAGAACGTTACATTCAGCAGAACGTTCCCCGGCCCGCCGTTCCGACCGTGAGAATCCAAATCCTTCTCAGCCTTTGCCTGATCGAGCGCGCGGGCGTCTCCGTCGGTAGCGGCCACTGATCGGCCACCCCACAAGCATGGTGCGGGCGCCGATCAGTGGAACGACCGGCCGCTTCCAGGCGCGAACTAGAACGTGTACGAGACGCCGGCCGACGCAAAGCCGATATCCACCCCCTCGAGGGTGAAGAGTTCGTACTCGGCCCGGATCGCAAACGAGAGTACCTGAAACTGCAGGCCCAGACCGTAGGCGGGGTCGGTGCCCGAATCGTCCGCCGATTGCGAGAGGACGGCCGAATCCCTGTCCCAACGAATAGCCCCCACTTTTCCAAACAGGGAAACCGGGCCGAGATTGAGCCCGACGAGCCCGAACGCATCCCAGCCGGTCACGCTCGTTTCAGCATTCCCGCCCAGCAGCCTTTCCTCCGCGGTTCCGAAGTCGACATAGGATCCTTCAATGGCGAGATTGACCAAAGGGACGATGCCGAAGTTGTAGCCGAGAAAGATCTTGTAGCCCAAGTCGTCATCGTCGTATTCGACGGCTCCGTCCGAAACATCCAGGCCCGCCGAGCCGAGCGATCCGCCGAGGTATAAACCGGTTTCACCGCCTGCCCATGCGGTGCTCGATAACAACAGAAAAAGAAGGGCAAACCCAGAAACGGTCAGTTTTCTCATGACATTCTCCTCCCTGTTTGTAGACGTTTTGAAAATTTTGGCGGCCATGATGGCTTCTTCTTTCGATTGGACATTAAGTCATCAACAATACGATCACCAGACCCCAGAGAATGAGCAGCGTGTTGCCGACGGCATAGGTGACGGTATAGCCGAGGGCCGGCGTCTTGCTCTTCGCTGCGTCCTGAATCAGACCGAGGGCGGCAGTGGTGGTTCGCGCGCCGGCGGCGGCGCCGAGCGTGATCGCCGGATGAAATTTAAATACGTATTTTCCGAGCAGAACGCCGACCAGAAGCGGGACCGTGGTGGCCACAATCCCGGCGAGCAATAGACTCAACCCGGACTTTTGGAGCCCTGCGAGGAACGCCGGCCCGGAGGTGATCCCGACCACGGCGATGAAGGTATTGAGCCCCACCGAACTCATCATCCATAGGGCCGGCTCGGGGACGCGGCCGAAGGTTCGGTGAACGGAACGGAGCCATCCGAAGATCAGCCCCGCAATGAGCGTCCCGGCGCTGGTGCTGAGGCTGATGGGGACCCCCCCGATATTAATTGCGATGGCGCCGACCAGGCCTCCCAAGACAATACCGATTCCGACAAAAACCATGTCGGTCATATTCGTTTGGCGATCGGCGTAGCCGAGCTCCGCGGCCACACGCTCGACGCTTCGTTTCGGCCCGATGACCTGAAGGACGTCGCCGCGATCGATGACCGTCCCGGGGGTGAACGGCATCTCCAAGCCGCCCCGTGTCAGCTTCCGGAGAAACACCCCTCGGCCCTTGACCCGGCCGATCTCCGATTCGGCCAGCTGCTTCAGCGTCATGCCGGCGACCGACTTGTCGGTGATCACGATGTCGAGCACTTCTCCGGGAAAATCGAGCAGCGTTTTGTCGTCGACCTCTTCCCCGAGGTTGTGTCCTCTTTGGATGAACACTTCAATGCGCGCCAGGACGGCGACGGTGTCTCCCAGATGAACAACCGAATCCGGTTCGGCTTCGATGATCTGGCCGTCATGCCGGATCCGCTCGATAAAAACGCGGAGCTCCTGTTTCAGGGCGTCGGCCTCCAACTCCGCGACGGTCTTGTTATGGAACCGTTCGTTTGTCACACGGTAGGCGCGGACATCAAACTTTTTGGCCGCCGATGCGACCCCCGCCTCGGCGTCTCCCCATCCCCCCATCTTTGCTTCGAGCTTCTTGCATTCGGCCGGAAGATCGACCCTCAGGATCTTCGGCCCGATCGAGGCGAGGAGCCACGCCGACCCGGCGGTGCCGAAGAGATAAGTCACGGCGTAGGCGACCGGCATGGCATTGATCAGCGCCTCCTTCTCTTCCGGGGAGGCCCCCAGCCGGTTGATCGCGTCGGTCGATACGCCGAGGACCGCCGAGATGGTTTGGGATCCGGAGAGAAGCCCGGCCGCCAGGCCGGCGTTGAACCCGAGGAACTTCGCAACACCGAAGACGGTCAACAACGAGACGAGGCACTGGAGGATGGCGAAGGTCACCTGCGGGAGGCCGTCGCTCTTCAAGCCCCGGACAAACTGCGGGCCGACGCCGTAACCGACGGCGAAGAGAAACATGAGAAAGAAGACCGATTTCACATTCGGGGAGATCTCGATCTGCATCTGCCCTACGACGACGCCGACCAGGAGCGTCCCGGTCACCGCGCCGAGCGTAAAGCTGCCGAATTTGAACTTTCCGACCCAATATCCGAGGGCCAGTGTGAGGAAGATCGCCAGCTCAGGGTACGCTCTAAACGTTTCAACCAGCCAATCCATATCGTTCCTTTCCACATCCGGCATTGAGTCAACATGCCGGGTTCGTTAATCCATGCGTGCCTGGAAACGCCCCCCTAAAGACGGCCGTTCTTCTTGTGCCTCGCCAGCGCATCGGCCCTGAGCAGTTCGAGACCCTTGACGGCATTGAAACCGTGAATCTCTTTGACATCCAACTTGCGCATGTACGTGATGGTCTCCTGCGGTGATGACCTGGCCCGGCACCATGATCGGGAAGCCGGGCGGGTAAGGGATGACGAATTTGGCCGAGACCAACGGCGGTCCGTTCTTCAGCCGGTCGTCGATCTCCTTGCTGGTGAGCTGGATGTACTCGCAGTTCTCGGCGTCGTAGGCCATGTAATACGCCCGCCCGGATAGACCCTTCTTTGGTGGCGCTCTTGGGGTCGTCACGGAAGGCGTCGTGGAAGGCGCTGAAATCGGGGAGAGCGGGAACGTCTTCCACCAGCGACTTCACCCGCGCCTCGAAGGCGGCCCGCTCCGCGTCGCCCCCCTCCTGCAGCCGCTGGTCGATCTTGCGCGCCATGTCGGCCAGGGCCTTGATGAAATGCGCCAGATCGCTGCGGGTGTTGTTGATGTTGGTCTGGACCAGGACGCTGTTGCGGGAGGTCTTGTTGATCTGGATGTCGTATTCGCTCGGACAGCAGCGCCTTGAACTGGGTCCCGTCGTAGCCGGCGCGGCCGCAGAGGAGCGTGAGTCGGGTCGGGTCCAGCGAGAACTCATCGTCGTCGAGCGCTTTGATCGTGTCGGCCATGGTCCAGCCGGGCGCCCCGTAGTCGGCCATGCCGGACCGGCGGTATTCGGCCGGAATCATCTCGGCTCGGTGTTGCGACCCGGAAGTATTTGGAGATCAGCGGATGGCTGTTGATCTCGCGCCGAATCTCGATGGCGAGCTGCGTCGTGCGCCCCACTAACTCATACCCCTCCAGTTCCATCTGCCGCCGCGCGACGTCGAGGGTGGCGATGAGCTGCAGGTTGGGCGATGTCGAGGTGTGGGTCAAGAAGGCCTCTTTGAACGGCCCTTCGACCTTGTGAAAGTCCTGGTCGGCGACGACGATGATCGAGCCTTGACGCAGAGACGACATCGATTTGTGGGCCGAGTCGGTCTCGTACACGCGAATCCGGACCTTGTCCGGGTCGGGCAGCAGGGGCATCTCGAGAAGGCGCGGGTTGTTGGGATCGAGTTCACCGACCTGTTTTTTGAACGCGTCTGTAACCCTTCCGGTACGCCGGGTCGCGCATCAGCGCGCGTCAGATCGGCGGCGGCCCCCATCGCGGTGCGCCGGCGGTAAAATGGGGAGAAACGGGCGAAGCCGAACCACGCCTCGTCCCAGAGGAACATCAGATCGGGTTTGATGGCGAGGCACTCGTCCATCGCCCGCTTCGGGTTGGCGACATGCCCGTCGAAGGTACAGTTGGTCAGGTCGATCGCCTTGACCCGGTCGAGCTTGCCCTCGGCCATTCAGTCGCAGCAGCGCCTTCTTGATCGGTTTGCAGCGGGACGGCTGCCGTACATCGAGTACTGCGGAAGCGGGTAGGCGTCGATGTAGTAGCGGCTGCGCGCCGGTGAGCACGAAGCCGTAGTGGTGGGACTTGTGGCAGTTGCGATCAATCAGCACGATCTCGCCCGGTTTGCGCACGGCCTGGTCCACGATCTTGTTCGAGGTCGAGGTGCCGTTGGTGCCGAAGAAGGTTCGGTTGGCGCCGAAGGCGCGGGCCACCGCTTCCTGCGCCTTCTTGATGTTGCCGGTCGGCTCCAGGAGGCTGTCGAGGCCCCCGGTGGTGGCCGAGGACTCGGCGAAGAAGATGTTGGTGCCGTAGAACTGGCCCATGTCCCGGATCCAGTTGGAGTGGAACACCGACTTGCCGCGCGCGATCGGCAGCGCGTGGAAGGTGCCGATCGGGCGCTGCGCGTAACTTCTTCAGGTTGTCGAAGTACGGGGCTGGTATAGCGGTCGTTGACCCCGTCGAGGATCGTCAAGTGGATCTCCATCGGCTCCTCGACGTGGTAGAACATGCGCCGGATCGGCGCCGCCTCGTCCGACCCCGCCAACTTTCCGACGTCGCGGTCGGTGACCAGGTAGAGATCGATTTCCGGACGCACGCGGCGGATCAGGCGAGCCAGCGCCGTGCCAAGATCGCCGTCGCGGCCCGCATCCTCGATTCGAACATGCCATTGAAGAATTTCACGCAGGACCGGCACCGTGTACTCGGAGGAGAACCGGAAGCCGTCGCTGATCACGACCGCCTGGAGGTTGAAGTTAAAAATGACGGCCAAAAGCGCATCTTCGAGGCTGCCGACAATGACCGGCTCGTAAATGAATTCGTCGTGCTCCCGTCGCAGGCGGCGGAAGACTTCCCGAAGCTCCGGCCAGGCGGCGCGCTCGCCGGGCGAGACCATGAGGATCTCGAAATAGGGGCGGCGGCTCCGGCCGCGTCCGATCGACGGCGGGAGAATTTCCGAGGCGAGGGCTTCGCCTTCCTCCTCGATCTCCCACGCCTTTGGATCATCCCGGTAGCTGTTGGAGAGGAGCGCGAAGCTGATCCGCTGCGCGAGGCGCAGAAAGCCGGTCCAGTCGCCGGTTCGGATCCGGTCGTGCACCTGCTCCATGAGTCGGGGGCCGGGGAAAGCGCAAAGATCTTCGATCGGCTGCATCGAAGCGAGAAGCGCTTCGGCCCCCCTTCTCAAGGAGTCGATCCGAGAATCGCCGCCGTCGGCCGATGCCTTTGCGAGCCGGTGAAGGCTGCGCCACCGATCCACACGCGCTTCGGAGGCCGAGAAAAAATCTTTCAGGTCAATCGACGGGAAATCGGCGGGGGTTTCGGCCGCCGCCCCGGTTGTTTCCGGCTGCTTCATCGCATGCAATCCCGCCTGTTTGCTTTTCATCGCCCCGATCTCCTTTGCATGGCTTCGTTCAATGCCTTGATCAACATCCTCTCTTCGAACGGCTTTCCTTCGACTCTGCCGGTGCGCGATTTGTTCTCTTTAAACCGGCCCCTCTTAAAGCTCTGTGGGAATGGCGGTTGCTTATCGTGCAAAAGGTTTAATCAGGTACCCATGCGGATGGTCGGTTGGCTCACGATTGGAGATCATCCGCATTGATGGAACAATGACTCATTCTATTTAGGAGACGATGGAGGGGACAAGGGGGTCGGCCTTACACTGCGATCGAAAAACATTTTGCGCACGCTTTTTGAATACTTTGAATCGATTGTATGGGGGGACACATCCCAACGGACTACGATGCCAGAGGCTATTTAAGCTAGAGTCCTCCTCCCCACCGGTATTGCCAGACGGCGCCGATCAGCTTGAAGTCGCCGCCGCTACGGGTCATGACGCCGCTGCTGGCGTTCAACTTAATCGAGTTGTGTCGGTTGACCGGCAGGGAAAGGGTCGCCCCCAAGCGGGTATTCCGCTGAGAATCGTCGCTTCGAACGCCGTCGATCGTGGTCCGACCCCCTCGATAGGTGGTCGCATCCAATGCGAGCCATATTCCGGAGCGGAAACCATGAATGAGGTGCCCTTGAAGGGAATAAAGCGGATCTTGTTTTCTTTGCTTGTCTCCCAAAAAAGAGTTGTTGTCGGTGTAAAAAGTGGCTCCCAAGATCAGCTCCAACGTCAGCGTCCCGATCGCCTTCGACAGGCCGACTTCGGGCTTGATCGACCAACGGTGGGTCCCGATGTTCAAGAGCTTGTCGTCATCGTACTGGCCGAGGGGAAGGCCGATCTGCAAGCCGGCACCGACGATCAAATCTTGTTTGTAGCCGGGGAACTCCTTCAGCGACAGCGCGGGGGCGCCGTAAAGATTGACCGAGAGCTTCACCCTGGGATCGGCCCATCCACAGACATCTCGCGTCACCTTCTCCCCATTAAACTCGGCCGATCCCGAGGCGCAGGCATACGGCAGCACTGCGTTGAATTTCCCCGACTTGCCCCACCAATCGAGCGATCTTGCGTACGCAATCAACGGCATCTGGGCCCGGAGCTCAGCGTCTTTTAACGGCAGTGAAGGATCGGTTAGAACACTTCCCGTCAAGTAGCTGTCGCCCACGATCAAGAAATTCAAACCGACCGGTGTGTTTGCATAGGCTCTTGGCTCCAGCTCTTGTGCGCGACCCTCCGTGGCGATGAATGTAATCAGAACCGCCCAACCGATCCAGGCAAGGAAGCGGAGCGACGTCGGCCGTCCCGGCGGAACGGAGAGGATCCTTCCCGAACCGTCCAAGAGATCGAAGGGATTCTTTTTCGATGTTCCGGCGTTAAAGTGATCGGAGACCATTCCGGTAGGTGATGCGTTGGCCGCTGTTCGCCCGATTCCGGGATGCGGTTGCGGGTTTGTCCTCATTGAGAGCCATATTCATTTTCTCCTTCAAATATCAGAAAACTGGATGACGACCTTGACGTCGTCCGGTTTCCTCTCCAGGGCCTGATTGAAATGCTCCGGCTTTTCACGGCGTGTAATCTCGCGGCCGCGAACCGAGATCGCGTCCACGCTTCAACAGGTCATTCCCTTCGCGGATATCACCTTCAGAAGATTATAAAGAGGTAACTGCCGAGACGGTAAGTTGGCTGACGATTGAGGGTGACCCGCGCCAATGGAACAATGATTCATCTTATTTAAGAAAGCATGAAGGGAACAAGGGGGGTCGGCATTACAATGCGACAAAAAAATATTTCACGCACGAATTTTGAATATCACAGCAAGGCGGGACACATCACGATCGCTTACGATGCCGGAATTTTTGAGTCGGTCTTCGATGGCGAATGGCCGTGTTTATCCTCATCGTAAAGCGGCAAGCGAAAACTGAAACAAGCGCCTTTTCCTAATTCGCTTACACACCAAAGCTCACCTCCGAGCTGATCGATCAATTCCTTGGCGACGGCCAGACCATATCCGGTCGACGGCTCTCCTCCCGTCGGCACGGCGCTCAACCGGACCCCCTTTCGGTATAACCTCGCCTGATCTTCCATACTCAACCCGGGGCCTTGATCGATCACGCTGCAAACCAGAGATTCCGACTCGGAAACCAGCCGGACGAAGATCTGCTTGCCCGGCGGCGAATACTTGACGGCGTTCGACAGCAGGTTGTCGAGAACGGCGGCGAGCGCCACCCCGTCGGCCCAGACGTCGGCCTCTTTCATGCTCGTTTCGACGGTCATGCCGATATTCTTCTCGCCGGCAATGCGTTGATAAAGCTGGCACGCGTTCCGCACCAACGTTGCCAAATCGAATTTGGAGCAAATCAATTTCAGCTCGGCCGTCGACGAGGAATGCAACAGCTGGCCGACCATCTGCGTCATCAAGTTGTTGGCGTGTTGCACCCCATGAAGCCACCTGTGAACCTTGGCGCTCGGGTGGTCTTCCAACTCGCGCGAGAGCAGTTGAACAGAGCCTTGCACCACGGCGAGATAATTGCCCATGGCATGCGCCGCGAAGCGAAACGCCCCCGGATCGAACGACGGCAGATGCTCCACGTCGATCAGCGCCTGCTCCAAATTGGCCTTCGCCGTGTTAATCGAGGCGATCACGCTTTGTTTGTGTTTCGTCATCTCGGCCTCCTTTTTATATCTATTTTATATCTATACTTACGCAACGGTTCTTTAAGCGAAAATCCTCCTCCCCGCCGGTATTGCAGGAAGATGCCGACGATCTTGTTGAAGTCAACGTCGCCGGCGTTCAACTTACCAAGTTGTATCAGTCGACCGGCAGGGAAGTGGTAACTGCCGGGACAGTAAGGCGGCCGACGGTTGAGGATGACCCGCGCCGCTGGAACAATGATTCATTTTATTTAAAAAAGATGCAGGGAACAAGGGGGATCGGCATTACAATGCGATGGAAAAATCGTTTCACGCACGAATTTTGAATATCACAGCAAGGCGGGACACATCACGATCGATTACATCGCCGCCGGAATTCGGAGAAATAGGATCTAAGTGAGATGCGCCGCGTTCCTTCATTGGGCGGTTCATTTCTATATGAATCATCTCGCTTGGAGTCCCTTTGTAAATATACTTTCATTCAATTTATCCCTTGCCTTTTTTTATCACAAGTGTATTTTAAGAGAAGGTGACATTCTGGAAACCTGGACTCTTCCGATGAAGCAACATCATGGGAGAAAAAGAAAATGAACGAAGACCTCGAACAGCGCGTCGTTGAACGGACCAGAGCGTTGGCGGCCGCCAACGAAGCATTGCAGAAAGAGGTCGCCGAACGCCGACGGGCTGAAGATGCATTGCGGTTAAGCGAAGAGCGGTTCCGTAAAGCATTCGATCGGGCGCCGATCGGCATGACCCTGACCGGCCTCGACGGCCGCTGGATCGAGGTCAATCATGCTTTCTGCCAGATGGTCGGATATTCCGAACAGGAGCTGGTCGGAATGAACTTTCGCGCCATCATGAATCTGGACGACCTCGACGCGAACCTGAAAGGCTTCCGGGAATTGCTCAATCGCGAGAAAGATCCGTTCAAAATGGAAAAGCGCTTTTTCCACAAGGACGGGCGAACGGTCTGGGTGAGCGTCAGCGCCACCGTCGTACGCGACCCGAACGGAGAGCCGCTCTATTTTGTCGCACAATTGGAGGATTTAACCGAGCGAAAACAGGCGAAGGAGGCGCTGCAGCGATTTCAATTTTCCATGGAGCATGCGCCGGACGCGGTCTTCTTTATGACCCGCGAGGCCGGCTTCTCTTATGTGAATGAACAGGCCTGCCGCTCGCTCGGCTACACGCGTGACGAGTTGTTGAGCCTGAAACTCTGGGACATCGATCCCGTTTTTCCGAAAGAGCGGTGGGGGGAGATTATCCAAACCCGGATCGATACGGTGCATACCGAAACCTTGCACCGGCGCAAAGACGGCGTCGTTTTCCCTGTGGAGGTTTCGGCGCGACATCTCTGGCACGGCGACGATGCGTTCCATGTCGCTTTTGTCCGCGACATCTCCGAGCGGAAGCAGATCGAAGAGCAGCTCCGGCATGCGCAAAAGCTGGAGGCGGTCGGCCAGCTGACCGGAGGGGTCGCCCATGAATTCAACAACCTGCTGACGGCGATCACGGGGAGTCTCGCCCTGATTCTCGAACAACTTCCCGCCGGGAGCGAATTGTTCGGCCTGGTCGACGTCGCCCAAAAGGCGGCATGCCGGGGGGCCGGGCTGACCCAACAGCTTCTCTCGTTCAGCCGGAGAAGCCCGGTCGATCAACAGCCACAAGATCTTGGGAAGGAAGCCAGAGAGGCGGTTCATCTTCTACGGCAGGCGATCGACCGGCAGATTCAATTGGAGATGAAGGTCGACCCCGATCTCTGGCTTATTCTGGCCGATGCGGGTCAGATGAACCAGCTGATCATGAACCTCTGTGTCAATTCACGGGATGCCCTAATGGAGCGGATGGAACGGCGCACGAACGTCCCGACCCCGCCGGGGTGGGAGCCGTGTATCTTGATCCGTGTCGAAAATATTGAAGTCGATGAGGCGCATTGCCGCATCTACCCCAACGCCAAAAGGGGCCGTTACGTCCGTCTCACCGTTTCCGACAACGGCAGCGGGATCGATGAGGCGATTCGTCATCGCATCTTCGAGCCGTTCTTCACAACAAAAGAAATCGGGCGCGGCACCGGGCTGGGACTCTCCGCCGTCTACGGGATCGTCGCGGAGCATCAAGGATGGATCGAATTACAGAGCGCGAAAGAGGAGGGGACCACCTTCAGGATCTATTTCCCGCAGACGGAGCAATCCCCTCTTTCGAGCCAGACGCTCTCCTCCGAGAGGCTCGCGACGGAGGGGGGAAAGACCATTCTCCTGGTCGACGATGAAGAAGCGATCCGCCTTCTGGGAAAAACGATTCTCGAATACAAAGGATATAAAGTGCTGACCGCGGGGAACGGTCTGGAAGCCATCGCGCTCTTATCCGGAAAGAAAAAGGAGGTTGATCTGATCATTCTGGACTTAACCATGCCCCACCTCTCCGGGGAAGAAGTCCTCCGTCAGCTCCACCAAATCGGCCCGGATTTAAAGGTCATCGTGTCGAGCGGCCACCGGACCGAACACGCTTCCTACTTCAAAAAGATCTCCTATTTGCCCAAACCGTACCGCCCCGACGATCTTCTCCGAACGGTCGCGGAAGTCCTGCGACAGGCCTGATCCCACGTTTACAGTGAATGCGGCCCTTCCTCTTTTCGTATCATCTCAATCTCCGCAAGAAGCTCCTCTTCCGTGATCACCCCTTTTTTTGAGAAGAAGAGATATCGTCGCCTCCTGGAAATACCGCCCCCTTTCGGCGTGGCTCTTCCCCCCTTCGTAGGTGATCTTCTCCTTCCCGTTTTGAACCGCTCCCCCCGACGCGCCCCGTCCGGCCGTCTTGGAAGCAAAGCGGGCGATCAGAATAATCGCCGTTAACCCGAGTAACAATAAAAAAACAAAGCCCATTTCTTCCGCCTCATGTTATTAAATCTTTTCGATCATCGCTTCATCCAACAGACGGAGCCCCAGAAGGTCGCGCGCGCTCCCCCCGGAACGAAGATCTCCAGATGCCCCGAGCTGTTGACGATGAGATTGGCTGCGCCCTTCTTCCCCTCCGCATAATTCTTCTTCAGGCCCGACAGTCGAACCCCCTTTACACGAAGCGCCCATTCGGATCTGCCGATCGACCCTTTCAAATCGGCCTCGGTCACGTTGGCAATCGCGTTTCCGAAACGATCGATATAGACAATTTTTCCGACGATCTCTCCTCCCCTCTTTTTGGGCCAAAGCCCTTCGATGACAACGGGGTCTTTGATCTCGGCGCCCAATGCCTCCGGCGGCGTCCCCGTCGCAAGAAGGGCCGCGATCGGGGCAAAATGATCCCGGCCGGCGAACGTCGGGCTCCTTTCCAATGAGAGGAGCGGCGTCTCGCCGACGGCATAAACCCGGCATCCTTTCCTCTGAAGAATATAAGTGAGGATGCCGTTGTCGGGAGCCACGTAGCGCTGTCCTCCCGCGACGGCGAGGATTTTCCGCCGATCGGTTCCAACACCGGGATCGACGACCGCCAGATGAACCGTTCCTTTCGGAAAATAAAGTGAGGCCTCCTTGAGGACGAAGGCGGCGGTGATCAGATCTTGCGGAGGGATCTCATGGGTGATGTCGATCAGCGAGACGCCGGGAGCCCTTCGGAGCAGGACCCCTTGACGCTTCCGACGAAGTAATCGCTTAAGCCGAAATCGGTGGTGAGGGTGATGATAGGGACCGGGGGCCGGGGGTCAGGGGTCGGAGAAAAAGAAAGCCGATTGCGTTGCTTTCCGGGTTTGTCTTTTGCCGACCCCCGGCCTCCGGCCCCTGGCCCCTGCATTCGTCACTCAAATGTGATTTTGAGAATTTCGTATTCGACGGTCTTGGAGGGGGTGACGATCGAGACCGAGTCGCCGACCCGCTTTCCGATCAGCGCTTTTCCAACGGGGGATTGAACGGAGATTTTGCCAGACTTCACGTCGGCCTCGTCGTCGCCGACGATCTGGTAGACCCGGGTTTCGTCGGTGTCGAGGTTGATCACCGTCACGGTGGCGCCGAAGATCACCTTGTCATTCGGGGGCAAGCTGGCGATATCGATGACCTGGGCATTGACTGAGCTTGGCCTCGATGTCCTTGATCCGCCCCTCGACGAAGCTCTGCTGCTCGCGCGCCGCATGGTACTCGGCGTTCTCCTTGAGATCGCCGTGGGCCCGCGCCTCGGCGATGGCCGCGACGATGCGCGGCCGCTCCACGCGCTTGAGCTGATCCAGCTCGGCGCGCAGGCGTTCGGCACCGGCGGCGGTCATCGGAACCTTGTTGCTCACAGGCTCACTCCGGCATGCAATTCCTGCAGGCTGCGCACCGCGGTCGCCGGCCCATGGCGCAGCGCCATGCACACCGCCGCGACCGCCGGCCAGGGTGGTGAATAGGGATGCGTAGTACACCCCCGTGCTCTCGGCACTGGCCCGGATGGTAGCCGAATCGGCGATCGCCTTGCGTCCCTCGGTGGTGTTGACGATCAAGTCGATCTGGCCGTTCTTGATCATGTCCACGATGTGGGGCCGACCCTCCTTGACCTTGTTGACCACCTCCACCGGGATTCCGGCTTGGGCCACCAGTTCCGCCGTACCGCGGGTGCAGACCAGACGAAAACCCAGTTCGTGGAGCTCGCGGGCCACCGCCAACACCGCCGGCCGGTCGCGCTCCTTGACGCTGATGAACACCTTGCCACCGGGCGCGGGCAGGGCATCACCGCCGCCGGCTGCGCCTTGGCGTAGGCTTCGCCGAAGCTGCGACCGACGCCCATCACCTCGCCGGTGGATTTCATCTCGGGCCCGAGGATGGGTATCGACACCCGGGGAACTTGGCTTGAACGGGAACACCGCTTCCTTGACGGCGATATAGGGCGGATCGGCCGCGCCTCACGCCCTGCTCCCGCAGCGGCTTGCCGAGCATCGCGCAGGCGATCTTGGCCAGCGGCAGGCCGGTCGCCTTGGACACGAAGGGCACCGTGCGCGAGGCGCGCGGGTTCACCTCGAGCACGTACACCTCGCCGTCCTGGACGGCGAACTGGATGTTCATCAGGCCGACGACGCCGAGCTCGTGCGCCAGGATGATCGTCTGCACGCGCATCGTCTCCAACATCGACGGGCTCAAGGAGTAGGGCGGCAGCGAGCAGGCGGAATCGCCGGAATGCACGCCGGCCTGCTCGATGTGCTCCATGATGCCGCCGATGACCACGTCCTGGCCGTCGCAGACCGCGTCGACGTCGACCTCGATCGCGTCGTCGAGGAAGCGGTCGAGCAGCACCGGGAATGCTGCGGAGACGCCTGGACCGCCTGGGGCATGTAGCGCAGGCTTCGTCCTCGTCGTAGACGATCTCCATCGCCCGCCCGCCCAGCACATAGGACGGCCGCACCACCAGCGGATAGCCGATCTCGCCCGCCGCCGCCAGCGCCTCGGGATCGGAGCGCCGCGAGGCCGATTGGGCGGCTGCATCAGGCCGAGCTTGTCCAGCATCTGCTGGAAGCGCTCGCGGTCCTCGGCGCGGTCGATGGCGTCCGGGGCGTGGTGCCGATGATCGGCACCCCGGCGGCTTCCAGGCGCCCGGCCAGCTTCAGCGGCGTCTGGCCGCCGAACTGCACGATCACGCCTTCCGGCTGCTCCCGGCGGACGATCTCGAGCACGTCCTCCAGCGTCAGCGGCTCGAAGTACAGGCGGTCGGAGGTGTCGTAGTCGGTGGACACGGTCTCCGGGTTGCAGTTGACCATGATGGTCTCGTAGCCGTCCTCGCGCAGCGCCAGCGCGGCGTGCACGCAGCAGTAGTCGAACTCGATGCCCTGGCCGATGCGGTTGGGCCCGCCGCCGAGGATCATGATCTTCTTGCGCTCGGTCGGGGCCGCCTCGCACTCCTGCTCGTAGGTCGAGTACATGTAGGCGGTGTCGGCCGCGAACTCGGCGGCGCAGGTGTCGACGCGCTTGTAGACCGGGCGGACGCCCGGCGCTGGCGCCGGGCGCGGACCTCGTGCTTCCGAGCGTCCGAGCAGGTTGGCGAGGCGCCGGTCGGAAAAGCCCTTGCCTGCTTACGCCGTCCGAAGGACCTCGCGGATCGAGCGGCGGTCCCATGACGCCAGCCACCTGCTCCTCGATCGCGATGACCTCCTGATCTGCGCCAGGAACCACGGGTCGATGGCGGTCAGGTGCTGGACCTCGTCGAGCGAGATGCCGAGCGCGGAAGGCGTCGGCGACGTACCAGAGCCGGTTGAAGGTCGGGCGGGTCATCATCTCCTGCAGTTGGTCCCGTCCGCCTCGAGCGCGTTATCGGGGCTCCAGGCTGTCGCCGTTGATCTCCAGCCGCCCGCAACGCCTTCTGCAGCGACTCCTGGAAGGTGCGGCCGATGGCCATCACCTCGCCCACCGACTTCATCTGCGTGGTCAGGGTCGGGTCGGCGCTGCGGGAACTTCTCGAAGGCGAAGCGCGGGATCTTGGTGACGACGTAGTCGATTCGTCGGCTCGAACGAGGCCGGCGTCACGCCGGTGATGTCGTTGCGGAGCTCGTCGAGCGTGTAGCCGACGGCCAGCTTGGCCGCGACCTTGGCGATCGGGAAGCCGGTCGCCTTGGAGGCCAGCGCCGAGGAGCGCGACACGCGCGGGTTCATCTCGATCACCAGCATCCCGTCGCTCTTCGGGTTGACCGCGAACTGCACGTTCGAGCCGCCGGTCTCGACGCCGATCTCGCGCAGAACCGCGATCGAGGCGTCGCGCATGATCTGGTATTCCTTGTCGGTCAGCGTCTGCGCCGGCGCGACGGTGATCGAGTCGCCGGTGTGGACGCCCATCGGGTCGAGGTTCTCGATCGAGCAGACGATGATGCAGTTGTCGTGGCGGTCGCGCACCACCTCCATCTCGAACTCCTTCCAGCCGATGAGCGATTCCTCGATCAGCAGCTCGTGGGTCGGGCAGCTCGAAAGGCCGCGCTTCGACGCAGCTCCTCGAACTCCTCGCGGTTGTAGGCGATGCCGCCGCCGGTGCCGCCGAGGGTGAACGAGGGCCGGATGATCGTCGGAAAGCCGATCTCCGCCAGCACCGCCAGCGCCTCTTCCATCGGTTGCGCGCGCGGCCGCGCGTGGCATACTCCAGGCCGGCCTTCTCGATGGCCCGCTTGAAGGGCTCGCGGTCCTCGGCCTTGTTGATCGCGTCGTGCTTGGCGCCGATCATCTCGACGCCGTACTTCTCCAGCACGCCCTGCGCATCGAGCGCCAGCGCGCAGTTGAGCGCCGTCTGGCCGCCCATGGTCGGCAGCAGCGCGTCGGGGCGCTCCTTCTCGATGATCTTCTGCAACACCTCGGCCAGGTGATCGGCTCGATGTAGGTGGCGTCGGCCATGTCGGGGTCGGTCATGATCGTCGCCGGGTTGGAGTTGACCAGGATGACCCGGTAGCCCTCCTCGCGCAGCGCCTTGCAGGCCTGGGCGCCGGAGTAGTCGAACTCGCAGGCCTGGCCGATGACGATCGGGCCGGCGCCGATGATGAGGATGCTCTGGATGTCGGTGCGCTTGGGCAATTTCGTTTCCTGTTATGGTTTTCAGATCCTGATAATTCAAGAATCTATAGAGGGCATATTGGCATCAACGCGATTTCCAATAACCTGGTTTTCTTCGATGATGAGCGACCGCCACCACTTCGATCAGCTCCCTTTTTATCCGATATATCACACTGAAGGGAAATAGCGGCAGTACATATCGATGAGCATTTTTACCGTGTTGAGGCCACCGACGCGGGGCTTCTCGAATCCGCTCAACAGCCAAATCGAGTTCAGTCACAAAAGCTCTTGCGGCTGGCAGGCTACGCTCAGCATACCATTGTCGGGCAGTTTCTACTTCTCCAGCCGCTTCCGGATGAAAACTAACCTTTATCGGAGGCATCAAGCTTACCGAGGAGGCGCGTTCGTAGTTCATCCCATGGAATGCCTTGAACTTTCCCGGAATCCAACGCTTCCATGCGACGCTCGACCTCGGCTAACCACGCAGCCTCTACACCTTCTTCAGTTTCTGTATCAAGACTTTCGATCAATCTCGCCGCAAGAGCCGCCCGATCGCTTTCGTCCAAGCTCAATGCCTTGCGATATAATTCTTCTGCCGATGTCGCCATGTTCGCTGTTACCTCATTTAATTTATGGGGTTACGAAATCACTCTTCACAATATTTAGTTCTTTTTATTTTTTTAGCTGCTTCAATTTTTCTTCTAGAAAACTCCGATCGATCACATCTTTCGGACGAATGCTTTGTTTGGTCTTAATGAGAGATCGAATGCCGGCAAGGGGTCGATATCGCCCGTCGTCCGAATGTAGCCATGATGCGCAACGGCAAATCCTCCGACCACGACATATCGAACCCCTGCTTCGTTGAGCGATTTGCAGAGTTGAACCAAGTCGTCTACGGTCGGGTTTCTGCTGAAGCCTTGGCGATCATCCGGATCATCCATTGATCTGCTTCCTCAAACGTCCTGAAACGATAACCCCCCCTTGGACAAATGCCGCGGTTTCCGCGAAGCGCCTGCATCGTCTTTAACAAGACATCGTAGTCTTTCTCTGTTTCAGTCTCCCTCTGCCGCCGCCTGCCGACGATTTTGATCTTCTCCATCATCCGCTCACGGCATCCAAAGATAAAGAAACTTCGCCGATCCCCCTGCAAAAGCCGCTTGGGGTCGACCCCCCAGGCGGAGAGGGGATTCCCCTCCGTCCGGATCGCCTCGGAGTAGATGTTGTTGATATGCTGGCCCGACCGGCTGTAGAGGATCACACTTGCCTCCTTGAGACCCGCTTCCGACTTCGCAAGCTCGATCGCCTGGTCCAGGTAGCCGATCTGATCGACCAGGCCGACCTCCTTCGCCTGGGCGGCGGTGTAGATCCGGCCGTCGGCGAGCGCCTTGATCCGGTCCGCCGGAAGACCTTCCCGGCCTCGGATGATCACCTCCAGGAAGCGGGCGTACATATCGTTGATCACGCTCTGGAAGATCTCACGGTCCTCCGGCGTAAGGGGCTGTGTCGGGATGCCCAAATCTTTATTCTCTCCCGACTTGATCGCTTCGGCCCCCACCCCCACCTTTTCCATCAGCCCTTGAAGATTGACATGCAGCATGATCACGCCGATGCTGCCGGTGACCGAGGTCGGCTGGGCGATCACCCGATCGGCCGCCATCGCGATATAGTACCCGCCGGACGCGCCGACGTCGATAATCGATGCGATCACCTTTCGGCCGGTCCGCTCCTTGAATCGGACAATCTCGTGATAGATGATGTCGGAGGCGGTCACCGTCCCGCCGGGGCTGTTGATCCGCAAGACCACCGCCTTCACCTCCTTGTCGGACTCCGCCCGCTTCAACTCCTCCTTGACCCGGGCGACCATATCGGGGCGCTCGATCAGGCCATCCGGCTTCTCCTCGGAGATGATGCCCGAGATATCGAGCAGAAGGATCTTGTCGTCGCCGCTCCCCTCGACGACCTTTTCCTCCAACGGTCCGGGCTGGGGGAGCAGGGAGATGTTATAGATGCATCCCGAGAGCAAAAACGAGAGTCCCCCTCCAAGAATGATCGTGAACAGATGTGTATTGAAGATTCGACGTCGCATGATTATCTCCCCTTCCTTGGGCAGAGGCTGCTTGGTTGGCAAAAGAGTCGATGAACCGTTTGAAGAGAAAGTGGGCGTCGTGCGGGCCCGGCGAGGCCTCCGGATGGTATTGAACGGAAAAGACCGGGAGGGTCCGGTGGCGCATCCCCTCGACCGTGTTGTCGTTCAGGTTCACATGGGTCAGCGACACCTCTTTTTCGATCGACGCAAGATCGACGGCGAAGCCGTGATTCTCGGCAACGATCTGCACGCGACGCGTCGCCAGATCCATGATCGGCTGGTTCCCGCCGTGATGGCCGAATTTGAGCTTCTTGCATTTTCCCCCGAGCGCCAGCCCCAGGATCTGATGGCCGAGACAAATTCCGAAGATCGGCTTTTTGCCGATCAGCTTCTCGGTGTTCCGGATCGCATAGGTCACCGCCTCCGGGTCGCCCGGCCCGTTCGAGAGAAGAACGCCGTCGGGATTCATCGACAGCACCTTTTCGGCCGGGGTCTCGGCGGGGACCACCGTCACCCGGCATCCCATCTGGACCAGCCGCCGGAGCATGTTCTGTTTGATCCCGAAGTCGTATGCAACCACATGATGGACCGGCGCCGGAACCGCCTCCCGCCAGGCTCCTTCTTTCCAGGGATATGCCTCGGGGCAGGTGACCTGCCGGACGAGATCCTGCCCGACGAGCGGCGGATGAGACTTCAACTTCTTCATGAGGGAGGCCGTTTCAAACTCTTCCGTCGAAAGGATTCCCTGCATCGCGCCGCGGTCGCGGATCTTTCGGGTCAGGGCGCGGGTGTCGATCCCTTCGATGGCGACGATCCGGTTGCGCTTCAAAAGCTGATCGAGCGGCTCGGTCGCCCGCCAGTTGCTCGGAAAAGAGGAGTACTCCTTGACGATGAACCCTTCCAGCCAGGGACGCTCCGATTCGACATCTTCCGGATTGACGCCGTAATTTCCGATCAAGGGATAGGTCATCGTGACGATCTGCCCTTTGTAAGAGGGATCGGTCAGAATCTCCTGGTAGCCGGTCATGCTGGTGTTGAAGACCACCTCGCCGACCGCTTCTCCCTCGGCCCCGAACGACTTTCCGAGGAAGGCCGTTCCATCTTCCAGCAGCAGAATCGCCCGCTTCATCGCCGTGCCTCCGCATCGGCGGGCTTCCAGACGCCGGACAGGACGATGCCGGCAATCCGCCCCTTCATCTTCCAGCCGATGAACGGGGAATTCTTGCTCTTCGACTTGAAGTGGCCCGCATCGACGACCCACTCCGCCGCGGGATCGATCAGCGTGACGTCGGCCCGATCGCCGATCCCGAGCCGTCCGATTTTTTTGCCGATGATCCGGGCCGGGTTCTCCGTCATCTTTTGGATCAGCGCCGGCAACGTGAGCAGTCCCTCCTCCACCAGCATCATGGAGAGGGAGAAGGCAGTCTCCAGGCCGATGATTCCGAACGGCGCATGGTCGATCTCGCATTCCTTCTCCTGCGCGGCGTGCGGAGCGTGATCGGTGGCGATCGCGTCGATCGTCCCGTCGGCCAGTCCTGCCCGGACCTCTTCCAGGTCGCGCCGGGTCGCCAAGGGGGGCTTCATCTTGGCATTGGCGTCGAAGCCCCGCACCCGGTCGTCGGTCAGGGTGAAATAGTGCGGACAGGTTTCCGCCGTCACCGCAATCCCCCGCCGCTTCGCCTCGCGAATCAGGTGGACCGAGCCGCCGCAGCTGATGTGGGCGAGATGCACTTTCGCGCCGGTCAGCTCGGCCAGGGCGATGTCGCGCGCCACCATCACCGTCTCCGAGGCGGCCGGAATCCCCTTCAACCCGAGCGCGGTCGAGACCTCCCCCTCGAACATCACCCCGCCGGCCGAGAGGTTGAGGTCTTCACAGTGATCGATCACCGGCACGTCGAAGATCTTCGCATACTCCATCGCCCGGCGCATCAGCTCGCTGTTCATCACCGGCCGGCCGTCGTCGGAGAGGGCGACGCAGCCGGCGGCGACCAGCTCCCCGATCTCCGCCAGCTCCTCCCCTTTCGATCCCTTCGTGATCGCGCCGACCGGGAGGACATGAACTTTTCCATCGGCCTTCGCCCGCTCGAGGATGAATTCGGTGACCGATTGGTTGTCGTTGATCGGGTTGGTGTTCGGCATCGCGCAAACGGTGGTGAACCCCCCCGCGGCCGCCGCCGCGGTCGCCGTCGCGACCGTTTCTTTATATTCGAACCCCGGCTCGCGCAGATGGCTGTGCAGGTCGATGAGTCCGGGAACGACGAGTTTTCCCGTCGCATCAATTTTCTGGCAGGAGCCCTTGACCGAAAGGCGCGGGCCGATCGCGCGGACGGTCCCTTCTTCGATCAAAAGATCGCCGACGGCATCCCTTCCCGCCGCGGGATCGATGATCCGCCCCCCTTGAATTAGAATTCGCCGGGTGGCCGCCCCATTCTCTAGGCTATCGGTCATGATTTTTCTCCGGAAAGAAGATACAATAACGCCATCCGGACCGCGACCCCGTTGGTCACCTGCTCCAGAATCACTGACGAGAGACCGTCGGCCACCTCGGGGGTCACCTCGACCCCCCGGTTGATCGGGCCGGGGTGCATCACCAGAACACCATTATTGGCCAACGCGACCCGCTTGCTATTAAGACCATAGAGCTGCGCATACTCGGAGGGTTGGGAGATATCCCTTTCCCTGACGCTCCAGCTGGAGGCGAAGGAGGATGATCACATCGGCCCCCGCAATCGCCTCCTCCAGACGATAGTGAACTTTGACTCCCCACTGCTCGATGCCGAGGGGGATCATGGTCGGAGGACCGGCGAGATGGACCTCGGCGCCCAGCTTTTTCAAACCGTGAATGTCGGAGCGCGCGACGCGGCTATGGAGCACATCGCCGACAATCACCACTTTCAGCCCCTGAATCCCCCCCTTCTTCTCTTTGATTGTATAGAGGTCGAGAAGCCCTTGGCTCGGATGCTCGTGCGATCCGTCCCCCGCGTTGATCACCGCGCTCCGCAGCGCCCGGGCGAGAATGTACGGGGCGCCGGAGGAGGCGTGGCGGAGGATGATGATGTCCGACTGCATCGCCTCGATGTTTCGCGCCGTGTCGAGGAGGGTCTCTCCCTTCACCACGCTGCTCGATGAGGTGGAGATGTTGATCACGTCGGCCGAGAGACGCTTGGCCGCCAACTCAAAAGAGGTCCGGGTCCGGGTGCTCGGCTCGAAGAAGAGGTTGACGACCGTTTTCCCCCGGAGGGTCGGCACCTTTTTGATCTCGCGGGTCGAAACCTCCTTGAACGATTCCGCCGTCTGGAGAATCAGCTCAATCTCTTCTTTATCCATCTCGGCAATGGCGAGAACGTCTTTTCGCTTCAGTCCCATTTGGTTATCCCGGGCAGACACACAGGTCTGCCCCTACGAGTTGATTATTTCCCCGACCCCTGTCCCCCAGCCCCCGGCCCCTTTCTTAAAACGATCCGATCTTCTTCACCCGTTTCCTCAAGGAGCACTTCAACTTTTTCGTCGGTGGCGGTCGGGAGGTTTTTCCCGACATAATCGGCCCGGATCGGCAGCTCGCGATGGCCTCGATCGATCAAAACCGCCAATTGAATCTGCTTCGGCCGTCCCAGGTCCATCAGGCCGTCCATCGCCGCGCGGATGGTTCTCCCGGTAAAGAGGACATCGTCGACCAGGATGATCTTCCGGTCGTTCAGGTCAAAGGGGATGTGGGTTTTCTTGAGGACGGGAGACTCTTTCCGGTGGGCCAGATCGTCTCGATAAAGGGTGATGTCGAGCTCCCCGATCGGAACGCTCTCCCCTTCAATCTCTTGAATCTTCTTTCCCAATCGCTGCGAAAGGTAGACCCCGCCGGTCCGGATGCCGATGAGCGCAAGCTCCTTCGACCCCTTGTTCCGCTCCAAGATTTCATGCGCAATCCGGGTGAGGGCCCGATAGATCTCGACCGAATTGAGAATCACCCGTTCCATGGTTTTCCCGCCCTTCTCCTGCCGGCGTCAGGGTATAAAAAAACCTTCTCCCGCCTATGAAGATCGGGAGAAGGTTTTTTGAAGTCGTTAAAAATCACCGTCCATTCCTTTCCAGCCTCGCGGGGCCGGTTTAAAGGGTTGCTGGAGTTATTCTATTTGGATCGAAAAAAATGTCAAGCATTTATTCCGACCTTGATGCAGAGCTAGATTTAGTTGTTACCTTACTTGAGCCCCAGTGAGGAGGTCAACTCTCTACTTAGCTCACCCTTGGTCCGGATGGGAGTGTTTATCTTTTCATTACTCTCTACAGAGATCTTGCAGCGCTAAAACGGTTCGCCAATTTCTCGTTGTCGCAGGCACCCCTAACTTCTTTTCGAAGAAGCTGTTATTCAGTTTTGTCCTTCCGTACCCATTTGGGCAAAAAAGCAAAACCACTTGACCGAGCAAGACGGCCTGCTCACCCGGCTGGGCGGGAAGGTTAAGCTTTTCGAAATCGGCCTTCGAGACGGGCTGAAAAAGGAAGGTCGCGTGAAACAAGGTCGCGTCTTTCCCCAATCGCGGGAAGAGCGGATTTGAACCGGCAACGCGGTTGATCTCCTTCGCCGAGAGAACCAGAATGTCCACATCATACCCGAAGTCCTCCGCGATGCGGGCCTTGATGTCCGACGCAAGTTTCTTCGGATCGGTTCGGCGGCTGCGAAAGATCACGTTTCCGCTTTGCAGATAACTCCGCACCTTATCGAATCCCAACGCCTCAAAACTCTTCTGCAAGTCGGCCATGCGGATTTTCTTCCGGCCGGAGACGTTGATGCCGCGCAGGAGTGCAACAAAGGTAAGCATTCCTATCTCGCCGTCGCGGCCATCTGCTGACACCAGTTGGCGTCGGGGGTGGCGCCGGCCTCGCGAATGCTGCCGGAACTCATGAGATTCTGCGGATCGGTGCTATGATGACCCCCTTCGGCGTCCCCCGTGTAACCGGCCGCGTGGCCCGATTCATGTGCGAGGGTGTCTTCGGCGGCCAGAGCGCGGTTCCACAAAATCCCTTTTTCGGGGGTGTTGGCGCGCGGGAAGATGCGGACCCCCTCCCAGGTCTGGCTCAGGGTCGATTCCGTCACAAGGACCTTCACCCCGCCGGCACGCCCGGCGATATTGTCGAAGTTCCGGTCGCGCAATTCGCGGTCGGCGGCAACGTCGCTGTCATAATCGCCGTCGGCGGGGGCTGGCTTGTTGGAGCGCCGCCAGTCGTAGTGTTGCTTCACGTCGATGTTGCAGGCTTGATTGTGGACGGCGCAGCAGCTGGCGATGGCGGCCTTCTCCACCCGAATCGACGCCCTCAGTTTTCTCATCGTCTCTTCATTCGCCTGCGCGCTGGAGTCGAAGCCGATATTCACCCAGATGGTCTTGCGCGGAACCGCCGGGGCCGCCTGCCGCTGGATCGGTCCCGCTTCCGTCGCCGCGCCCTGCTGGGCGGTGTGGGTCGGCTCATACGCCGGCAACGTCCCCCCTTCGGCGGCATCCGGCATGCGCATCACCCGCTCGGCGACATCATCCGCTTCCCGCTCAGACGCGTCTCCCGGCAGGCCGATCGTCCGCTTCATTTGCAAGGTCCGTTGCACCGCTTGATTCCCGATGATCCGCTGCAATCGGAAAAAGGGATGTTCCAAATGATCGGTCCCCAATGTTGCCCTGTTGGACCGAGCGAGGTCGGAGGATTTTTGCGTTTGAGTTTGATTCTGCTTTCCTGCCATAGGGGACATTTTATTCCTCCCGCTTCATTGCGGCAGCGCCGCCGGACGCTCTACGAACGGCAGATCGATCGCGAGAGATTCGGTTGGAAGATAATGAATTGAGTCGAACAGAAAAGTTTTGTTAAAGTTCTTTTGAAGTTCTTATGGAGAGAATATACCAGACGAAGAGATGAAATCAATACCGCAGGAGAACGCGGCTATGCGGCTTCATCTACTTTCCAGCCGCCGACCTTTCCGGTCTTTCTCAGCTTGGCGATGTCCGGCCGCGGGCCGAAGGGATGCCCGCCGAATTGATTTCGAAGAAGGGCGACGGCGCGGGAGGCGTCCGATCCCCCGCCGCGCGATGCAAACAAGGCCAGGACCGATTGGGTGATCGCCGGCATCGGGACCTCTTTTTCGATCGCCTCTTCCAACGCCCAATTGACCTCGCCGGTATCCTCGACGTAGCTCGGGATCTTGGAGAGATCGGGATGCTCGCGCAATCCCCGCTCCATCAGCTCCACCAGCCACCCGCGGATCACCGAGCCGTGCGACCAGGTATGAAAGAGATCGGCGAGATCGATCTGATAGTCGGAGCGCCGCATCAGCTCCACCCCTTCCCCGATCGACTGAAGCATGCCGAACTCGATCGCGTTATGGACCATTTTGCAGTAGTGCCCCGCGCCGGGAGGGCCGGCGTAGAAGAAGCCCTCTTCAACGGCAAGCTTCATTAAAATCGGCGCCGCCCGCGCGACCGCGTCCTCCGTTCCCCCCACCATGAAGCAGACGCCGCTCCGCGCCCCTCCAGGCCGCCGCTGGTCCCGCAATCGACGAAGCCGATCTTGTTTTTTTGAAGGCAGCGAAATCGCGCGATCGAATCCCGAAAATGCGAATTCCCCCCGTCGACGATCACATCCCACGGCTCCAGAAAAGGAACGAGCCGGTCGAGCGCTTCGTCGACCGCCCGGCCCGCCGGCACCGAGAGAAAAATGACCCGGGGCGGATGAAGCGATTTGACAAAATCGATCAGGCCCGCCGTCACCTGAACGCCATGACGGCCCAGCGCATCGAGGTTCGCCACCTCTTTGGAGAAGCCGACGACCCGAATTCCGACTTCGGCTGCATGAATCGCCAGATTGCTCCCAATCCTTCCCAAACCAATGATTCCAAATTCCATGGCGCGTCCTCCTTGAAATAAAAATGGGTGGATCACCCCCGGCGAGAACAACCCGCGCCGGGGCGCCGTCGGCGCCGGCGATCTTGAGGGGAAGACACCGGAGATCGTAATCGCCCGGCGGGGGAAGCGACAGATCCAGGCCCTCAATCACAACAACACCGGCATGGAGGAAGATCTGATGGGTCCGCGGCTGCGGCGCGCCGAACGCCTCGACGGAGAGATAGTCGATCCCGACCAGACGGACGCCGCGCGCAACCAGCCACTCCGCCGCCTCCGGCGTGATGTAGACGAAATCCTCATGAAAACGGGACGCCTTGATCCACTCCCGATTCCGTGTTTGAAAAAGGACGCGGGTTACGCCGTTTAATCCGGCCCGTTCGAGCTCGCCCGGACGGACCGCCTCCGGATCGTCGATCCGGACCAGACGCGCCGGTCCGCAAAGGATCTCCAATGGAAGCGTCTCAACCCCGGGCGCCCCTTCGATAAAATGAATCGGGGCATCGACGTGGGTGCCGGTGTGCAGGCCAAGCGACAGGGCGGAGACGTTCGCCGGGTCCCCTTTTTTCATTCGCTTGACCGGCGTGAGGGCGGGGCCGGGCTCCCCCGGATAGGTCGGCATGGAATGGGTGAGTGTCATGGTCACATCATAAAGTCGCATCGCCTGTCCCTCAAGTTTGCGGTGATGGTCTTTAACAATGATCTTTTCACACGGCGCGGAAAGAAGTCAACGGAGGGTCGGGGGGAGGGCCTTTGACGCGACCTGTTCCGGCCATTAAGATTGCGTCGATCGATCCGATCCGATAAAGAAAGTAAAGGGGGGACGATCCCCCAGGCCGGGAACGGTGATCGGACGCAAAAGGTGGAGCTCGGCCGTCAGGGCGGCCGTCGCCACGGTCCGAGAAAGGGGGGCAAGACGGGGCATCTCTTGAATTTGAGAGAGGGTGTAAAAACCGCATTGGGCAATCTCCTCGGTCGGTTGCGTAAAGCGCTCCCCGCCGATCACCTCCAGCAAGAAGACCGCATACGACGTGTTCACATCAGAATCGGCCCGGTTGCGGAATCCGACCATCCCGATAGCGCGGCATTGGAGGCCGGTCTCCTCCATCACCTCCCGGACCGCCGCTTGGTCGACTGTTTCATCAAAGTCGACGAACCCTCCCGGAAGGGTCCAGCCCCCCCTTGTTCGGCTCCTGATTGCGTTGGATCAGGAGAACCCGGCGCTCTCCGGTCTGGGGATCGGCGTCGATCACCAGACCGCCGACGCCGAGGGTGAAGCGGCCGTAGTCGATGAAACCGCACCCTTCTCCATCCGGCAGACAGACCTGGCGGAGGTGTCGCTCGACTTTGTGCTGAACCAACGGCCGACCGCATTCCGGACAAAACTTCATCTGCATTCTCCTTTCGAGCCCATCTCGGTTTTGACTTTAGTCGAAATCCCGTCGATGAGTCAATCTCGCCTGTCATCTGGAGCGGAGCGAAGAATCTCGTCGTTCAGGTTGACCCGCTCGCTTTTCCTCTTCGCTTCTATTAAAATGAAAATACTGTTTGAAGGAGTTTTAGGATGAAAGCAATGATCGTAGAAAAGCGAGCGCCGCTTGAGGAGAGGCCGTTGCAATCGGTTGAGCGTCCGATCCCGGCGCCGGGCGCGGGAGAGGTGTTGATCCGCGTGGAGGTCTGCGCAATCTGCCGAACCGACCTGCATGTGGTGGAGGGGGAATTGCCGGTTCACAAAAACCCGATTGTCCCCGGTCATCAGGTCGTCGGAGAGATCACCCGGCTCGGCCCCCATACGAGCCGGTTTCAAGTAGGCGACCGTGTCGGCGTCGCCTGGCTGTGGGCCGCCTGCGGCGCCTGCTTCTACTGCCTTCGCGGCGACGAAAACCTCTGCGAGCTCCCCCAATTTACCGGCTATGACGTCGACGGCGGTTATGCCGAATACATCGTCGCGCAAGAGGCGTTCATCTATCCCTTGCCGGCCGATCTCCCCTCGCATCAGGCGGCGCCGCTCCTCTGCGCCGGAATCATCGGCTACCGGGCGCTTCATCGAAGCGACATCCGGAAGGGGGGCGCCTGGGCCTTTACGGATTCGGCGCTTCGGCCCATGTGGTGATCCAGATTGCGCGGTATTGGGGATGCGAGGTCTACGTCGCGACACGCGGGGAGAAACATCGCCGGTTGGCGGGTGAGCTCGGGGCCGTGTGGGTCGGCGAAGCGGCCGATGTCCCTCCGGTCAAGCTCGACGCGGCGATCATCTTCGCCCCGGCGGGCGAGCTGGTTCCCGCAGCGCTGCGCGCGGTCGAGAGGGGAGGAACCGTCGCTCTGGCGGGGATTTACATGACCGATATCCCTACCCTCCATTACGGGACGGAGCTCTTCTACGAGAAAAACCTTCGAAGCGTCACGGCCAACACGCGGCGGGACGGAGAGGAACTCCTCCGATTGGCTTCGGAAATCCCGATTCGGACGCATACCGAATTGTTTGATTTCGAACAAGCGAACGAAGCGCTCTCGCGCTTGAAGCACGACGGGATACAGGGGGCGGGGGTGCTGAAAGTTATAAAAGACAATTAGGAATCTGTCAATTCGGAATGAGGAATTAACATCAAAAGAATTGTTTTCAATTCCTCATTCTCAGATTCCTCATTCCTAATTAAAATCACTGTACCTTGAGGTCCCGCGCGCAACGGACACCGACGCTGCTCTCTCCCCGGTCGGCATGGGCCCCGCCGAAACGCTTGGAGGCGCGCAGATCGTGCGGCGAGCTGTTGAACGATCCGCCGCGGTAGACGAGGACTTTATTGATGTCGGGCTCGGCCGGTCCCTGCGGATTTTTGAAAGGGGATGTTTTGTAGTAGAACTGATCATACCAATCGGAGACCCACTCCGAGACGTTGCCGGCCATGTCGTAGAGGCCGTAAGGGCTCCGCCCCTGCTCGAAGCTGCCGATCGGCGCGCTGTATTTAAAGCCGTCTTCTTCTCCGCGGCCGTTGGCCAACTTCACGTTGAAGGAATCCCCCCACGGAAAGGTTTGGCCGTTCTCTCCCCGCGCCGCCTTCTCCCACTCCGCTTCGGTCGGAAGACGTTTTCCCGCCCACTTGCAATAGGCAAAGGCATCGATCCAGGTCACCCCGACCACCGGCTGGGTCTCTCCTTTCAAGAGCTTGACATCGTCTTCAAAAACGGGAATCGACGGAAGGGGACGCTTGAGCATCTTGGCGAATCGTGCATAGTCGGCGTTCGTCACCTCGTGTTTGTCCATATAATAAGGATCGAGGTAGATCACCCGCTGCGGCTGCTCGTCGAAATCACCCTCGGGCCCTCCCCCATCGTGAAGGAGCCGCCGGGGATCAAGACCATCTCTCTTCCGTCCCCGCCGACGATCGTCTCGAAGGAGCTGTAGTCGACCGTTTTCATATCTGGGACCGTCGCGACTTCCGTCTGGATCAGCCGGGTCCGCTCCCGAAGCTCCTTCGACTTTTTCGATTCGATGACCAGCGCGACCATCGTCAGTATCGTCAGCAGTGCCATGGTAATACAGATCGCAAGAACGACGCCTCGGCTCATTCAATCTCCTCGGATTTGAAAATGGGTGGATGGTTCCCTGTTAAAACCGTTTTAATATAACGAATTTACCCTCCCTTTGCAAGCGCATCCCCCTCTTCTATCCGTTGCAATTTCAAAAAGTCATCGATATAATCGCACTCATGAATCTCTTTGATCGGAGGAATTTTCTCCGCTACGCCAGTCTCGGCATCTTCGCCACCCTCTTCACTCGAAAGGTCGAAGCGTCAACCTTTCTGATGAAACGGTTTTTGGCCCTTCCCCCGAAAGAGATTCCCTTCATCACCCCCAACGAACACTTCTATATCGTCAACTTCGGAAAACAGCCGCAGGTCGATGCGGCCGACTGGACCCTCCGGATCACCGGGAAGGTGCAGCGCCCGCTGGAGCTGACCTACCAGGAGATCCTCGCCCGCCCCGCCGTCGAGAAGATGGTCACCCTGGAATGCATCGACAACGAGGTCGCCGGGGAGTTGATCAGCAATGCCGTCTGGAAAGGGGTAACCTTGAAGAGCCTGATCGAAGAAGCCGCGCCCCTTCAGGGGGTCGAAGATGTGGCAATGTACGGCGCCGATTCTTACTCGGACGGGATCACCCTTGATCGCGCGTTGAATTACGACGTCTTCCTCGCCTACCAGATGAACGGGGTGACCCTGCCGAAAGAGCACGGCTACCCCCTCCGCGCCGTCGTCCCGGGACTCTACGGGATTAAAAACGTGAAGTGGTTGACCCGGATCGAGCTGGTCGCGGAAGATTACAAAGGATACTGGCAACAGAAAGGGTGGACCGATACGGCGACGATCAAAGTAAAATCGCGGATCGACGCCCCCGGCCCGTACAACACGATTAAAGCGGGATATACATTCCGGGGCATCGCCTTCACCGGAGGATACGGCATCCGCTCCGTGGAGATTTCACTCGACGGCGGAAAGAGCTGGGTCCCGGCGACGATCGAGCCCCCCCCTTCCCCCTATTCCTGGGTCTTTTGGAAATATGAATGGAAAGACGCCAAGCCGGGGACCTATCAAATCCTCTCCAGGGCCACCGATAAGCTCAGCCGGACGCAAACCGCCTTCGTCTCCCGCGCCTTTCCGGACGGAACCTCCGGCCTTCAATCGATCGTCACCTTCGTCGACTAATTAATCGATCAACCGTCCAGATCCGACTTTTCCTTCCACCGTACGCCCCTTCCGACCAGCAGATACAACATCCCCATCGCCAGGAGCACGGCGATAAAAATCCCGGTCAGGCTTTTCTCCGCCAGCGGGAGCCACGCCAGCACCGCCGCCGTCGCGCTGTAGCCGATCATCAGGATCACGCCGGACCAGATCAAGCAGTTGATGAGCTCGATGCTCATGAAGGTCGACCAGGCCATCCCCGACAGCCCCATCGCGACCGCCCCGACGATTCTCATTCCATAGAGGTATTGCATGATAAAAATGCTCAGCTTCGGATATTTCCGGATGAGGGGAGCGCCCGCTCGATTTTCGGCTTCCAACGCGGGAACCGGGCAAAAAGGCCTTTTGCCTTAAGATAACGCCCCAGACCGTAATAAACCAAATGCCCGACATACGCCCCGAGGGCGCCGATCAGCCAGGATCCGACGGGGGAGAGAATCTGCTGATGGGCCAATCCGCCCGCCATCAACATGACCCCTTCTCCTTCAAAGAAGGTCCCGAGAAACACCGTCCAGAGACCATATTGTTTCAGCAGTTCGGTGAGGGACATTTATATCGACCCGTTTTGACGAACAACTCTTTCCGGAAGAAATAGAGCGCGGCTTTCCATCCCATCGAACGGAAAGGAGATACCGTCCGCTCATGATCGAAAGGAAATCGTCAAGGTGAAGCGCAATGATTCCACTTTCTCTATTCGGCTTTTTTGATGTGAAGTTCCTTGAGTTGACGCTGATCGACCTCGGAAGGGGCGTTCGTCATCAAGCAGATGCCCTTCTGTGTCTTTGGAAAAGCGATGACATCCCGGATTGAATCGACGCCGGCCAGGATGGCCGTCAACCGATCGAGACCGAACGCGATGCCGCCGTGCGGAGGGGCACCATACTGCAGCGCCTGAAGCAGGAAACCGAATTTTGCCTCGGGGCCTCCTCTTTCGTAATGCCGAGCAGGGTGAACACCTTCGACTGCACTTCGTTGTTGATGGATACGAATGCTCCCGCCGCCGATCTCCGTCCCGTTGAGCACGATGTCGTACGCTTTCGCCCGCGCGCGGAGCGGATCGGTCGCAAGCAAGGGAATGTCCTCATCGGCATGCGGCGCGGTAAACGGATGGTGGATCGCCACGTAGCGCTTTTCGGTCTCGTCGTACTCGAACAGCGGAAAATCGACCACCCAGAGCAGCTTGAGGGCGCCACGCTTGGGATCGATCAGGTTGAGCCGCCGTCCGATCACTTGTCGGAGATGCGCCGAGCACTTCATACACGACCTTGCCCTCGATCGGCGCCAAAGAAGAAGAAGATCCCCCGGCGCCCCTTCCAACCGCTCGACCGATCTCGTTCAGCATCTCCGGTTTCAAGAACTTGGCGATCGGCGCTTCCATCCCTTCGCGGCTGCGGTGACCTTGATGCAGGCAAGGCCCTTGGCGCCCCGTCCGGTCGCCACGAAATCCAGTGTTAACTCTTCCAGCTCCTTGCGCGACAGCGTGGCACGCCCGGCTCTCGCATTGATCCCTTTCACCAATCGGCCTTCTTCGCGACCGCTTCGCGGAAAGACTTTAAATTCGGAGCGGGCCGCGATATCCGAAAGATCCTTCAGCTCACGAGTCCGAAACGAAGATCGGGCTTATCGACTCCAAATCGGCTCATCGCCTCGTGATAGGTCAGCCGCGGGAACGGCGATTCCGACTGAATCGCCTTTCACCTCCTTGAAGAACGGTCCGGACCATCTCCTCCATCAAAGAAAGAATATCCTCCCGCTCGATGAACGACATCTCGATGTCGATCTGGGTGAATTCGGGCTGCCGGTCGGCGCGCAGATCCTCGTCGCGGAAGCAGCGGACGATCTGGTAGTAACGGTCGAAGCCCGACATCATCAGCAGCTGCTTGAAGAGCTGCGGCGACTGCGGCAGGGCGAAGAACTGGCCG
Organism: Candidatus Manganitrophus sp.; assembly: GCA_028865235.1. Classification (GTDB taxonomy): domain Bacteria; phylum Nitrospirota; class Nitrospiria; order SBBL01; family Manganitrophaceae; genus Manganitrophus. The sequence continues at coordinate 573,814 of CP114561.1, forward strand.
AGCGTTTACGCGGCTGGGCACGAGGTAGTCGCGCGCCCCTTCGGGCGTGCTCTTGGTGAGAAAGCGGCGTCTCGATGTCGAGAAATTGGTGTTGATCGAGAAAACGGCGGACCGCTTTCGAGAGGTTGTGGCGAAGAATAAAATTCGTTTGGACCGATTTCCGCCGAAGGTCGAGATAACGGTATTGAAGACGGAGCGATTCGGAAGGCTCTTTCTCTTCTTCGATGGAGAAAGGGGGGGTCAACGACGCATTGAGGATGACCAGATCGCTCGCATGGATTTCGACTTCTCCGTTGGAAGCTCCCGGTTCACCGTCCCCGCAGGGCGGCGCATCACCTTGCCGATCACCTGGATGACATACTCCGACCGAAGCTGATGCGCCCGTTGATGGATCTCTTCGGAGAGCTGCGGGTTGAAGACAACCTGGACCAGACCTTCCCGATCGCGAAGATCGATAAAGATCAACCCACCGTGATCGCGCCGCCGGTGAACCCACCCGACCAGCGTCACCTCTTTTTCAATCTGCGCCGCCGTCAACGCGCCGCAATAATCTGTCCGTTTCATTGTTCTATGCCTTTATTATCGTAATGGCGTGCAGATTAACACGCGTGATTTTCCTTGTCAACGCGAGCAAGACGAAAGCGCCGTCTTAATTAGGAATTAAGAACCGATCGATTAGGAATCAAGAGCAAACAAGAGCAAGGAATTTGTTTTTTGCCCTTCCACTTTGATTCCTCATTTATAATTCCCAGATTCCTAATTGATCTTTTAGGGAGTATCGGCAATATGGAAGGTGCGGACCTTGTTGGGCCCGCCGTAGACCATGAAGACCTTTTTACTCATACGGATATGGTAATTTGCCCAGGCGTTCGGCTCTCCATTATAATAGGCCTCGGGATCGACACCGCTGGCATTCAGAAAGTCGGGCTCATAAAGGCCGGCGTCCAATACTTCGGCCACCAGACATTCTGTGGTGAATCCCTGTCCTTTCAAAGTAACCTGTGTTAAAAGTTTAAGTATTTCTTCACTGTTCGTTAAAACCAATGGTTCCATTCCGTCTAACCCCCTCCCGCCCGTTTACCCCGCACCGCCTCGCCTTTCGGTTTCACCGGCGCTTTTTTTGCCGCCCCCCTTTATGAATGAGCCCCTTTAATCCCTTCACCTCCGCCGGCGTCAGCCGGCGATAATCTCCCGGAAGGAGATCCCCCAGCGCCAGAAAACCGTAAGCGACCCGCTTCAACTTCAATACGTCATGGCCGATTTTTTCAACCATCATCCGAATCTGCCGTCGCTTCCCCTCGTGTATGATGATCTCGATCCAATCATGTTCGGAGGTTTTCCGAAGCGGCCGAACCCGAGCGGGAGCGCTCTTTCCGCCCGGCAGCGAAAGCCCTCCCTGTGCCAACTTTTTGATCTTCTCTTCCGTCAGATGCCCTTTGATCTTCACCCAATAGGTCTTCTCAACCCCGCTGCTCGGGTGCATCAACGCGCCGGCCAGGTCGCCGTCGTTGGTGAGAAGAAGAAGCCCTTCCGAATCATAGTCGAGGCGCCCGACCGGATAGACCCGCTCTTTGATGTCCCGGACAAACTCCATCACCGTGGGCCTGCCCTCGGGATCGTGAACCGAGGTAATATATCCTCTCGGTTTATTTAAAAGCAAATAGATCTTATGCGGCTCGATCTGGATTCGCTTGCCGTTTACTTTAACATAGTCTTTCTCCGGATCGACCTTGGTACCGAGCTCCGTGACGATCTTCCCATTCACCTGAACCCGCCCATCGAGTATCATCTCCTCCGCATGGCGCCGGGACGCAATCCCCGCTTTCGCAATCACCTTCTGCAGTCGCTCTATCATCTTTATACCCCCTATTTAAGGCGATTCGATCTCTGATGTTCTAACAGACTCTTTCCTGGATGGTCAAGAACTATCTCTCGCGCCGCAACGAACCGGCCCCGATAGAATCGTCCCGCCTCGCTCGATCCTCCTAGCCTAGGAGGGATCGACCCGACTCGCCTATTTGACCCATCTCCATCCTTCCATCAGCGGCCGAGACAGATCGACTCTAAATATTGATGATTGTTTTGATAAATGACTTTTCAACAGCCTGTGTATTCACCGGCACACCTGAATAGCACTTAACCTAGTCCGACCGAACTAGGCAATCTTTTCTATGCTAGGACTAGCTAGCATTAAATCTTTTTTCCGGCGCGGCTCAAGGGTTTCTTTAGGTTTTTTATCCACAGGAAATCCACACTAGTCTATACCGAGGGAGGATCGCCTCGGGCCGAAGCGATCTAGGCCAAATCAAAATAGAAAAGATAGGTCGAACTCGGCGACCGTGGGATCGATGCCATTCTTAAAAGAATCAGTCTTTTTACACCCCTCCCCTTCCGAAAAAAGGATCTGAACGAAACGCGTTTTAGGAGGATGGACTTCGGGAAAAAACAGAATGGTATTTTTCGGGATAGGCGGAATGGAAATGCGGTAAAGAGAAACCGGAAGAGTTAAAGTCTTCAATGAACTATCCGCAAGTCGATACAAAATCACTCGCGATGGAACATCCCCGTTTGTAACGCCGTTCTATCGGACCTGGAGATCACCCTCCGCCGATTCGCAGAGGATGCACGGAAGCAGGCGTCCAGAAAAACCTGAAACCACTCCATTCCCACCTGCACAGGATTCATGACAATAAGGATCGCCCCCCCTAAAAGGGAACGGACTCACGACGCGTTGATCGAGGTGATTGAAGCTCCCCGCAATGTGCAGATAGAAATCGGGACGAAGTACCTCCACTCACATCGCGAAGCAATCTTCGACCCGAAAGGATGGAAAGACTCTAATTTGTATGGTTCGCTCCGCGAACGATGTGGGCAGAGGCTTCGCGATCTATATACATCTTCACATTCGCGCGTCTAACCTTCTCAGCAAGCTGCGAGGAATGTGCCCACAGGAATGAAGCGCGAAGCGCCTCTGCTCACATCGTGAGTGAAAGCGAACCATGCGACGCGCGTGCGTGTTCACGGTTGGAGTCGACTGCGTTAAAACAGAGGAAGGGAAAGGGTAGGAAGGAACTGCGGACTACTTTTTTTCAACGATTTTTGTATCGCTGATTTTCCAGATCTCCCCTTCTTTCAGGAGACCCCAACTGACCTTGTTGGTCGCCGTCTGGACTTTCTTGGCTTTTTTAGCCCTTAAATTCGTCTGTTGGTTCATCGTGATGGAGGCGCGGTTTCCGTTGATTTGAAGGTCGGAGATATCAAATTGAACGGAGATACTTTCGTACTGATCAAAGAACGATTGCAACTCTTTTTCATCTTTCGGAGAGGACTGCGCCAGGTCTTTCAAATAAAGCCCGACGTCCTTATTCTCAAAAGCCTTCTCTTGACGCCGGATAATCTGGCGGATCAGCTCCTCATCCGAGAGTGTTGGCGGCTTTGGAGTAACGGCTGCGGGAGGACGCAACGCCGCCTCTTTGACCGGTTCTTGCTTCGGCGGGATCTCTTTGGGGACAACTTCCTGAGGCGGCGGAAGGAGCTCTTTCCTCTCCATCGGAGGAGGAGCGCTCTTCTTCGGCTCGGGAGGAGAAATCTTTTGAGCGAGATCCGTTCCGGTAACCGGGGGTTCGGGTGCTTTTTTAGAGACCCTCACCTGCTCTGCCGCTTTTTCTTCAGCGGGACGGTGCGTCAAGGCCGCCGGCGCCGGGATTGTAGCCTCGGTCCGGGGTGTCGATGCAACCGCGGGATGCTCGTTCGGCACATCCGGCTTCACCTCCACTCCTTTGGGCGCGGGCGCCGCGGGAGCGGGAGGCGGAGAGATCACCGCCGGCTGACTTGGGACCGGCAGCGGCTTTGCCACCAGGAGGTCGGGCTCTTCTCCCTTTTTCAGAAAGACAACCGTGCCGACCCCGATAAGACCCAACGCGCCCACAATCAAAAACGCCGTAATGGCCATCGCTCCCACCCGCTTCTTCGGAATCTCCAACTTGGGATTAGAAGGGACCGCTTTGGATGGATTTGAAGCGGGCGTCCCGATTCCGAGCTGAACCGTGACGCTTTCCGCGGTCGCCAGGGCGGCTTTCTTCATTCGGGCCTGGTCCTTCTCGATCTCCTCATGAAAGAGCTGATGGACGCTTTGCGCCAGATCCGATTGGACCTCGCTGAGCGGCTTCGACAGGCACCGCTCCAGTTCCCCCTGCATCTGTGCGGCAGAGGCATACCGATCCTGCACCTCCTTTGCGAGCGACTTGGCCACGGCCGCCTCCACCTGCTCCGAAATCGCCCCGTTCAATTGTCGGGGAGATTCGAACTTCGCTTCGCGCACTCGCTCGAGTGTGTTGATCTCGCTGTCGCCTTTAAAGAGCCTTTTTCCGGTCGCACACTCGTACAATACGATTCCGAGGGAGAAAAGATCCGAACGGTGATCGATCCCTTTTCCCCAGGCCTGCTCGGGAGACATGTAGGCGAGTTTTCCTTTGAGGATTCCCGTTCGGGTTTCGTTCTCCTGGAGGGCCGCCTTTGCGATGCCGAAGTCGACCAGCTTGATCTCGCCGTCGTAGGAGATCAGAATATTCTGCGGGCTGATGTCCCGGTGGACCAGGTTCAGCTCGTTTCCGTGCAGATCTTTCTTCTTGTGCGCATGCTCCAACCCGCTGCAAACGCGGCTGACGATGAAGAGAATCTGATCGATCGGAAGGGGCCGGTTACTTTTTTGACTCCGCTCCATGATCGTCCGAAGATCTCTCCCCATCACATATTCCATCCCGATGTAGTACGACTCTTCGACCTGTCCGAAATCGAACACCTGGACGATATTCGGATGGGAGAGTTGGGCCGCGACTTTGGCCTCGTTGATGAACATCGAGACGAATTCGGCATTCTCGGTAAACTGGGGAAGAATCCGCTTGATGGCAAGGAGCCGCTCGAATCCTTTCGATCCGGTCTGCTTGGCGAGAAAGACCTCCGCCATGCCCCCTTTGGCAATTTTATCGATGAGGAGGTATTTTCCGTACTGGGCGGGAAAATTCATCCGATTCTCTTTCTCTCCCGGAGATGAAATGGACTACTTTGTATAAAGTTGCGGAAATAAAGGAATGAATCCGTATAGGAAAGTAAATCTTAAGGTCGGCGTTTTGTCAAGGAAAGGCTGTCCGATACGACTCTAGAATGAGAGCAAGAACCATACGTAAGGGATGGATCGGTTATGACGTGGGTTGCGGAGCCACTGGAACGGATCGGATTCGGCGGGAGGGTGAGGAGGGTTTGCACCAGCGCCGGCAACACTTCCGGGGACGGGGCGATGCAATCGGGTTGCTCGCCCGGTCGATGGACGTAGCCCCAGGCGCACCAGACCGTCGCCGCCCCGAAGGCGCGGCCCATTTTGATATCCGCTGCGGAGTCGCCGATCATCACCGCCCGCCCCTTGTCGGGATGAAACCGCAGCAGAGAGCGGCCTCTTTCAGAACCCATGGGTCCGGTTTGGTCACCGCACAGGTGTCTCCGCCGATGACGTCGGCGAAGAACTTTCCGATCCCTAGAAGGTCGAGCAGACGGCGCGAGATCCGCTCCGGTTTGTTCGTCACAACCACCAACGGACCGATCTAGGACAAGCGTTTCACCGCGTCGGCAATTCCCGGATAGAGTTTCGTTTCACAGACCACATTCTCGAGATAATCGGCCTCGTATCGACGGCGGACTTCTTCCAGGCGCCCCCTCGTCCGCTTGAAGATAATCGTCGAAGCAGGCCCGGTAAAGTTGCTCCATCCCTTTGTTGACCCATGGAAGGATCGCGTCATCGGTGCGGCGCGGCAACCCCAGCGCCTCGCGGAGCCGATGGACCACCGAGATCATATCGCGCCGGCTGTCTTCGAGCGTTCCGTCCAGATCGAGACAGATCATGCAGCTCATTTCGGCCCCCGAGGCCCTTTTCGCGCCAGCTGCTCGACGCTTCCGCTCGCATCGCCATGCTCGGTCACTTTTCGCTCCCCGCTCAACGAGCCTTTGTAAGCGGAGAAGGGGCGCCCATTGTGGCTGATCACCTCGTGCGCCAGTCCGCCCGGAATGAGAAGAATATCTCCCCCTTCGATCGTAACCGGAAAATCGTCGAAGTGAAACGTGATTGCCCCCGACACCGCTCCCCGAATCTCCGGCTCGTCGTGCGCGTGCCGGCTCCGTTCGAACCAGGGGGCAACGGTCTGAAGGTCATAGACTGTATAGCCGAACCGCTTCATCTCCTCGGCCACCGATTCCGCCGTCGGCTCTTCCTTCCGCCCCCATTTGATCACCTTGACCCCGTTGGGAAAGGTCGCCATCTTCGATTGTTTTGACATCTGCCTGCCTCCTCCAAACGCTGAACCGGAGTTCCCTTTGCGGTGATCATTTCCCTTTGCCTATCGGGCATCAAAATAGCCTTCTTTTATGCCGGAGTCAATAGGGAAACAGGGAGAGAAAAAGGCGACGAAGGAAAGCGCCGACTCATCCAAGCGGATGAAACTTCTCCCTCCTTTTGAAGAATTGTTTTCCCTTCTTTTTCCCGTACGATGGTCGAATGAAGCTCACCCTCTTTTCGAAAAGGAGCAGCGCATGAAGGCGACGGAATTATTGAAAACCGACCACCGAAACGTCATCGAGCTGATCCATCAGGCCAAGCGAGTCGGAAGGCGAAACGCGCTTCTACTGAATCGGATTTACGACAATTACAAAGTCCACACCGAATGCGAATTAAAGGTCTTTTATCCCGAAATGAAAAAGTTAGAACGTGAAGAGATCGAAAAAAACATCGAAGAGCATCGAGAGATGGATCGCTTGCTCGATGAGCTGATGGTGATCCGAATCGTGAAGGGAAAAGATGCCTTTATGGAAGACCTGATCGCCTTCGAACAGAAAATCCAGGAGCACTTCCAGGACGAGGAGGCCAATCTTTTTCCAGCCGCCGAGAATCAGCTTCTGGAGAAGCTGGACCAACTCGGCGACCGGATTGAGGATCTCAAGATCGATTTAAGAACCGGCGGATACGGGATGGCGGCGTGACCTTCTTCGAAAAAGACTACGCCGCCCCATGTCTCTGAAACCATTCGAGCATCCGCTTCCAGCCGTCCTGCGCCGCTTCCTTCCGATAGCTGGGACGGTAGTCGGCGTGAAAGGCGTGCGGGGCGTCGGGGTAGACGACGATCTCCGACCCGCCCCCGGCGGCTTTCAGCGCCTGGCGCATCCGCTCGACCGTTTCGATCGGAATGCCGGTGTCGGCGCCGCCGTAGAGACCGAGGACCGGCGCTTTGAGCTTGGCCGCCACGTCGATCGGATGTTGCGGCTGCAGATCGCTTTCCTGTCCCACCAGGCGCCCATACCAGGCGACCCCCGCCTTCAGCTGCGGACTGTGCGCCGCGTAGAGCCAGACGATCCGCCCGCCCCAGCAGAACCCGGTGATCCCCAGCCGTTTGAGATCCCCCTTGCCCGACTTTCCCGCCCAATCGGCCGCGGCGTCGAGATCGGCCATCACCTGCGCGTCAGGGACCCTGGAAACCACCTTGAAAATCTCCTGCGTGTCGGACATCTTCGACACATCCCCCTGCCGGGCATACAGCTCGGGGGCGACGGCGAGATATCCGAGTTTGGCCAGACGGCGGCAAATGTCTTTGATATGTTCGTGGACCCCGAAGATCTCCTGGACCACCAGGACAACCGGGAAGGCCCCCTTTTCCGGCATCGCCCGATACGCCGGCATCTCTCCACCCTTGGCCGGGATCTTCACTTCACCCGCGGTCAGGCCGCCCGCGTCGGTTGTGAGGAGCTCGCCGAACGCCGGCCGAACCGCCAGGGCGAACCCGGCGGCCAGCGCCGTCACCACAAACTCCCGCCGAGTAAATGGCTTCTTTAACAGGAACGTCTCTAGAGGTTCTTCCATGCCGTTTCTCCTCCGCTGATCGCAGTCGAATTCTACTCAGATTGCAAATAGGTACAGTCTACTTGCTCCGGCCATCGATTTTCAACCTCCATTCTCCCCGTCGAGGGCTGCCGTCCTCCCTTGGCTTCGTGAAGGGGTCGGACACCGGCATCGGCTGCGACGTCGAAGGACCGCTGTTGGCAACAACGGCGACTTCAGGCACCATTACCCTTCCGAGCCTATGTGAGGAGGAAGCGGTTGAAATCGACCCCTCCTATCCGAGCATCAACGTTGTGGTGCGCGGGAAGAATGGAGAAGAAACGGGAATCTGGTACGCCTTCCAAGAGTAATACCGCCTAAAGCCCCAAGCCCCGTCTACCGGCGGGGCCTGGGGCCACTCTTGCAAAAAAGTTTGTCTTGATCGATATAATCGTGATCTAAATCTCCTTTGATTGACACCTCTCTCTCGGAATCTGTATATTCGTTGGGATGCGGAGAGAGGGATGAAAAGAATTTTCGTTCACTGGACAGCGCTCTTTTTGGAATCTATCTTCTCGCCGGGTGCGACGGGAGAGGAAACAACAACGGCCTGGAGATCGACACCCTCACGGCGGAGCCTTCGGTGGTCCGGCCGGGGGAGAGCGCCGTGTTGACCGTCTCGGTGGACGGCGAGGGGAGGCGGCTTGACCTATCGGTGGCGGGCCGCGGCGGGGACGTTGAGCGCATCGGGACACCAATCCGGTCACCTGGACCGCGCCATCCACCGTCGGAAGCGTGCCGATTCAGGTGGAGGTGTCGAGCGAAGAAGGGATGAAGGCGACCGGTTTCGCGACGTGCTGGTCTCGGTCAGCCCGACCGGCCCGATCATCACCAGCGTCAACCCCTCGGAAGCGAAGGCCGGGAACGAAATCCGGATCACCGGCGCGGGGTTCGGGACAGGCGAGGGGGGAAGCCGTTTGATCGTCGGCGGCGTGACGGCAAGCGGCATTCTCAGCTGGAATGAAACGGAGATCCGGGCGCTGATCCCGGAGGGGGCATCGACCGGATCGGTCAAGGTGATGATCGGCGGGGTGGAGAGCAGCCCCGGCACGTTGGTCGTTCTGTGGGAGAAAGAGAATCCGGAGAACGTTCCCCTTTCGACCGCGGTCAATGAGCAGCTTTTCCCGCAGATGGTTTCGGACGGCGCGGCCGGGGCGATCGTCGTCTGGGCCGATCTTCGCAACGGGCTGAATACCGACGTCTACGCCCAGCGGGTGAACGGCAGCGGAGCGGTGCTCTGGGCCGCCGACGGCGTGCCGATCGCCGCCGCGGCCAACAACCAATCGGTTCCCCAACTGGTTTCCGACGGCGCCGGCGGCGCGATTATCGCCTGGGAAGACAACCGGACCGGGACGTCTGACATTTACGCGCAGCGGGTGAACCGCGACGGGATCGCTCAGTGGGCGGAGAACGGTATTCCGGTGACCGCCGCGGCGAATGCCCAACTCTCCCCACAGGTCATTCCCGACGGATCGGGCGGCGCGATCCTCGTTTGGCTCGATTTCCGCAACGGGGGAACCCCCGACCTCTTCGTTCAGCGGATCAACGGGGACGGGGCGGCGCAATGGGGGGCCGACGGGATCCCCCTCTCTCTCGGCGGCCAACGCCCAACAATCTCCCCATCTGATTTCGGACGGCGCCGGCGGCGCGATCCTCGTCTGGCAGGATCACCGCAACGTCACGCACTCCGACATCTACGCGCAACGGATCAGCGGCGAAGGACAGGCGCTCTGGACCCCCGACGGAACCGCGATCTCCACCGCCGCCAATAATCAGCAATTTCCTCAACTCATTTCGGACGATACCGGCGGAGCAACGATCGTTTGGCAGGACGGGCGGAGCGGAACCGATAAAATCTTCGCCCAACGGATCGACGGCGGCGGCGCGGCGCTTTGGACCGCCAACGGCGCGCCGATCGCCACGACCGCCAACGCCCAATCGGCCCCCCAAATGATTTCGGACGGCTCGGGCGGGTCGCTGATCACCTGGCAGGATGGGACCGATATTTTCGCCCAGCGGGTGAACGGCGCCGGGGGAGTGCCGTGGGCCCCCGAGGGAACCGCGATCTCCACCGCGGCGAATACCCAATCTTTCCCCCGGATCGTCCCGGACGGCCCGGCGGCGCCATCGTCACCTGGACCGATCGCCGCAGCGGAACAAACGATCTTTATGCTCAGCGGGTCAACAGCGGCGGGACCGTTCAGTGGACCGCCAACGGCGTCGCCGTTTCCACCGCCGCCGGCGATCAATCTTCCGGCACGGCCACCTCCCCTCCCCAGATCCTCCCAAACGGGTTCGGCGGCGCGATCATCGCCTGGCAGGATCACCGGAGCGGTAACTGGGACATCTACGCCCAAGGAATCAGCGCCGGCGGTCGTTTGTAGGGGCCGGTTTCAAACCCGCCCTATATCCATCCCTATCCTTTGTGCAGTTTGTGGATCGTGATATGGTTCTGGTCGGGGTCTTCGATCACCGACATCCGACAGACCGGCGTTTCGTAATTATCCAGAATAAACTTCACCGATTTTTCTTTGAGACCTTTCGTAAATGCCTCGAAATCGCTCACCTCGAATCCGACGCTCGCCCCCTTGGCGCCCGGGGTGCGGCCGATGTTCATGCTGGTGATCGCAAAGGTGTTCCCTCCCAGATCATACTCGATCCACTGCTCCCCAAAGGTGGAACTGACTTTCAGGCCTAGCACCTCTTCATAAAATTTTCTGGAACGCGCCATATTGGTGACGGGGTACATGGTGAATGCGATCGATTGGATCATGTTCTGTTTTCCTCCTTTTTTGTTTTTCAGGAACGTGATGGTATTCGTCGGGGCGTTACCCCGTTGGTCGACAACGCAGAGGTTCACAATTCGATCGCGCTGATCGATTCGACGATTCGGGTCGGACGGTAGGGATACCGGTCGACATCTTCGCGCCGCGTGACCCCCGTTAAGACGAGAATCGTCTCCAGCCCGCTCTCGATTCCGGCGACCACATCGGTGTCCATCCGGTCTCCCACCATCACGGCGTTCTCCGAATGTTCCCCGATCTGGTGAAGCGCGGTCCGCATCATCAGCGGATTCGGCTTTCCGACGAAGTAGGCTTGATGTCCGGTCGCCTTCTCGATCAACGCGACCAGCGCCCCGGTGGCGGGGACGATCCCGGCCTCGGCCGGTCCGGTCACATCGGGGTTTGTTGCGATCAATCGCGCCCCGTTATGAACCAGCCGGACCGCCTGCGTAATCCGCGGGTGGTCGTAAAAGTCGGTGTCTCCCACCACGACATAGTCGGGCTGTAAATCGGTCACCACATACCCCACATCGTGGAGCGCCTCCATCAACCCCGATTCGCCGATGACGAAGGCGGTCCCCTTCGGCCGCTGACTATTGAGAAAACGGGCCGTCGCCAACGCGGAGGTGTAGATATGATCGGCCCCGACCTGAAGGCCGATTTTCTTCAGCCGGTGCGACAGGTCCTTCGGCGTGCGGAGCGAGTTGTTGGTGAAGACCAAGAATTTCCGCCCTTCCGATTTCAGCCGCTCGATGAAGACATCGGCCCCGGGAATCAGGTTCGGCCCCCGAACGAGCACCCCGTCCATGTCGATCAGAAAACTTTTCAATAACTTATGCGCCGGCGGATTCATGCGATCGGGCTCCTTCCTTCGATAAGGACCTTTCATTCAGGCTGGATTATATCGAATCGGGCAGAAGGAAATAAATAGAAATATCGGTATAGGGGTGGGTTTCAAACCCTTCCCTGAGAGAGGCGATTGGCGGCAAAACGGTTGGGATAGCCCCATCCGGAATGCAGAGAATCAGTAAAGCCTGCAAAACATTTCTCGGGAGCAGTGCAAAAAATTTCCACTTTAAGGTCGTGGGAGCTCCCGCCGTCCCCTTTCCGGCAGAGACTCCTACCGGCATTGTTCTTGCTAACCTTACAATCCGACATTCGATTCAATCCGAAAATTTAGGTTTGCTCATCATCCCATACGAAGGAGGCCGAAATGAGAGAAGAAGATCTTTATTGCGAAGACATCGACGAAAACCGCCGGTTCAACCGCTATCACCGTCTGGCAAAAAATCAAAGCAGCGAATCGGAAGGATATGTAGAGCGGATCGAACGGGAGGAGGATGACGATCGCCCCTCCCGCCGCGCGTCCAACTATTTCGACGCCATTTGGGAAGGGAAGAACCCGGTAAAAAGCGGAGGGTCGGCCTCCGGCGCTGCCACGAGGTTGAACAAGATCCGGCCTAAGTAAAAGCGGCTAATTAAGCTGTACGCTTGGCCACTTGACAGTCATCTCCTTTCGATGGACAATAATCGGGGCGTGTAGAACCTCTCCCGTGCTGTGCGAGACGCGGCGGGAAGAGGGACCGCCCCGCTCGGGTTGGTCGTTGAACCGGGCGCGTGAACTCCATCTTGGACAACGAAAGGAGGCTTGAATGGTATTGATCAAGCGAAGCGGTTTGGCGGCGGCTTTCATGCTCTTCATCGTCGCACTTCTGGTCCCCGGGGCCTGGGCCGACGAAAAGAAAGTTTTCCCTGCTCTGGAAGCCCCGGCAGGCTCGCCGGGCGCCGGACACAACGCGGAAGGGATTGAACATTACAATCAGGGACATTGGGATGTGGCGGCGAAACATTTCCAGTCGGCGGTGAAAGCCGACGACAAGCTCGCGCAAGCCCATTACAACCTGGCCTTAGCGCTCGACCAGATGGGAAAACACAAAGAGGCCACGGAGCAATTCGATCATGCGGCGCATCTCGCCCCGAAGGATCCGGCCATCGCCGAATCCCCGATCCTCAAAGGCCACCTGAAAGGGATGAAAAAGCATTAATCTGTCTATTATGTAGGGGCAGGTTTGAAACCCGCCCCTACATTGTAAAATAAAATGCCCCGACCGGAGCGATCCGATCGGGGCATTTTTCGTGCGAAGAAATTTCCGTTAGGAAACGAGTCTCACGTTGGTGGCTTGTGGGCCTTTCTGGCCTTGGGTCACTTCGAATTCGACTTCATTTCCCTCTTCGAGGGATTTGTAGCCGTCTCCGGCGATGGCGGAAAAATGGACGAACACATCCGCTTCTCCATCATTACGCGTGATAAATCCGTAACCCTTGCTGCCATTAAACCACTTCACTTTGCCATTAACCATGTTTGTGCTTCTCCTTGTTATATTTTGTCTTACCAACCCACTGCCATCAACGTGTCCGAAAAATAAAAAAAGCCGCGATCCCTTGAGAGGGCTGCGGCTTTCGATTACTTTACTGCACCATCCACAATGAGTTGTATGAACTATACACCGATCCACAGGCAAAGTCAAATAAAGTTTTTGGGGGCCCGCCGTTCGCTCAGAAAGAAGAGATAATAAAGATGTAGGGGCAGGTTTCAAACCCGCCCCTACCGTGCCGGAAGGACCTGATACCAGCCGTCGGCCTGCGCGATTTGGACCGGGGTGTCGAAGAGCGCGGTCAGCCGCTCGCCGGTGAGCAGATCCCCTTTTTTCCGTCGGCGATCACCTTCCCCTCTTTGAGGAGAATGATCCGTTCCACCTCGGGCGGGATCTCGTGGAGGTGATGGGTCACGAGGAGAATCGTTTTTCCCCGCCGGATCAGATCCCGGACCAGGTCGAGATATTGAAAGCAGGCGCGCAGGTCGAGGCCGCTCGTCGGCTCGTCGAGGACCAGCGTCCCCGGATCGTGCACAAGCGCGCGGCCGAGGAGAAAGCGCCGCTGCTCGCCGGCCGACATCTCGGCGAACCGCCGCTCCTGCAACGCAGCAATCCCAAGCCGTTCCATCACCTCTTCCGCCCGCTTCCGCTGCGCGTCGTTGAACGCCTGATGGCCGTAGAGGCCGATGCTCGAATAAAATCCGGAAAGGATTACCTCCCCGCCCCGAATGGAATGCATATAATCGCGCTGCAAGTCGTAGGAGACGATGCCGAGCTGCGTGCGGACTTCCCAAAGATTCCACTGCTCCCGTCCGAAGAGCCGGACGCCCCCTTGTGAGAAGCGGCCCGGATTTCGCCGGAAAGGAGTTTAAGGAGGGTCGACTTTCCCGCCCCGTTCGGGCCGAGGATGGCCGTTTGACAGCCGGCGGCGATCTGAAGCGAAAGATCGGAGAAGACCTGGTTTGCGCCCTGATAAATATCGGCGTTTTTGATTTCGATGATGTTCAAGCGTGTCGCTCCTTTTTTGTGAGGATAAGAGATTAGCAATCGGCTGTCAAATACATCGGGATAGGAAATCGTTTTCTGTTTCGAGGCCGGATTCCGAATGAACCGATTCTCTCTTTACCTCTATTTTAAGAACGAGGAAAGAATGTTACGGGTTATCGGCTAGGATATCCGACACCACAGATTCACGTTGACAGATAGAAACCTCCCTGGTATCCTGGCCTCACGATGGATAATTTAAACGCAACGCCATACCGACTCGTGAGCGGCCTCCCGCAACGCACCCTCTTACAGGGAGCGAGTCGCCTATCCGCGTCTTCCTAATCCATATCCGCGATCCGCAGTTTTACGCCCTCCCGGCCGCCACCCGCGCCAAGAACGGCAATATCCGCGTGATGGGATTTCCCCCCATCGGCATTATGTCGCCTCTCCGCCGTGCTCAAGGAAGCCGGCCACGAGTGCGTCATGTTCGATCAGGCCAATCCGGAAACCCCCAACGACGTCATCATCGAGGAAATCCGCCGGCAGAGACCGGACCTCGTCGGGATGAGCTTTCTCAGTACCACCAGCTATCCCTACGCAAAGATTATGGCGCGCCAGATCCGCGCCGTCGATTCCACCGTCCGCCTCGCCTTCGGCGGCGTCTTCGCCTCCCTCAACGCGGGGCTGGTGAAGATGCAATGTCCCGAGGTCGACTTCGTCTGCCGGGGCGACGGCGAGCAGCTGATTCTCGATCTGGTGGCAAATCTGGACAATCCCGAGGGGGTGTTGGGGTTGACTTGGGCGAAAGAGGGACGGGTGATCAACAATCCGAACCGGGAGACCGAGCGCAATCTCGATCAATGGCCTTTCCCAGACCGCGAGAGCCTGCCGCTCGATTTTATCGAGTCGATGCCGCTCGACGTGCCGGCGGTCCTCTCGATGGAACGCTTCACGACGATGCAGACCTCGCGCGGCTGTCCCTGGCCGTGCGTCTTCTGCGACATTCCGATCTTCAACGACGGCAAGTGGCGCTTCCGCAGCGCCGAGCATGTGGTGAAAGAGTTCAAGTACCTTCAGGAGCTCGGCTACGGGGCGGTCTACTTCGTCGACGATCACTTCCTCCCTGAAGGCGAAGCGGATCGAGGCGATTTGCCAGGGCCTCATCGACGAGAAGATCACCATCGAGTGGGGGGTGGAGGGGCGGGTCGATTCGGTCTGCCAGCATCTCTTCCCCATCATGGCCAAGGCCCACTGCCGGACGATCATGTTCGGGATCGAGAGCGGCAGCCAGAAGATCCTCGACCGTCTGAAGAAAGAACAGACGCTCGAAGAGGTCGAATCGGCCGTGACGACCGCCAAGAAGGCCGGGATCGAGATCGTGCACGGCTTCTTCGTCGTCGGCAGCCCGGGCGAGACGGTGGAGGATATGCGGGCGACGTTTGATTTTGCGTCGCGGTTCCGGCTTGACACCTTCGGCTTCAACCGCCTCTGCGTCTACCGGGGGACACCGTTGTGGAAGGAATATGTCGAGCGCGGGCTGGTCAACGACGCCGCCGATTGGTACAAATACTTCAAATGCTCCGAGATCGATCCGACCTGTCTGCCCGGCCCGGTGATCAACGACGAGCGGACCGCCGGCCTGCGGCGGCTCTTTGTCTACAAGCTGACCCATTACCTGATCCAGATCCTCACCCTGCTCCGCCGCTTCTTGCGTTATATGCCGCTGCGCGACGTTCTCTATCTGATCGTCAAGCCGTTCCTCGGAAAGAAAAAGGGCCAGACCAAAGCCGAAGTGATGTCGCGCGCGGTGGAACATGGCGCGCTGAAAGACGCGGCGGCGCAGCTCACGATGGTCGACGATCATGTCCTGGAGCGGGTGATTGAGGAATCGAAGGCCGAGCGCCTCCGGATACAGCAAGAAGCCGAACGCGCCGCGGCCGCCACCCGCGCCTGACCCCTTCTCTTCGCCTGGTTCCACAATCCATTCCAGAGGATCGCCCCTCTTTAAAAATCGATTTTCAATGATATAATCACCTCCATAGAAGATAAATCATTTTTACCCTGGAGGAATTTATGCGGCGTGTTTTTTTGGCTTTCTCTTTCATCTCTCTTGGCTTGATCATCGGATGCGGCGGCGGGGGGCGGTTCATCGGGCGGCGGGGGCGGAAACCCTTCGGCCAAAATCGAGACCACCCTGGGGGAGATCGTGATCGAGCTCTTCGAGGACGAAGCGCCGATCGCAGTCGCCAATTTTATCGGCCTCGCCGAAGGAACCAAAGCGTGGACCGATCCGAATACGTCGCAGCAGGTCACCCGGCCTTTTTATGATGGGCTGATTTTCCACCGGGTGATTTCCGGTTTTATGATTCAGGGGGGAGATCCGCTCGGGAACGGCACGGGGGGCCCCGGTTACACGTTTGAAGACGAGTTTTCCTCCGGTTTGGAATTCGACCGGGTCGGGCGGGTCGGTATGGCCAATTCGGGCCCGGACACCAACGGAAGCCAGTTTTTTATTTTAGACGGCGCGCCGCAGTCCCATCTCAATAATGTCCATACGATCTTCGGTCAGGTGACCTCGGGGCAATCGGTCGTGAACGCGATTGCAAATGTCCCTCGGGATTCCAGTAACAGGCCGACCACCCCGGTGGTGATGACGAAAGTGACGATCCTTCGTCCTTGATCGGAGATGTTTTCTTGCTTTTCTAACCGCTACTGAGACAACTCTTCAATCAGGCGTTGGAACTCTTCCGAATTTTTCAGCAACGCTCCCCCCTTTTCAATCAACCTGTCGACAACGGCCGGCTTCAAGGAAAAATTGGTCGGAAGACTCAAGAACCATTCCCGCTCTTTCGGATCATCGATGCTCTCAAAGCTGATCTCGACGATGTAAAAATCCATCCCCTTCAACGCCGGGAGCCGGGACGCCAGGGGACAGCTCTCCGCGAGAAGCCCTTGGCAGTCTTCAATCGCCCGCTGCGCCTGCTCCCGCGCTTCCTTCACATCTTTCATCAGCTCGATCGTTTCAAACGAGTAGTTGTCCATCGAAATCGTCGCCGTCTTCACCGCCACGTCCAAGAGATGTGGAGCGTCCTCTTTTCGATCGATCTCTTGGGGCGGGCTGGTTTTCGCGTTGACGACGATCACCACAAATTTCTCGATCTTCTCTTGATTCATCATCTGACGGATTCCCCCGTCCCGGACCGAATCGATCACATGCCGCAGCCCGATGTTGTCGGCCAACCCCCCGTCGAGCAGATGGGTGTAGGGATGCTCGTCTTTGTCTTCATACGTCTTCAATATCTGGGCCCGCATGAACCGGCGGCGATTGAGCTCATAATCCTCCATGGCGTTTTCCACCCAGGGAGGGGTCCGATAGTTCGACGGCGCCGGGTGGTTGTTCAGGGTGATCGGGCTGAGGAGAAACGGAAAAGCGGAGGAGGCGGCCACCGCCCGCGCCACGGGGTAAGAGGAGAGATCCGAGCCTAAAAAGTCGAACTGGTCCTGGGTGAACTCGAACCGGTCCCCCAGCGACATGTTGGTGGCGTTGATCACGACGAAGGGACGACGGTTGCGGGCGAGCAGATCGCCGAAGGTTTTCTCTTCGAAGACGGTCCGGTGGTAGTGTTCGGCGGCCAGGTCGATCCGGTCGAAATGGAAAGAGGCGAGGCGGAACCAATTGGTCGGCCGCCGCAGCAGGCCGGTCAACTCCCCTTCGATGTCCCGCTTCAGGAACTTCCGCTCGAAATCGGTGAAGATCCGGTCTCCGAAGAGGGCGTAATACCCTCCGGTGAAAGAGCCGCCCGAGATGGTCGAGATCAGATCGATCTCCTCGACCAGGCGCTTCGTCTTCCCCTGCCAGGTGATCTCGGTTTCCGATAATGCTTTCAGCACCCCGTAAGACAACGCCGCCGCCCGGGTCCCTCCCCCGGAAAAGGCGACCGCGACGAAGAGGGCGTCGCTGTTGCCGTCGTCGGTCAGGTTCTTGAAGCGGTAGCCCGCGTCGGGCTGATACTCGGCGAGCCGGTCGTTCACCAGGTGGTGGGCGCAGCCGGTCTGGAAAAAGAGGAACAAGCTGATTAAGACGGCAATCCGGACGATCTCTTTATGCTCTCTCAAAGGTGACCTCCATCGGTTTGATCGGCGAGGTTTTCTTCAGCTTGATCTTCTTCGTCTTCGGCGTGAAATCTTCCTCCCCGTCCAACGAAACGGTGTAGGTCCCCGCCGACAGCTCGATCAGCTCGCCGGTCTTCCCTTGATTGACTTCATCGATCAACACGTCCCGCTCTTCATCGAATTTCACAATGAGGAATTCCATCGGATGCCGCGCCTCCTCGGCCGCTGTGGTATGTTCATCATGAGTAGATAAGACGGCAGGTTAAAGCGAAGAGAAAAAGAAGTCAAGTTTCTTTTGAAGAGGATGATGTCGGATCGGCGGGTGGCGTAGGGGCGGGTTTCAAACCAGCCCCTACGCCGACCAACCCGTCCCTATTCCACGACGAGTTCGATCTCCTCGAGCGCCGCCTCTCCCGCGGCCGCCTCATTGCCGTGGATGTCGACGGCGACCAGCTTCAGCGACACCTTTTCGTTCTTGCGGTCCCCCCTTCGAAGCGCACGGGTCAAATCGATCTCCACATCCATCCGTTCTTCCCCCTTCTCCCCGTTTGCTCGGAATGAGGATGGTCCGAATGATCGTGGGGGTGATCGGCATGTTTGTGCGTATGCCCGAGCTGGGCGCATTCCCGGCATGCTTCCGTCGAATGATCGTGCCCCGTCCCCTCGCCATGGCCGAGGAACCCGACCGCGCCGGCGAAGGCCGGATTGCCGGCGGTTTTCGTCCCGGCATTCGCCTCCGGCTGGTTGAGAAACGCCCGGATCTCCATCGGCCTCTTCTGCATCTGCGTGCTCTTGATCAATAGGCGGGCCGACGTCATCTGCTCCCGAATCGTCCAGGGCCATTCGATCGCGACCAGCTCCCAAATCCGAATCGGCGGGAAGATCAGACAGAAGCGGCGATACTGGTAGCCGAGCGCAGTCGTCGATTCGACGTCGGCGCCGGTCTGCCACTGAAGGGTGAAGGGACGGTTGAACGGTTCGAGGGCGAACGTCGCTTCGGAGACCGGCAGCGCACCCGGATGGCTCGCCTGCCACTGCGCCCAGAGCCGATCGACATTTGCATGATGCAGATAGAAAATCGGGTCGTACGACGCTGTCGGCACCGACCCCATGTCGCCGCCGGTTCGGACGTGCACCGAGCCGTGGACGCCATTGATCTGGTTCTGGAAGGAGGTGAAGGTCGCCGCCGTCAGCGCCGTCTGGGCCGTGGCCGCCAGATCGTCATAGGAGGTGGTATCGATATCGGCCCGGCGCGCGGTCTGGCCTCCGCCCGAGCGCGGTCCGCTGTAGAGCGGGTTCGCCACCGTGGCGCCCGAGCGGTTCACATACGTCGGATGGCGGCACGGCTCCGGCACCCCGGTCGTCGGGCCCGAGGACCAATCCCAGAACGGGAGGGTGACATTGCAGCGGATCGTCCGGAGCGCCTCTTCAAAGGCGAGGATATAAGCACGGTGCCAGGTGAAGAAGCCGGGCGCGCCGTGGCGGCAATAAGCGGTCGGCGGGCCGCCGTGAAAGCCGGCCAGTTTGGCGAAGCTGTTCGGATTGGACGCCGGCAGCGCGTACATCCCGGCGAGGGCCTCACGAAGGTCGTGTAGTTCGTCGGCGCTCAGGCAGGTGATATTTTTTCGGTAACGCATCGGTTTTCTCCTTGTTGGTTTGAGGTTGGCATTCCTTTGCTCAGGTGGATCTTTCCTAAAGCAATGACGGTGCCGGGGACGCGATCGACGTGGAACAGGCGAGAACCGACCGATCCCGTGAGACGAACGGATGGAAAGCGCTGTGGAAGGGTCTTGAAAGGATACAGAGTGTATCCTCGCCGATTCAGTCGGCTCCGTCGAGAGGGGCTGGTTGGATCACGGGTCGGATGGGCTTTCGCTTTCTTTGACGTCATTCCGAGCAGGGGGGCTTCCGATGATCAAAAATTGAGGATGGTCTTCTTTTTGCTCTTAGAGAAAAAGAGACAGAAAGAACTTCAATAAAAAACGTCTTGCAGGGAGGTTCATGATGCATTCCTTACCGATTGCTGTCCGTGCCCATCGAGATCGCGAACCAGTCCGAGGCGGATCGAATTCATTCAAAGAGAACGATGCGAGGGAGATGCAATCCCTCATGCCACTATGGATCGAGCCCGGGATCATCCTTTTGAATCGGGAGGAGAGATTCTCCATCAAAACCGAGCGGCCCGAGAGATTACGGATCGGCTTGCCGAAAAAAACCGGGGAATCGTTTTTGAGCTTTATCTTACGTTCAAACAATCGGACCCCCTCCGGGAGCGGGTCTGCCGGCATCATGACGGCGCCGTTTATCTTTTCCGCCCCGTTCTTCTGCAGCCGCGGCGGGATGAGTCCGGTTTTACGCAGCTGCTGATTCTCATCGAGCGCGTTTTCCAAGACCCTTCGTCGGCGCCGTCCGAGGCGCCGATCAAACTCACCCCGCGGGAAAAGAGGGTGGTTCAGCTTTTATCGCAGGGGATGACGAATAAAGAGGTGGCCAACGGCATGCACATCGGGGAGTATACGGTGAAGCACCACGTCAAGCAGATCATGAGGAAATTTCAGGTCACCACCCGGGCCGCCATTGTGGCGAAGAGTTTTTCGCATCGGCGTTATCTGGAATTGGAAAACGAGGTGACGTCGGCGAGGGCCGTCTGAGGGTCTGCATCTGATTTTTGATTCGACGGCGGGAGGGGGTGCCCCCCGCGGAGATGGAAGGGCGTTGGAACGCTCAATCCGGCTTGCGCTTGATTTGACTTCGGGTCTCATCCAGAAAAGTGCTGAATACCTGGGTCAGCTTATGCACTCCCTCGCTCCCTCCTGCGATCAAGCCGCCGGTGAGGAGGGTGTCCAAAGAACGAAAGAGAAATATTTGTCCGGTGTAAAGCAACGGCGCGTCGGGAAGCGCCCTCAGATCGACCAGCGTCTCGAAACCCCGCACGCCGGCCCCGCTGATCAGAACCCCGACAAACAGCGCGGACCAGAGGGCGATCTTTCTGGTTCCCGATTTAAATCTTCCTCTTTCCTGGTTGAACCCGCTCAGCTGCGTTATTTCCTTGTCCAGCTCGACGAGGAGCCCGCTCGTATCGCCGGGGCTTTGCATGAACTCCGTCCGTTTTTCCAACTTCAGCGCATCCTCGCTCGTCGTTTTGGTCGCCACCGTTTCCACCTGGTTCCCTCTTTTTCGGATCTGTTCTTTTAGCTCCGCGATTCTTCGCTCGCAGTGCCGAACCTTTCCGGAAAACTCCTCCTCTCCGGGACGTCTCCAGGTGGTGATAAACACCTCCAAAGCCCGCTCCAGAAAGAGAGAGACCAGCAGGAGGAACGTGAAGAGCTGCGTGAGCTCGGACAGACCAAATTTTTTAAAGGTGAACAGGTTCGGCGAAAGGGAAGCGGGCAGGAGGACTGCTCCGAAACCGACGATGATCAGAAGATTGAACAGGGTCTTTTTCTTCATCTCGATCGCTCTCCAAGAGGGGAACCTAGTGAGACTGGAAATTCGGGCAAATGAGGCTCGGGAATGTACGGAGGTATATCACAGGAATGAAGATAAAAGCAATCATTAGATGCGCTCAATATGATGAAAGGGGGGTTCAGCCGCGACGATCCGTGGCATCTGAAACCGGTTCAGAGGGATGGGGGGCTCCATCTGTTTTTGATTGGATGGCGGGATGTGGGAAGGTGACGAATTCAGCTTTAAACCCTTTTATCCCGTCGTTCGTGATACAATGGCCTCACCCCTATTGCAAGTAGAACGGGATACTTGCAGCGGGCCACATTTTAACCGAAGGCATCCGATGACACAGGAAGAGAAAATCGCAACGATGACCCAAGCCATCACCCAAGCCATCTATGTAATGGAACATGCCTTTGAATCAAGCCCGCAAACCGTCGAGAAAGCGCTCCAGGGTCTGAAGAAAAGTATCGCCGACCAGCCGGTCAAAGCGGTCTGATCCTGCCCGCCTGCAAGATTGGAGTTTGTATCGCGTGAAGGGAATCCCTTCATTCTATTCCGACTTCAATCTTGCTTTTCCTTCTGAAATCCTTTTTAAATCTTAAGAGAATTCCGGCGGAGCGACGAAGTTGAAGGGGACAACGGATCAAGATGTAAAGCGTATGTTCGCTTGTCTTCTGATGCTGGAAAGAAAATCTAGGGGGCTGTCAGCTTGCCGCTTCGGCAAGGAAGAAAGAGGGTAAAGGTCGATCCTTTTCCGTATTCACTTTCGACCTGGATCTCGCCTTTTAACAGATGGACGATCTCTTTGACGATTGCCAGGCCCAATCCGACGCCTCCGAACTCGCGTGTCGCGGTGGGATCGACCTGATGGAACAAGTCGAATATTTTAGGAAGCTCTTCCGAGCGGATGCCGATGCCGGTATCCTGGATTGAAATTTCAATCCCCTCCTTTTCCGGCCGATTCCTTGTCGAAATCGTCACCCCCCCCTCATTCGTAAACTTGATCGCATTGGAAAAAAGGTTCACGAAGACCTGCCGGATCTTATTGGCGTCACACTCAATCATCGGAAGCGCTTTTTCCAGGTTCCATTGAACCCGAAGCGATTTCTTATCGATGAAGAGTTTCATTCCAACATACACATCGTGTATTAAGGAAGAGATATCGACCGGGACCAGATCGAGCGGCATCTTTCCCGATTCGATCTTGGAAAAATCAAGCACATCGTTCACCAGCCTTAAAAGATCGTCTGCATTTCGCTTGGCCCTCTCCAGCGGTTCTCTCATGTCCTCTCCAACAGGCCCGTAGACCTGATCCAAGAGAAGAGAGGTATAACCGAGAATGGCATTGAGCGGCGTTCTGAGCTCGTGAGAAACGTTGGAGAGAAATTGGGACTTTATGCGATTCGCCTCCTCCGCCTCCGACGTCTTCCGTTTGAGTTCCTCTTCCGTTCGCCGCCGGATCGTAATCTCGCGCGTCAGCGCCTGGATCTGCCGGTTCAGCAGGACAAATTGGCTGGAGCCCAAAGCCTTCGGCCGCAGCCTGAGCAGAATCTTCGCGGCCTTCCCTTTCGTTCCGGGCGCGACGGCGGCCCCTTCCGCGCGGCAGTCGATCTTCTTCGGTGGAAAGCAAAAGGAGAGTGTACCGATCATCATCTGACCGCTGCGCGAGCAGACTTGAAGATAGGTCTTGATCTTTTCCGGAGGAGAGGCGGCGACGTCGAAGAGAAGCTTCCCCGTCAGCGCTTCGGGAGAGGTGCCCAAAAGATCCCCCAGGGCGCGGTTGGCGGCGAGAATTTTTCCTGCTCCCGACACGAGGAGCATTCCCTCTGGAAGGGCCTTGGCGATCGCCAAGAATTCTTTGGGGGTCACTCGGAACGGTCTCCCTTAAAATATTCCCTTCCCTTGCATGCATCGGCCGCCGGTGTTTCTTTGAGATGGACGACCACCCGGCAGCCTGGATCGCCCAAGGCGATCATCTTCTGAAGCTCGACCTTGGCATAGCCGAGGTTTTCCGCGGCGATCGATCCGAAGACGTTCGAGGTCATCATACACATGGCGGGCCGGTCAATGACCTTTTCTCCAAAAGGGCACGCCCGGTTTCCTAATACAATCTTCTCCTCGTCCTGCTCGATGATATAAAAATCCCCTTTGATCCGCCGCTTCAAATCGACCAGCACGTCGGCCACCTGCTCCTGTGTGAGCTGAGAGACGCCGAGCGCTTTTTTATACTCGTCGCCGATCGCCATTCCCATGTTCTGGCCGACCAAACTGACGAAGCCCGAGGCCTCCTCGATGCCGATGATCTCTTGTAAGTTCCCGGACAACTCTCTCACCAGGGTCCGCAAGAAGATGTCGCGCTCCAGCGGGATATCAAGGTCGGCAGATAAAGGAAAAACCCCCTTTTCTCTCTCCATGATGCTTTCCTTTCATTATAAATAGTGAATGGGATGGTCCTTTAGGGATCGTACGACCACGATATGGACCTGTTCTTCGTCCTCTTTTAAAACCCATCTTAGGACGTCGTCGGGCCAGAGGCGCAGGGGTCGGGATGCTCACAACGGGAGGAATGAGCGCGATACGACCTTTAATAGTATAGGAATATTGGAGCCGGATTACAAGAGACCGATCCTTCAGAAATAGCACGGGTGTGATCCGTCCCGCGCACGTCTCCCGGTTCTTTAGAAGAAAGGCGCTTCGTTCTCAGAGAGCGAAGCGCCTCTTTTTACTTCAAATCAGTTCAGTCTCTGCTTTCATTTGGATTGTTCGGAACGGTTGTTGAGTGCGCCGGGAGCGGAAAAGTCTGCCGACCGGCGCTCCGTTCTTTCGCCCGTCCGGCTTCCCTCTTTATTTGCCTGCCTACGCCCTTGCCTCACCACCCCCTCCATGTTCGCCGCCGCCCTCTGCTCCGCCAGCTCCGCCCGCCGCCGCTCCTCTATCAGGGTGGATCCGGCTGATTTCGTCTCATGATCGATCCATCCCTCCCGGTTCGCTTCCCGGTTCTCAATCCTCTGCGAATACGCGGTCTCCGCGGAGACCGCAGAAAAGACCAGGACCAATACTAAAGGGAACAACCACATCTTATCTCCTGCCATATCGACCTCCTTTACTGCTTCTGCTCCAGGTCAGTCAAGTATAGCGGAATTGGACCCACCGGATAAAGGGGCTCTTACATCGCCGTCATTGATACGGCTCGGACCGAGCGTTGTTGGCCGCTGAAGGCGGGCGTCCTTTGAATTGGGGAGATCGGATTGTTTTCCGAAGCGTTGGCAAGGAGAAGGTCTGGTGTTTGTTCGAAACAGTGATCGCACCAGCTTACTGCCCGACCTTTGATTTCTTTTTATCGGACTGTTTATGAATTACGTAAGTGTCCCAGAATTCCGCCTCAGATAGGTGTCAGGGGGAAGATTTATTCAGAGAGATTGTATTTTGCCAAAAATAGATCACCTTCGCCGAGGTGAGAATTTCCTTCCAGGGCCCCTTCAGCCATGCCGACGATATACACATTTCCATGATCGACGGTCAGGCCATAGGCAAAATCTTCCTCTGCGCTTCCACTTTCCCAAATCCACTGCTGGGCGCCGGAAGAACTAAACTTCGCCAAGAAAAAATCAAAGCAGGATCCTATAGCCCCGTGAGAACAAGTCCCCTGAGGTTGGGTGTGCCCATCAAGGGGGCCATCGGTCATGCCTGTCAGATAGACTTGATCATTCGCATCGACCGCCACCCCGTAGGCACCCTCCAGCGTATTCGATCCAAACTGTCGCGTCCAAGCTTTCGTCCCGGAAGAATCATACTTTACGATAAATACGTCAGACTGACCGAAGGCGTCTTTATTACCATCAAGAGAACCGTTTGTATATCCCACCGCATAGGCGTTCCCCTGAGAATCGGCGGTAATGTTGAGAGCAAACCCCACTGACGACCCGGGCCCAAACAGATTCAACCATTCCCTGACACCCAATGCGTCGTATTTTGCTACGAAAAGACGTGGATCGTGAAAGCCGTTTCCGCCGCCGTTTCCACCTAGACCTTCGAACGTGTTCCCAGTTATGTAGAGGTGACCGCTTCTGTCCGCGGCAAGTCCATAAGCGACATCATTGCATTTCGTTCCAAGTATCCGAGTCCATTGTCTTATTCCAGCTGAGTTGTATTTGACCAGGAAGATATCGTCTCTTCCACAGGGGCTGCCGGGATCCGGGTTTCCGATCAGCGCGTTTACATTTCCGTCAAGATCGCCCCCCGTCGATCCAGCGACATAGACATTTCCATCGGGATCGACCGCAGCACCGAATCCAATCTCGATAAATCCCGTTCCGCCTTGCCTGATCCATTGCTGGACACCGGAAGAATCATATTTGGCGATAAAATAGTCCTTACATTGATCGATCTCAACGGCTTGCGTGTCGCACATCGTGTCCGCGGCGTTTGGTGGATTCGGGCCAAGAGCGCCCGTTGTCGCGCCGGCAATGTAAATATTTCCGTTCTTGTCAATCGCCATTGCTTCCGGAATATCCCTCTGAGGTGATCCAAACTGGCGAACCCATTCCTGGACTCCGGAAGCGTTAAACTTTACGATGAAACCATCGTTCTGGCCGGCATTGACGTGCCCGGGCAAACTTCCCCTTGTCGTTCCCGTTACATAGACATTTCCCCCTGCGTCCGTTACAACTGCATGGGCGGACTCATTTTCACTTGAACCGAATTGCTTCAAAATGGGAAGTGGAGGGGTGGAAAAGGTGAATACATGATTTTCCGACAGCGTGTTTCCGGCAAGATCTTTGACTCCGGTCGTCGCCGTCACGGTATAGGATGAAGCATAGGGAAGCCCGGCAAGAGGCCTGAAGATCGCCGTGGCTCCGTTATAATGGATTGTTCCGGGAATATTTCCTCCGGCGCCGGCGACCGTGAGCGTCTGCGAAGTAATCGTAGAGCCATCTAATGGCTCGCTAAATGTAACCGCAATTTCCGGAAAAGGGGGAATTCCTTTCTCTTGGTCAATAGGACGAGTTGAAACAACGGTCGGCGGCGTTTGATCCGATGCCGGAGACCCTGCTCCCCCGCCCCCCCCTCCTCCACATGTTGAAAACACAAAACCCAGAAGGAGGAATGTTAATGCGCGCACGTAGGATATTAGAGGAATATTCATCTCAAAAGGATCTCGCTACGAGAACATACTGGCGGAGACTCTAGCAAAGGCACATTTTAATTGCAATGAATTAAGGAAAGAGATCTCCCCGCTCTATGGTCCGAAGCATCTGCTTCAACACATCGGTTAGCGCCAGATTCAAAACATCGAGAAGCTCGGTTTTGCTTCCCGTCCAGCTCATCATGTCTCCTTCGCCGCGATAGAGACGCTCAGTCGGAGGATCTGTGGCCGATTGGATGCGCGCGTTCAGGACCAGCGTCGCGTGCAGCCGGACCGTCGTATCATAAACGGCAACGCGCCGAATCGCGATATCGAACTGGAGCGCCTTCCCCTCGAAAGGTCCTGCGGCGGTTGAAACCGATTGCCCAGGTTTCCCGAGAGGGCTCAGTCCCTCGAAAAACCACTCGACGAGTCCGTCGGCCAAGACGGGCGCTTGCCGCAAGCGCCCGATCGTCTCCGTGTTCGAACGGGCATCAATGATCGAAACACCCGGCATCCCGCATCGCTGATCGGCGACTCCCTGCCGCTCCGGCGTCTTTTCATCCATACGGTCATACTGCAGATTTAAATGAATCGGTTCGAATGAAATGCACGATGTCATCAAAGAGACCAAGACAAGAGAGACCGCCCAATATTTTAAGCGGAAAACCATCCGGGGAACCGTCTTCGCCAATTCAGGCCGTTATCCGTCCGATGTCTTTAAAAGTTTCTCACGCAACTGAGATAGGATCGCTTGGATTCCCTCCTCGCTGGCCTGACGGAACTTGGCATTGTCATCCGCCGTCCATTCGGCAATCGCCGCTTCGGTCTCCTGCGATTGAAGGTCGGGAGATTTATAAGTATATGTTTCAAGATAGATAGGCCCAGACTGCCCTTTGATCGTTAACCGGGCCACGGAAGTAATTACGAGAGATCGAAAGTCGGCGGAAAACTTGTAATCGGTGCTGAGGGTCAGCAAGGCATTTTCCGGGATGGAGTTTAAAACCTCTTTCTGCTTCTGCTCGGGAAGCGGAACCGCACTGGAGACCACTTCCGAAATTTTGAGAATGGAAGAATTGCCCGCCTCGGATTTCAGCCGTTCCGTAAAAGCCTCTCTGAAATCATAATTCGTCAGCGCCGCCTTCAGCGGAGTGATTTGCTCTTCCATTTCCTTGCTTCGGCTGCTGTTCACGGCAACATCAACAAGCGCAAAAAGTAAACCGCCCCCCATGGCGGCAGCAGATTGAGATTCCTTGACTTCCCCCGTGATCTCCTCTTGAGCAATCACGCTAATCAGACGTGTTTTTTCAATCTTGCCGGTATTCTCCGTCGTCAATTCAATCTTTGAATTCGCACAGCCGAAAAAGACCAGCACGAGTCCGAACACCGCAACGCGAAGCCATCCCTCTCCTCTCTCATAAGACTTCATTTCGCGCATCCTCCTCCGATATTTAATGAACTTCTTTCCGGCTCTTCCTTCCAGGAGATAATCCGAACCTGTTTCTATTTAAGGGCGGATTATACTGAATCAAGAAAAAGAGATAAATAGGAAAATATGCTGAGGACTTCATCACCTATTTTACGGCGGCCGGTTGCGGAAAATGCCCAAAGTAAGGAGGGCCAGCGGGAGATGCGTTTGTTTCGTGAGGGGCGGTTGCTGAAGGTGTATGACGTTTCGCTGGGGGGTGAGCCAGCCGGGCATAAGGCTCAGGAAGGAGACCAGCGGACACCCGAAGGAATTTATCACATCGACTTTAAAAAATCGGACAGCGCTTTTCATCTGGCGCTGCATATTTCCTATCCAGGGCCTCAGGACATTCAGAGCGCAAAAGAAAAAGGGGTCTCCCCGGCGGGGCGATTATGATTCATGGCGTTCGTAACGGTTTCGGATGGCTAGGGCGGTTGCACCTACTTTTTGATTGGACGGCGGGATGTGTGGCGGTGACGAATCCGGAGATTGAAGAGCTTTGGAGGGTAGTGCCGGTGGGCGAACATTCTAAGATTTTCTCTCTCACTCTAGATGAGCCAAGAGCAGACTTGAACCCCTTCAAACCCCTTCGATCTTTGGTTCGGAACAGCGATCGCGCCGGCTTATTGCCCGACCTTGCGCCTTCGCTCCTTCGGAAACCGGACGTAATTGGGATCGAGAAAATCGAGGAGGTCGATGAGGACGTTTTGAATCGCAATCAAACGCGGGCGGGCTTCTTCCAAACTCGTTGAACTTCCGCGCACATCTTCTCTCAAGGCATTCAAGAGCGGCTCTTTTTCACTTAGGTTCTGATCGAGAAAGGCGGAGTAACCGATGCATTCGGGTCCTCTTGGGGTCTCGATGATCATTCGCTCGCCGATCGCCCGCTGCTCTCCGGCAAACACGCGAAAGAGGGAACCGAACCGGTCGGTCTGCCAGAGCCGGTAGGTGTTGTCCTGCAACCGCGCCAGTTTGGTGGTCTCCTCCTCCGTGCCGAGGTCGATGTGTTGGATGTCGCGGCGGATAATCTCGGTCCAGGCGAAGTACTGGGCGATCAGGTAAACGGTGTTGTTCAGAACATACGATCGCTCCCGCTCGGTCTTGTTCTCGGCGGAAAGATGCATGAAGCCCTGTGCCAGGATGTTATACAAGCGGCTTTGCAGATCGTGGGCGGCCCGCGCGAGCGGCTCCCGGTAACGGGAGACGGTCTTCTCACGCTCCAGCCGCCGGGCTTCCGCCAGTTGAAGGTTCTGTAAATCGGCGGCCAGGCGCGCGGAGGTAAACTGTCCCCACATGGCGAATCCGGCCGACACCAGCGCAATCCCGCCGGAGATCAGCGCCACAATCAACTCTGTGTTCATTTGGGTTCCTCCCGCTTCTGGTGTTTGCACATCGGCAAAAGTGACATCGGGGGATTATACCGGAGTGAGGGGAAGAGATAAATAGAAGAAATGATTTAGGAGGTTGAGATCATCTCTTAATTCAGCAGGTATAAGGAATAGGAAGAGTTTTATTTATTCTCCTGCTCGGGCAACGTCCATGTCGTTGGTTCATCCTCATAACAACGCAGCTCTAACACTTTCCCACTTGGTTCGCTTACAAAGGCTTGGATCGGCCCGGGAGCAATGCTTGGCGTTTTGAAATACCACCATGAGCCCGAACGATCCACCGGGTGGCCCAAGGCTGCGGTTAAATCCGAGGCCGTAATACCCGGCTTAAGGGATTTGCAGGTCCGAAGGTTTCGGTAGCCCTCCCAATTGGTCCACAGATAAACGCCAATAGCAATGAATGGAAGAGAGAGAAGAATTACAAGGGGCAAAGAAAAGTCACTTCTCTTCATTTTGGACAAACCATTTTGGAGTTTCCAACTTCTTAGAGAGAAAAGTAAACAACGGGAAAATCTATTCTTCGTTTCCTAACCGGCCTGACAAATATCTGAATTCTGAGATTGAAGAGCTTTGGAGGGTAGTTGGGGACGGAGGTGGAGATTACTGCTTAACCAGATTTAGCAAACATCCTAAAGTTTTCTTTCTCATATCGTCTATTTGATTCGCCCCGTTTTAGATGAGTCAGTGCAGACTTGATCCTTCAGATGGAATTGAGCATGGTGTCCCCCGATTAATCCCGCGGTGCTTATTCAACCGTGACTTCGCGAAGCATGCCGATCATGAAATGGGGTTTGCCGCTGGCTTTATCGACCCGGAAGCAGAGCAGGAGATATTGGCCCGGTTCGAAGGTTATCGCCAGGTTTCCCGTCGTTCCGTATTCGATGGGCGGCAGGTTCCCCTTGGTGCGCCCTAGCTTTGCTAATGAACCGCCGTGGCCGACGACTTCCCCGAATTGCTCCGCGGTTACGCCTGGATTCAGCTTGAAGACAACCACTTCGTGGTACATCGAACCGACGTTTCTCACTAGGAGGTTATATTTTCCTGGGAAAATCGATCCAGAGGTGTCGATGTCGTATTCGTAAATAATAATGGACACATCGGTATTCACGACTTGCGGAGACGTCCCGGCGTAGGCCGCGCCGGGGAAAATCAAGGCCAGGGGAAGGACGTTGATCACGAAGAACGAAAGGAAGGCGAAACTTGCGAAAAGGGTTTTAGTGCGGAAACCCCGCGTCATGGCCATCCGGTAAAAAGCCGATGAAATCATGGATCCGTGCCCTCCTCTTTAAGGGTCGATGATTATGAAAAACCTACCATCCTTTACATAATTGTCAAGCGATACGCGCATTCCTTGGTCAGGCCCGCATCTTAAGCCAAGGAAACACAATAGCAAAGGGCCCTATAATCTTTTCTACGGTTGCGGAATTTTTGGGGTCGATGTAAGATCCTTTGTAAGACTGCTTAATCGACTGACCCCAACATAACTTCCAGAATCAAACTCACCTCTCTTTTCTTCGTTGCAATGATCATCAGCCTCACCTATGCCAACTGGCCGGCGGCGGCCTTGCCGCCCGACGTTCAGGCGGACCGAATCGCTGTCGAGAAGGGCAAGCGGCAGATGCGTTTGTTTCGTGAGGGGCGGTTGCTGAAGGTGTATGACGTTTCGCTGGGGGGCGAGCCGGTCGGGCATAAGGTTCAGGAAGGAGACCGGCGGACACCCGAAGGAATTTATCAAATCGACTTCTGGCGCTGCATATCTCTTATCCAGCTTCTTAGGACATTCAGAACGCAAAGAAAAGGGGTCTCCCCCGGCGGGGCGATTATGATTCACGGCATTCGAAACGGTTTCGGATGGCTGGGGCGGTTGCACCTGCTTTTTGATTGGACGGCGGGATGTGTGGCGGTGACGAATCCGGAGATTGAAGAACTTTGGCGGGTGGTGCCGGTGGGAACAGAGGTCGAGATTATTTCCTAAACAAAATGAGAAAACTTTCTTAGGTTTCTCTCTCACTCTAGATGAGCCAAGAGCAGACTTGAACCCTTTTGAGACCCCTACTTTATTCAAACAACCTCGTCTAAATTGCATCAAGCCAAGAACGGTCTAGGCTGAATCGAATAATACGATATGATTCACCATAGGCCACTATTGCGTGCATTTCATTGAGCTCTCTTCTTTTCATATCCAAGGCACGTTGCGGAGATAATCTTCCTCCTTCGGAATAAAGCGCAAATAGCTCGAGGGGTAAATCGAAAGAGAAAAGACTTCTATTGTCTTGATCCTTAAGATACCAGCTTTCACCATCACGATATATACGAACTTGGATGTGGTCCCGTATGTCAGAAAGGCGTAATCCTGAAACAGGGACCAGGAAAATGGGAAAACCACTTTCGGAGACCGCAATGAGACCAAAATTAAGATCGAAACAGGCTTTAACAAACTTGCGCAATATCAACGAGTCTTCATCAATATGGTTTTCACCTCCTAGGTGATCAGCTAGCAACCGTCTCCTCTTTGGCGCAGTGTTCCCATCAAATCCTCATCTTTATTGGAAAAAGCCTCCGCTAATTCATCCGCTACTCGACGGATCGCCCTTAATAAACCAGCGAAGTAAGATGAAGCTCCCAGTGGTATTAAGAATACATCATGAGCGTAAGCGTACTTCTGTGACGGTTTTGAAAATTCGGTGGCGGATACTACAGCATATTGGTAATGGTAGCGAAGTTTCCTCGTTCCTCGTCTAGGCGGTGCAATAAAAAACTGGCAAACATCGTTGAGTATGCCAACGGCGTTTCGAATCACAATCAGTCCAACCTGGCGCTTATCATAAAATTTCGCCTCGACGAGTAGCCTAGGCGGATTACTAAATGGCGGCTGTATACAGTAATCGGCAATAGCATCAATTTGGTGAGACTCACCTCTGCCCCTAACAAAGAGAGCATCCCCATATTGCTTAAGGGTTTCATCCGTCCCCTTCCCATAGATTGGAAGGTATCCAGCAGCCTTAAGGAGGTGAAGCATTGCCTCCTCAAGAAGAACTCCCCTTATCTTTGCTGGCTTCAACATAGACTGCTCAAAATGTAGCTGTAAAGGTCTGCAGACCCACCCCTCTTACCTCACCATTATTAACTGGATATAATTTTCCTGATTGACACTTTTATGAACTTTAAATTCCCCGAGCAACAGCCAAAGCGCGTTTAGCAAAGCTTTTAAGCTCAGTACCATCAAGTTGTTGCAGAGACCCATCCGCTTCGGAGTCATGCACGAATTCAGTAGCAAACTCGTTTATATCGTCTAGCTCGGCTAACTTGGGCTTCATTACCTCTAACGGATTGTTTGATACAGATGTCCGAATAGCCTCAATCATTTTTCCAAGACTGTAAGCACCTTTAAAGGAATCCTGGAAACGATGTCTTAGGTTCGCCTCTAACATCGGCCTGATTGCATGAACTACCTTCTTTTTGTCCACCACTTCACCCTCATCCACATATTTCACAAGTGTTCGGTAGTTCGACTTGTATTCGCTTTCTACCCTCTCCTCGATATCACAAATATCCAGAACAGAGTATTCAGGTCCCGAACGGCGTAACTCTAGAATGGTAACTCCTAATTTTTGTATTTCATTATGTTCCGCTAAACTCTGAACGAATAATGCATCATGCGATAAAATTACTAACTGCTTTGCTTTCTCAGCTAGACTTCTTAGTACTTTATGTGTTGACCGCCTTCTTGATTGATCAAAACTGCATACAGGATCGTCAATTATAACAATTTGCTCAGAGAGTTTCCGGTCCACAGATAACGTCGCTAGAAAAAAAGATAATGCCAGAGTTCGTTTATCACTTTCGCTAAGTGTATTTGCGAAAACCGGCTGAGTACCTGCTTGTTCCTGAGATCCTAACGAAATCTTTTGGTTTCCAATTTGAATTTTATAATTAACTCTAGGCAGCCCCTTCTCATTAGATGTCCCTATATCAACAATTCGGAAGCCAGCCCCAAAGGTTTCTAAAAAATTATTTATTGTAACCTCGTACTTTTTAAGTAGATCTTCAGTAAAGATCTCCATCTCGGTTCGTGCATTTGCCTTGTCTTCTTCGAGTTCTTTTTTCTTTTTCGCCAACGCTACGTATGTATCACAGTCTCCCTTGTTAGGATTTTCGTACCTTTCTTTCTGCCTTCTTAGTTCCGCAACTTTTTTCTTTGAAGCAATCAAGTCGATGTTTTTTCGCCTGACTTTTAACATTTTCAATCTCAGTGTTTAATAACTCTACATTTTCGTTATATTCATGAAAATTTCTTTCCACTTCCTGTAGTAATCCTACTACTGCTTCTAATTCTTTTTGAGCATTGATCGCAGTCATTGGGTTAATTATTTTTTGATTGATAAGGGCTGATAACTTGGCTCTCGCGGACTTTGTCTTTTCTGAAATTAGGTCAATTGAAAAAGTTGGTGGTGGAACATCCACTAGCCTCTTCCAAAATTCTCCTAGGGTAGCATTCTTCCCAACCTTTTGACTGAGCTTAGTAAGTTCTGAATCAGACAATTTGCCCTGAATATTTTGCTGAAATTTAAAAAGCTCCTCCACATAATTACTGTAGGTCTGGTCAAAATAAATACTGTATGTCTCTATAAGAGGGCGTGCAAAATCCAGAGATTGGCCACAAAAGGGACAGTGATTTGTTTTTACTAAATCTAAGCCTTCTTTAACCCACTTCTCATTGATGTGCTCTAAATGAGTCTCAATATGTTCCGAGACTTTCCTTTTTACCTCTTCAGAAATCTCTATCAATGATTTTGACAAGAGTGTCCCTAATCCAGAAATATCTAAATCGATCATTAAAATTTCGCTAAGTTTCTCCTTCTCTGAGATTTCTTTAGCCCCATTTGCTATCCCTACAATCTTTTCGGCCTCCTCGATGTTCTTATCAATCTCATTATCGTTTTCAAGTGATAAGTAGTTTTCGACAGAAAGCGGCTGGCAAAGCCCCCGAAGTTTTGCCTCCTGAGTGCGAATTTCAGAAGTAACGATTGCGATTTCTTGAGTCAGAGCATCGACTTTCTTTTTTAGATCGATTCCTTTTTCTCCAAGTGCAAAATCCAGCAGGTTTCGTCTATGATCAGAGGATATATCCAAGCCCGAATAGACATTATCATCCACAAAAGCCGAGTCAAATACACATATACTCGGATTGGGAGAGTTCCATGCCCCCTCTTTGAATTCATAGACATCGTTTTCGATTAAAACTGCCACCTGTGGTGTGTGTTTTCCACCGCTTGTTTTTCTTCCAGCTATTATTCCGGAAAGACCGCTGCACAAAGATGCGAAGATCGCGGACTTGGTAGATTTGCCTCTTCCGTTTTCCCCATAAATGATATTGACTCTAGAAAACTGAACCGGCTTTTCAATTGCATCGTGGAGTACTCCTACACCACGAATCATCAGTACCTTTTTAATCATGCGTGACTCCACTTGTGATCGAACAGTCGCCTAAGCAATCCAGAAAGATCATTCACGCTTTCTTTTCCAGTTTTAACTTTACTTCTTTACATCTTTCAACATGCCATCTTTTTCTTCTATAGTTCCCTGGCGAAGGAGCTTGCTTACCTGTTCTTCAATCGTTGCGCGTAATTGACCACTTGTAGTCTTAAAGCCCAACATTCGAGCAACAGCAACAGGTATCTCCTCCCTCACCGCACCATGATGAGTATCGATCAAAGCAAGAATTGCAGCGCGGATCTCAACAGGCGGGAGCAGCTCAGGCTTCCGAAGATTAGCGGATGAAACATCTCGCCGGTTACGCACAGGAACCGGCTTGTCGGGGATTGTCAAAAAGCCATCCTCTCTTTTACATTTTTTTGTGACGAGGAGTGAGCGTACACCTTTGGCAACAGCATCTTGAATGCGGGTACCGGCACGACTTAATTCCCAAAGACCACGGACGCGAGTAACAACCTCGTCTTCGTGAACTGGGCCTTCGTGTTCCACGATTCGGAGAAGAATACTGGCCATCTCTTTGGTGGAGAGTTCGTGCGGCTCTCGACTGCGGGGAACGTCGAAGGCCGCTTCACTATAAGGCTTAGCCAGGCTGTCTAATCCTCGGTCATCGATTTCTGAGACATTCTCACGTTCAATACTATCGTTTGATACCCCAGGGACTTTAGCGCCCATAAAAGGTGTCTCGTTACGTGTCACTTCATCCACAATCACTTTAGCTCTCCTCAATCGCTTCTGCTACTTTCCGTAGTTGCTCATTTGGGCGTTGGAACCAATCGGTACTCCAGATGCGGTGAATAATCCAACCGTGGTCCTCCAAAACAGCTTGGCGGAGGCGGTCGCGATCGCGGGCAGAACGAGAAGAGTGATAGGCAGCCCCGTCGCATTCAATCCCAAGAACATACCTCCCCTGCCGCTCGCGATCTACAATTCCCAGGTCAATGAAAAACCCAGCGATACCAACTTGGGTATGGACTTCATACCTGAGAGATTCGACCCCATGCCGAACTGCCTCTTCAAAAGGCGATTGTTCTTCAAGCCCGGAGGCCCGTGAGATAGCAAGTCTTCCGGTTTGAGCGAAAGAAAGGAAGGTTTTTAATGAGGCCACTCCCCGACCCGAAGCCCGCTCTAAATCGATGTCATCTGCGGTGATAGAGGAGAACACTTCGCAGCGTTTTTTTGCACGAGAAATAAGAACGTTCAGTCGACGTTCTCCACCCTCATTACTCAACGGACCAAACCGCATTGCCATATATCCGTGAACATCCCGGCCATAGCCGACAGAAATAAAGATAACGTCTCGTTCGTCACCTTGAACGTTCTCTAGGTTCTTCACGAAAAATGGCTCCGTAGGGTGATCGGAGAAGAACGCTTCTATGTCAGGGTTCTCTCGGCGGATCAATTCAAGTTCATCAAGAATGGCTTGCCGTTGGCGGACGGAGAAAGCAGCCACCCCAAGACTTAATTGAGGATTCTTTCGCGCATGTTCGACGACAGCCCGGCAGATCGCCTTCGCTTCGACCCGGTTGGTCCCAGAAGCGCCTGAATCAAAAACACCGTCACTGACATGATTAAACTTCAGCCCCAATCCAGCCGCGGCGGAGTATGGACTGGGAACAATATACAACCGATCTTCATAGAACTCTCGGTTTGACACAGCAATCAATGAATGATGCCGACTCCGGTAATGCCAACGGAGCATGGTCTGGGGCAAGCCACGAGCACCGCACAGACCGAGAATGCTTTCTATGTCTTTAGCCTCGGCGGTCTGTATGGAATCTTCTTCGTCGTCAGCCTCGCTGGAGTCCGATGTCAGGCGTGAAAAAAAGCGAGTCGGTGGAAGCTGCCTTGTGTCGCCCACAACCACAATTTGATTACACCTGGCAATGGCGCCAAGCGAATCGACAGGCTGTACCTGACTTGCCTCATCGACGACAAGCAAATCGAATTTCACTGCACCCGGCTCTAAAAATTGTGCGACAGAGAGCGGGCTCATCATGAAGACAGGTTTGATCACTTGAAGAACAGAACCTGCGTCCTTGAGCAAACGACGGACAGTTCGATGGCCCCGCTTCCTTTCTATTTCAGCTTTTACAATACCCGCAGGACCAACGCCGGAATTCGGAGGCATACTCTTGTAGTGAGCATCCAGCACACGATATTTCGATAGCGCAAGGCGCTCCTTATCGAGTTGCATAAACTCAGCAACGTGATTGCTGTGTAGTACTCCGTCGAACTGGGCGATTTGAGGTTTCTCTCGGATGATCGCTCTCAATATCTGGCTGAAGTATATGCGGTCGAAACAATCGGTGATGGCGGTTGGTTGAAGACCACCCGCCTCCAGTCGATCAACGAGGACGTTCATGCCGAGTTCCCGTGCACGGCGAGCACGTAAAAAGTAATTGTTCCATCGCGTCAATTCATCAAGTTGTGCAAGCCAAACGACGCAACGCTCCTTTAGAGTTTGAAGTGACACAAGGTCGATGCCTTGGACCTTGAATGCACCAACAAAATCGAGACTCAACTCGCCTGATAATTTTTGTGCTTCTTCACGAACAGCAGCTAACCGGACTTCAAACTTCCCAACCAGATCTCCGACATGTTTCTGATCTCCTACCGTGGCAAACATCTGTCTGAAACCGGTTTCCAACCCGGCCTCGCGCTGGCGGGCGACCCAATCGAGAACCGCTTCTAACCGATTCCAGTCGCTCTTTTCTCGTCGCCAAAAAGTTCCAAACGCGGTTTCACCAATCGTATGCCCCTCGCGGATTACCCGCAACGCACGCTGACCGATAATGATCTGGTCTATCAGCGTAAGACGTTCCTCATAAGTGCTCGGCAACTTACCGGTCAATGAGCCACGAAGCTGGGCGATGGAGCGGCGGTAGTCGCCATTCAAAATACGGAAGAGCGAACGCCCGTGAGCAGCCACATATGTACGTACATCTGAAAACTCCTTGTCCCAAGTCGATTCGGACACGTTTGCTCCCGCCTGTGTAAACGCGGCGGAAAACTTGCGACCGTGGGCGAGCAATTCCCGAATCCCCTCCAACCCGGCATTCCACACACTGCTGCACAAAGCCTGCTTATCCACAGGTGGAGCCTGGGCCACATAATTGCTCGTGACACGTAACTGACCTGCTTCCAAAAAAGTGTCAGGTATCGGATGGGAGACTGCCGCAGAAAGTGCCAAGGATGTTTCTTGGAATTCGGAGAGGCGATCCATTAGTGTGCGAATGCCTACTTCAATCGACGACAAATCGATGCTTAGGACGGTTTCTCGGCAAACACCGCGCCAAGGATGTTGCGAAGGGAGGCCAATCTGTTGAACGCGTGTTGCTAATTCTTCGATCAGCTTTCGTCGTTCGGCGCGTTCTTCCGGAGTCCAGCTTTCAGCGCCGATAAAAATAATGTCGGCTGCCTCTCTTGCACGATTGCCAAGCCCAGTAATTTGCCCGATGATGAGAAACGGTGTCAGACCACTGGGGGAACATGTTTCATGCAAAATCTTCGCGTGCCCATTTAAAATTGAACGATGCTGTTCGAGTTTAGGAACAACAGATTCGAGGTCCGCTGGTTTTGGCCGACCTAGCTTCCATGTCTTTCCGATTTCCTCAATGACGGTGCGCTTGTTCGATTTATGGCTGTGAAGTTCTAGGCAGAGCGGACCAAGGCTCTCTTTTTCGAGACGCCTTTTTACCACTTCGAGGGCTGCGAGCTTTTCAGCGACAAACAGAACCTTTTTACCGTCGAGGACGGCAGTTGCGATGATGTTGGTAATCGATTGACTTTTTCCTGTACCGGGGGGCCCCTGAATAACCAGGCTCCGGCCCTGCCGTACCATCTCGATTGCAAGTGCTTGAGAGCTGTCAGCATCGACAACATGATCCAGGCGCGATGCAGGTATTATTTCGTCCAGATTGGTCTCTTCAGAGACGAGCGGCTCAGATTTAGGAAAACCATCCTGGAGCAAACCGGTGACTAAGGGATGCTTTAGTAGTTTGTCGCCGTCCGGCCAATTGTCCGGATCTAAATCACGGTACATGAGAAATTTGGCGAACGAGAAGAACCCGAGTGTAATGGCATCAGGCAGCACTTCCCAGCCTTTCGCACCCGCAATCGCTTTAGCCACATCTTCGAAATAAGCCTTTGGGCTAAAAACCTCTTCGTCAGGGAACGGAGGCAACTGAATACCGAAATCGGTTTTTAGCTTCGCTTCAAGAGAAAGATTCTCCTGTATATCCTCTTCACGCCAATAAATATGGAATCGGTCTGAGGCAGTTTTACGCTGGAGTTCAACAGGCACAAGGACAAGCGGGGCAAAACGCGGCGTATCGGTTTTCTCTATCTCAAACCATTTGAGTTGACCGAGTGCGAGGTAGAGGATGTTAACGCCGTGCTCCTCAACCATCGTCATTGCGTCATGGTACAAACTAAGAAGACGGCGTTGAAGTCCTTCAGGGGACAGCGAGGTCTGTAGGCGAAGATCAATATGAGACTTGGATAAACCGGTAGCAGGGTCTACCTCGTCATCAGGTTGAGGTAGATCAACTTCCTCCTCATCCCCGTCATTCTCCGAGGCGGATTTGGTATTATCGGCCTTGGTCTGGCGCCCAGGGAGAAAAGATAACGATTTCTTTTCGGAAACTAACAGGCGAAAAATCTGTTCACTATTTTCGTTATGAACTTGAACAATGCGGGCTGATTTTGAATTGACAGGAATCGAAAGGAGCCGATTACGCGTCGAGAGATCCAGCAATTCCCTGCGGCTTCGATCAAGCAATTCTCTAGTGGTGGGAGGCATAGGTTACCCCAGAGACAAGTTGATTTTTTGGAGTATACTGAAACGGCACTAGGAGCACAAGGGTATTTTTTTGTATACAGAAAACTTGGCAGATGTTGACGCATAGAACCGGAGTAACAGGACACCTTATTAAGGTAGGCGGCAATTTATGTAGTAGCAGCCTACTTGCTCTCCGTCACATGGCCCAACCTCTTTGGCTGCTCCGACAAATTTACACTATTAAATCCAGCCACAGCCGACATCTTGAAGTAATTCTTTAACTAAGAGCAGACTGAATTTAAGGAAGGATGATCACGTCTTTCAACTTTTACAAAGGAGGAAGATTGAACCATGCCGAGCAATAAAAAAGTCGCCAAGCAAAAACGCACCACCCACCCCAAGGGCAACCCCGCCCAGAACCCGCGCAAATTGAAGCGGGCCGACAACGTCTACCGCAAGCGGGCCAAGCCGATGACCTCCGACCTGACGGAACGCTTCGACCACCGCTCCCCCACCCGCGTCCACCAAATTCCCGACCTCCCCGCCAAAGGCCAACGGGGTGCGCCTCGAAGAGGCGGGGCGAACCGGCCCGCCTGAAAAGATCATATCCACCCAACAAAAAAAGCCCACCGGAAGACAAACCGATGGGCTTTTCGTTTGTTGATGAGCTTAAAAGAGCCGGTCCGATTAAGGAACGGGAATGCTGATCGCTTCAAATTCCGTCTGAAACACCGACACCCCTCCAAACCCGCCTCCAAATTCCGAGCCGTCCGGTATCTCTCCATTCTCCGGAATGGTTTCCCAATCCCACCATTCGGAAGTATCATCTTCTCCGAACAAAATCTGGGAGGCGACGGAGACCGCATTTCCCTGCCGGTCGGTCGCTTCGTTGAACTGGATGCTTACCTTCCCCGGCCCGGCCGGGATCGCCTCGGCGCAGATCACCTGATCGGCCTCCTCGGTGCGGAGCCGAATGAACGTCTCCCGGACGATCAGGATCGTCTTTTCCCCGACCGTGATGGAGAACGTCTCCGGATCGAACGTGTAGCCCTCGGCGGAGAGCGACGACCAACCGGTCGGCATAAAGTCCGCGTGGCTGCGGGTCGGAACGGTGCTGCAGTCGAGCCGGTCGGTGTTGATGTCGCCGTCGGCGTCGACCTTTACCTCCGTCGCCGTAAAGGCCTCCCCATTCCAGCTTCCCTCCAGCTCCACCACCCGTCCGGTTGTGATATCGTCGAGCGAGGCGATGGCGCACTCCGTCAGACCGTCATCGCCATCGCAGCCGTATAACGTGGCGGCGTCGACCGTCACCGAGACGGTATAGTTCGGCGGCGTGAACGACCGGGCCTGAAAGATCGCCAGGTCGAATCCATTCAGTCGAACCTCCTGGACCACCCCTTTGAGCTCGAAGTCCCCTTCCTCCTCCTCGGCATAATTTTCATGGTCCGAGCCGTCGGGATCGACCACCACCTCGGCGGTCACCGTGTTGGCTTGCTGATCGAACGTGAATTGCGTGAGATCGAAATCGAGGACCACCTGATTTTCGGCTGCGACCTCGAATTCTCCGGCGATCGTCATCACGCAGCGACCGGCGCTGCAAGTGGTCGTGTCCTTTTGAGCGAAGTTCGGCTGGAAACTCTGCCCGGCGGGATCAACCAGGATCAAGCCTTCCGCCACCGTGATCCGCACCGCGCTGTAACGTCCCGCCGGAACGCCGCCCTCAGAAAGCGGGCTGAGCACCCCGCTCAACCGGCGAAGATCATAGGTGACCCCTTGATCGTCGCTGAAGGCGGTCTGCGTGCCGCCGCCGACTTCCACGAACTCGACTTGATAAATCGTGACAAGGACCTGCCGGAAGGCGTCGCTGAGATTATCGGTGATGAAAAGCGCCGCTCTCGCGGGAGGGTTGCCGCCGGGGACGGGACCGTTCCCAGGGCCGGGACCGGCGCCGGCCCCCCCATCACTTCCCCCGCCGCCCCCGCCGCAAGCGGAAAACAGAAAGAACACACCGATGAGAAAAATAAAAAAGCCGATTCGCGCCGATGAGCGCATATTTGGATGCTTCATAACCTTCCCTCAATTGAAATAATGCGGACAGGCATATTTTTCATTTAAATGCGAAGGGGATAATCTCCCATGGAACCATTTTATTTTAGAAGGCAATCCCCCAAAAGGCAACATTTAAAAGTAAAAGCCCCTACCCGCAATGATGGCGTTCCGAGTGTGCATTGAAAGGGAGCGAGAACGGACCAGACATCGTGAAGTGATTCTTTAACTATGAGCAGACTGAAAGTAAGGAAGGATGATCTCTCTTTCAGCCTTTACTAAGGAGGACTTAAAAATATGCCGAGCAATAAAAAAGTCGCCAAATAAAAACGGACGACGCATCCGAAAGGCAACCCTGCCCAGAA
Source organism: Candidatus Manganitrophus sp. (assembly GCA_028865235.1). Taxonomy (GTDB): domain Bacteria; phylum Nitrospirota; class Nitrospiria; order SBBL01; family Manganitrophaceae; genus Manganitrophus. The sequence goes on from CP114561.1 coordinate 616,108, forward strand.
CCCGCGCAAACGCAAGTGCGCCAAGCCGACCACCGACGACCTAACCGAACGCTTCGACCACCGCTCCCCCACCCGCATCCAACAAATCCCCGAGCTTTCCAAAAGACAGATTACTTCTTCTTCGATTCAATCTCGATGTTCGCGCAGTTTTCTTTGACGTTTATTTTATTGGCCAAAGAGTGCTTCCCCCCTCGTCTCGCTTCTGAACCGCTTCGATCAAATCCTTCAGAAAATCCCGGACGGCGACGGCATCTTTGTCTCCGACCGCTTTGAGGAGAACCTCCCCGCACTTTCCACCCTCCTCGCTCTGGACCGAGAGCTTCAAAAGCCAATCGAAGTGCGGCTTGAGATATTTTCCGTAGAGTTTCTTCAAGTCGTCGACATGTTCCGCTTCATTCTTCTGGATCCACTTCCCGGCTGCCTCATGGCTCGGCTTGCCGATCATCGTCACCGGCACACTTTTTTTGTCGCGGCAGGCGGCGGTCCCGGCGATCCTCGACCCCGGCAGACGCATCGACCAGCCCCCCTCCACCGGTTCGGTGGGAATGATGACGTTGGCCGAAACCGTCACGTCAAGATCGTTGAAGGAACAATTCTTCGTCTTTGCATCGTGGCTCGCCCCCTGGGGCTGCAGCGCTTTGAAAAGCAGCTCCCCCGCCTGCATGAAATCATTCGGTAAGGGGCTGCCGTTCATGGTCGGCGTGGTGTATCCGACCGGCAGGTTGCCGAGAATCCGCTCGATCGGATTGATCCGATTGTAAGCGGGGGTGTCGAACTTGATCTTGCGACGGACGACGGACGGGCCACTCGCCTGCTGGAACAAATGGGCCAGCTCATGCGCGATCAACCGCTTTCCTTCCACTGTATGAGGGGCATACTCCCCGGCCCCGAAGAAAAGATCCCGCCCGACGGTGAACGCCCGCGCATTCAGCGACCGGGAGAGTTGGGCGGCGCCCGAATCGGTGTGCAGCCGCACACCCCTTAAGTCCCGCCCGAACCGCGGCTCAAAATACGACCGCACCGGATCGGACATCGCGTGCCCCTGACCGCCGAAACCCTCGGTCCGAGCGGGGTCCATCACCGGGGAGACGCGAGGCGGATTTGGGTCGACCGGTTTCACCTGCCCGATCGTAAGTTTGGCTCGAACGTTTTGAACCGCTTGATTGCCGGCCGCTCCCTGAAGGGAAAGCCAACGCTCAGCAGGCAAACGCATCGAATGAAAGGGAGCCGTGCTTTTATTTGAGAGGGAAGGATTCGCTTTCCTGGCTAGGGAGGGTTTGGCGGAGCCGGCTTTTGCTCGCATTTCTTCTTTCCCGGAATGTTGAAAGAACCTACAGGCCTTTCCGCGGTTCGGCGTTCGGAGCGGGATCGAGCTTTTTAAAACGGCATCGAGCAGCTGCTCGATTTCAAACGGCTTGGCCAGAAAGGAATGCCCCCCCCGATCGAGGAATTCGCGGGTCCGCGGGTTCAGCGTGTCCCCCGTCAGAAAAATCACCTTCTCCGAGAAATCGGGCGACAGATGAATGATCGACGTGAAGAGATCGACCCCATCCATCCGAGGCATCTTGATATCGGTGAGAATCAGATCAAAGGGACGGCGCTCGATCCACGCCAGGGCCTCGGGACCGTCCGGGGCGGTCGTCACGTCGGCCCCCCGCTGCAACAAGGCGTTCCGGATCATCTCGACGATGTGCGCTTCATCATCCACGACAAGAATCCGCTTTCCCGACAAGACCGCCCGGTCGCCCCGGGAGGGGGCTCCCCCGACCTCTTCCGCCCCTTCCCGAACGGGAACCCCGATCGGCTCGATCGGCAGCTCGATGTAAATCCGAGCGCCGTCCCCCCGCCGGCTCTCCGCAAAGAGCCTCCCGCCGTGGGCTTTGATGATTCCGTACGAGACGCTCAATCCGAGACCGGTGCCGACCCCGACCGGCTTGGTGGTGAAAAAAGGATCGAAGATCTTCGGCAAAAGCGCCTCGGGGATCCCAGGGCCGCTGTCTTTAAAAACAATCTGAATGAACCCCTCTTTTCTCCTCCCCTCGATCACCAGCGTCCGCCGGTCGGTCTTCTCCATCATCGCCTGCTGAGCGTTGTTCAAGATGTTCATGAAGACCTGCTGAATCTGGCTCTCGTCGGCGGAGACCGCAGGGAGGGAGTCTTCGAAGTCGACTTTCACTTCGATGTCGTTCAATAAAAAGGGACGGGCCTTGATTTCGAGGGTTCTTTTCAGCAAGGCATGCAGGTCGGTCTCCCTCGGTGAAAAGGCTTCTCTTCTGGCGAAAGTGAGGAGGTTCTCGATGATCTTCGAGCAGCGCAGCGCCTCGCTCTGGATGATCTTCAGCCGTTTTTGGATTGAACCGGGCTCGGGAGCGGTGAGGAGGAGCTCGGAAAAACCGATGATGCTGGTGAGCGGGTTATTCAGCTCGTGCGCGACGCCGGAGACCAGCTCTCCGATGGCCGAGAGCTTCTCCGCCTGGACGAGCTGCCCCTGTAGCCGGGTCAATTCATTGGCCGTCGCGGCCTGGCGCTCCCGCTGCCGGCGGATGACGGCGGCGGCCCGCCGGACAATCCAGAAGAGGGTGGCATAAAGAAAAAGGCCGCCGAGGAGGGCGCTCAACCAGACCCGGCGTCTCCCTTGCTCGATCTCCCGGAAAAGGGAGACCGGATTTTTGTAGACTTCCACCACCCCGGCCACCGCCTCCTTTCCGCCGTCCCAAACGGGAATATAAAATTCGGCGAAATAAGGGATCGCTTCATCGAAGACATGCTCCGGTTTGACCGGCTTGCCCGATTCCCCGCTGTGGACGGCAAGCCTCCCGGAGAGGGCTTCTTCCAGTTGCGGATTCGGATCGAACCGGTGTCCGATAAAACGGCGGTCGTTCGACCAGATGATCGTCCCGTCTCTGGCATAGACATTGGTCCGGACGACCTCGGGCATGGAGGTCATTTTCTTGAAAAAGTTTTCGAGAACCTCCCTGGAGGGGTCCGCTCCCGCCGACCCGAAATAGGCGGCCGTCTCCTGGTCTTCGAGAAGGGTCTGGACGAACTCCATCGTCAAGACGGCGTCGCGCTGAATCATCTTTTCGGACAAGAGGCGGGAGAGGAGAACGGCGGAGAAAACGGTGATCGCGGAGATCGACAGAAGGCTTAAAACGGAAAACCAGCGAAGAAGATTGAACGGTTTTTCTTCTGGAGGCATGGTCGAAACCTAAAGGGTCATGCACTGGATAAAATCAATGTTCGCTTCATCCGGTCTCTTCGTTAAACGTTACAAATGACGTGCTCGAACTGTAGCCGATTCTATCGCGTTCGTCAACGCCGCCGGGAAGAGGATCGCGCGGGTCGGAAGAGGCTTTCACGCGATGAAAATCAGGGGAGGGGCTCGATGGAAAAGGTCACTGACACTTCGGCGCCGGCCGACCGCGCGGGGCTGCCATTAACACAGATGCCCTTGGCGGACATTCCTAATTCGTAACTCGCGGGGCCAACCACCTCGACGTTATTCGTGAAAGGCCGAGACGGAATTTGATCGCCGGAGGTCAAGAGCACCGATTGGACCGGGCTGGTCGACTTCCGTAGATTGAATCTGGCCTCAAAATTCGCATTCCTGACCGTGCCGGAGAGGGTTCCATCGATGATTAACCGGAAGCGCCCCTCCGGAAATTGAAGATAAGGCGCGACGAGGCCGGTTGTGACGACGGTGATCTGGGCGTTCCCCTCGGCGTTGCACGATGCGGTCAGGCGCAAGGCCCCCCGGTCACGGTGTCGCTCTCGACCTCGGAAGCCGAAACCGATTCAACATAGTCGGCCGCATAGGTGTAGCTGCTGGTGAGCGGGTCGGGCGAGTGGGTCCCGGAGCCGTTCAGCGCGACCGCCGGCGGCGTGTAGTCCCGCCCTTGCGCCGGCGGATAGATCGACGTCTTTTGATCTTGAACCAAGATGCCGCCGGAGTGGGTCACTTCCCCCTTGGTCGTGGCGATCCGGTTGAGCCGAACCCCCAGTCCCCGGGCAAAGGCCCGCACGGTCTGCTGCGCCAGCGGGGACTCCCCTCGTCCGCGTGGGCCGTGACCACCAGGGTCAAATCGGCGCAGCCGCTTCCGAAGCTGACGGTCGCGTTGAACTCTCCGCTCCCGTTCGTCCGGCCGGAAGCGGGGACGGCGGTGGCGCATTCGGCCGACAGTTGGACAAAGATGTTCGGAGCGGGCGCGAAACCTCCCGCTCCATCCGGCTGCCGGAGGGTCACTCTCAGGGGGGCGCTGGTCTCGAAGCGATTTGGAAAGGCCACATCCATCTGAATGCCGAGGCAGCGGGAGAGAAGGGTTCCCCGCACGTCGTCCGTGTCGCCGCTTGCGTCATAAAACGGCGCGCCGGTCGAATCGACCCCGTACGCGTAGTAGCAGAGAATCTGCGCGTCGGTCAGCGCCGCTTCATTCAACGGAACCGCTACCCCCCCCATCGTCGCGGTGACGGTGGTAAAGCGGGGGGCGCCGTTCGGTTCGAGGCCGTCGGCGTCGAGATCAAACCGCTCGGTGAGGATTCCTCCGGTGAAGCCGTCGCCGTTGAGATCGAACCGGCTGTAATCACGCGCCGCGGGGATGGAAGGCGCGTTTGGATTGCCGACCTGGTAGCTCTCCGCGAATTCCTGCAAGTCGAGATGATTGAAGAGGCCGTCGTTGTTGACGTCGAGGAGCGTTTTTCGGATCTGATCGGTCTGATGCAGCGCATCGAGCGCCAGCACCGCGGCATAGGCGTCGATGAAGCTTTCCACCCTCTTTTTATCGTCCGGCTCCACGTTTGCGCGGGAGGTTCCCCGAATCAACCGGAGGGTCTCTTCCACCGGCCGGCTCCGTAAATCGTCGTCGAGGAGCCAGAGGTACGAGGCGAGCCCGGCGACCTGGGCGGCGGAAATACTGGTCCCTTTCAATTCGGTCGAAACGAGGCCGGCCACCCCCTCGCCGACGGCGTAGAGGTCGGCGTCATCGTTGGAGAATAAAGAGCGGTCGACATCGCTGACAACGTTCGCCTGAGTGGCGCTGCCGACGAGAGCAAGGTTGCGGTCGGGCACCGGAGGAATTGCTTCCACCCCGAACTCTCGCAGCACCTGATCGATCCGTGCGGAATCGAGCATGAGTTCGGGATAGCCGATGTCGGAGAAGGTCCACAATCCCTCGTCGGCCAGCACCGCGGGAAGGCTCGACAGCTGCGTCGCAATCGCAAACGGCGACGCCAGGCGCGCGTTCCGAAACCCGGCGTAGGTCTGGCCGAGGGCGCCGGCGGTCTCGTCGCTGCGTTCATTCCCCGCCGCCACGGCGAGGAGGATGTCGTTGGCAACGGTCGGCTGAACGGCGAATTCGGCCCAGACAACGCCGGCGGCGACCCGGAATGCCATCTGCTCCTGTAGATCGACGGGGAAAGCGTTGCGGATCGCCCCCTCAAGACAGGGATTGTTTCCGTTGGATCCGCACAAGGCGATCGGATAACCGACCGATCCGTTGACGATGACCTTCCCCTCTTCTCCTTCGATCGCGGCGCGGATCACCTCCGCCGCCTGGAAGAAATCGAACCCCGAGAGGTCGATCGGGACGATCTTTAAACAGTCCGGAAAAGGATTGGCGCCGGTGGGAACCGCGCCGTCGAACTTGCCGGCCAGAACGGCGGCGACTTCATAGCCGTGGAGGTGGACGGCGTCGGGATCGCGCGGCTGAAGCGGGGTTGCGTTGAAATTCTCGGAAGCCCCCGGCACCTGATCCCGAAATCCGCTGAAAGGCTCTCCGACGTAGAGGTCGGGAACCAATACCGTGACCTTGCGCAGGCCGCAATCGGCCTCGGCGCGCGCGCGGAGATTCCAGGCCGCGGGAAAGCCGGCCGGCCAGAGATGATCGAGGGAATCGGCGGCGACCGTCGTTCCATTTTCGGAGGGCAATGCTTTCCCCTCCGGCTGACGGCCGGGGACCGAAAGAAGGATGCCGGGCTGATTGCGCAAAAGGACCGCCAGGCGCTTCACCGCCGCGCCGCTCGACTGCCGCGGAACGATGAGGGTGAGGAAGGGGGAATTCGTCCGGGAATATGCGATGGCGGTGGCGCCGAGTTTTTGCGCCGCGGCGTTGAAGTCGGCCACCGTGGCATTGCGGTTGAGCACGATGCTGACGCGGGAAAGAAGCAGGCCGGCGTCGACCTCCTCCAGCGGGGCGCGCGCGGGGGAGACGTTGGGGAGTTGGGGTAAAACAAGGGTCGCGGGGTCGCCGGCCAGCTGAATCGCCGGCGGATCGGTGTCAATGGGCGGGTCCACGGGGACGCCGGGCGCCCCTGCGCCTCCTCCTCCCCCTCCTCCGTTGCCGCAGGCGGAGAGGAAGAAAGTCAAACCGATAAACAGGACAAAGACAACCGAAAGAAAACGCTTATACCGGGAGAGAACGATCGGTTGCACCTGCATGCAGCCTTCCATGCTCTCCCCCTGATTTCTACCCATACTTACTTAAAACCAAAGGCAGTTTTTCTGTCCATCCGAACCGGCGCTGCCCCCACAACCGGCGGTTTGAGAGAGGCATTTGAAGGGATAAAACCCAGGTAAAAAAACTTACCTGAGCCGCCCCAAATGCGGCTCCGACTCAACGGGAATGAATGTTAGGATACCTAAATTACAAAGCCGATAGCAACAAAATATTGAAGGAATGGGCCGCTTCATTCGTCTTGAAATCGTCTTTTTTCTCGGGAGAGAAGCGTCGATTAAAACCGTCTTCCCCTCTTTGCATAATCCGTGAACTATACCGGAACGGTACCAGCATTACAAGCGTAATTTTTCAATATCGAAGATTCGCAAGCCGCACACCCGCGACGCATGCGCCGCCCCCGCAGAAGATCTCACCCCGATTGATTTGAGCGAAGCGGAAAGGTATGATCAAAGAAAGAAGATCCACGCGGAGCTCAGCGGCCTTCAATCCCGGAATGGAGTCTTTCATGCAAAACACCAAATATGTAAGCCCGGAATTCGCCCGGCAGCTGATTCTCGATGAGCTGTTTGATTTGTCGCTCTACAAAAGGTTCCGGGAGATCTCCGGGCCCGAATTGCATCCGACCCTCGACGAGCTGATCAAGGTCGAAAACGGACACCTCGGCTTCTGGCAGGAGCTCTTCAAAGTCGAGATTTCGGAACTCAACTTTGCGCGACGGCTCAAGCTGGAGATGATCGTCCTCGTCTGCCGTCTCTTCGGGGCGCCCGCCATCGACCTGATCCTGGAGGCGATCGAGGTCTACGGCATCCGGAAATACCTGACCCTCTGGAAACAGAACAAGGACTACCCGATGGGAAAGGCGGTTCACGGGATCTTAAAAGACGAGTTTGAGCATGAGGACGTAATTGTCGGCCGATTAAAGGAGATAATCATTAATCCCGACCGGATTCGGAATATTTTTCTCGGACTCAATGATGGGATGGTTGAGATCCTCGGCGCGGTGGCCGGATTCTTTGCAAGTTTCGGTCAAAACACGTTGGTGCTGGTGGCGGGACTGACGACGCCGTGGCCGGATCGCTTAAGAACTGTCGGTCGAGCGCAAGCAGCTCGTTTACTTAGATCTCCCCGACCAAGACCTTCAACGCGATTTTATCTTTCTCTCGAATCAGATAAGCGCTGCTCATCTGCGCCTCCTTTTGATTTCGAGCCGATTTCAAACGACCGGCCTGCCTCTGCGCGATTGGACCCTGATCGGCGAACAACGCAATGATCAATGGCCGAACCGGTTGGCCGTGGCGGAAGCGGAGGCGGCCGCGGAGGGCGCAGGTGATTCGATCAACAGGGTGGTGCTTCCGCTGACCCCCCGGGAGGTGGCGCTCAAGGTGGTCAGCCCGGGGCGAAGCGCGATGGCCCGGCCGTTGGCGTCGACCGTCGCCACGCTCGGATCGCTGCTTGTCCAAATGACGGCGGCGGCGCTCTTGATCCCGCTGACCGTGACGGGGACGCTCGACCCGGCTGCTTTGCCATCACCCAGTTGGCCCGAAGTGCCCGCTCCCCAGCAACTCAACGTGCCGTTCGACAACACCGTACAGGTATGATAGCTTCCTGCCGCGATCGCCAGGGCGCCGCCGATTCCGTCGACCCGGACCGGCGTGACCGATCCGCGGCTGGTTCCATTGCCGAGCTGGCCGAACGTATTTTCCCCCCAGCAATTTACCCGCCCCTCGGAGAGAACACAGGTCGCGCTCACCCCGGCGGGGATCGGTTGTGGATTGCCGATCCGGTCGACCGTGACCGGCGTGGAGGAATCGAGCGCCCCCGCATTGCCGAGCGCGCCCGAGCCGTCGGCCCCCCAGCATTGGGTGGCGCCGTCCGACAGATCGGCGCACGTATAGTGGCCGGTCGCCCGGATCGCCACGGCATGGGTGATGCCGGTGACCTCCACCGGAAGGGCCGACCCGGTCGTCGTACCGTTGCCGAGCTGGCCGACGGAATTGTCTCCCCAACAGACGACCCGCCCCTCAGACAGAAGGGCGCAGGTGTGGGCCCCGCCCGCCGCGACCCCCGTCGCGCTGTCGATTCCTCGGACCTTGACCGGAACCGTGGAAGGGAAGGTGCTCCCGTTGCCCAACTGCCCGAAGGTATTCTCGCCCCAACAGGAGAGGGTTCCTTCCGAGAAAACCGCGCAGGTATGGGCGATGCCGGCCGTCACCGTGGCGAGGCTGAGAGGCTGCGCGAATCCGTTTTTGAAGATCCCGACCGGAGTCAACGACACCGTTTGACCGACCGTCAGCGTCGGGTGCTCCGGGGTGAGCGCAATCGACGTTAATGAAAAGGTAGATTCAGAGGTCACGGTAAAAACCTGATTCCGATTGCTGACCGCCTCATGGACGGTGACGATAATCGGACCGGTGGTCGCGCCGTCGGGAACCGTCGCGATCACCTGTGTCTCCGTCCAACCGAGGACCGCCGCCGGGGTGTCGTTGAAGGTGACCGCGCCGGCGCCCTGGGCGCCGCCGAATCCCGATCCTGTAATAATGACCGACGCCCCCGAAGGGGCAGAGCCGGGAAAGAGAGAGGCAATCATCGGGCTCAAAACAGAACGGACGGCGAAGAGCTGATCGGCATTGCTCGGCACCCCGTTGACGGTGACGACCACCGGACCGGAGGCCGCACCATCCGGAACCGCTGCGACGATTTGACTCTCCGACCAGCGGATGATCGGCGCCGGAAGGCCATTAAATTGGACGGAGCCGGCCCCCGCAGTTCCGCCGAAATGACTTCCGTAAATGGTAAAAGCGCTCCCCGCCGGGCCGGCCGCGGGGGAAAATGAAGAAATGTGTGGAAAAACGGTAAAAGCGAGCGAGTTGCTCGGCTCGTCATGAGCCGTGACCACCACCGGACCGGTCGTCGCCCCCTCCGGGAGCTTCACACGAATACGTGTCTCGCTCCAGGCGATCACGGCGGCCGGAGCACCGTTAAAAGTAACGGCATTTGATCCTTGATCGTAGCCGAACCCCGATCCGGTGAGGGTGACCTCCATACCGACGGCATTCGAATGGCGAGGAGAGGCGGCGGGAGATAAGGCGGACAATGAAGGGGGCGAAACAGGAACGATCACCCTGAAGTGATCTTCCGCCTCAGTCGACTCCCCGTCGACGGTCACCACCACCGGACCGGAGGTCGCCCCCTCCGGAACCGTGACGCTCACCTCGCTGTCGATCCAACTCGTTACAGCCGCCGGGGTTCCATTAAAGGTAACGGTGCTCGCCCCCTGTCTCTTGCCGAAACCCGAGCCGGTGATCGTGACCGACGTTCCCGAAGAACCGGCCGTCGGAGAGACCGACCCGATCATCTGTGCAAAGGCGATCGGTCCGGTCCAAGATAAAAATAAAAGGAGTCCAAGGAAAAAACTGAAATGGTCCCGAAACGTTCTCTTTTTTGTCTCGCGCATGATCGCTCTCCATCAGAGAAGAGTCAAACCCGAATGGAGTTAGGGGACGGCCATCTCTGACCGTCCCCTTTCTCAAATGTGGATCAGCTGACGGTAATGGTGAACGGCTGGGAGGTCGTCTGACCGTCCTGGGTGCGCAGGGTTACGGTGAAAGTGTATGATCCCGCGGTCGTGGGTGTTCCGGAAATCACGTTCCCGCTCAACGACATGCCGGGCGGGAGCTGCCCCGCCGTAATAGAGAAGGTCCGTGGGTTACATCCCCCCTGCGAAAAGACATTGAAGGAGAAGAACGTCCCCCGCGTCGCCGAAAAGGAGGTGGTCTGGTTGGTGATGACCGCCGTCAGCGGCGGGTCGATCGTGAGACTGAATACTTTTTGCACCTTGGTCCCTGCGCCGTCGGTCACCTGCACCGTAAAGGTCTTGGTCTGGACCGTGGTCGGTGTGCCGGTGATCACGGTCGACATGGTGGCAAAGGACGACGGCATCGTAAGACCGGCGGGCAGCGTACCCGAGATGACCTTCCACTTATACGGCGTCGGCCCCGAGCCGCCGCTCGCGGTGAGGAACTGATTCATCGCTTTACACTTGTTTCCATTCACCAGCGGAGAGCTTTCATTGATCTGCAGCGGGGCCGCGACAACCGTGGCGGCGAAGAGAAGAAAGGGCGCAATCCCGAACAAAAGTCCAATGACCTTCTTCATTTTGCACCTCCTCTTTCCGGATCATCCTAAATCTAAAGAACTGCCCCTTGCATATGTTCTTTAAGAATCTCCGGAAGTATGTTTGGCTTTTCACCAGTAACCACATTCCCCTAATTACTGGTTTATACACATTAGTAGTCTCGTTCAGCAATGTCAATGAGAATATTTTTCAAAAGGGCAAGGATTGAAGCTCCCCGCGAGAAATGTGCCCAGAAGAAGGGAGCGCAAAGCGCCTCTGCGCACATCGTGGGTGAAAGCGAACCATGCGGCGCGCGCGCGTGTTCAGGCAAATGCGAACGATCGCCGCAATGACTGCCACCATCAGAAAGCGGATTCCATATTTCCAAATTGTCTCATTCTACATTTCACCCACAAACGAGCGGTATCGCACGATGCCAATTTTAAAGACCGCTTGAATTGACCCGGAGATGAAGGGTATGATCAAAAATAAGGATCGCTATTCTTATTCGAGAAACATCCCCCATTGGAGTTCACGATGCAAAACGTTCAAACGGTTGATCCGCACCTGGCCCGCCAGCTTGTCCTCGATGAGCTGTTCGATCTGATGCTTTACCGGAAATTCCGGGAGATCTCCGGGCCCGAGCTCCATCCGACGCTCGACGAGCTGATCAAGGTGGAGGGGGGACACCTCGCCTTTTGGCAAAGTCTTTTCGGAATCGAGATCTCCGAGCTCAATCCGGCCCGGAGATTCAAGCTGCAGATGATCGTTCTGGTCTGCCGGCTCTTCGGCGCGCCGGCGATCGACCTGATTCTGGAAGCGATCGAGATCCACGGCATTCGCAAGTACCTCACCCTCTGGAAGGAGAACAAAGACAATTCGATCGGGAAGGCGGTCCGGGGGGTCTTGGAGGATGAATTCAAGCATGAAGATGCGATCGTCAGCCGGCTAAAGGAAAGGATCATCAATCCCGATCGGATCCGGAATATCTTTCTCGGCCTCAACGACGGGATGGTCGAGATTCTCGGCGCGGTCAGCGGTTTCTTTGCGAGCTTCGGGCAGAACTCGCTCGTCTTGCTGGCGGGGCTGACGACCGCCGTCGCGGGATCGCTCTCGATGGCCGCCGGCGCCTATGTCGCGGTCAGCTCCGAAAACGAGGTGCGGCGGACCCAGGAAGAGAAGGCGCGCTTTTTGGTAGGAGGGACCGGCGAGGAACCCCGGACGGAACCGGCGATTCAGTCGGCCGCGATCGTCGGCGTCAGCTACTTTATCGGCGCGTCGTTCCCATTGCTTCCGGTGATCTTCGGCGCCCACACGGCGCTCTGGTCGATCCTCACCGCCGGAACCATCATCATTCTCGTCTCGATGGCCCTGGCTTTCCTCTCCGGGATGGACGTGAAACGGCGGGCGCTGACGAATCTGGTGATCATCACCGTCGCCGCCGGGGTCACCTACCTGATCGGAATGCTGGTTCGGAATCTGTTGGGAATCGAGATCTAACCCTCAAACCCAACTCTCTCCATCTAAAAATCGACCTGCATCAGCAGCGCCACCGTGTCCCGCGTGACGTCGGATCGCACCGCGCCGATCTCGCTGAACGATTCTACGGGGCTGCCGGCCAGCCGAAGGTTGGAGGCCGTCAGGCGGCTGACCTCGGCGACCCACCGGACATTCCAAAAGGGATACCAGGCGAGGCTTGCGACGACCTGCTGCGCGTCGGCGTCGATATCGCTTCGATCATGGAAGTCATAGCGGAGCGTCCCCCAGAGGTTTCCGCGAAAGGGATAGATCAGTTCCAGCGTTCCGCTGAAGACTTCGAGATCTCTCCCGCCGTGCGCATCGCCCCCTCCCGATACCAGAACACGCCGGGAACGATGTTGAACGCGTTCAGGACGTAGAGGTTCAGGCTCGCGCCGTACCCGAGCGCGGACGCATCGGTCCCGAGGTTCGCGTCCCCCACTCGATCGCTGTTCACGATCAAACTGACCGCCTGGTGCCGGATCGTCTGGCTGACCCAGGCGTAAGCGGCGCCGATCCGCTGCTCATTATCATTTTTGGAATTGTATTCGGGACTGAAGTTCCGGACCCCCGCGGCATACCGCAGGCCGATCGGGTGGAAGCCGTTCACCTCCGTCCCGACCGACCAGGAGCGAAGGGAGGCCCCGAGCGCCGGCTGGATCTGAATAAGATAGTCGGCGCGGGTCAGCCGACGGGCGCTGGAGAGAAAATAATTATCGATGTGATCCTTCCCGATCCGAAGATTCAACAGCGAGTCGGGAAGAAGATCGTTGACCTGGACGACGAAGACCTCGGTCTTAAGGTCGGTGGCGTCGGGATCGTCCGTACCGGTCGTCTCTCCTTCCAGACCCGGAATGGTTCCCCGGAGAATTCCCAAAAAGAGATCCGCGGGGCGAGGGTCCCCCCGGCCAACAGCTGCCAGTCGTCGAGACCGAATCGGCTCCGTTTTACATCGCTCAGATCGGGGCCGCCGACGATTCCCGTCACCTCCGGGTCCCAACGGTCGCTCTCTGTGAGCGCGGAGAGATCGATCCGTCCCGAGAGGGGGAGCGGCTGCTCCCAAAGAAACTTCCCGGGATTGTTGCTGATCGGCGGCATCCGATACCCCCCCTGCTTGAAGACGAAGCCGAAGGCATTCAGCTTTGGGAACCCGGTATGGCACATCACGCAAGGCGCGTTCACCGTCCGGGCAAAAGCCGGAATGGCGTCGGCCCGATTGGGGAAGAACGCGCTGAATAACCCAACCGCCAGAACCGCAATCCAGACCGACCGCCGGAGACTCTTCATTAAAACAGGATCCCTCATCCCTCTCCCTCCTACCCATAAGGACGGAGAAGTATACTGAGATCGGCCCCCGCTTTACAACGTGATTTGCGCCTAAGCATCAATCCTGTATCGTCCGCCCGGATCAGCGGGCCGGATCTTCGGCATGAATTCGCTTTCGCCGCATCCGATCGATGCCGACCCCCTTCCCCCTGTCGCCGCAAATGTCCTATCATGAAAGGAGAGCCGATTTCGATCGGATTTTTTAAACGGAGGAGCGAAACCGATGGGGAGATTGGGACAACAGCTTGTCCGGGAGGACCGAAAGGCGTTGATTGAAGCGCTGACCCGGGCGTATGCCGATGAATGGTATGCGCACTATAACTATTTCTTCGTTTCCAAGACGATCAGCGGCCCCGATTCTCCGGCGGTGAGTCAGGTTCTGCGACGAAAGTCGGATCGGGCCTTGATTCACGCCGAACGGCTGGCGGAGCGGATCATCGCATTGGGAGGAGCGCCGGTGCCGAAACTGACCGATCTTTCGAAGGATGCGACCGATAAGCCCTTTAAACTGCCGAAAAATGTGCGCGATATCGATGGCGCCCTGAAGGCGGTCCTCGATGCGGAGCGGACGAGCATCCGGACCTATCGGGCGTTATCCGAAAAGATCAGAGAGAAAGATTCGGTAACACAGGCGTTGGCTGTGGAGTTATTTCGAGAAGCGGTCGAAGGAGAAGAGGAGATCGAACGGCTTCTCGGAGAGCCTGCGCCGGAAATGGATGGAAGATAAAAAACGGACGGTCCTACTCTTTCCGCCGGTCGATGACGTACCGACTGACGGCCGATTGCTTTGCATATTTCTTCAGCTCCGCGGCCACCGCGGAGATCATTCCATAGTGCCGTAATTTTGGATTCATGGTGGGCACCACGGCGATGGCGATCCCCAAAAGAGGAATGTGTTGCGTCTCCCCTCTTCGGTCCTTGGCGACGTAATAGCCGTCGGCTTTCTCCCGCTCCCCGAACAAATCCGAGACGATGATGTTGAAGTTGCGGATGATCGTTTCGCAAACCGCCTCCGCCCGATCGAACGGAACGATGAAAACAAAGTCGTCGCCGCCGACGTGCCCCGAGAATCCTCCTTCCCCCGACTCCTTGACCGCATTCGACATGATCCGGGCCAACATCCGAAGCACCTCGTCGCCCCGGGCGAATCCGAACGTGTCGTTGTACGGCTTGAAATGATTGACGTCGATATAACAGACCGCCATCGGCTTTCCCAACGTCTTTTCAATTGCTTTCTGAATGGAGGTGTTGCCGGGAAGCTTGGTCAGGGGATTATGATCGAAGACCCGTTGAATCCGCTGAAGCGAGAGATCAACGCGGTTGAAGAGCTCGGGATATCGCACCGGAACCAAGAGAAAGTCATCCAGGGGATACGCGGCCCAATCAAAGAGCTCCTCCATCGACTCCTGGATCAGTCCGATGATCGGAATGACGCTGAAGTGACCCTCCTCTTTCAAACCTCGGATGACCGTTTGAATCTCCGGATCCGGCGCGGTGAGATCGACGATTAAGAGATCGGGCGGGTCCGAATAGATAAAGCCGAGAAGATCGGTGAGATGCGTGAGGGTCACGACCTGATGTCCCTTGCTTCGCAAGCGAAGCTCCATGACGTCGGCGATGTTCTTGTCCGGAGAAAAGAGGGCGATTCTAAGCTTGGGCGTCATGGGTCGCCTGTATCTCGAGGCTTAAGTTTTTAACGTCGATCAGTTTATCCTCGATCTCATCGATGATCCCTTCCAGTTGTGTTTCGGTGAGACCCGTTTTTTTCCATGCGGCGGGTTGAATCAGAGGGACGACGTTGTCTCCGCTGAAGCCGAATCCGCCGGCTTTGATCAGAACGTCGGCGAGATGGACGATCGCGGTATTGAGGGGATGTCGGGTCGCTTTCTCCACATCGTGATGATACGCGATCGGCTCGATTAATTTTTCGGGAAGATACCAGCTCTTCGCCAGCCAGCCGCCGATTTCGGCGTGGTCGGCGCCGAGCAGCTCCCGTTCCACCTCAAACATCGAGATTTCTTTGTCCTGCACCAGCGATTCAAAGCGCTTGTAATCTTCCTCGAACTTGATTTTGACGATCACCTTTCCGATATCGTGCAGCAACGCGGCGGTGGAGATCTCTTCCGCCTCCGGCGCGCCGATCCGTTTGGCGATCACGCTCGCCGCCACCGCCGTCCCGAGAGAATGCTCCCAGAGCCCGACCACGTTCTTTTCCATCATCTCAAAGATGGACGCGCTCAACGACAATCCCTTGACGACGTTCACGCCGAGGAGGATCAAGGCGTTTGAAACGGTCGAGACCCGGCCGGGAAAACCATAAAATGGAGAATTGACCAGTTTTAACACTTTCGCCGAGAGGATCTGATCGGAAGAGACCAGCCGTGCGATTTCCTGGATCGACGTTTTGTCGTTCTCCACCAATGCGCTCATTTTTGTGACGATTCCCGGAAGGGTCGGCAAAGATCGCGTCTCTTTGATGAGACGCTGGATCTCTTCTCGTTTTTCGTTCATCCTATCCCTCCCTCGATCGGATCAATCGTCTCTTGTAGATTTCTTTGATCCTCATCATCAGGGAATCTCCTTCAAGCCGCCTGAACTTTTCGTCCAATTTCACCAGCATCTCCTCCAACGTGCTCTCTCCTTCCACCGCGACCGGATGACCCTCCACCGTCACCGATTGAACGCCCATCTGCACCAATCGCTCGATCAACGAATCGGTCAAGGGAATCCCCTTCCCGCAAACCGGGGCCCCGTTGGGACTATTCGGATTGGTGACGCTTCTGGCGAGAACCATCCCCGGTTTGGCCAACGCCAGGGGAATACTCTGCATGATGATCTCCCATCAAATGTAATGTTCGATTTACTTTGGCGGACCCCGGATGTCTTCTAAGGTGATCGGCAATCATGGCTAAGTATATCAAGGAAGTGAATTTCCGGAGGAACGATCGATCGTAATTTTTAAATAAAGGAGAGAAAATTTTCATCTCAAAATTCAAAGGCCGCGTTCACCTTTTCGATGAGCGCGGCCTTTGAATTCATCCTGCAGCGTCCGACTATACCACCCTGTCAATCGGCGCTGGGGTTTCTCAATTCCACATTCTTTAAGCTTCTTTTACGGCCTGGAGGATTTTCTGATACGCCTCCCCGATTTTCTCGGGGGTAATATCATTTTTTTGAGTTTCAAAAACGGTGAAAAGAGAATCCTGTAATTTCTCGATGAACTTCAGCGTGAGTTCCATCGCAATTTCTTCATCACTCGGCTTTTCAGCAACCATCGCTCGCTCCAGGGTTTAATCAAGATCCACAATCATCTTAGACAAGAAAGCCGACCAAGTGCAAGGAAAAGCATTAGAGAAAGAGAAAATTAAATAATGAATTAATGAATCGGATCTCCAGACGTCGATGGAACCCCGATGATTCGCTCAATTTCTTCCCAAACACAAGACAAAAAAAGCCCCGCTCACCTTTCGATGAGCGGGGCTTAATTTAATCCGGCAGCGTCCTACTTTCCCACACCCTCGCGGGTGCAGTATCATCGGCCCTGGAGGGCTTAACTTCCGTGTTCGGGATGGGAACGGGTGTGACCCCTCCGGTATTGCCACCGAAAACCGACCGGCTGTCGAAAACCGACAGCCGGCTTAAACCGAATATGGGCCTTCAGTAGTACTTAAATTCATCTAACAAGCGCGCAAAGAACCGAATCTAATCTTGGGGGGGGCTTCCCGCTTAGATGCTTTCAGCGGTTATCCCTTCCGAACATAGCTACCCGGCAATGCCACTGGCGTGACAACCGGTACACCAGAGGTTCGTCCACTCCGGTCCTCTCGTACTAGGAGCAGCTCCCCTCAAATCTCCAACGCCCACGGCAGATAGGGACCGAACTGTCTCACGACGTTCTAAACCCAGCTCACGTACCACTTTAAATGGCGAACAGCCATACCCTTGGGACCTGCTACAGCCCCAGGATGTGATGAGCCGACATCGAGGTGCCAAACGCCGCCGTCGATATGAACTCTTGGGCGGAATCAGCCTGTTATCCCCGGAGTACCTTTTATCCGTTGAGCGATGGCCCTTCCATACAGAACCACCGGATCACTAAGACCTACTTTCGTACCTGCTCGACTTGTCGGTCTCGCAGTCAAGCACGCTTATGCCATTGCACTCAGAGCACGATTTCCGACCATGCCTGAGGGTACCTTCGTGCTCCTCCGTTACTCTTTGGGAGGAGACCGCCCCAGTCAAACTACCCACCATGACACTGTCCCCGACCCGGATAACGGGCCTAGGTTAGAACCTCAAAGACACCAGGGTGGTATTTCAAGGTTGGCTCCACGCGAACTGGCGTCCACGCTTCAAAGCCTCCCACCTATCCTACACAAGTCAGATTCAAAGTCCAGTGCAAAGCTATAGTAAAGGTTCACGGGGTCTTTCCGTCTAGCCGCGGGTACACTGCATCTTCACAGCGATTTCAATTTCGCTGAGTCTCGGGTGGAGACAGTGTGGCCATCGTTACGCCATTCGTGCAGGTCGGAACTTACCCGACAAGGAATTTCGCTACCTTAGGACCGTTATAGTTACGGCCGCCGTTTACCGGGGCTTCGATCAAGAGCTTCGCTTGCGCTAACCCCATCACTTAACCTTCCGGCACCGGGCAGGCGTCACACCCTATACGTCGACTTTCGTGTTTGCAGAGTGCTGTGTTTTTAATAAACAGTCGCAGCCACCTGGTTCACTGCGGACTCCCTTTCAGCTCCAGGCGCAAGCCCTTCACGTACCGTAAGGGCGCACCTTCTCCCGAAGTTACGGTGTTAATTTGCCGAGTTCCTTCACCCGAGTTCTCTCAAGCGCCTTAGGTATTCTCTACCTGTCCACCTGTGTCGGTTTGCGGTACGGTCTCTTGTTGCCTGAACTTAGATTTTCTTTAGCAACAAGAGGTACAGGAATATTAACCTGTTTCCCATCGACTACGCCTTTCGGCCTCGCCTTAGGGGCCGACTCACCCTGCGCCGATGAACGTTGCGCAGGAAACCTTGGGCTTTCGGCGAGCGGGTTTTTCACCCCTTTATCGTTACTCATGTCAGCATTCGCACTTCCGATACCTCCAGCATCCTCACGATCCACCTTCACCGGCTTACAGAACGCTCCTCTACCACGCATGCAAGCTTGCAATCCGCAGCTTCGGTACATGGCTTGAGCCCCGTTACATCTTCCGCGCAGGACGACTCGACCAGTGAGCTATTACGCTTTCTTTAAAGGATGGCTGCTTCTAAGCCAACCTCCTGGCTGTCTGTGCCTTCCCACATCGTTTCCCACTTAGCCATGATTTTGGGACCTTAGCTGGCGGTCTGGGTTGTTTCCCTCTTGACGACGGACGTTAGCACCCGCCGTCTGTCTCCCGATAATGCACTTTGCGGTATTCGGAGTTTGCATCGGTTTGGTAAGCCGGGAAGACCCCCTAGCCGAAACAGTGCTCTACCCCCGAA